>CBFICR010000049.1:0-21994 GCA_965661105.1 Pseudohongiellaceae bacterium | reverse complement strand
AACTTCCTGGGGCACGATAGCGGCATTAACAGCTATTGGATTTAGTCCGGTAGCCGCTACGGCAATGATTGGACTGGCATTTGCCGGGGGATATGCCTATCTGAACGACTGAATAAATTTGTATTGGAGGGTTTGATAATTTCAAACCCTCATTTTTTCGGTGGGAATATTTTTATAATGGAAAAAGATATATCTTTCGAATTCAATTTGACGAAGGGCAGAAAAAGCATCGTTCAATTTGTTTTTTTATCGCTGACGTTAATTCTTTTGATTTCGTTTACGGAAAATAAAATTTCTGCTAGCTTCAACGAATATAAAGAAATATATTTTTTTTTATTATTCTCTTATAGTGTATTAATCTTGGTATTGTTCCGTCGCTTGCTGAAGTCCCATTTTTCCAATCAACTAAAAATCCAATGTACAAACGGCAGGTTTATTCTGCCCAATTTCTTTTTCGGCGAAAAAGTTGTTTCCATATCAGATATCTATTCATCAGAACCAATAAGCATCGGAAGGAATGTTTTGGGACTGATATTGGGTATAACCAATAATAGTAGAATGTTTGTAGACAAACAGTGTTTTCGCCAGCCGGAAGAATTTGAGGTTTTTAAAGGGCTTATAGCCGATGAGATTGACAAAAGACCAGGTAGCGATGAAAAATTCTCCATAAACAAACTTTCAATTTCACATCAAAAAAAAATTAGAGTAGTAACAACACTGTTATTTATTCTTTTCTTGTCTATCTATTTTTTATCTACTTCCGGAAAGTTTGATTTTGGTGATGACTTTGGTTTTGTGCTGGAGGGTGGAGGGTCAAACAGAGTATTTGAAAACTTTGAAATCTATAGAATATTTTCATCGGCTTTTATTCATGCTAATTTTTTCCATCTTTTTATGAACCTGCTGGTTCTTGCTGCCGTTGGCGATGTACTGGAAAAGACGGTTTCATCACTCAGGTTTATTAATATTTTCTTTCTTTCCACACTATGTGGATTCTTTACCTTTTTCCTTTTTTCCTATGATGAATTTGGTGCAGGCGCCTCCGGAGGGATATATGGCTTATGGGGCGCCTATCTTTGTTTAAAATTTAAATATGAAAAATTTCTCCCTGGAAGTGTTAATGCAGTCACTTTAAATTCATTGATGTGGTTGCTGGCCTTGCAGTTTACGTTAGAGATATTTGTATTTGAAAATATAGGGATTTCAAACCACCTCGGTGGCTTTGTTGCCGGCTTTTTATACCTGTACTTTGCGCCTTTGGGGCCAAAGCTGGAAACTATCGATCAACCTGTAATGGCCGAGAAAATTCTTTGTGGTGGGCTGGTGTTGTCTTTCTCGGCAGGCCTGGGGTATTTTTTAAGTCTTTATTACGGCTTGTTCTGATCAGTTGGTTTTTTTTTCGATTTAACCCGTTCCAGCGCGGCCAGGATGGTATCTTTGGTTTTTGATTGTGGGCCTTTTTTGGCCAGCTCAGCACGTTTTTGCCGGCGCTGTTCTTCTTCGCTTTTAATCTTTTCCATTCGCTGCTGATGTAATTCAAAACGCTGTTTTGCCTTGTCAGCCTGCGTCCTGTCATTTTGTTGTGTATTAAATTCCAGCATGGTGGCCTGGTAGTATTCCACCAGGGGAATGTTGCTCGGGCAGACCCGGTCGCATTTGCCGCATTCAATGCAATGCATCAGCTTCAGTGATTCAGCTTTGCCAAGATCATTGCCGCGACAGGCCCAGTACAATTCATGGGGCAGGATATCAACCGGACATTGCTCAATACACAAACCGCAATTTATACAGGCCAGTACTTCTTCGTTATTGAGTTCTTCAATAGTCCTGGCCGGGGGCGCATGGGTTTCCACGGGTACCAGATCAATGCAGTCTACCGGGCAAGGTTCAATACACAGATCGCAACCCGTGCACTCGCTTTCAATAACCGTATGCATAAACCTGGGCGCGCCCAGTATGGCATCCACCGGGCAGGCGGGTATGCATTTTGCGCAGCCAATACATTCGGCTTCACGAATAAATGCCACTTTTTTTATTTCAGGCTGTCCGTAATTTTCATCCAGGGGGAGTACCGGAATATTAAGCAAGTCAGCCAGCTGGTTAATAGTCGTTGCACCGCCAGGTGGACATTTGTTGATTGCATCTCCGGCTGCGATGGCTTCAGCATAGGGTCTGCAGCCGGGATAACCGCACTGGCCGCATTGTGTTTGTGGCAAAAGGTCATTAATTTTTTCAATCACCGGGTCACTCTCAAGCCGGAATTTGCTTGCCACAAAACCCAACACCGCACCAATAAGCAATCCCAGGCCAAGCAAAGCCAGTACGGGATTTAACAGCAGGGAAAACAGGGGGAGCGATGCCGACATCAGACCATACCACTAAAGCCCATGAATGCCAGGGACATCAGGCCGGCTGTAATCATGGCAATGGCGGCTCCCTGAAAGGGTTCGGGGATGTCGCACAGGGTGAGCTTTTCCCGCATGGCAGAAAACAGAATCAACACCAATGAGAAACCAAGGCCGGCGCCAAAACCATAAAATACCGAATGGGCAAAAGTGTTGGATTGGTTGATATTGAGCAGAGCGACGCCCAGTACTGCACAATTTGACGTGATTAATGGCAGAAAAATACCCAGGATGCGGTAAAGCAGGGGACTGGTTTTATGCATGATTATTTCTGTCATGCTAACCACCGCTGCTATAACGATAATAAAGGTTATGGTTTTCAGGTACTCAAGGCCGAGAGGTACCAGCAGGTATTGAAAAACCAGATAGCTGCAGGCAGAGGCAAGCGTGAGCACAAACAAGGTGGCAGCCGACATACCGATGGCTGTTTCCACCTTGCCTGAAACGCCCATGAAGGGACACAGACCCAGGAACTGGGTCAGGACAAAATTGTTAACGAGAATAGCGCCAACAAGAATAAGAATAATATCGGTCATGTTGATGCTGGCTCTGGCGCATTATTGTTCACGCCAGTTGCGCCTATTTTCCTTCGATGAGCTCGACCATATAGCCATCTGGATCTTTTACAAAGGCTATCACTGTGGTCGAGTGTTTCATGGGGCCGGCGGGACGTACTACATCGCCACCTTTGGCCTCAATTTCAGCACAGGCCTTGTAGGCATCATCGACACCGATGGCGATGTGACCATAGGCATTGCCCAGCTCATAGCTGTCTGTATCCCAGTTATGGGTCAGTTCAAGTACTGTGTTTTCCTCTTCACTACCGTAGCCGATAAACGCCAGGGTAAATTTGCCTTCGGGAAAATCTTTTTTCCTCAATAATTTCATGTCGAAAATATTGGTGTAGAAGTCGATGGATTTCTCCAGGTCAGTGACGCGCAACATGGTATGTAAAAGTCTCATATTTAATTTCCGTTGAAGGTGGCTTTGAGTAGCGGAATTATGCCAATAATGAGAGACTCCCGCCATGCTGAAAGCTGTTCGTAATGATATTGATCTCTGGCTGGTAAATTATCAGCAAATTCAGGATGCTGCTCTTTTGGAGCAATATGCGCAATTCCTCAGTCCTGAAGAAGTAATGCGGCATGAACGTTTTAGTTTTACTCACCATAAACAACAGTTTCTGGTCACCAGAGCCCTGGTGCGCTGGGTGCTGGCGCAATACCTTGACCTGGATGATCCTGGCAGCCTGGAATTTGGTGCAAACCGGAACGGCAAACCGGAACTGCTTATTGAAACCTCACTGCAATTTAATCTGACCCATACCAGGGGACTGATTGCCCTTGCGGTCATGCAGGTGGAACCGGTAGGAATAGACGTTGAGTACCTGAGCCGGCAAGCAGATATTGTTAATCTTGCTGAGCGCTATTTTGCCCGTAAAGAGGCAGAAGCGCTGCTGGCATTACCGGTAGAGCAATGGAATGACAGATTCTATGACTTGTGGACCCTCAAGGAAGCTTATTTGAAGGCCTGTGGTACGGGATTGCGCACACCCTTGTCTGAATTCTGCTTCACGTTTCACGGGGAAACGCTGGATATCAGTTTTTCCGACTTGCTTATTGGTGATTCTGCCGCCTGGAAATTCTGGCAACTGGATATCGACAAAGCCTATCGACTCTCTCTGGCAGTGAATGATATGAAAGGCAATGATTACCGACTGAGGGTAAAACAAGGCATCCCCGTTACAGGCTTTAAAGATGTCACACCAGTGATTATCCGTACCAGTATCAGGTGACTCGAGTACCGGGTTCTGCGCCTTCGTGGGGCTCCAGCAGAAACACCTGGTCAGCTTCTCCACTGGCCAGAATCATCCCCTCCGACAAACCAAACTTCATTTGACGTGGTTTAAGGTTAGCAACCATCACAGTATGCATGCCGATCAGTTTTTCGGGGTCATAAGCGGCCTTGATGCCGGAGAAAACGGTACGGGTTTCCTCTTCGCCGGCAGCGTTCAGCCCCAGGCTGAGAGTCAGCTTTAGAAGCTTGTCAGCGCCTTCCACGTGTTCAGCATGTAATACCTTGACGATACGCAGGTCTACTTTAGCGAAATCCGGGAATTCAATTTCCGTGCTTATGGGATCTTTGCCCAGCGCTGTCGCGGCATCAGTATTAACAGTAGCTTCTGTGGGGGTTTCTGCTTTCTCTTCAGCCACGAGGCTCTCCTTGCTGGCTTCCACCATGTCTTCAACTTTTGAAAGTTCTATACGGGTCATCAGTGGCTCAAAGCGGCCAATTTCATGATTGGTCAGTAGAGATTGGGCATCTTCCCAGACCAGGGGGTCTATCTGCAGGAAGGCTTCGCCTTTTTCAGCAATAACGGGCAATACCGGTTTCAGGTAAATCAACAGGAGGCGGAACAGGTTCAGACCGGTTGAACAGATGGTTTGTACTTCTTCTGCCTGCGGATTTTCTTTTGCGATCACCCAGGGTTGCTGCTCTGCAATATACTGGTTGGCTTTGTCAGCAAGGGACATGATCAGTCGTATGGCCTTGGAAAAATCACGCGCTTCAAACAGTGCAGCTATTTCATCGCCGGCTTTTTGGAACTCGGCTATCAATTCCGGAACAGCAAGAGTAGTGCCCAGCTTGCCGGCAAAATTCTTGTTGATAAAGCCTGCGCAACGGCTGGCGATATTCACTACTTTCCCAACCACATCGGAATTCACCCGTTGGGCAAAATCTTCCAGGTTTAAATCGAGATCTTCAGGCGTGCTGCTGAGTTTGGCGGCAAAATAATAGCGCAGGTATTCCGGATTCAGATGCTCAAGATAGGTCTGTGCCATAATGAAAGTGCCGCGTGACTTGGACATCTTCTGGCCATTTACGGTGAGAAAGCCGTTAACACTGATCAGATCCGGTTTTTTAAAGTTTGCGGTCTCCAGCATGGCTGGCCAGAACAGGGCATGAAAGTTGATTATGTCCTTGCCAATGAAATGATAGAGCTCGCTGTCAGCGTCATTACTCCAGTAGTCATCAAATTCCAGGTCGTCACGTGACTCACAGAGCTTTTTGAAACTGGCCATATAACCAATAGGCGCATCAAGCCAGACGTAAAAGTATTTACCCCTTTCGCCAGGTATTTCAAAGCCAAAGTAGGGTGCATCACGACTGATATCCCACTCCTGAAGACCGGCATCAAGCCATTCCGCCAGTTTATTGGCAACTTGTGGGGCGAGCACGCCGCTGCGTGTCCACTCTTTCAACATGTCGGAAAACTCGGGCAGTTTAAAAAAGAAATGGGTACTTTCTTTTTTTACCGGAGTCGCTCCGGAGATGGTGGAGTAAGGGTTTTTCAGATCAGTAGCATCATAGGTTGAGGCACAGGATTCGCAGTTGTCTCCATACTGGTCAGAAGCGCCACACTTGGGGCAATCGCCTTTAATAAAACGATCCGCCAGAAACATTTCCTTTTCCGGGTCATAGAGCTGGGTAATGGAGCGTTGGGCAATTTTGTCAGCGTCCTTCAGGCGCTGGTAAATCAATTCGGCCTGTGCCCGGTTTTCATCGGAATGGGTGGTGTAATAGATATCAAAGTCAACGTGGAAGCCGGCGAAGTCCCGGGCATGTTCCTTGTTTACCCTGGCAATCAGTTGTTCCGGGGAAATGCCTTCTCTTTCAGCGCTGAGCATGATGGCTGTGCCATGAGTGTCGTCAGCACACACATAGGAAACCTTGTTACCAGCCATGCGCTGAAAGCGCACCCAGATATCTGCCTGGATATAACCCAGCAGATGGCCCAGATGGATCGGCCCATTGGCGAAGGGCAGAGCGTTTGTGACGAGGATTTTGCGCTTGCTCAATAGATATCCTGATTGTAAAAAAATGGCGAATAATTGAGGCGCGAATGATACTTGCTATGCTTTCAGGTCACAACCGCAGAAGGCGATCTTGCCATTGCGCCCGGACACACTCCCGTCAAAATTCTGCCCCGGCTGGCTCTCCAGCTCAAAGAGAAAGGTTTTGCCTTCGTTGTGTACCGGGCACACGGGTGACTTACGTTAATTTTTACCTTTACTGATAACAAAGGTCTCGTCGTTGAACCAGAGTCCACCATGCTTGTTAAGGATTTTCGCCGTCGCATCAAGATAAGTACCCGCTTTGATAACTTCCTCGACCCGTTCATCCTCAATCTGATTTACATAAACAGAGGCATTCCAGGCAGCAAACAGGGTGGATGTGCCGATATTGGCACCACCGATTTCAGAGGGCAGGGCATGCATTCTGTACTTCACGATTGAGCGGGCGTCTGACATTTCCTTGATGTTGTAGTCCCGTGCATCACGGCCAAGGACTTTTTTGGTTTCCTTGAGAATGTCATGTCGGGTAACCGGGAAAGGGTTTAAATCAGGCCAGAAATGCTTGACCAGTTCAGCCGCTGGATCCTTGCCACAGGATTGAACAGCCAGCAGGCGGCCGCCAGGAGCCAGTGAGCGAGCCAATGGCGCAATGATCTTTTCTGCCTTGAACTTTGCCGATGTGGTGGCGCGCCAGGGCTGTGAGGCGAGGATGAAGTCATAATCCCAGTTCTGAATGCCGGGGCGTGGGATCACTGAATCCAGCAATATCTGATGATCCTGACGGTAGATAACGACGACCGATGGACGCTTGAATACCGGGTTGCCAGAAATCTTGCTGGTTTGTGTTTCCCAGCCCTCTGCAAACATATCATGCAGGCTTTCCAGTTGTTCACGATAATTATACGCGTTAGTACCCTCCAGTTTTACCTCGCGCCAGTTCATCGCGTTGGCGGTAAGTACATCACGAGGCATCAGCTTGGGGGCTTCTGCATAATTAAGATTGGTCAGCACAAGGATGGTGGCAGGGTGTTCGCTAAAACGATCTATCATTTTATCCAGGCCAATTCGGACATCCTCCATGCTGATTTCCTTGGCAACGATAAAGTGAGGAACCGTCGGATGTTTGTGATGCAGGTAGCGCATACAGTTAGATAAAACAGTGGCGTCGCCCATGCCGGCATCGAACATGCGAAAAGCCGGTGCAGTAGGCTGAACATATTGAAATTCTTTTGCTATGCGCTGGGAAATGGCCGATTTTTCATTACAGGTATTGATAAAGGCGAGGTAATTCTGGCGATTATCATAAAAGCGAAAAGGGGTTTTATCCTCTCTTTTTTTCTTCTTTTTCTCGTTACCTGGCTTGGTTGTTCCGGGATTTACTTTCGCTTTTGTTATTTTTGTTTTTGCTTTTTTCGCAGCAGGCATGATATTTCCCCCATCATTTTCATTATTGATATTTTCTTCACTGCTATTCTGGCTGGCACCCTGTGCAGTATTTTTGTCCAGGTAATCCTGAATTCGGGTAATTGTTTTTAGCGTGATTCCCTTGCCGTCCCTGAGCCTGTTGACCAGCTTTCCATCATTCACTACATGCAGGCCAAAGGTGGATTTGGATATTTTCCGCTGTTTGCAGAATAAGTCTATTTCCCCCAAAAGCTTGTCGATAGCGCTCACGTACTTTTCCGGCCAGGTATTGTTTTTATATTTTGGAACAGTTAAGCAAAGGGCAGTACAAGTGTCAACAATGATTCCCGCAAAACTTTTGTGTCATTGATGTTGGGAAATTTCCCAACCTTGTGTAAAAAATAAAATTCACAGGCATAAAAAAACCGGCGCATGGGCGCCGGTTTTTTACTGACAAAGCAGTCAGATCAGAACAGACCTTCGATCTGACCTTCAGCATTGACAGAGATGCCTTCTGCTGCAGGCACTTTTGGCAGTCCTGGCATAATCATGATGTCGCCACACACGGCAACCACAAACTCGGCACCGGCTGATAGCCGCAATTCACGAACAGCAACAACATGGCCGCTTGGTGCGCCAATCAGAGCGGGGTCAGTAGAGAAGCTGTACTGTGTTTTTGCCATACAAACCGGAAAGTTGGGGTACAGGGATTGCAGATGATCGTACTGCTTACGCACTTTATCGTCAGCAATGATATCTGCAGCACCATAAATTTCCATGGCAATAGTGCGGGTTTTTTCCCACAAAGACATGTCATCCGGATACAGCGTGGTGAACTTGCTTTCCTGATTATCAACGATATCGACAATGGCATTGGCCAGATCAACAGTACCTTCTCCGCCATCGGACCAGTGAGTACAGGCGATTACTTTGGCGCCAAGCCCCTCACAGGTTGATCGGATCAGTTCAATTTCGGCATCTGTGTCATCGGTAAAGCGGTTAATGGCTACAACAGCAGGTACACCGTACTTGCCGACATTGCCGATATGACGTTCGAGGTTACACATGCCCTTGGCCAGCGCCTCCAGATTCTCACCCTTGAGTTCGGTTTTCGCCACACCGCCATGCATTTTTAACGCACGTACAGTGGCGACAATAGCAACGGCATTGGGTTTCAGGCCAGTCTTGCGGCATTTGATGTCGAAGAATTTCTCGGCGCCCAGGTCTGCTCCAAAGCCTGCCTCTGTAACCACGTAGTCAGCCAGTTTAAGGCCGGCCGTAGTTGCCATGACTGAGTTGCAACCATGTGCGATATTGGCAAATGGGCCGCCGTGAACAAAAGCAGGTGTGCCTTCGAGGGTCTGTACCAGGTTTGGCATCATGGCGTCTTTTAACAGAGCCGTCATGGCGCCATCGGCCTTGATATCTTTTGCAGTAATGGGCTTCAAGTCGCGAGTCGTGCCAACAACGATTTTACCAATGCGATGACGCAGATCTTCCAGATCAGTGGCAAGGCAGAAAATTGCCATGATCTCGGAGGCAACAGTAATGTCGAAACCGCTCTGACGGGGGAAACCATTACCTGGTCCGCCCAAAGCCAGGGCGATATCACGCAGGGCGCGATCATTCATATCTACGACACGACGCCAGCTAATGCGACGTACATCCAGGCCCAGCTCATTGGAATGGTGAATGTGATTGTCCAGCATGGCAGACAACAGGTTATGAGCTGCACCAATGGCATGAAAGTCACCGGTAAAATGCAGGTTAATGTCTTCCATGGGAACTACCTGGGCGTAACCACCACCGGCCGCACCACCTTTCATACCGAAGCAGGGGCCAAGGCTGGGTTCGCGAAGACAGATAGCTGTTTTCTTGCCAATTTTGCTCAGTGCATCACCGAGTCCCACAGTAGTAGTGGTTTTACCTTCGCCGGCCGGGGTTGGTGAAATCGCTGTCACCAGAATCAGTTTGCCGTTGGGGTTATCTTTTTTGGAGCGCAGAAAGCCGTAATCAACTTTGGCCTTGAAAGGGCCATACTGGAGTAGTGCATCCTGTGGAATTTCGAGTTTTTCGCCAATTTCGCCAATTGGCTGGGGAGTGGCTTGCTGTGCAATTTCTATATCTGAGGGTTGCGACATGGGTGATAGTTCCTTAGTTACTTTTTCTGAAAAAACGAGAAAATACAGCCTATTGCTGACTTGCTTGGTGTCAAAGGCCGGCGATTTTAGCACCTTTAGCGGGGAAAATTAACTGCCCTGAGGCCTTGCGGGTGGATTATTTTTCTGGACATAAACATGAAAGGAGGCAGTAATGTCCAAATATTTTGCGGAACACTCTATAATAGCCCCATGAATATACTCTTGAAGAATGGCTGGCTCCGGCTGTCAGCCAATAATATGCCCCCCCTGTTAAGCAAACTTACCGGGCGTCTGCTTTTGTCGGCTCTGCTTTTGTCACTGTTATCAGGGCAGGTATTGGCTCAGGCTTTTTCCTATGCCCAGGCTTACCCGGGGGTGAACTATGCCAGTGCACCGCTCACTGATCGAGTGACGCAACTGATGGCGGATATTGACAGTGGCAAAGTAACGCTTGCCTTCGACGCCCAGGGCAGGGGCTATCTGGATTCACTGCTGGAGGCACTGGATATTGATGCTTCTTCACAGGCTTTGGTGTTCTCCAAAACGGCTCTGAAAACCCGCTTTGTGACTGCCGCCACACCACGCGCGTTTTACTTTAATGATGATACCTATGTTGCGTTTACCCAGAACAGTCGCTCCCTGGAAATTGCCACAATGGATCCCAACCTGGGGCCGGTATTCCTGGTTTTTTCCCAGGACCCGGAAGGACCCAGTCTGGAAAGGGAAATGAACCGGTGTTTGCGTTGTCATGATTCCTACTCCATGACTGGTGGCGGTGTGCCACGCTTTTTGCTGAGCTCGGTACTGGCTAACGAAAATGGTGAAATTGTCACCCATGAAATCAGCATCATTACTGATACCAGTACCCCGTTAAACCGGCGCTGGGGTGGTTTCTATGTCACCGGCACCCATGGCAGCCAGGAAATTATGGGTAATTTTGTTATCGATGATCTTGGCAAACTCAGAAATCTGGACCTGGCAGCTAATGGCAATAAAACGGACCTGTCAGAATTCATGGATGCTTCGCCCTATATCAGTAGTGGCAGCGATATAGTGGCGCTGTTGGTCCTGGAGCATCAGGTGGAAGTGCAGAACAAGCTGTCGCGTTTGAATTTTGAAAGTCGAACCAGAATTCATGAGCAGGGCGATATCAGTGACAACGAGCTTGAAGAGTTTGTGACCCCGCTGGTGGAGTCCCTTTTTATGCTGCATGAAGTCCCTTTAACTGATACGGTTGCCGGGACATCAGGCTTTACTGACTATTTTCAGTCACAGGGCCCTGTGGATAGCCAGGGGCGATCTCTGCGTGAGCTTGACTTAAATAAACGTACATTCAAATATCCGCTGAGCTATCTGATTTATTCAGATGCCATCAATGCCTTGCCTGGCAAGGTGAAAAATTTTCTATATAAAAAAATCCGTCAGGTACTTGCTGGTGAGACAAGTGATGATGTCTTTGACAGGCTGTCAGAAAATGACCGAACTGCCATAACTGCTATTCTTCGCGATACCAAGGCGGAAATCCTGCAACCATGAAAGTCACTGAAACTGACTTTCCCTTACTGCGAAACTTTCCATGACTGATAAACCCGTTTTATTTCTGCTACCCGGTTTAATGTGTGATGAAGCTGTCTGGGTAGATCAGCAAAAAGCCCTGTCCCCTTTTGCCAATGTAATTATTCCGGTATTTCGCGGATTTGATTCCTTAACTGACATGGCCGCGTATGTACTCGAACAGGCACCGGAGCGATTTTCAGTGGCCGGCCATTCAATGGGCGGAAGGGTAGCCTGGGAATTAATGGAGTTGGCCGGGAATAGAATTGATAAATTTGCGGTCTTGGATTCAGGTGTACACCCGGTAAAAGATGACGAGCCGCAAAAACGCCAGATTTTGCTGGACAAGGCCGTTGAGCAGGGTCTGCAGGCAGTGGCTGACGCCTGGACTTTACCTATGCTGCACCCGGCAAGGCATCAGGATACAAAACTGATTGAGGAGATTCATGCCATGATTCTGCGAAACAGTGTTGATGATTTTTTCGGGCAGGTAAAAGCATTGTTGGGAAGAAAAGATCAGACAGCAATCCTTGCAAGGATCGAACAGGAAGTATTACTCATAGCGGGTGAAGAAGATTCATGGAGTCCACCACAGCAACATCAGCAGATGGCCGCGCATTTAAAACATTGCCATCTGGAGATAATTAGTGATGCCGGTCATATGGTCACCATGGAAAAGCCGGAAGCCGTCAGTAAAGTAATGGTGCAATGGTTTACAGGAACTGCGGAAAGTGCAGGAAGCGCAGGTAGCGCAGATAGAGCAGAAATAGAGAGCTAAAATGTTTCCACACACAATTTTTTCTGGCAAAAACCCCATTCGTCACCTGATTGCGGTATTGCTCATTGCAATGTCTGGCCAGGTCTTTGCCCAGGGTGTTTCGTCTCTTGTTCAGGGCGAGCATGTTGATGCACAACTGGTTGCCGAAACTGAAGCCGCGATGCCCGGGGAATCACTCTGGGTTGCCCTCAGACTTGTGCATATGGAAAAGTGGCACACCTATTGGAAAAATCCCGGTGATGCAGGCAAGCCTACCCTAATCAACTGGCAGTTACCGGAAGGTGTCACTGCGGGAGAAATTGTCTGGCCCTTGCCGGAGCGTTTTGAATTACCTGCTGATCTGGTTGATTTTGGCTATACCGGTGAAATTTTTCTGTTGACAGAATTGAGCATCGCGGATGATTACGCGGCCAGCTCGCTTACTGTTGGCGCAGATGCCGTGTGGCTGGAATGTGAGGAGATATGCATTCCCGGTGGTGCCGCCGTAAACCTGACTATTCCAGTTTCCGACGCCGGGTTCGCTACAACAGATTCACGCTGGGCAAATGGTTTTGCCCGCACTCGCGAAAGTCTGCCACGAGATGATATCGCGCTTGATGCCACCTACTCTTTTTCTGAGGGCAATCTTAATCTGTTGGTACAGGCTACCGATCCGATTTTCGAAGATGCCCGCAACATTACCTTTATTCCTGATACCCATCGCATGGTCGATTATATTGCTGAGCAGGACATTACCTCACAGATGTCCAGTATGCAGTTATCACAGAAAGCCCATTCCCGTGCCTTGCGCGAACCACCCTCAAGACTGGGCGGTTTATTACTGGTCGAAGACCAGAATGGACTGATAACAGCTTATGAATTTGAAGGCTCGCCGGACGCTGTAACACTGGCAAACCTTGACGGTCTGATGCCAGCAGGTTCAGTCAATAGCGCTGGAGAAATGGGCTTGCTCATGGTTTTTCTGTTTGCCATGACGGGCGGACTGGTCCTCAACCTGATGCCGTGTGTGTTTCCGGTACTCTCACTCAAGGCAATGAGTCTGGCCAGTAATGCCAATGCGCCGGCGCGTGAACAACGACTCCATGGTGTGGCTTATGCCGCGGGTGTGATCCTGTCGTTTCTGACGCTCGCGATAATCCTTTTAAGTCTTCAGGCCGGTGGTGCACTTATCGGCTGGGGTTTCCAGTTGCAATCGCCCTGGTTCGTGGCAGCACTGGTGTATTTGTTTTTCCTGATGGGGCTTTCCATGTCCGGTGTTATAGAAATAGGCACCGGCATCATGGGATTGGGGTCCGGGCTTTCCGACAAGGAAGGTTATACTGGGTCTTTCTTTACCGGTGTGCTGGCCAGTATCGTGGCCAGTCCGTGCACGGCTCCTTTTATGGGAGCCGCTCTTGGCTTTGCCTTTACGCAACCAATGATTGTTGCGTTGACAGTATTTGTCGCTCTTGGTTTTGGCATGGCCTTGCCGTTTTTATTATTCTCTTTTATCCCCGCACTGACAAAAATGCTGCCAAGACCCGGTAGCTGGATGCTGACCTTTCGGCAGTTTCTTGCCTTTCCCCTTTACGGCACAGCGGTCTGGTTGTTGTGGGTGCTGGGCCGGCAGACCGGGGTGGATGCCATGGCTCTGGTTGCACTGAGCTGTGTATTCATTGCTGTCGCGGCCTGGTTATATCAACGCCAAACGACGTCCTATTGGCGCTATTTTGAAATGGGCGTCGCTGTACTTTGCATGGTGGGTGTTTTCTCATTACTGGGATCGCCCATGTTGCAGACTCAGCAGTCCACATTGGCGGGACAAGCGGGAAGTCAGGGGGAAGGAGAGAGCTTTGAAATTTACAGTGATGCGCGCCTGGCGCAATTACGCGACAGCGGCACCCCCGTTTTCGTTAATATGACAGCCTCCTGGTGCATAACCTGCCTGGTGAATGAGAGAGTGGCCCTGAGCAGCGATACCGTTGTGCAGGCCATGGTTGACAATGATGTGGCCTATCTTAAAGGGGACTGGACCAATAATGACCCTGCCATTACCGAGGTATTGAAGCGCTTTCAGACCAGCGGCGTTCCGCTTTACCTGATGTATCCGTCCGACCCCGCCAAACCTGCGCAGGTTCTGCCGCAACTGCTCACGGAAGGAATAATTCTGGACGCCATCGCACGTCTGTAAGCCGGTTTTTTACCAGCGCCGAATAACGCTTTTACAGCTCCACTTCTCGCCCCTTATTCTGTAAAATGGCCGCTTTTTTACTGAGCGTAAATGAGGTCACTATGGAATTACTGGATGGCAAGGCTACTGCCGAAGCACTGAAACAGGATATTGCTGCAAAGGTTGATGAGATCAAGGCAGCAGGCGGCAAGGTTCCCCATCTCGCCGCAGTACTTGTCGGCAACGACGGTGGCAGCAAAACCTATGTTAACAATAAGGTACTGGCCTGCGAACGCGTCGGCTTTGACTCTACCCTTATCGAACTGCCTGAAGAAACCAGCGAGGAAGAATTGCTGGCATTGGTTGAAAAACTGAACAACGATGACAATATCGACGGCTTCATTGTTCAGGTGCCGCTACCTGATCATATTGACGAAGACAAAGTGACCCAGACTATCCATCCGCGCAAGGATGTGGATGGCTTCCATCCGGAAAATCTGGGCCGTATGATGCTCGGACTGCCTACCCATATTTCTGCTACGCCCAATGGTATTGTGGAACTGCTCAAGCGCAATAATATTGAAACCAGTGGCAAACATTGTGTTGTCGTAGGTCGCAGCAATATTGTTGGCACGCCCATGTCCATTCTTATGTCCCGCAATGCCAACCCTGGCAACTGTACTGTCACCATGGTGCATAGCCGTACCACTAATATGAAGGAAATCTGCGCCAGCGCTGACATTTTGATCGTTGCCATCGGCAAGCCTGAATTTGTTACCGCCGACATGGTCAAGGAAGGGGCTGTGGTTATCGATGTGGGCACTACCCGCGTGCCAGATGACAGCCGTGAGCGTGGCTGGCGTCTGACCGGTGATGTTGACTTTGCAGGCGTCAAGGACAAGTGCAGCTTCATTACCCCGGTACCAGGTGGTGTTGGTCCAATGACTATCGCTTCCCTGATGCAGAACACCCTTAATGCCATAAGCATGAAGTAAACGGGCCTGTTCTTGGCAAGACAGCTGGCAAGATGGCTGGCAAAATAGCTGGCAAGACTAATGGCAGGACGGATGTAATGAGTGAAGCACTGACAGAACTCAAACCCTATCTGGGAAAAGTAGCACAAGCCCAGGTATTGTCTTTCGAGGATGCGCGGCAAGCATTTGAGATCATTATGTCCGGCCGCGCCACGCCAGCGCAGATAGCCGGTTTTCTGGTGGCCTTGCGCATGCGTGGGGAAAATGTCGATGAAATCAGTGCCGCAGTGGACGTTATCCGGTCCAAGGCGCTGGCAGTAACGGCACCTGCGGACGCGATGGATATAGTGGGTACCGGCGGTGACGGCTCCGGTACCCTGAATATTTCCACGGCAACGGCCATTGTAACTGCTGCTTGCGGGGTTCCCGTGGCAAAGCACGGCAATCGTGCCTTGTCATCCAAATCAGGAGCCGCGGATGTATTAACCTCGCTGGGGGTTAATCTGGATGCCGACATTGCCCGCATAGAGCAGTCCATTGCAGAAGCGGGCATTGGCTTTATGATGGCGCCGCGTCACCATGAATCTTTCAAGTATGTTGGGCCGGTTCGGGTAGAGATGGGCATTCGTACTATCTTCAATATCCTGGGCCCCTTGTGTAATCCGGCAGGCGTTAAAAAATATTTAATCGGTGTCTTTGCCCGGGAGTGGGTCCGGCCCATGGCAGAAGTGCTGGCAAAATTGGGTTGCGAGAAAGCCTGGGTTGTTCATGGCGCCGATCATCTTGATGAGTTGAGTACCACGGGCAGTAACTTTATCTGTGAAGTCAGCGCCGGCAAGGTCACCGAGTTTAGCCTGTCACCGCAGGAGGCAGGCCTGGCTATTGCCACGCTGGAAGATTTGAAAGGTGGAGACGCCAGCTATAACGCAGAGCGCCTGACGGCCTTGCTTAATGGGAAACAGGATGCCTATCGTGACGTTGTGCTTTTCGGGACAGGCGCTGCTCTTCTGATCGCTGGAAAAGCCCAGGATATACGCGAGGGTGTTGCCATTGCAGCAGCATCGATTGATTCCGGAAACGCAAAATCAGTCCTGGAAAACCTGGTAAGGATTACCAATAGCTAAAAAAACTAAAAAATACTACAATAAAAACATAAAGTTAGTAATAATAGCTAAATTATGTTCTAGATTGTACCGCGCCCCGTGAGCGGTCAATTTTATCGATGTATCCGGGAGGATAGCAAATGAGTAGCAACCAATGTCCAGTGTGTCAGCAAGAAGCCATGGATGCAGTGACAAAGTTGATGAAACGACCTCATGTGTGCCAGAGTTGTGGCGTTGAACTCAGAATGAACCTCATTTATACCAGTGTGGTTTCTATCATCTTTTTTGCCCTCGCCGTGCGTACGCTCATCTCTTCCGGCTTTACGGCTGGCGGCATGGTGACGGTGCTGGTGATGACGGTGGTATTTATGGGTGTTTGCCTGTTTATCCCTCTGGAAACCAAAGAATCCACCTCCGAGACCTGATTCTGGCAGAGTGCATTTTTGCAGGCTCAGTTAATGCCTTGACTGTCCCTGCTTTTGTCTTGTGCGGCGCTCCTAACTTGCTGAAATCATTCCACTAAATCCTTTATTAATTCTTAATTCACGCGGCAAAAAAAGATACACTGGGCGATCCCCGACATATTCTTTGTGAAAACAATGTGAATGCTTAAAAACCAGGTAAACCCGGTATCTGTTGCAGCGTTTATAAGCGGGTACACGGACTTGATTAAATCTCAAAATCGGCTGAATAATTGAATGAATACAATTGAAGTAGAGTCAGAAACGTCAGTTAAAACAAGACGTGGTGGCAAGCTCTGGATTATTGCTATCGGACTGCTGCTGTGTGGTGCCGGTGGCTGGTATTACTGGCAGTCCAATTCCCAGCAGGAAACCACAAATCAGCCGTTAATAGCGACAGTGCAAATAGGCAACATTGAAAACACTATCACCGCGGCTGGCAGTTTGCAGCCCTTTGACTTTGTAGACGTCGGTGCCCAGGTTAATGGCATTCTGGAAACCTTGCACGTTGATATTGGCGACGTGGTGGAAGAAGGCCAGTTACTGGCTGAAATTGATGCCCGTATTCAGTTAGCCCGGGTAGAAGCCAGTCGTGCCAGTATTGAAGCTCTGGAAGCTCAGATTGCTGCCCGTAATGCTTCCCTGGCACTGGCCCGTGCCAATGCCCGGCGTCAGGAGCGCCTGATGGAGGCTGACGCTACCAGTGAGCTGGATTATGACAATGCCGTTAACAACCTGGCTTCTGCAGAAGCCGCTCTGATTCAACTGGAAAAACAGATTATTCAGAGTAAAGCCAGCCTGGAAAGTGATGAGACCCAACTCGAATTTTCCAGAATTTATGCTCCCTCAGCAGGCACGATAGTATCTCTGGATATGAATGAAGGCCGGACCATAAACGCCAACCAGCAAGCGCCCACCATTTTACGTATTGCCGATTTGAGCACCATGACCGTTGAAACAGAAATTTCTGAAGCTGATATCAGCAGTGTCAGGAAGGGAATGCCGGTCTACTTCACAACGCTGGGTGGAGGAAACCGACGCTGGTATTCCACTGTGCGCCAGATTTTACCTACCCCGATAGTTGAAAATAATGTGGTGCTATATACCGGACTGTTTGATATTGATAACAGTGATGGCTCTTTACTTTCTGATATGACAGCCCAGGTTTATTTCGTCACTTCTTCTGCTGAAAATGTGCCTACGGTGCCGGTCGGCGCGTTAACCTATATCGATCAGCCAGGTGCTGGCGGCGCAGGCGCTTTCCCAGCTGCTGGAGCTGCTGGCCGACCCGCTGCTTTTGGGGGGGCAGGTAATGCCGCCGGCAGGCCAGGACCCGGTGCAGGGCAGGGTAATCCCCAGGCAGCTCCTGCAAGACGACTGGCAACGGTTCAGGTAGCTAACAGCGATGGCAGTTTTGAAGAGCGCGAAATTATGGTTGGTGTCACCAGCCGAATAGCCGCTGAAGTCATTTCCGGCCTGGAAGTAGGCGACGAAGTGGTTGCCGGGATTCTACAAAATATTCCAGGGGCAGCTGGACAGGACGGTCAAACAGATCGTCGGGAAATGTTCCGTGCCATGGGTGGCTTCCGTTGAGCACAGACGCTCTTCACCCTGATTCAACCTTTGGTGCTGGTGATTTTACTAAAGAACCAGCCAGCTCTGGCAGCAAAAATATTACCTCTGAAATGAGTGGTGAAGTTGCCATACCCCTGATTGAACTCAAAAAAATCCACCGCATTTTTGCCACTGATGGTGGTGTTGAAGTCCATGCACTGCGCGGCATAGACCTTAAAATATACCCTGGTGAATTTCTTGCCATTGTCGGCCAGTCCGGTTCCGGTAAATCCACCCTGATGAATCTGCTTGGCTGTCTGGATCGTCCTACCAAAGGCACCTATTTATTTGCCGGCCGTGACATCAAAAGTTTTGACGCTGATGGTCTGGCCTGGTTGCGCCGTGAGGCATTTGGTTTTGTGTTTCAGAGTTATAACCTGCTCAATTCCTCCACCGCAGAAGAGAACGTCGAGGTTCCCGCCATTTATGCCGGCCTGAATCACAATGAGAGACGCATGCGTGGGGAAGCCTTGTTAACGTCCCTTGGTCTTGGTGATCGTCTTGACCACAGGCCGACACAACTGTCCGGGGGGCAACAACAGCGGGTTTCCATTGCCCGTGCCATGATGAATGGCGGCAAGGTGATTTTGGCGGATGAACCCACCGGTGCCCTGGATACCCAGAGTGGTATCGAAGTCATGGCATTGCTGGAAAGTCTGGCCCGTGATGGCCATACGGTGATCCTGATTACCCATGACAATGATGTCGCCTCCCATGCCGACAGGGTCATTGAATTTCGTGATGGGGAAATAATTAAAGACAGCGGGCATGCTGAAGGTGTTGTTGACCCCAAACAGAATAAAACCCTGCGGGATTTGTTCCTGAGCCGAAAAGTGGCCTCACCAATGGCCGGTGTCGGTGAATCCATTCGTATGGCAATGCGTTCCCTGAAAGCCAATATTTTCAGAACGATTCTGACTCTGTTGGGAATCGTTATCGGAGTAGCATCAGTCGTCGCCATGCTGGCCATTGGCGAAGGCGCGCGTCAGGATATTGTCGACCGGATTTCTTCCATTGGTACCAACAGGCTGACCTTGCAACCGGCGCGTGTACCCGGTCAACGTCGCAGTCTGCCATCAACACTAACGCTTGAAGATGCTGATGCCCTGACTGAAGGGCTACCCAATGTGCTTGGTGCCATGCCGGAATTACAAAGTAACTACACTGTCAGGTATCAGCGTCTGGATTATTCGACCCAGGTTACTGCAACCACGGAGACCATGCCTGATCTGAGTGCATGGCCATTATCCAAGGGCATATTTTTTACCCGCGAAGACAGTGACCGATATACCCCCGTTGCGGTGCTTGGTGCCACCGTGACCAACGAGCTTTTCCCCCCTGGCGTAGATCCGCTGGGTGAGTATATTCTGATCAGGAACATTCCTTTTCTGGTGATCGGTGTGATGACCACCAAAGGCGCTTCGTCCAATGGCAATGACCAGGATGATGTGGTGTTTGTGCCGTTTAAAACAGGGGCATTACGGTTGATGGGAGAAAGTAATGCGCGCAGTATCTCGGTTTATGTGGATGATGTAGACCAGATTGAAGCCACAGAACAAAACCTTATTCAGTTTATGACTGCGCGTCATGGCAGTGAGGATTTCCGTATATTTAATGCAGCACAATTACTTGAGACCATCACCGCTTCCCAGGATACCTTCACTATATTGCTGGGTTCAGTCGCCGCCATTTCCCTTCTTGTTGGCGGCATCGGGGTGATGAATATCATGCTGGTTTCAGTGACTGAAAGGACACGTGAAATTGGTATTCGTATGGCCACTGGCGCCAGACAAATGGACATTATGTCCCAGTTTCTGTCTG
Organism: Pseudohongiellaceae bacterium; assembly: GCA_965661105.1. Lineage (GTDB taxonomy): Bacteria > Pseudomonadota > Gammaproteobacteria > Pseudomonadales > Pseudohongiellaceae > Eutrophocola. The sequence continues at coordinate 1,733 of CBFICR010000049.1, read as the reverse complement.
AAGCTATTGTGGTCTCCGGTGTGGGAGGCGTTATTGGCGTTATCACCGGGGTAGCCGTTGGCTATATTCTTATTTTCTTTGAAGTGTCGATCAAGTTCACGGCCATGCCGATGATATTGGCGTTTAGTTGCGCTACTGCCACGGGCCTGGTTTTTGGGTTTGCGCCGGCCCGCAAAGCCGCACAGCTTGATCCGGTTGTGGCACTGGCGAACGAGTAACTTATGATGTCCAGGATTCGTTCTTTTGTATTTCCCTTGGCCTGTATGGTGTCTCTTGCGAGTTGTACGCTAACCGAGTTACCTCAGCTGGCCGAGGCTGATGTCCCCGAAGATTGGCAGGGACCAGTCGTGGAAGAGGCCACTATCTGGCCAGAAACTGATTGGTGGAATTCCTTCAACGATGAAGAACTAAGCACAATTATCGCGCAGGTTCAGGAAAATAACCTGGATCTGGAGAATAACCGCCGTAATCTCGAGTCTGCCCAGATCGCCCTCCGGGAAGCCGGCTTTAACTTGTTGCCAACCCCTCTGGTAAGTCTTGGGACCGGGGCCAGTTATAACGAAACAAGGGTAGATGGGGTCAACACGTCTTCCAGTCCCAATGAGCCCTTTAGACTGGGTGCAAATTTCACTTATAACGACATTCTCAGTAAGCCTGCTACCTATAACAGGGCCGTGGCAGATTATGATTTCCGCGTGGCCCAGGTTGCTGATGTTGCGCTGAATACTCTGGGAACGGCAGCTTCTACCTATTTTCAGTTACTATTGACCCGGGATAAAGTCGAGGCTTCGTTGCAGAATGTGGAAAATGCCGAAGCGATTTATAGAATTGCCCAGGCTCGAGTTAACGCCGGTGTTGCTGTGCCTATTGAGGCTTTACAACAGCAGATCGCGCTTGAGCGGGAACGCAACAACCTGCGAAGTTTTATACAGAATGACCTGGCTACTCGCTCATCTCTGGCCTTGTTGCTGGGAAGAACACTTCAGAATTTTGATGTGGCCGGGCAGTCATTACAGTCTATTGAGGTTCCCCTGGTTAAACCCGGATTGCCCTCGGAGTTATTGGTCAGACGTCCGGATCTGGTTCAGGCTGAAGCCAATTTACGCAGTGCCCGTGCCAGTGTCGATATTGTAAAAACTGATTTATTCCCGCAAATCTCCCTGACAGGAGGCATTAATGCTTCAAGCACATCTCTATCTGAACTGGTGAGTGATCCGGATACCATTCTGACTATAAATGCCAACCTGATACAAACGCTGCTTGATAATGGTCAGCGTTTTCGAAATATTGATCAGGCCAGGATCACCATGGAGAACAGCCTGAACAACTATCGCCGTGCTGTTATTGGTGCCTTCAACGAGGTGGAAGTGTTATTAAGTAACATCGAATTACTGGAAGCACAGGGAGTCGTCGCATTTCAGAATCTGGAGGCTGCGGAAGAAGCGTTTCGTATTGCCGAAGTCAGATACCAGGAAGGTGTTGCCGACTTCCAGACAGTACTGATTGCACAAAATACACTCTTTTCAACACGTAACAGCTATCTTGATAATAAACTTCTGCGTCTGAATACTATTACCGGGCTGTTCCAGGCGCTTGGTGGGGGATGGCAGGCGGAGGAATAGTTAAAAAATCGGATAAAGGATAAAAGATAAAGGATAAAGGTGGGCGGTGCAGGGAAGCGGCAGGCGATTATAAAAAAGAGGCAAGAGGCAAGAGACAAGCAACCATTCTCT
>CBFICR010000048.1:0-22745 GCA_965661105.1 Pseudohongiellaceae bacterium | reverse complement strand
TACTGGTGGCGCAGTAGTGAGCAACATGCCGTAGCACTTTCTTCTGCCAGAAAATACTGTCAGGAGAGAGACATCCAGTTGCTGGATGACACCCTGGCATTCAATAAATACGCCTTCACAAAAGCCGCTAACAACCGCAAATACCTGTCCCGCATCTATGTGTTTGATTTCTGCCAGGACGGCCAGGACCGACACAAAGGCGAAATAGTCCTGAGCGGATATTCTGTGATTCGCGTGATGCTGGAAAATGAACAGCTCGAAATCACGCAGTACTGACCAGTCACAAGTTACAAGTTACAAGTTACAAGTTACAAGTTACAAGTAGGCGACCAAAGGTCGCCATGTCGGATGCGTCCCTGCGGTCCTTATCCGACCTACAAAACTATTGAAACCTGAGAGAGGGGTTGCTTGCCTCTTGCCTCTTGTCTATTTGTCTCCAATCCCCCACCGCCTCCCTGCACCGCCCACCTTTATCCTTTTTCCTTTATCCTTTTTCCCGCCTCTTAAACTTATTTCCTTCCCGGTCTTGATGCCGGTTTTTTCCGCCCGTAAGCGCCTGGTGATTTCTTGCCGGCCACAGGTCTGCGCAACAAGGGGCTCTTTACGCCCCGGTAATTAAGACCGGCAATGCGATATAAATCCTTGATTTCTTTTCCACCTAACTCGCAGAAGCGACCCACCGTAATCTGGCTGGGAATAAAAATATTGCCAAAACGCACTCTTTTCAGACGGCTGACTTTAACGCCCTGGGATTCCCACAAACGACGGACTTCACGATTACGACCTTCCATGATGACAACATGGTACCAATGATTACTGCCTTCTCCGGCAAAATACTGGATGTCTGTGAACCTGGCCAGACCATCTTCCAGTTCTACACCCTTGTGCATGGTTTCTATCATCTCCTGAGTCACGTCACCAAGAATCCTGACGGCGTACTCACGCTCAATCTGGGCAGACGGATGCATCAAGCCATTGGCCAGCTCACCATCGGTAGTAAATAACAACAAGCCGCTGGTATTAATGTCCAGACGGCCAACCACAACCCAGCGTGCATGATTAAGCTCCGGAAGCTTGTCAAACACCGTTTTTCTGCCTTCCGGATCATTACGGGTGCAGATTTCACCTAGTGGTTTGTTATAAAGGAGAACCCGCTGCGGTACTTCAACAGCAGTATTGGCTGCCAGTTTTTTTCCATCGACCAGGATTTTATCGCTGGCTGAAACCCGATCACCAAGGCTTGCTTCAACACCATTGACCTTGACACGACCTGCACTGATCCAGGCCTCCATTGTTCGACGTGAGCCGAACCCGGCACGGGCCAGTACTTTTTGAAGTTTCTCGTCCACTTTGATTTCTCACGAAATGTCCCCACTGTCCTGCTTAGTCTGTGGGAAAGTTTTTATTATCAACATCGGATTCGGGGCTTTCGTCGTCTGCTTCCCCGTCACTGTCATTGCCATCTTCTGCTTCTGCAGCAAAGAAGACTGCTTCTTCTTCGCTATCTTCTTCACTTTCCCGGGCGTCACTCTCTTCGTCGCCAGCTACATGCTCTGACTCAGCTTGATCTGCATCCTGGTCAGCAGGAACAGTGTCTGAAAGTTCCGCAGCCTTCTGCGCGGGCTGATCCTCATCAAAATCATCATCCCAGTCTTCTTCAGGCTCTTCTTCCTGAATACCAAGAATCTCTTCGATAGGGCGAGTACCGATAGCAGCAGCCCGCTCTTCTTCTTCATCAGGCACGTCAAATTCATCTTCATAATCTTCAGCACCGGAATATTCAAGAACCCGACTTTCCGGTGCACTTTCTTCCAGGGACAATTCCGGATCCAGGTCTTCCAGGTCCCTGATTTCTGACAAGGGTGGAAGTTCTTCAAGACTCTTGAGATTAAAATAGTCCAGGAACTGTTTAGTGGTGGCATACATTGCAGGCCTGCCGGGGACGTCGCGGTGACCTACTACCCTCACCCATTCCCGCTCTATCAAGGTACGAATAATATTCGTGCTGACCGCTACGCCGCGAATCTTTTCAATTTCGCCACGGGTGATTGGCTGCCTGTAAGCGATGATAGAAATGGTTTCCAGCAAGGCTCTGGAATAACGCTGCGGCCTTTCATCCCAAAGTTTGCCAACCCATTCTCCAAATTCCTGTTTTACCTGGAAACGATAACCGGAGGCCACTTTTTTTAATTCAAAGCCGCGCTGTTCACAATCCAGCTCAATAGCTTTGATAGCCGCTTGCAGCTCTTCCGTTTCAGGGCGCGCATGCTCCGGGAATACATCCGCAATTTTACTAATTGGCAACGGCTTTCCTGCAGCCAACAACAAACCTTCAATAATTTGCTTGGTAACAGTATTAACCTCAGGTTCAACTTCCGGGTTTTGAGATTCTTCACTCATGATGTTCGTGCCTTAATATGGATGGGGGCAAAAGGTTCGCTTTGTGCAATTTCAATTAATGACTCCTTGATAAGTTCCATTACCGCAAGGAAAGTCACTACCACACCCATGCGTCCTTCTTCTTTTCTTAGCAGGGAAAGCATAGGGACAAACTGATTGTCTGAAATACTTAACAGAATTTGTGACATTTTTTCCCGGGTTGACAGGTTGTCACGTTGAACATGATGATGCTCAAACATATCTGACCTGCGCAGTACTGTGGCAAATGCCTGCAGGATTTCTTTCAGCTCTACTTCCGGCTCAGGAATTTCGCGCTCCAGCACTGGCGCTTCAGCACTGCCAAGGTGTATGTCTCGTTCCAGGCGAGGATATTCATCGAGGGCTTCGGCTGCCTCTCTGAAGCGCTCATACTCCTGCAGGCGACGAATAAGCTGCGCCCTTGGATCCTCTTCTTCATCGTCTTCATCGGCAGTTCTTGGCAGCAATATGCGTGATTTAATTTCCGCAAGCATCGCCGCCATCACCAGATACTCTGCTGCCAGTTCAAACTGTGCAGCCTCCATGAGTTCTACATAAGCGATGTACTGATCGGTAATTTCCGAAACGTTGATATTGAGGATATCAATATTTTGTCTTTTTATAAGATAAAGCAATAAGTCCAGCGGGCCTTCAAATGCCTCAAGAAAAACTTCCAGGGCATCGGGGGGAATATAGAGATCTTTTGGAAGATCGGTGATTGCCTTCCCCGCCACAAAAGCAAATGGCATTTCTTCTTGCGTGGAAAAGGTTTGCTTGCGGGCTGCGACCAGAAGCCCGATTTTTTCACCCACTTCATCTAGTTCAAATTCGTTGGCTGATTCCGGGTCTTCATTTTCAACAACTGCGCTTATACCTGGCGCGTCTGGATCGGGCTGTTGCGCAGGCAAATCCTGTTGCTGCGAAGATGATGACGCATGATCTTCAGGTTGACCATCAGCGTCAGTGTGCTCTTCACTCTGCTTACTCTGCTTTCCCTGCTCATCCTGCACTGAATCGAATTCATTGCTCATCGATAATTCAGCCCCATGGCCTGCCGGACATCCACCATTGTTTCTCTGGCGACTTCTCTGGCCTTTTCCGAACCATCGGAAATGACAGATTTCACCATGCCCATATTTTCTTCAAGCTGCCTGGCCTTAAGCCGGATTGGCTCAACTTCATTAACCACCGCATCAATTACCGGTTTTTTACATTCCAGGCAGCCGATCCCTGCACTTGTGCAGCCCTCCTGCACCCAATCCCGGGTTTGCTGATCAGAATAAATTTGATGAAACTCCCATACTGGGCACTTTTCCGGATTGCCGGGGTCAGTAAGACGAACCCTGGCAGGATCAGTAGGCATGGTTTTTATTTTCTGGCTAATTGAGTCATTTTCTTCGCGCAGGGAAATAATATTGTCATAGGATTTGGACATCTTGCGCCCGTCGAGCCCGGGCATTTTGGGGGCACGGGTTAACAGCGACTGTGGCTCGGCAAGAATCATTTTGCCGCCGCCTTCCAGGTAACCAAACAATCTTTCCTGATCGCCAAGGGATATGTTCTGCTGTTCTTTTAGCAAGGCCCGAGCTCTTTCAAGGGCTTCCTGGTCACCGGTCTCAAGATAAGTCTTGCGCAGGTTTTTAAAGAGGCTGGCAGCTTTTTTACCCATTTTCTTGATTGCCCCGATCGCATTCTCTTCGAAATCAGGCTCACGTCCATACAGGTGATTGAAGCGGCGAGCCACTTCCCGAGTCAGCTCCACATGGGCAACCTGGTCAGCGCCTACCGGTACATTGCCGGCCTGGTACATTAAAATATCAGCGCTTTGCAGCAAGGGGTAGCCCAGAAAACCATAGGTACTGAGATCCTTGTCCTGAAGATTTTCCTGCATATCTTTATAGCTTGGCACCCGTTCCAGCCAGCCAAGCGGCGTCATCATCGACAGCAGAAGATGCAATTCCGCATGCTCAGGCACCCGTGACTGAATAAACAGCGTCGCTGCACTGGGATTTACCCCGGCAGCCAGCCAGTCAATGGCCATGTCCCAGATATTGTTTTCAATAATCAGGGGGTCATCGTAATGGGTAGTCAGTGCATGCCAGTCGGCAATGAAGAAAAAGCACTCATATTCGTGCTGCAATGTGGTCCAGTTTTTGATCACACCATGCAGGTGACCCAGATGCAGTTGTCCCGTAGGACGCATTCCTGACAGCACTCTCAGCTGCGAATTAACTGAGCTCAATTGTTACTCCCTGGCTCTTGATAAGAGCGAACAATTATACCTGTATTTAGCCAAATATTGGCAGGTTTGAAGCAAGATAGCGCAATGAATTTTCACTCATATGGCCGGATTCGAACCAGCTTGCTAGCGGAATGGATCAGGATCGGCCTTCCCTTCCCTTAACAGCTGTGGTGCGCCATCAAGCAGACTCACAACAGTGGTTGCCTCCAGCCCACAAAACCCGGAATCGATGATCAGATCTACCTGCTTGCCCATGACTTCCCTGATCTCATCAATGTCCCCCATGGGCATGGTGGCCTCCGGCAAAATCAGCGTGCTACTTAACAGCGGTTCGTCCAGCTCCTTCAGCAGCGCGGCAACTACCGGATGATCCGGCACACGAATCCCAATGGTTTTGCGCTTGGGATGCAGCATTAGCTTGGGAACCTCGGAGGTTGCCTGCAGAATAAAGGTGTAGGCACCGGGCGTATAGGTCTTTAAAAGGCGGTAATCGGAATTGTTCACGCGCGCATAGGTAGCCAGCTCCGAGAGGTCACGACATACCAGGGTAAAGTTATGCCTGGCATCCAGTTGCCGAATCCTGATGATTCGCTGCAATGACGCTTTATCCTGAATATGACAACCCAGCGCATAGGCGGAATCGGTAGGATAAATTATCACTCCCCCGCGTTTCAGGATCTCCACTGCCTGTCTGATGAGACGTAACTGTGGGCTTTCTGGATGTATTTCAAATATTTGAGACAAGGGCTGCTTACCTGATCAATGCATTCGTGTGTCGCTAAATTAAAAAACAGGAAAGACTATCATAGTGTCACGGGAATCAAGCAAATATTTCCAATCAGGATATAATGCATTTTTAATTCCGACCCTGTGCTTGATCAGGCTACATTCCAAATATGAAACAATTGATTGATTATATCCCGCTGATTGCCTTCCTCATCGTTTACAAAATGGAGGAAAGGGTTATTTCCCTGGGCAGTTTCGATTACACCCTTGGTGGAATTTTCAGTGCTACTGAAATTCTGGTTACCGCCTCAATTATTGTCTATGGATCAATATTTCTGGTAAACGGCAAGTTGAGCCGTTCTCATCTTTTCCTGTTGTCTGCAGTGGTTCTGTTCTGCTCCTTCACACTGATCTTTCGTGAAGAAGCTATCCTGAAATGGAAAGCCCCGGTGGTGAACTGGATATTTGCCTGCGTATTTATCGGCAGCCAGTATTTCAACAAACAAAATATGACACAGATAATGCTGGGACACGTTGTTGAATTACCTGCCGGAAAATGGAAAGTCCTGAATTTCGCCTGGGCCGGCGTTTTCTTCTTCCTGGGCTGTACCAACCTGTTTGTTGCCTTCACCTTTCATGAGTACTGGGTAGACTTCAAGGTATTTGGGAGCATGGCCATACTCCTGATGTTTTCCATCGCACAGATGGCCTATCTTTGGCCATATATTGAAGAGCAGGAGAAACAAAAACAGGAACAGGAAAACCAGGCTGACCCGGAAACTGTAAAGCCGGATTCTGAAGAACTGTCTGAAGAGCTGACCGAAAAGTCTGCCCGATAAGCCACACTATCTAACTGCCCTGCGTCCTCTCTCTGCCCTCTCTCTACCCTCTATCCGCCCTGTCTGTCTAATCTGTGAGCGGGGGCTTCAGGTCAGGAAAATTCTCATCAAGAATCACGTTCCACTGATATACGCGATCCGCATACTTCTCAAGAAAGGCTTTTGCATTTCCCTCGATGGTCACTGAAATCATGGTATCGCCAATTCTTGTCTGCCTGATCAATTCCTTTCCAGAATAGATCAGCCCGAAAACCGTGTGCAAACCATTCAAATGGGGCGTTGCCTGATGAGTGATAAAAAACTGGCTGCCATTGGTGCCCGGTCCTGAATTTGCCATAGACATAATGCCCATCTGGTTGTGGCGCAAGCGAATTTCATCCTGAAACTGATAGCCTGGCCCTCCACTCCCGTTTCCTGCCGGGTCTCCGCCCTGAATCATGAATTCATCGACGACTCGATGAAACGTCAAACCGTCATAAAAACCACGTGTGGCCAGATTGACAAAATTACTGACTGCGATTGGGGCAACCTGACGGTATAGCAGGAATTCCATCGTTCCCCGGTTGGTTTCGATAACAGCGTACAGTTCGTTGGGATCCTTGCCACCAACTTCCTGCGCATGGCTGGTATTCATGACCAACATCATGATGAAAGTGAAAATAGTGAAACCTTTTTTTGCCATTCCTGAATCCTGAATTATGTATGTATGGAGAGTTTTCTGCTTGTTATTTTGTCAATACCGGGCTGATCAAGCGATCACTGAAGATAAATATTAGAAGCCAGACAGTATACAAGAGCACTCTCCGATGTGGGAGACCCGAGCCAGCATTGACCAGGCAGACAAATCCAAATCAATCAAAGTTCCGCGCCCCCTGATTTTAGCCAAATCTGATTCGAGAATTCGAGACCTCGTTTGACTTCCCTTTGCCTCTATATTGCGCCCAGCATCTGCTTCAAGCGTGCTTCGCCGCTATTCACTACCAGCAAGAACAGGATCTGTGAAAATTCACCACGATCAAAAAGGTAACACTTTCCCAATAAAGCAGAAATTAATAGTGATCTGAAACAGAATTGTTACCGTAAGTGTTACCGAATTGTGAAATTAATTCTTTTTTGCTTGAAAAATAGCCCGAACAACCCAAAATTCAGCAATTGTCGGGCTTGGATACAGGCTAAAATAGTAAGAGCAACGGTTTTTTTAAGCAAAATGGTAACAAAGTCACAGAATTTAAAGATATTTTCTAGTTTTTGTTACCTCAAACGGTAACACCGTGTTACCATACGCATGCGCTTCCAAAAGAGGTGTGGTTAATCATCTAAATATTCTTAAAAGGAGACAACTGATGACCGTTAAATTTAAAAACTCAGAAACAATAGAAGAAGTTGTAGTAAGCACACTCAGTACGCTTTTAGTACTGGCTGTACCGATGTTAATCATTCTTGCCTCTGTATAATTTTAATTAATTTATTATTTACAAAGTAAAGCATGATCAGGCACTCACCTTCCGCAGGAAACAGTAGAGTCAAAAATTAACAGATCCCCTAATGGCCGCAGTCTGAACCCAGGTCTTCCCCCTTATACCTTGCTAACAGACTGCGACTGTTTTGTTAAAGCCCCTTCTGCCTAATAAAATCCATTAATCGCGACTGCTTATCCTGTCGACAAAATTACAGGGCCTGTGGCGTGAATCCAGCTGTTCACAAATAATCCCTTCCCAGGCTGTTTTACAGGCGCCAGGCGAGCCCGGCATACAAAAAACTACCGTGTTATTACTTAAGCCGGCAAACGCCCTTGACTGTATTGTCGACGAGCCAATCTCCTTGTAGGAGAGATATCTGAATATCTCCCCGAAACCATCAATCGTCGATTCCAGTAATGGCGTAATAGAAACCACTGTATTATCCCGCTTGGTAAATCCGGTGCCGCCAGTAAGCAGCACCGCATGCACGGCGTCATCCTCGATCAATCCTTTTACCAGGGCACGTAGCGCCTCAACATCATCCTTGCAAATATGCTTTTGATTCAGGCGATGACCTTCCCCCGTTAATGCATCGACCAGATACTGCCCGGAGGTATCGTTCTCTTCGGTGCGGGTATCAGAAACCGTCACGACGGCAATCTGCAAGGGGACAAATTCTTTCTGGGGTTTGTTTCCCGACATATAAAAAAGTCTCAAGTTACAAGTCACAAGTTTCAAGTGACATTAACGTTAATAGTTATCTAAGGACTCAGGTCTTCAATGGAAGCTAATTGGTTTCAGGGAAATAATTCTTTGGCTGACTATAAACTATAAAAAGATGCATTTTACCTGCACAAACTTGTGACTTGTGACTTGCAACTGGTGACTTGCGTCACCCGCCTGTCATATTCATGAAGCGAACCAGCTGAGGCTCATCCTTGTCATAGAAATAATGTTTCAGCGGTTTCAAATCCATGGCCTTGATAATGTGCTCTTTCAGAATCGCATCATCACCGGGGTTTTCCCGCATGACCTTGCGCAAATCCATGGAATGCTCATTACCCAGACACAGCAATAATCTTCCTTCTACTGTCAGGCGCACGCGGTTGCAGGTATCGCAAAAATTATGACTGACCGGTGAAATGAAGCCAACCTTGCTGCCATGTGACTCAACCTGATAGTAACGGGAAGGGCCTGCCGTAGTCATTTCTATCGGCGTCAGCGGATAACGCTCGTTAATAACCGCCATGACTTCATCATTACTGAACATGGTATCCACGCGCTCGTGGTCCGAGACGTCACCCAACGGCATTTCTTCAATATAGGCAATATTGATTCCAAGCCCAAGGGCGTACTCGAGAAGGTCGAGGATCTCATGCTCATTGCGCCCTCTCAGAATCACCGAATTGAGTCTGATCGCTTCAAAGCCTGCAGCAACAGCGGCTTCAATTCCTCTTTGGACCTTGTCCAGCTTGCCGGTTCTGGTCATGCGATGGAAGCTTTCCGCATTCAGACTGTCGAGACTGATATTGATACGTGTTACGCCAGCTTCCTTGAGAGGGGCAGCCAGTTTTTCCAATTGCGAGCCATTTGTCGTTAACAGTAATTCCTTGAGTCCGGGAAGCTTGCCAATTTTTTCAATCAGGCTCATGACATTTTTACGAACCAGTGGTTCACCACCGGTTAAACGCAATTTATTTACTCCCAGTTCAGTGAAAGACTTTGCCACCTGATAAATTTCTTCCAGAGACAGGACCTGCTCTCTTGGCAGGAAGGTCATTTCTTCCGACATGCAATAAACACAGCGAAAATCACAGCGATCAGTAACCGACAAGCGCACATAGTCGATATGTCGACCATGCTGGTCTACGAGCATCGGCGATTGCTGCCCGGCACCCGATAGTGATTTTTGCTCCGACAATATACTCATTGAGTTTTACCTATATCCTTGTTTTTAGTAAGGAAAAAAGAACTTCTACAACCCCGAATTATACAGGATTAAGCCTGTTAACGAAATCTAAAGCGTTTAACCCCAGATCAGGTATCAGGGCTTGTACTAAAGACTTATTTGATAATATCCGGACGTCCGGGGGAGTCTGCCCCTTCAAGCCAGGCCTTACCTTCCCCATAAAGCTTTTCGATTTCAGGGCCTTTCAACCCGGGTAAACCGGCTTTGGCAACCGCATAGCCTATTTGGGATTGCAGGTAGGCAAGATGCCGATAGCCTTCAGGAAAACCGGCAAGAATATCAGGATCAAGTGCCAGCGAGGCATTCGGATCCACGGCATCAAGACGGTCTTTTTCATAAATTGGCTGACGACGCACCATCCCCCAGCGCCCTTCACGTTTTTCAAAAAAATCATAAAACCGGCCAGTGCACACTACATCCACCAGCACGTCGTGTACCGGAGCGCGCTGGTTAATGGTCATTTTAGTCTGGGCGACAGCTCTGTTTCCCGTTACATCACAGGTAAAGCCACCATGGAAATGGATAATACTGACGCCTTTTTCAAATCCTTCGCGTCGCGCTTTGATAAAGTCCTGTGAGGGAGCCTGAAACCAGGTAGCACACATAAAGCCGTCATCATGCCAGCACTGTGCAAAGCGCTCCCAGTTGCCCGAATCACTGAAAATCGCCCAGTTATCCACCAGTTCACGAATTTCTCTCTTGTCATTAATTACCTGTGTATCCATTACATCTACTCCGGTTAGCCCATACCATGCTTGAACAATCTGCTCTCTTCCTATTATTTGCTTTAAGCACGAGGCTTATTATATTGTTTTTATTGGGTTTTATTTATTATATATCGCCAATAAATATATGGCTTTTTGATTCCAGGACAACAGTTTACACCGGGATGGCCCCGGCATGACAGTCTGATCAGGAAAGCAGAATTTTTAATCATTCAAGGTGATTTGCTAAGGAATACATCACGCAAATTTGCTATCTTAGCCGCCTGAATTTTTCTATGACTGGAGACACAGAAGTATGATTATTGATTGTCATGGCCATTACACTACTGCACCGGATGCACTGGGTGACTATCGTGAGGCCCAGAAAGATGCACTGAAATCAGATCCAGCCCATGTAGGTGAAAAGGGCAACATTGATATATCTGATGATCAGATCAGGGAAAGCCTGGAAAACAGTCAGCTTAAACTCCAGCGAGAACGGGGCACCGATTGTACGATTTTTTCACCACGCGCTTCCTGGATGGGTCCCCATGTCGGTAATGAATGGACCAGCAAATTCTGGACCGAGCACACTAATGAGCTTGTTTACCGGGTAACCCAGTTATATCCGGAAAACTTTATTGGTGCCTGTGCCCTGCCCCAGTCTCCCGGTACAGATTTGAAAAACTCTGTTGCCGAACTGGAGCGCTGCGTCAATGAGTTTGATTTTGTAGGCTGCAACCTGAACCCGGACCCTTCCGGCGGTAAATTTGACTCCCCTCCAATGGGAGACCGCTACTGGTACCCGATTTATGAAAAGATGGTTGAGCTTGATGTTCCCGCCATGATTCATGTCAGTGGTTCCTGTAACCCGGCCTTTCACTCCACCGGCTCCTATTATCTGAGTGCGGACACCACGGCATTCATGCAATTAATGCAGAGCAGCGTATGCCAGGATTTTCCTACCATCAAATTCATCATTCCCCATGGCGGCGGCGCGGTGCCTTACCACTGGGGACGCTTCCGTGGATTGGCAGACATGCTTAAACTGCCGCCATTGGATGAGCTTTTAATGAACAATGTATTTTTTGATACCTGCGTTTATCACCAGAAAGGTATTGATATGCTGCTGAACGTAATTGACAACAAAAATATATTGTTTGCTTCTGAAATGGTCGGCGCAGTACGGGGAATTGACCCGGAGAGCGGTCAATATTTTGATGATACCAAGCGCTATATTGATAATGCGGCAATTTCAGATCAGGAAAAAGCGAATATTTTTGAACATAATATCAGGAAGGTATTTCCGCGTTTGAAGGTATAGCGATATGAAAAAAAGAGGCTTCGGCCTCTTTTTTTGTGAAAGTGAAGAGAAAATACCATCGCACTCATCTGCCATTCACCGGATATTCCCCAGGCCCGGTCAACACAACAGGGATGTAAGTGCAGTTAATAAATAAATATACTTACTATTCACCTTAAGGCCTTAACCCGAAAACCAGAAAGGAAAATTTATGTCTACCCAAGATTCCTGTGTTTCCATAGTTCCCTACTTTAAAGTTCATGAAGGCAGACTGGCTGACTTTAAAGCCCTGGTTGAACAGTTTGTCAGTCAAACCAGTGAGGAAGCCCAATGCCTTTATTATGGCTTTTGCTTTAACGGTGATGAAGCTCATTGCCGTGAAGGTTATGAAGGTGCTGAGGGTGTGCTTGCACATCTGGAAAACGTCGGTCAATTACTGGAAGAGGCCTTACAGATTGCGGACCTGACCAGATTTGAAATACATGGTGCAAAAAACGAGCTGGTTAAACTGCATGAACCTTTAAAAGAAATGAATCCTGCTTACTTCATTCTTGAATATGGTTTTCGGCATTAAGTTGGCGCTTATTGTTATAAGTGCTCGCTATTAATGAACAAAGAATTGCCCATAAAACGTAAGCCGCTTTTTTCAGTCATTGCCTTCGCCTGTGTTTTTATCGGCTTGATTCTGACCTATGCCATGTCATCGAAAATCAATCAGGGCGAAACTCTGGATGGTTACAGCAGTCTGGGAATTATGCTGTCTTTTATTGTTGCTCTTATATTGAGTGGACTGGTGACGGGACAAATCGGGTTGATCCGGGGGGAAAAACCCATTGCCCTGCCTATTCTGGCATTAATCATTAACGGCATAATGTTTATTACGGTTATTGTGACTATTCCCAGATAACCTTTTCGACGAAAATGACTCAAGCTTAGTCTGGTCGGCTCCGGCTTGACGCAGGTTAGCGAAAAACCCGTTCATTCTGGCATAATGCCCACCTATGAATGCTGCACATCAACTTCAATCAAATTTTCTCGCCCTTGTTTTCTTAATAGCTACAGCAATGGGCAGTACCTCTTTGTATGCTGGCGAAGTCCGCGTTGCTGTCACCAGCAATTTCGATTTTACCCTGGAAGAGCTGAAGCAGGAGTTTGAAAAGCTAAGCGAGCATAGGGTGATTGTTTCCCCTGGCCCCAGTGCGCAGCATTATGGCGAAATTCTTAAGGGCGCTGGCTATGATATTTTCCTGTCAGAAGATGACATGCGCCCCGAGGTGCTGGAACAACAAGGCAAAATCATTCCCGGCTCACGCTTTACCTACGCCCATGCCCGGTTGGTACTGTGGAGTCTGGCTAACAGGAAACTCAATTCGGATACATTATCCAGGGGCGAATTTGACCTTCTCGCAGTCGCCAATCCCCGCCTTTCTCCCTATGGCAACGCAGCCCGGGAAATACTGGAGTCCATGGGCGTGTGGGATGCTCTGCAGGAAAAACTGGTAGTCGGAGAAAATATCGGCCAAACCTATCATTTCGGAATCAGTGGCGAAGTAGACATTACCCTGATTGCTTTTTCCCAGATCATTTTCGGCCGATTTTTACAGGCAGGAAGTTACTGGCCGATCCCCGAAAACCTTTACACGCCGATAAAACTTCAGGGTGTCAGGCTAACCGATAATGATGCCGCCAGACAGTTCATCGATTTTATGGAAAGCCCTCGCGGCCGCTCCATTATTCAAAGTAACGGATTCTCTGTTCCGTGATTCTGGATGAAGCTGATTTAGCAGCATTTTTCCTTACGCTCAAGCTGGCGTTGGCATCCACATTCATTTTACTCGTGCTTGGCACTCCCTTTGCCTGGTGGCTGGCAAGAACCCGCTGGCGTTTTAAATTTCTGATCGAAGCCATGATTGCCCTGCCCCTTGTACTTCCACCCACTGTCCTTGGCTTTTACCTGTTGCTGCTACTGGGTGCCAATGGTCCCATTACAGCACTGGGCGCTGCGCCATTGGCCTTTACCTTTACCGGTCTTGTCGTAGGCTCGGTTATTTACTCCATGCCTTTTGTTATACAGCCACTTCATGATGCTTTTCAATCTGTCGGGAAACGTCCGCTGGAAGTGGCCGCCACATTGCGAGCATCGCCCTGGGACCGTTTTTTTACTGTCGCCCTGCCGCTGGCAAGACCCGGTTTTATCACTGCCAGCGTGCTTGGCTTTGCGCATACCATAGGAGAGTTTGGTGTCGTCCTGATGATTGGCGGCAACATTCCCGGACAGACCCAGGTACTATCCATTGCCATTTATGACCACGTAGAGAGCCTGGAATATGCCAGCGCTCACTGGCTTTCCGGCGCACTCATCATTCTTTCCTTCATCATGCTTGTGTTGGTCTATGCCAGTAACAAGCGGTTCAGGGTTTTTCGAATATGAGCCTTGATATAAGCTTTAATCTCCAACGTGACGGCTTTGCCATGAACGTTAACCTGAATCTGCCTGATAGCGGTATCACTGCAATATTCGGCCCTTCAGGAAGTGGCAAAACCACCCTGCTCAGAGCCATTGCCGGTCTAGAAAATATACCCGGCGGAAAAATTACATTCAATGGACAGGTCTGGCAGGATGCTGCAAAATTTGTCTCCACTCACCTGCGTGCAATCGGCTATGTATTTCAGGAGCCCAGTCTTTTTCCACATCTGAGTGTGAAACAAAATCTCGAGTATGGCTTATCCCGGGTATCTGAAGAAGATCGCCGTATTCCGCTGGAAGATAGCGTTGCGCTTTTAAACATTGGCAAACTACTTGAGCGACACCCCCATACCCTTTCCGGAGGAGAGCAACAACGGGTCGCCATTGCACGGGCACTGGCTGTCAGTCCCAGGTTACTATTAATGGACGAGCCGCTGTCCTCCCTGGATAACAAACTAAAACAGGAAATACTTCCCTACCTGGAGTCCCTGCACCGGGAACTCTCTATTCCGGTACTCTATGTCAGCCATGCCACTGATGAAGTGGCCCGACTGGCTGACAACCTGGTTATTCTTAAGGCAGGAGAGGTTCTGGGATGTGGTCCAATCCAGGAAATGTTAACGCGAATGGATCTACCCCTGGCCCACCGCAATGATGCCGAGACGCTGATTCATGCGACAGTGACGACTTCTGATACCAGGTTTGGTTTAAGCACAATGAGCAGTGGCGAACTGGACTTTACTGTTCCTGGTAATACACTTCCCCCCGGAACCAGCGCGCGTCTGCGGATTGCCGCTCATGATGTCAGCCTCACCCTGGAAAAGCAGACAGGCACTTCCATACAGAATATTTTTCCGGCTACTGTGGTAGAACTGCAGGCTGAAAACCATGCCCAGATCATGATAAAGCTGCAACTGGGAGATATGCCTCTACTGGCCAGACTGACAAGAAAGTCGGTAGAGGAATTGGCTATAACACCGGGTATGCAGGTTTATGCCCAGATCAAAAGCGTGGCTGTTCTGGCCTGAGCTTTCCTTTTTCCTTTTTCCTTTTTTTAAATAAAAAAAATGGAGGACCGAAGTCCTCCATTTTTATCTTGCTTTACCGCTTCCTGATTAGAAACGGGTAGAGAAAGTCACACCGTATTCACGTGGACGGTCAACCGTGGCAAAGTCAAACTGCCAAACACCGTGCATGAAACCGGAGTTGAAGTTGTACTCATCTGTCAGGTTGTTGGCCCAGAGAGTAATTTCATAATTACCTTCATTTGGAGCCCACACAGCCCTGGCATTGGTTACCCATAGATCACCTGCTGGCGATTCAGACACCAGACCCTGGAAGTTCTGACGCAGTTCCAGTGTATCTGCACGCCAGTAAGAATCCCAGTAGTTGGTCTGAAGACGAGTCATCAGAGTGCCGCCAAAGACATTATCCCAATCATACTGTGCACTCAGCATGTAGGTAGTTTCAGGCGCTCTGGCAAACTCCGCATCCAAAGGTAAAGGGGCACCTGGATTAACGCTGGTATATTGTGTATCCAGAAAACCAAGATTGGCAGACAGGGTCAACTGGTCAGTTGGCACATACGTCAACTCGATTTCAATCCCTTCGGCAGTACCATTGGCAGTATTCTGTCGAACCAGTTCTGTTGCTTCAATACCGGTAGCACGGTCAATTACGGTACCCAGATACTGAATACCAATCCAGTCTGTATTGAAGTACGTCACGTTGGCACGCAATGATCCGTCAAACAGATCCGCGCGAACACCCAGTTCATAGTTTTCAATAATTTCAGGCGCATAATTGATGCTTACCGGGCCTACACCGTCTTCGTATTGGGAAATACCACCCGAATTAAAGCCCTCACTGTAACCAGCATAAATCATGATGGCGTCACCGATATCATAAGTCGTCGCAAAACGATAAGTATCAGCGCCGAAGCTTACTGGTGTAGCGACATCCAATGGACCTGCAGTCGCCATACCACGATCCTGGAAAGTAGTATTAATTTCAATTGGACGGGCTTCAGTTGCGCCAGAAGCAATATTGGCCGCTAATTGAGCGGGAGACATGGCCACAGCAACATTATCCTGGGAATGATCACGATAGCCTACTGTGACATCCCATTTATCGTTGATATACCAGGTCAACTCACCAAAGAAAGCATCACCATCCTGGGTTTGACCATTCAGACGGTCAGAGCGTGTTCCTGCAAAGCCGGGACCGGCAAAGGCCGCAGCCCAACCAAAAGGCAGCCACGCACAAGGCTGTGGCCAGGTGTCACCAAATTGAGGAAAGCCTCTTTCTGTTGGTGTGTCATTACACTGGGGGCTGGCCAATACATCGTCAAAGTTCAGAGACTTGATCGACCCGGCATCATTGGTGAAAGTCCAGTCAGTTGAACCCCATTCAACGCCACGATTACGTGATGCCTGCTCCCAGGCGTAGTAGCCAAGAACATAATCCACATCACCGTCAAAAAGATTACCGGTGAATTGGAACTCATGGCTTTCCAGGTCAAGAATGCCAGTATCGTAGTTAACGAAGAAGTTGTATTCGGATCCACCCCAGTCATTATAGATGGACGTATCAACGGTAGAGTTACCATACATGTACTTCAAATGCATGGTGTCGCTGATATCCCAGTCTGCGTGCAATGTTGTCTGCTTCAGGTACTGCTCGTTAGGGGTAGTGGATTTAAGCCGGCTTTCATA
The DNA here is from genome assembly GCA_965661105.1 of Pseudohongiellaceae bacterium. Taxonomy (GTDB): domain Bacteria; phylum Pseudomonadota; class Gammaproteobacteria; order Pseudomonadales; family Pseudohongiellaceae; genus Eutrophocola. The sequence continues at coordinate 5,903 of CBFICR010000048.1, read as the reverse complement.
CCTGCCAAGCTGCCCACCTGGATGACCCGCTACCGCATAATTGGGATTAAACTTGCCGCCACTGGCAATATCCACTGCCTGCGCGATACCCATCTGGAAGCCCTGGATACTGGCAACATCATAGTCAATTCTGGACTGAACACGAGCCTGCTGGCCAACCTGGTCGTCTTCCTGATGAATCAAACGAAAGCTCAGGGTGTCGGTTGGTGTCCACAATATGTCGCCACGGAATACCTGGCTATCCATCCAGCCGGCATTATCACCGGTGGTTAAACTTTTCACCCAACCATCCTGGTCATAACTACCCACTGTCCACTTGGTACGCAGATTGTCACCTATGGGGATATCGGCAGAAACCATCATGTCGCGTCTATCAAGATTACCTGCGCCAATATTAAGACTTACACCGAACTCTTCAGCAGGTGCTTTTGAATGCATATGAATCGAACCACCGGTAGAGTCACGGCCATACAGTGTTCCCTGCGGTCCACGCAGCACCTCTACACGATCAAGTTCCACGAAATCTCGAGTCAGCAGACCATTACTGGATACCTGCCAGATGCCATCGAGGTAGACACCCACATTGGGAATACCGCGCATGTAGAAAGAACCTGAAGTAGTCCCCCCATTACCACCGGCAATCAGTACATTAGGGACAACACCGGTAAGGTCTTCCAGGTTTTCAATATTTTGATCTTGCAGGCTTTGCCCGGTCAGGGCAGTTACTGCCAAAGGCACGTCCTGAACGTCAGTTTCACGACGCGTTGAGGTAATAATAATTTCTTCCAGAGCTGGTCTATCCTGTGCGACAGCTGTTTGTGTGATAAAGCCCGCTTGAGCAGCCAGTGCAGACAGCACCGCCACTTTCATTTTGGTCAGTTTCATGAACTCCCCCTAAGATTAATTTAATGTTGTTTTTTCACTCCTTCCCGCCAAAAATCTTCCCTGTGGCAGCTTCCAGTTATTAGTACTTATTTATTTTTTTAACCGGAGGAAAAACAGGGTATTTGTAGCGCCTCTGCCGAGCTGGGTCAACCTACTATTTTGAGACGATTTTTTTCCATATATTTCAATTGGTTATAGAGGGCGGAGCAAGGGGGATTATTGAAAAAAAACACACTTTCTGCATTATTTTTACACAATGTGGAATTTGATATTAATTATTCTCTGTTATGCGTATAGGATTTTCAGGATAAAAAAGCCTGATACAAAGATTTTTTGGGGAGAGTTCAGAGACGTTAAATGGCTTAAAATGCCCGGCGCCAGCGCCGGGCAGAGGGTCTGATACGGGAAGCAAGGATCAGCCTTAAGACGGAAGAAAAACAAACACGAAACTGCACAATAGAGGGACACTTGCCGTTAAAAAACCGGTTGGTACCTCTACTTTCGGCAGGAAAATTCCAGTTGAAAGCTCCCCTGTTTATACTGCTACTCCAGGCTACTTTCTCAAGGCAAGGAATCAAATAAATTAAATAACCGTCAGTATATCGTAGCCAACAGCAAGACTGATCAATGGATTGCGGCCTTCGGTCGAACGGTATTCGTGAGACACAAAATGCTCATAGCCTGAATCGGCAATCTGTTGTGCAATCCACCGATAATCCAGCTCCTGGGTGCGATCAATCTCTCGACGGGATGGCACACCGGCAACGTGCATATGGGTAATCATGGGCAGGTTGTTCTGCATGGTTCTCACCACATCGCCATTGGCAATCTGCACATGATAAAAATCATAAACCACCGTGATATTGGATGAGCCAGTTCTGCGGCAGACATCGAAGCCCCAATAAATATCATCAAATACCTGATCAGTTCTATTATCGGCAGCTACCTTGGAATTGGTAATTTCCATACATATATAGACACCTTTTTCCTCCGCATAGGGCGCCACGCGGGAAAGAATTTCCACGGCATTATCAGCGCCTTCTTCACGGGACATTCCACGGCGTTCACCGGGCAGTGCTATCAGGTTCTTGCAGCCGGCTTCGACACACATGTCTATACCAGCGATGGTGGCTTCCTCAATTTGGTCATGCAGTTGGCGGCGAATCAGGCCATCCTGAAAAGTAGTGCCTGTGCCGGTCATTAGCGTGGAGGTAAGACCATAGTCATTAAGCACAGGAACCTGGGAAGCCTGGGCCAGATCCATACCGGCAAAACCAAGGGTAGACAAAATTTCACAACGCTCTTCAAGGGTGAAATCGGTTCCGGTCCAGACCTGGGGCATGACGCTTTGTTTAAGCCGGCCCTGGCGCGGTCCCAAGCCATCACTTTGCGCCATAGTGTACCGGGAAGCTACTGCAGGTACTGCAGCCAAAGCCTTCAATAGATTTCTGCGTTTGATAATGATTTCCATTGTTATACCTCTTGATTCTTCTAGATCCTGTGCCAAGTATAAGGCATTGTCTGCTACTGTTCTTTAATCTTTGCCGCTAACCATTTTTTCAGTGCGGGTGAGTCAGATAATGCTGCCTCAGCAAATCCTTTCCATAATCATTGCCATTGGGTGTGCGCACTATGGCATGGATATGCTCTTTATATGGAACACCTCGAGGATACATGTGAGTCAAGCCAACCGGTGTTTCATGGTCGAATTCAATAAGTACAACCGGACTCTGTATTCTGTAATAGAACGTTGAATCTTCGTCACTTCCGCCAATCCAGGCGAACCAGGTGTCATCAAGATGCTCCTCTATTTCATCCATGCGAACCCCCTGAAAAGATTCACGCATATTACCAATATAAATACCTGCCAATCGCATCAGTTGTTGTTTTTGTGCTGAAGAAAACTCTGAAACCCTGATGCCGGCATAATCCAGCTCGACATTGTCACTAAATGCCTGTGTCATGATGTTGTTTCCGGTTTTCCTGGCCTGGATAACAGCCTTTTCTCGCTGGGAATCAGTCAGGGTATTGATCATGGCCAGACCGTAGCGCTGTTCATCTTCCATAATAGCTGTGCCGGCATACTTGCCGGTTGTTGCAACTGCAGGTTCTGAGCCCCAGAAAGAGGGAGTCATTACTACCTGTTCTCCCAGGATAAAGTAATTCAGATTCAAATGGTGGCCATCCAGTTGCCAGCCCCAGGGTTCAGTGGCGGACGGCTCCCCCATGATAGTAAGAAAGTATTTACCCTCACCATATTCAAGAAAATTATTGTTATTCAGCTCTGCCAGAGTCGTATTCAGGTGCATAATGTCCTGGGATAGTGCCAGCCCTCTGGCGCTCAATGACTGACCCAGCATGGCAAGTGCTGTGGCACGCTGATCAGCGCTCATTTCCTCAAAGGAAATTCCCTGACGATAATAAATGTGCTGGTTAGCCCACATACGCCATTCATCATCCTGCACGGAGAAACTGATACGCTCACGCTGGTCTGAATTCAGACTGCTTAAAAATTCAAGGGCTGCATCAGCAATGGGTTTGGTAGTGATACCGGTTGAACGAAGTTCAAACAAGCCCGGCTGCACGCTCCCATCCGTTGTAATTCCTTTAAAAGGAGTAGCCAGTGCTTCCCCATTCATACGATCGCTCCACTGCCTCGAGATCTGAAGCCACTCTTCAGGGTCACGGGGCTGGGCATTTCCATAGTCTGTTATGAGCAAACTCATAACAACAGCTACAACAGTGTATATACTTGTTTTCATACGATTCTCCCTACCTTAATCATTAATGATCAAATCTTTCGATCATCGATCCGGGCCGGGCTTCTTCCAAAGGTTTTAAACCTGACTAACTCACTATCATGAACCCGGTCCACTTGATCGCAAATGCCGCTATTTAAAGGTCGTATAACAGTGCTTGTGAACGCTGATGGTGCCATAAGCCCAGCTTACTTATGACTTGGTCCTGCCAATAATAAGCCGAAATGGATTACTATTCATTAATTCAGGAAACATGGTCGGCAGCGATCTCACGATCCAATCACTTTATTTCCCTGAGGGCATGATGTGCTAGCTGTGTGGGTCAATAGTCATCGCAAGGGAATTGTTTTTTCGAAACCAGCCAGTAAGTGAATAGCGTTTGTTTTTTGCCGGCAGCACTTCATGGGGAAACTCTTCACTTAGAAATATCACCATCTTGCCAAAACCGGGCTCTATTACTTCCAGGATTTCACCGCTTGAAGGGTGGTAAATCACCAACTCGCCTCCATCGCCAGCAAGCCAGCCAGGGTTCAAATACAAAACCGTGGAGAGAATTCGTGTATTACTGCCCCTGAACGCGTCAAGGTGTTTCCTGTAAAACGCACCAACCGGATAGAAAGCATAATGGCATTCGTAATCAAACAGTCCCAGAAATAAATGCCTGTTTAATACTTTTCTTAATTGCTCTATCCAGGAAAAGTAATCCCTGGTAACAGGGTGGGAGCCTTCAAGCCAATGAATTTCATCACGTCGAATAAACTGATTTAGCTGGAAGTCGTTTTCCCGCCCTACTCCTGCCCGGTTAAATTTTTCATCATCCAGTGACTTAAGATGTTGCAAAAGATCGTTTAAAAGAGCTTCTGGGAGAATATTTTGCAAAACAATATAGCCCTGTTTTTCCAGTCCTTGAACCGTTTTCTCAATGACATGCTCAAAAGCAGAACTTTCTATAACTGGAGCGGCCATGTTAATAGTCTTCACTGTTATAAACTTCTTTTTCCAGACGCACTAAAAAAGGGGAAGCTAAAGCTTCCCCTTTGTTTAAGTCAACCAGGGAGAGTCTCACTGGGGATTTTCTTCCATGAGTTTTTGTAACTGCCTGGCCATCTGTGGCAACTCTCCAATAACATCAAAAGCGCCCAGGGACTGGGTATCTGCCTTGCCAGTGGCATAATCCAGCGGGATTAATCCACGGTCATCTTTGGCATAAAGATCAGCCCCGTTTTCCACCAGAAAAGAGACAACCACAGACCAGTTCATCCTTGCGCTTGTGTGCAAAGGCGTCTCGCCATATCGCCCACCCTTCTGATTAAGGTCGGCACCGGCATTCAACAAAACATCAAGTCCCTGCATCACATCCAGTTCATCCTTCCCTGAACTGCGGGTATTCTCATTGGTGGATTTACTGGTCAACGCAATCATTGGTGTCACCCCATAGGCATTTGGCTGCGACCAGTCTGCTCCGTGTTCAAGCAGGAGTTTCATCATTTTGGTATCCCCCATATAGGCAGCATGCTGAATCGGGGTAGCACCGGTATTCATGACATTAAAATCATTGCCCCGGTCATAGACAATCTCGCGGGCAGGAGGATAAAGCTTCAGGCTCAGGTTTGGGTTGGCACCTTTTTCGAGCAACAGTTCTGCGACTTCATAAGCAGTATGCTTTTCAACAGCCGGAAGGTCGCCCCGGTTACTGCGTCCTGGCACCAGGTGTGTGTCGACGGCGGCATAAAGTGGCGTTCGACCAAAGTAATCCCACTGATTAATGTCTGCGCCACGCTCAATCAAATTCATTGCCATGTCATAACGCAAATTCACCAGCGCCAATATTAATGGTGAAACATTGTCCGGGTCCGGTTTATTAATATCAGCACCTGCATCCAGCAGTGCATTCACGCAGGCAATACAGTTTTCCCGCACCGCATATAAAAGTGGCGTCAAACCACCGGTCTTCATATCTTTCATGCGCGGTTCTGACGTTACCCGGCGTTCCCAGTTACGATCTATACCGCGAACATCAACCTGGGCACCGTTTTCAATCAGAAACTCTACCATTTCAGGATGCTTTCTGGCGGCAGCCCAATGCAGCGCTGACTGACCACCCCAGCCTTCAACGGCGTTCACATCAGCCCCATTATCCAGAAGCAATTTGGCCGCAGCGACATTGCCAGTACGAGCCACAGCCATTAAAGCCGTTTGCCCTTCCGGATTTGCTGCCTCCGCATCCGCGCCTGCTTCAAGCAACAGGCTGATCATTTC
>CBFICR010000047.1:0-22766 GCA_965661105.1 Pseudohongiellaceae bacterium | reverse complement strand
GATTGATGATATGGGTGTTGGCAGTGCTGCGACTCAGACCGGCAACACTGGGGTCATCCATGTAGGGGTTTCGATACATGGGAAAAAGAATTTTTCCGGCTTCATTCTGTGCGTTCCAGCGATCATTTTTTACATAACGGGTCTTGTAGTCCACCCGGCCATCCTTGATACGGAACATGCCAACGTGACCTTCACCATCAAAGGGAATGTTGCGCGGATTCATCGGATACTGGGCATCGGGCCCTACCCGGTAAAACGCGCCGTTTAAATCATCAGGAATCTTGCCGGTTACCTGGCAATCATGCACATCGGATTCAAGACGAAACAGCTGTGGCGTCTCGAATTCAGGTGGCGTTGGACGCGCCGCGCCGCCCGCCGGGGGCTGAGCCTGGGCATTGGCTGACAGTGATGCGCCAGCGACTGCGCCGGCCAGGCCCACCGCTGTGCCAAGAAATTTTCTGCGATCAAAAGTATGGTTATCGCTACTGCTTTGAGTTTTATCGTCGGATTTTATGTCTTTAGCCATTTTCATTTCCCGTGAAATATCAATTTTTTTAATCTGGTTGGAATTCTATCACTATGCCTGCAATTTGTTGTATTCGCCCCTAACCTACAGCAATCCCGGCAAATCCGGTGGTAGCCAGGGCGATCCCATGCCGTAGGGCACGGAAACAAATACCGCCTCAATCTGGCGAATTTGGCCGTCATCAATCCTGAACAGTTCCAGCAAATAGAATGAGTGAGGATAACGTATCGGTGAGCTGACTTCCCTGCCGTCGCTTAAAGTATATTTATCCAGACTGCCCGAATGATCTATAAAGCCTGAAGCCAGTACCAGGCCTCGCTCCTCGTCCACCAGCGGAAAACGCCGTGCGCGCAACCTGTCATCATAGCGGTAGTTACCCTGGCGAAATTGCTCCTCGCATCCCAGCGCACCCACGGCGGTAAATTCAACAGCGGCATTATTGGTAGTCTTGGTGCCGTTTTCCACACGATTACAGTCTTCATGGAATTGCGTAAACAGGGTGCCATCATTCAATTGCAGGGTATCAAAATAACCATCCGCGATGGAAATCAGACGGTCTCTTGAGCGCCTCCTCTGCTCCGGCAAAATCTCATAAAACAGCGGCTTGTGCTCCAGTACCGGTTCAGGCCAGATAATACTCTTGGGTTCTGTCTCAGTGCGCAGGACAACCGTTTCCACCTCGGCAATTCGACCCTGCACCGCTTTCAGGCGCATGGAAAAAAGCGAGGAAAAATGGGGTTCATCCACAACACCGAAAAAGCCCACCTGGCCGGATTCGACGTCTGCAACCCGCAGGTCATAATCGCCCATACCGGTGATTGTCCCCCACAGGCCATCACCTATTCTCAGCGGCACATTGTTTTCGGTAAACATCACCTCATCGGCCCAGGTAACCATGGATGGGTCTTTTGCCTTCAGGCCCGCCAGGTATTGATCCACCAGATCAAATAAACAGGCCCGATCACAATCAATATTGGCAACAGCATTGGGGTAGTCCTGCTGGGAAAAACACTGAAAAGAAAGAATCATCAGCAAGCAAGCGGACAAAGAATGAAATTTATTGTTCAGAAGACGTCTGGGCATAAAGTAACAACTGGATTCGAATGAATATATTATTATAGTTAGTGCGAAATAAAGACTATCAAGTTAATCAATATTAACCCTGTAACGCAATAGCTGGCTTCAGGCCAATATCGAGGATTAGCCGTGTTCCTTTTTTACCAGAACAACAGGTCTCATGAGAATAACCTGACATCTTATATTGAAATGCAATAGTGAAGCTTTTTCAAAGCCCCTGTTACAATAGCCGACATGAAACGTAAACTTCCCAGACTGGCTCTGCTATTCCTGATACCCGCCTCCCTGCCGGCCATAGCCAATACCGAAGTTGATGCCAATGTCAGCTATAGCTTCAAAGACAATATCTCCAATGCCGTCAGTGCAAGGGATATTTTTGAAGATCAGTTTATTGCCGCCAATGTAAATATCGGGAAGTTATGGGTACCAGATACGGGAAAATCCGTACTCCTGGGTGCTCATCTTGGTACTGAAAATTACAATGACAGTAATGGTCTGGACAGATACAGTTATGGCGCCTCATTAACCTACATTCAGCGTCTTGGCCTGGGTGCCTATACACCAAGGCTGAGCATCGGATTCAGTGCAGATAAACGGGATTACCAAACCAACTCCCGTGACGGCTGGCTCTATCGAACCAATATAGGACTGGAAAAACGTTTCCTGCCTCAGCTCCATGCAAAGCTGGAGTTCAGCGCAGAAAGAAGAACAGCTGATGCCAGCAAAGCAGTCCCCTATTCTGACCTTGCGCCTGGCGACGTCTTTAACCAGAGCAACAATGAATTTGCTGCGACAATGGACTATACGCTGGAAAATAATTCAGTTATTTCCGTGCGCTACCTCTACCGCGACGGCGAGGTTGATGCCAGCACCAATCCGGGATCTGAATTTTTTGGGTTTTCAAAAGCAATTGCCAAGGATTTTCAACTCTGTGACAGTTGTGGACAATATGCGGTCTATCTGATCGACGCCTCCAGCCATAGCTTTATGCTGGACTGGAACTGGGCACTTGGCAAGGACACTTCCATTAGCGCCAACTACGAGCGACGCGTCGCCAATGCCAGTGGTGGTATTACCTACACCGGCAACAGTTTCACAGTTCAATTGAACAGAAGGCTTTAATAAAGACCACCGAAATGAATGACATCTTGAACAACAATGCAAAACAAACCCTTCAATCCTTTTTTACCAGATTGCTCAATGGCTTGTTGAATATTTTGTTAAGCATTAATACTGACAAATTGTTTTCGGGACGACAGGTCGCTTTACCTTTTTCCTTTTATATTCTTTTTACCGGCAATGCCGTTAGCGCCGGCACGCTGGAAGTATTATTCACTGACAGTGATGGCAGCCCGGTCAGTGACGCTGTCATAGAAATCATTTCGCCACAGATTGCACTGCCAGATGACTGGGACTTTGCCGGGGAAATGGACCAGGTCGACAGGGAGTTCATTGATAATGTTGTCACTATCGTGGCCGGAAGTTATGTAAGTTTTCCAAACAGTGATGATATTCAACATCATGTCTATTCGTTTTCCGACAACAACAGTTTTGAGCTTCCGCTTTACTCAAGCACTAATGCCGATCCGGTATTATTTGATGTGCCTGGCGTTACTGTTGTGGGTTGTAATATTCATGACTGGATGCTCGGCTATATCTATGTTGGTGAAAGTCACCTGATGGGTAAAAGTGATGTCAATGGCAGCGCACGTATAGCAGGGCTTGATGCCGGAGATTACACATTCAAAATATGGCACGAACGCGCCAGACGACGTGATCAGTTCAGCACCTACAATGCTTCAGTGAGCGCTGAACAAACGACGCTGCTTGAAATTGAAATTGACCTGGGTCGTGACCGTCGTATCCGACGTGCACCGACAGGGACAGGCAAGAGTTACCATTAAACGGTTGGCACATTAAGCAAACATTAGTGGCCTATCGCTTTTTTGTTTAAGTGATCGGCCAGGAAAAGCCATGTCTTTCTCCAGTTTCTCCAATCTCGTCAAGTTTCGCAGTTTCAGGTCGCAGGTAATTACCTCTCTTGCCATTGTGTTGTTACTGGTCCTTGGTACTGTTTTTCTCTCGGTTAACAGAACAACCTACAACAATACCCGCGCGGTTATTGATGAGAATCTTGAAATTGGTCTGGAGGTTTTTACACAACTGATCAAAGAACGGGAAACCAATTTCAGGGTGACGTTCAGGGCCCTGGCGCGCGACTTTGCGTTTCGGGAAACCTACTACACCCGGGATTATGACACCATACTTTCTGCTGGTGAAAACCTGTTGTTGCGAACCACAAATGCCGACTTGCTGATGGTGGTCGATTACGACTACCTGATGGTCGCTGATACCCTGAGGCGCCTCTCTCCTGAAAGCCAATTCCCGTGGTCTTATCTGCTGGAGGCAGCGGAGGAAGATGATGACTACGAGGCCAGCTCATTTATCCTGATAGATAATATTGCCTATCAGGTTGTCGCGGTACCTATACTCACGCCGCTTGTGGATGGCTGGATTATTGTTGGACAGCGGCTTGATACTGACTATGTGTCGTCACTTAAGGAAATAATCTCCTCGGATGTTTCCATTATCCAGCTCAATGAAAAAGGCCAGGCCACTCCTCTTGCCACTACCCTGCCAGACAACCAGGCAGATGAACTTGCCGTGGAATACAACGCCTACTCTGCTGGAGATGCATCCACCGGCATGCTGGATCTTGATGGTGAAGATTTTGTTGCTCTTGCGACACCACTAATTGATAACAACCAGCTCTCACTAAGCGCACTGGTTCAACAATCACTGCCCCAGGCACTTACTCCCTATCGTGAACTGGAGCAACGGCTGATCATCCTGTTCGCTCTCGGACTTGGCCTGTCCCTGTTTCTCGCCATAATTCTTGGGCGCTCCGTTAGCAAGCCAGTCATGAGTCTGGTCACCCGTGTGGGCAAGATTGAGCGTGGAGATTATGGCAGCAGCGGTAACAGCAAGCGCCTGGATGAAATCGGCCGACTGGAAAACTCTGTCAACGAAATGGCTGTCGGTCTGGCTGAAAAAGAGAAAGTCAGAGACATCCTCGGCAAAGTGGTGTCCAGAGAAATTGCCGAGGAACTCATGAGCGGAAAAGTAAACCTTGGCGGAGAAACCCGCACCGCAACCATACTTTTTTCCGATATTCGGGATTTTACCAGCCTGTGTGAAAGTCAGGCACCGGAAGCTATCCTTGGTTTTTTAAACCATTATCTGTCTGAAGTGAGTTCCGCCATTGAAGAGCACAAAGGCGTCGTAGACAAATATATTGGCGACGCGGTGATGGCATTGTTTGGTGCGCCTGTCAGCAGTGAGCACGATGTAAACAATGCCTTGCTGGCGGCGCTTGCCATGAGATCCAGGGTTGAACAGATGAATAACGCCAGTCGCAGCTCGGGAACGCCAGAGCTCAAGACCGGTATCGGGATACATAGCGGTGAAGTGGTGGCAGGAAATCTCGGCTCTTTGAACCGGATGAATTACACCGTGATCGGAGACACTGTCAATCTGGCTTCCCGTCTTGAGTCCCTGACCAAGCAATATGATGTCAGTACTATTGTCAGCGAGGAAACCAGAAATCTGGGGGTCGGCTTTATCTATCGGGAACTGGATCTGGTGCGTGTCAAAGGCAAAAACAAGCCGGTTCGTATCTATGAACTGCTTGGTCTTGCGGGACAGCTATCTGATTCTGAAATAAACGAAATCAACTATTTTGAACAAGGCCTGGCCGCCTATCGAAGCTGCAACTGGCAGCAGGCCGATGAAATATTCAATGACCTGGCCAGCAGGAATCCTGCAATGAGACTTTACTCACTTTACCTGGAACGCGTGAAAACCTGCCGTCTCAATCCACCTGATAAAGACTGGGATGGGGTTTTTACATTTCAAGGCAAATAAATCCTTTTACTTATCCAACCCAATAAAAAAGGGTATCAGCATGACTGATACCCTTTTTTTGATGCCTGAATACCGGAAGTATCTAGTACTGGTTTTCCAGTACCATAACACCCGCACCGGTATTTGAGATAGGCGCATGATAGTGCTTGTGGATGAGCTTGGCATCCTTCTGCAATGCACCACGCATTACCAGCCACATGATGGTTTCAATGCCTTCTGTGCCTGTTCTGCGCATAATTTCACTGTTGGAGAACTGGGTAAACCATTCCGGATTATCGACCATCTGGTTCATGGTTTCGATGTCGAAATCCACATCGATAAGACCCGCTCTTTCACCCTGTAACTGGTGAGACATGCCGCCAGTACCAAAAATAACCACACGGGTATCTTCCGGATAGGACTCAATCGCCTTGCCCAGTGCGTGACCCAGTTTCAGGCAACGTGCAGCGGTTGGCACAGGATGCTGAACCACGTTTACTGCCAGAGGAATAGTCTTTACCGGCCATTCCTGCAAAGTGCCGTACAGGGCACGCAGTGGATTAACGAAACCATGATCCACCAGCATTTCCTGGCAGGTACAGATATCAAATTCCTGCTCGATCAATGACTCGGCGATATGCCAGGACAATTGCGCATCACCGGGAAAAGGTGCCTGCGGCTTGAGTCCCCAGCCTTCATCGGCATTTTCATAGATATCAGCGCATCCCAGAGCAAAAGTGGGCATTTTATCCAGGAAGAAATTAAGACCATGATCGTTATAAACCACAATCACAACGTCAGGCTTGGCTTTTTTCAACCATTCCTTGGCCGGCTCATAGCCGTCAAAGAAACGTTTCCAGTAAGGCTCCTGCTGAAGACCATGCTCAATGGCATTACCCACTGCCGGGATGTGTGAGGACGTCAGTCCACCAATAATTTTAGCCATTCCAGTAACCTCCGGCTTTTTCAAGTTTTTCAATCAGGCCGTCAGCTCTTTGCAGCAGTTTGTCCTGGAATTCTTTAGTGGTAATACCCTGAAACGCCGCTCCGGCATCCTGTACAGAGGTACCGCGGGGTATGGCCATCTTGGCCATATAATAGATGTTACAACCAAGTCGCAGCATTCTCAGAAAGTCTTTCTGTACCACGCACTCTTTGAAATCACCAGTGACGCCAAACTTGTCGCAATAGGCGGCAGGATCGCTTTCAAATTCGTCACGGCACTCTTCCTTGTTAAAGGTGAAGAGCATCTTGTTGATGTTGTAGGAGGCATGGGCAGTTTTACCATCAAATACATAGGTGCCCGGAATATCTTCGTAATCGTGCTTTTTCCAAACCATAAGGGGATACCCTGTTTTTTAAAAATGATTTTTCTAATTGAATATCAATATGTTAAGCGATAAAAAACCGCCATCGCGGTCATTTGGAGGCGACCATTATAGTAAAACAATCGCGCTCCGTCCTGATTTAAAACAAGTTTCTTTTTATTGCTTGTTACTGACTGGTGAATGGTTGTTGACAGATTTCAGAGGGCTTACTCACCCACTTGCAGGCTGGCATCCCCCGGTGTTCGGGAAAACATCGAAGCGGCTTCAATTTCACAGTCGTAGTCGTACAAGGGCGTGTCATCCGCAACGCGGAAAAGTTGATGGCTGTCAGAATAGGCTGAGGTCAGGTAAATCGGGTCTTTCAGGGTATATTCATAGGTCAGGACCTGACCATCATCGCTCACACTAAAGCGTTCCACCAATGTTTTCCTGGCGCTGGATGGCATGTCATTACCACCGCCCAGCTTCTGGGTTGCTGATCCCAGACCCCAGCGCGACGGGATATAGCCCCCGCTTTCAAGCACCAGTGTTGCTCCATCCATGGTGGCCCTGACCACACCAAACAGCCCGTCCAGGCGTGGTCTGACCGGCTGCCCATTGAGAGGGACACGACGCGTTATTTCCCAGGCTTCGTTATATAACACGGCGGCATCATCGTCGAAGCTCAGGTCAAACAAATATGGCGCATTGAACATGTCGGGGAAATTCATCGGCTCACAGGAATTGGCCGGTGAAAGCTTGGGGTCATAGTCTTCCCATGCCTGCCGCCCTGTTTCATTCAATGGCAGCAACATCCCGGTTCCGAAGCCGCCCCGTGAACTCCAGCGTCCGGCCAGTTTTTCCATACCGCTATATGAAGCTAGCACATCACTGTCTACGCTTTCGTATTCAGCTCGCTCTGAAAAACTGAAGCGCGTGCCATCTTCGGTAATAAAAAAAGAGGAGTTTATAAATCGGTAACCCGGTTCGCGGTTGGGGTTGCCTATGATCGTAATGCCCTGGCCGGGAACAAAAGTCTCTCCGTTAACCCCCATACGACGCATACCGGAAGTTGCCATCGACTCTACTTCCCAGCGCTGCACTTCATTTCCCTGGGCCACACCATCGATATAGCTGATGCCATCAACAATCAATGAGGAATGCGGGCTGCGCAGTTTGAAGTCAACTACAGTCCCGCGAACCTCAATTTGGCTCTGCATATCAAAATGGGCAACAAAGGAATGATGTGCCTGGGCTGTAGTACACAGCAGTAAAAGTAAGAACGGAAACAGTACCGATTTCATTGTCTTGCCCCTTTTTATTTATGCAGGCAGTTAAATTGATAGCAACAGTTTACCAGCCACCGGCACCAGGACCATAATCCGCCGGCCAGTTTCCGGTGACCTCGTCGGGCAGGTTATACAGCACTGCATGTATTTCCTGCAGCAGGCCATTTTTCACCTGGAAGAATTCACCGACAAGACGATCATTGGACGTCGCAACACTCTGGCTTTCCATGCCACTCTTCAGGCCAAAACGTACGATAGATAAAACAATACCGCGCTCCTCATCAACTACCGGATAACGCCGGTCCCATAAATTACGTCCAATAAAGCGCCCCGTATCAAATCCATCGGGCGCTGAACGAAACCCGCCATCGGGAAATTTACCGGTAGTTTGCAGACCATTTTCGAAACGGTCTGCATCAAATAACAAGTCAGCCGGATGATACTCATCAGTGCCATTGGTCTGGAATGCCCGCCAGTAGCTTTCAGCGGCGGCAATAAGTCCGTAATAGGAATCACGGTCAGCTACCCGGATGCTGTTGGTGAGGTTTTGTGACAATGGATAATCCACCAGACGTTCCGGCCCCCACAAGCGATCAGCATCCCCCTGATTTGCACGAATCACTTCGACTTCGGTAATCGCATTACTGGCCACCTTCAAACGCACCATGACCATGGTGTAGCTACCATCGGAATTTCTGACCACGGCTTCCGTAGCCACATCACCCAGACGGGGGTTGGCAATATCCCAGCGATACGCCGTTTCCTGGGCCTCATTCCAGAAGGCCTGGTTCAAGTTGACGATCCTGTTGTTATCAGTAATTTTGACATCATTGGCCAGCGGAACAGCGGCCGGATTATTCGCATAGAGTGCCTCCAGATAGCTATCCATAAACCCTGAGAGACAGGCTCGATCACAACCGATCTGGGCATTTGCAATACCTGCGTAGCCAGCTAGAAGAAACACCACCCCAAAAAGACTTTTTTTCATTTTTTATCCCCTTGCCCAAAAATGCCAAAAAAAATACCACAAAAACTGCTATAAAAAGAATGCAATAAAAAACTATAGAAGCGCGTAATAACGCAAAATGTTCCCGGCTTCCTTTCTGCGACCAATACCTATAATGACATGACGCATCAACCAGTCATGCTTGCCCTTCTCCACTTCAAATGTAGGAAAGGCCCTCAGGTAGTAATCCTCTTCAGGAACTATCGGTCCATTATCAAAAATCCAGGCCTGAATTTTGGCAATGGTGTCTGGATGCCGGCCCCACAAGTAACCATTATTACGCAACAGGATAAGCGTCCCATCATCTTCCTGCAGCATATAACGCGCATCAAAGGCCAGTACATCATCGGGCCTGAACAATGCCCAGTCACCGCCACTGTCAGGAAGTGCCTGACCATTCAGGTATGGACCACTCACCTTGCCGCTATCCAGATACACAGCCCCTCTGGAAGCACCGGTGGGCATGTTGGGAATGTTATGCACGCGGGTGAAATCAAGATCAATTTCAAACACGTATTCCAGTTTCGGCTCGTCAAATGTAGACACTCCGGCAAAGGGGCTGGACCAGGATTCTCCAGCCGCCGGTCCTGACGCTGCGCCAGCAGCACTACTCTCCTGCGCACCAGACACAGCCGGCGCTGCAGCCATGGCTGCCAGTCCGAGCTTGCTCATGTCGTTAATAAAATCCCGTCTATCCATTATCTACCTTCCCCTCTACGATTAACTCAGGCAATCAGCCAGCTGAATAATGACCGGGTGCCCGGGCTCAATGGTCTTGTAAGTGTTTTGCTGAAATGGGCCTGCAATAACTCTTTATCTGCAGTTTCGGGAACCTGAAGATACTCAACAGCCAGTTCGCCTGGCCAGTTTTTCTTTTCGGGTTGATAAACCGCATGCTGTAATTCCAGCATCACATGTCTGCGTTGCTCAGCAGCCAGTCCACTGATTATCAGGTAGTCTGCCCAATTGGTTAAACCCATTAACGGCATCGAGTTATCACCCGACATTTGTTCGAGACTGTTACGCCACTGCCGTACCGGATCATCTGTGAGAGCAACAGGATGAAACCCGGCTGCAAACAAGGTATCGGCAAATGTGCGTGAATGAATATCATTGTCCCGATACAGGACAATTCCCTGGCGCTGTTGAAGATCCCCAAAAGTGGACGCCAGCATCTGCGTATTGGCTGTCAGATAACCAGGCAGTGAACCCAGTGCTACCAGAGAGCCGGTGCCCTTGATAAAGCGTCTGCGGGCGCTCCCTTCAGGGAAGCTGTATTCATCATTCATGCTTAGTCCTTCTCTGTCAGATAGCTGGTTATTGTCTGCAATTGTTGATCACTCACTTCTGCTCGGCTAATCGGAAACATGACGCCAAAGCCATTGCGCACGACATTTTCTATATAAGGGCCTTGCAGGTCTTTACGATTTTCAAGCAGTGCCAGTTCGGCGGACATGCGCCGTCCCAGGATGCCGGTTCCCATACCACCGGGACGATGACACATACCGCATTTTTCCTGAAACAGACCCGCCCCGCTTTGCTTTTCCAGATTTACCCAACCCTCCTGAGCCAGCCCGGTGGTTGCAAGAAGCAATAAAGAGAATAAACAAAGAATATATTTCATGATCTTATCCCCTCTCATTCTGGTAAGTGGCGGGCCAGATACCGCTCTTGCCGGGCGAGAGAATGCCGTTGGGATCCAGGGTGTTCTTGATGCGCTCATTCAGGCGACGCAGGGCGTGATTATTAAAATCATAGGTATCAGCAATCAGATCCATGTATTCGATGTGGGCGCGGTATTCACCGTAGCGCTGCTCGCTGGCATCGCTGACCAGGGAACGGAAGAAGCGATCTACCCTGTCCACCATGTCAGGATCATCCTTGTTAAACAGCACCTGGTTTACATTGGTGATATGTCTTTCCGCCAGGGCAAAGGAACCATGGTAGTCCATACCGAATTCATTATAGCGGTCAAAAGTGCGCCTGAACTGCGCCAGTGCAGCGGCGCCGGACTGTGGCAAGGCTGGCGAAAAACCAACGTGGGCACCGCGCCCGCCATGCCATGAGGCATTTTGTAATGGAAAGGTAATGGGGACTCCCGCATGGGGCTGCAGCTCTCTGGGATCGCCCTCTCGCCAGATACCCTGTTTCATCTCATAGGACGTCCTGGCCGCGAAAATACTTTTCACCTTTTCCGCCATCGCCGTGGTCACCTCTTCATGACCGTAAAAGCGCAGGTTGATACTCCACCAGCCGAGTCCGAACTGTGCCCTGATTGCATCGATAACACTGTCAGGCAAGGCTCCGGGACCATCGTACCAGTCAGTCCGGTTGGTAAGCACTGCCGCCGCTCTTAACCAGTTGCCGATGGATGGAGACTGCTGAAGTAATCCGGAGCGGCGCATGGGCGCCAGGGTATCTATGGCCCAGCCCAGATCGTCAGCCTTATCCAGTTCCATGTCGAGGTTAACGATCGTTTCCGGTTTTGGCATCAGCCACATGCCGGCTTTGGTGACGATGCCAAAATTGGATTGAATAAACATCTGATCCCAACCCGGGCCAAAGCCATAGGGATGCATATTCCAGCTGGGGGAGTCTGCCATGGCTCCCATGCCTGTGCGCACAAGATCGCCATCCGGCAACACGACTTCCATTCCGCACAGGCGCGCTGCATGATCGCCGTAGGGCGTATAGCCAACACCACGATCAAGCGCATTGCCTACTACTGATCCCCAGGCATTGCCTGGTGGTGATATCCAGTAGGGGATATCATTTTCTTCAACATAATCAAACAAATCATAAAACCCCACCCCCGGTTCAAGCAGGACGGTGCCATTCTCAAGATCCATCTTTATTTTTTTCATGCGGGACATATCCAGCACTATTGAGCCCGACATGACAGGCGCAGCACTGCCATAGCCAAAGTTCTTACCCCGACTGATTGGCCACAATGGAATTTTGTATTGGTTGGCAATACGTACTATCGCCTGCACGTCTTCTGTGGTCTGGGGAGCCACTGCGGCACTGCCTACATGGGCAGCCTGATCAAAGCCAAAATGATCCAGATAGGTATCGCGGTCCTGATCAGTAGCAAATACCCAGTCTTCTCCAACCACAGAGCGAAAATCCTGCAGGGCGCGGTCAAAAGAACTGGCACTTACACCGGGCGGAAGTATAAGTTGCATAAAGCGGGCTCCTAAGCGTATATGCTTTTACAAGCTGGGGATGGTTAATTATTCGCTGATTTTAATTATCAGGTTATTTTTATTATCAAGCAGACAAAGGAAGAATAAACACACCCGTCAACAAAGTCTATGTAGCCACATTTGTCCTGTCCTGGTTCGAATGGGGCTCAGGACCTGCGGGCCTGTTGAGACCCCGGGGTGAAAAACACGAAATACCAATGCGTTGCCACCATAACCACATCAGGATTTATTGCCCGGGATGGGGAAGTAGAGATAGATTGCCCTTTTTATTTGTTATATTTCATAGGCTTAGGTGTTTTTTGCACAACTGTGAAATCCTTGTGATTTTATTTTTCAAACCTACCATTTTTCATCCGGAATAGTACACTTGTGCCTAAATCAAGAATAATTATTCAGGGAGCGGTAGATGGTGATTTCAGTTTCGTTTGCAAGGCAAATAAGTATTTTATTGCTCGGACTGCTAGGCACCCACCTGGCTCTGGCAGGGGGAGAAGCCGGAATTATCAGTCTGCGCGATCAGGGGCATTTTTATGTGGGTGGAAAAAATACTCCACCGGCAGAAAATGGTTCGGTACAGGTTTATAACCAGATGTATGTTGGTTACCAGTTGCCTGCAGACAACACCCAAAAATATCCCCTTATTCTTGTTCATGGCGGCGGCGGTCAGGCTTCTGACTGGTTCAGCACCCCTGATGGACGCGACGGTTGGCGTGATTATTTTCTTGCTGCCGGTTTTGATGTCTATTGGGTTGATCGCCCCGGTTATGGTCGCTCTCCAACCAATATCCGCTATGGCGAGTTATCGGAAAGTGCCAACTCAAGCATTATCAATTTCCTGGCTCGTTCCAAACACTGGCCTGGCGACTCCCAGGTCCCCGATGACCCTGCCATCGTGGCGTGGCTTTCAAGCTCACCACCGGGACCTTACGCTGGCGATTCTGTCGCTGCAGCAGATATCAGTGAATTACTGGAACGTATTGGACCGGCCATTCTTGTTACCCATTCCGCCGGTGCCGCCAGCGGCTGGCTCGCCACAGACCTCAATGCTGACAGGGTAGCCGGTGTCATCGCCTTTGAACCCGGTGCCAGCAATATGACCAGCAGCATTCGTGAAGGACTGACTTTTGTCCCCGCACTGCCTGGTGATTTCGAACCGTATAAAGACGCCGAAGGCTGCGAAATGCAGTCCCCGAACAGTCCTTCCAGGCTGGTTAATTTCGCTAAGGTTCCCGTGCACCTGGTAGGCTCGGAACTGGGACTGATTGCGGGGCTTCCCTGCGCGGTTAAAGTATTTGAACAGGCGGGTGTTAGTGTTGATTACACCTATCTGCCAGACCTCGGCTTTTTGGGTAATGGCCATTTCATGATGGCTGAGAAAAATAACGGCGAACTTGCCCGGATATTTATTGATCTGGCAGCCAGCATTCCCTGACAATCAATACGCTGAGTACTTTAGCCCGACAGATGCCTGTTAATCAGGTAATCAGATAATCAGGCTAAAGTAATCAGCTCAACTATCTCTCCAGGCGGATAAGACCAGGTAGCTACCAACATGCCCATGCAATTCAGCAGCATCTACACTGCAGACAAACTCAAGTTATTTATCCTCCCTGTTGTTGCCCTGCTCCTGATGAGTGCCACTTATTCACTGGTTCAGGCTGACCACGCCGGTGACGCTGGCAATGATGGCGCGGTGTCTGATGTCAGTGCTGAAATGGTGGTAGCAGCCAATGCCTTGCTGGCCACCGTTGCTGATGGACCTGGCGGCATTGAAAATGCTGTCGGCTACAACCGTCAGGAACTGCTGCACCTGGACAGGGAAGACGAGGCGCGCAGGAATTATGTTTACTGGCCTTATTTGCGCAAAGGTCTGCCCCTTGATTTCATGTCCGCACAGCAAAAGATACTGACCCATAAACTGCTCAACACGGCCTTAAGTGCCAAGGGCTATCTGACGACTATTCAGGTTATGCAACTGGAGAAAATTCTCTCTGATAATGAGGTGATCGGCTTTCCAAGGGGACCGGAAAATTACACGCTGGCCATATTTGGCAACCCTTCCGAGGAAAATCAGTGGGGCTGGCGCTTTGAAGGCCATCACCTGTCGCTTAATTTTTCACTCGCCAATGGCGAGGTCAGCGTCACCCCGACTTTCTTTGGCGCCTCCCCTGCGGAAATACGAACCGGCACTCTGGCAGGTTTTCGCAGTCAGCATTATGTACACAATGCTGGTCTGGCGCTGGTCACTGCCCTCACCCAGGCACAGAGAAATATGGCGGTGGAAGACGGCAACCCACCCGGTGATATCCTCTCAGGCACCCTCAATCGTCCCCGTGAAAGCTGGGAGCAATGGAAATCATTGCCCGCTACAGGAATCGCAATCAGCAGCCTGAATGCTCAACAAAAGCAACTGGCACAGCACATCATTGATGAAGTCGTCACGGTTTACCGCCCTGAAATATCGCGTTCCTATCTTGCCCAAATAGACGTCAACACGTTGCGCTTTACCTGGCTGGGCAGTACTCAGGAAGGCGCCCCCCATTACTGGCGCCTGGATGGCCCGGATTTCTTTTTCGAATATGATCTGGTGCAGGGTAATGGTAATCATGTCCACACTGTGTGGCGCAGCAAGGAGGGTGACTTTGGTGCAGATCTGCTTCTGCAGCATCGCCGGGAAAGTCATTAAAACCTGGTCTGGCGTTGCGCTTTTTCTATTACTGAGCACCCCGCTCTGCCTGGCGGCGCAAGCCCCCGCCCCTTCACTTACGGCCGAACAGGATCACCAACGCTCACTGAATCTGCTGGGCATTGAGTCCCTGCGACCTGGTGTTGACGGCAGCCGGCCGGGAGAGCCCGGCGGTGTAAACTACGATGAGAGCCTTGCCAATCCCTATCCTGAACTGCCTGACCCACTATTAAGTGAGGCTGGCCAAATCATCAGCGACTCGACCGCCTGGTGGCAACAGCGTCGACCTGAATTAATTGAGCTGTTTGATCGGGAAGTCTATGGCAGAACACCGCAGGAGCTTCCGGAAGTAGCCTGGCAGACAGAGTCCAGCAATGAGGTCTCCATAGCTGGCATCAAGGCAATCAAGAAACAGCTTGTCGGTCATGTTGATAGCAGTCCCTATCCTGTGCTGGATATTAATATCAGAGCGGTCCAGGTCATTCCTGCCAATGCAGACCAGCCCGTGCCAATGATAATCCAGCTTATTACCGAACCTTTCCTGGGTATTTATCAGCAACGCGCCCTTGAAGACCAAAGCTGGCAGTCCCTGCTACTGCAAAAAGGCTGGGGCTATACCTATCTGGATACCTCTACTGTTCAGGCTGATAATGGCGCCGGACTGACCGAGGGGATTATTGGTCTGGGCAACCTTGGGCAGGCGCGTGCCATGGACGACTGGGGCATTCTGAAAGCCTGGGGTTGGGGAGCCAGCAAGCTGCTGGATTATTTTGAAAGCGACCCCGCCGTTAATGCCCAACGTGTCGGTATTGAAGGTCATTCGCGCTGGGGTAAAGCCGCCCTGGTAAGCATGGCTTACGACTCACGTTTTGCGATTGGCTATATCAGCTCTTCCGGTGCCGGCGGAGCCAAACTGCACCGGCGCAACTGGGGAGAAACAGTCGAAAATGTTGCGGCTCCCAGTGAATATCACTGGATGGCTGGCAACTATATGAAATATGCCGGCCCCCTCAACTGGAGTGATCTGCCGGTAGATGCCCATCAACTGATTGCCCTGGTAGCTCCCCGACCGCTGTTTATTGGCGCCGGTAACGAAGGGGATTTTTGGGTGGATGCCAGGGGCATGTTCATGGCTGCGGTCGCGGCCGGCCCGGTGTATGAGCTGCTTGGTGCCAGAGCGCTGGAGCAACGCACCATGCCAGCCATCGAGACAGGTTTGCTGAACAGTGACATCGCTTTTCGCCAGCATAGTGAAGGCCATACTGATCGCCCCAACTGGCCTTATTTTATTCAGTTTGCAGAGCGCTATATGCAGTAGTTGGCTGGCTGAAGTTTTTGAACAATTTTCTGGAAAAACGGGTCTTGTTTTGTAGTAACCTGATAAATAGTCAACGTAGAACCATACTCTCGACACAATGCCTGAACATTATCAAACACCGGTTAACAGCAGAGTGAACCACAACCCCGTAAGCTTTAATCCGCGTCATCGGACTGTGGTTTTTTGCCTGTTGCTGATTTCCGAAACAGGCTTTAGCCAGTCCAGGGCAGAACTGGACAAACTGGTTTTCGACCCGGTCTTACTGGACCCACAAAGCGGTCAGGAAATCGCCGCCGCCCCGGCAGTCCGACATACTGTTTTCAATACCACAGAGACTCAAAGCCCCTTCACTAATAATGCCGAAAATAGTGTCGATGCTCAATTAAGCGCAGAGCTGGACACCATGTTCGATATTGAAAAGTACGAGCAACAGCTGTCTATCATAGAGGGTGAAGATGGCCCCTTTGCCACAGAACTGTATGAGACCCTGCTTGATCTGGGTCAGCAATATCAGCAAGCCAATGATCACGAGGCCGCCATAGAAAGCTTTGAACGGGCAGAATATGTCAGTCGCATCAACCATGGCCTGTTTCACCCTGAACAGGTAGCCAGTATTGAAGGCATAATCGAAAGTTATATCGCCATGGGTGATCTCAGAAATGCCAATAGCAAGCAACGCTACCTGATTTATCTTAATGAACAGTATTACGGCGATAATAATCTCAATGCATTGCCATCCATCATCAGTCTTGCCAATCAGAATATGGCGAATTACCGGCGCACCCTGCAGATGCCCGCCCAGCCTACCATCAGAATAAGCAGCTCCATTGGCCCGGGAACGGCAAGCTCACGCCAGCCAACGCCCAGGCAGATGGCATTTGGCAGCCTTTTCCAGGCCCAGCAAAATTATACACGCGCCATTTCCACCCTCATGGAAAACCGCCAATATTTTGATCCCGTGCTGCTGGAGCTTGAATATCGCTATCTTGAAACGATTTTCCTGCAAGCCTATCGCAGAGCAATAATTGAGGAACCACATTATTATTTAAGTGAACGAAACACCCGCACCGGCTCACGAATACGAAGCAGTAACAGGCGCAATACAGTTGCCTACCTGCGTGGCACCTATACCTTTGAGCGCCTGCTGATATATACCCGCAGCAATCCCGAAGCTGATCCTGCTGCCCTGGTGCAAATCCTGATGGATTACGGTGACTGGAATTTACTGTTTGGCCGGACCCAAACGGCGGTGGAAAAGTATACGCAGGCCAACGAGGTAGCACTAAGCCGGGATCTTCCCGAACAGGAAATAGAAAACATTTTCAGACCGGCCATTCAAGTACATCTGCCACTGGTGGCAGCCAAGCCCAACAGCCGGGAAAAATTTGCTATTGGCGCTGATACAACGCTGGACTATGACGGCCATATTGATATTGCCTTCACTATTTCCCGCTACGGCCGCGCCTCAAAAATTGACGTGCTGGACAAGACACAGAGTGCCTCAAAACGAATTGAACGCCGACTGGTGAAATACCTTCGCAACTCGCCATTTCGTCCCCGCCTGCAAAAGGATGGTTCAGTCGTCGCGGAACGCGTTACCCTGCGCTACTATTTCGGCTCCGCGGATCAGGATACTTCTTCATAGGGCAAGCCAACATACTGCTCTGCAATTACCCGCTGACCAGCCTCTGTCCCTGTATAAAAATCCAGCTGTGAATTCATGATTTTGCGATCAATTTCATCACCAAAATTATGCAGCATACTGGTCATCCACCAGGAAAAGCGTTCCGCATGCCAGATTCTGCGTAAACATAATTCAGAGTACTGCTCCACTGCCTGAGGTTTGTTTTCCTTGAATACCTTGAGCAGGATTCGATAAAGATAATTTACATCACTGCTGGCCAGGTTGAGACCTTTCGCCCCGGTTGGCGGAACGATATGGGCAGCGTCACCTACCAGGAACAGACGACCATATTGCATCGGCTCACAAACAAAGCTGCGCAGCGGCGCAATACTTTTCTCCAGAGCAGGGCCGGTAACAAGATCACCTCTGACCTCTTCCGGCAGCCTGCTGCTTAATTCATTCCAGAAGCGATCATCAGACCAGTCTTCAATTTTTTCATCAAGACTGACATCGACATAGTGCCTGCTGCGAACCTCTGAACGCATACTACAGAGAAAAAAGCCACGCTCACTGATGCCATAGATAAGTTCATCTGAAATGGGGGGCGTATCCGACAGCATGCCAAGCCAGCCAAACGGATAGACTTTTTCATACTCTTTTCTCACGCTATCGGGAATGGTCTTGCGACTGACGCCATGAAAGCCATCACAACCAGCAACGTAGTCGCAGTCGATACGTTCATGATTGCCATCTTTCTCATAGAGCACATAAGGAGCCTCACTTTTCGCATCACAAATCTGTACATTTTCCACGCCATACACAGCCGGTGCCCCATTGGCGTTTCGCGCGTCCATGAGATCTGCGGTGATTTCTGTCTGCCCATAGACCACCACCTGCCTGCCACCGGAATGCTTGTGTAAATCTATGCGGCGGATCTCGCCATTAAAAGCGATTTTTACTCCACCATGGGGAAGTCCTTCGCGATCCATCCGCTCTGCAACCCCCGCTTCCCTCACCATGCTGACAAAACCTTCTTCAAGGACACCGGCGCGGATTCGACCCAGCACATAATCCGGGGTAGCACGTTCCAGAATAATATTGTCTATGCCGGCATTGTGTAATAGCTGACCTAATAACAGACCGGAAGGCCCTGCTCCAATAATAACTATCTGTGTTTTCATGATTAATTGACTGCCTTAAAAAAATGCTTGAATTCAAAGGTCTCGAGACCAGAATGGCCAATGCCGGTTATTCTGCTTCTTTGGCCGCCAGACGTTGTTCTTCCAGCCGCAACTGCATGGCCTGCTCATTAATTGCTATTTCGTAGAGATACCCTGCCGGATCAATAAAAGGATTTTTAGCCTGTCCACGCAAGGGATATTTTTGTTCCAGGGCGTACATGGATGGGTGGGAACCCAACGGTACATCCGCGGCCAAAGCGCGAAGTTTCGCATAGCTGGCTTTGTATTTGTCGACGATATCAGGCCGTTCCGGATTGTTCCAGAGTTGATAATAGGGGTTTACGCCGACACTGCAGATAATCACCACTTTGTAGTCCTGGCCAGCTTCCGTCACGGTAAGTTCCCACGACGTGCAGCCATCACTATGACCCGGCGTCAAATGCGCAGTCAGTACCTCTTCACCGAGCACAATCTCGTCACCGTCAATAATCACTTCATCAATTGGGTGAGGTTTGCCACCCGGTCGCATGTGCGCCAGACCTGGCACCTGCTCCGCCAAAGCGACGACTTTCGCGCCACTAAGCTGTTTGGCAAGGGCATCCCCTTCCATATGATCGCCATGTTCATGGCTGCCAATAATGATTTCAATATCCTTAAAATCAAACCCCAATTCCTCCACCGAGTTTTTGATGGTGGGCACATTGCGTTCAAAATCGGAATTCACCAGTATGTGACCTGCCTGCGTAGTGATCAGAAAAGAGGCAAGCGATTCAGTACCCACATAGTAAATATTGTCGATAATATGGTGAGGTGGAAACTGGGCATCAAGCTGCCCTTCACTGCCAATATTTCGCCTGAACAAATCATCTGGCATGAGCCTGGGCAAGCCATCCTGGGCAAAAATGACGGTGGCGCTGGTGATCAAGAATAGTGACAACAGGAATTTTGAAAACCTGTTTTTATTTTGTGCAGGCATATGTCCCCCTTGCAAGCTTCGGCAGTATAGCAATGCTTTTGGGTAGTGCAAAAAGCTCGCTTGCGGGATGAGGGTTTTAAGAGAGTTCGGATGACTGGTCTGGCGCTAAATTACAGCGCGAACGGCTATTCACGAACTGCTATTAATGCAGCAGCGGCAGATAACGCCTGCCAATCGCATCCCAGCCCAGGGCATCAACAAAAAGGGTTGCCTGCTCACTAAGCTTTTCGGCTTCTTCCGGATTTAACAGCAACCTTTCAATGGCATCAGCAATTTCATCAAAGTCATCTATGATCAATGCCTGCTTGCCATTTTCCACAGGTATACCCTCGATCCCCTTTGTGGTACTGATAACCGGCACGCCGGCAGCAAAATAATCCAGAATTTTCATGCGCGTACCACCGCCATCCTGGAGAGGCACTACGGCCAGATCTGCTGCAGGGATAACCTCGGCAAGGTTTTCAACACTGCCGGCAAAAATAATATTCGGATGCAGTGGAAAATCGGGGGGCTTGCTTCCAATGGCCAGTACGGTGACCTGGATATTTCGTTGTTCAAGCCGTGGCAGAATTTCTCTGGCCATGACCTGCATGGATTCCAGATTCGGCGAGTAACTATAGGTACCATGGTAAACCAGTACAGGCGCCTTCCAGGGCAGGCGGTAACGCTCGCGAATATTGATCGGCTGCGTGGTGCGGAAAGCCTGCAGATCGACACCGTGCGGGATGGTATGAATTTTTTCCGGATCAATGCCATCGGCAATCATCTTGTCCCTGTCATTGTCTGACACCGCAATAATATTATCAGCCTCATGGCACATGGCAATTTCCAGGTTCTTGAGTGTCTGCACATTCCTGTCAGTAATATCGGGCACCTGATTACGTATACGATCATATTCAACGTTATGCTGTACCAGCAGGATTTTGCCTTCAAACAGAGAACGCGCGAAGCGACAGGGACGCACATAGGCAGGAAATTCAGCCTGATAGGCACCAATGGGTTTGCGACTGGTAAGATAAATCGCCCTGACTATGTAGCTCATGTCTGTAACCGGCATATACAGAAAACTGTTGCTGTAGGGAAAACCCAGCTTCAGCAGTTTCATAAAGGCCACACTTCTGGGCTGACACATAAATCGCAGGAAGAAAGGATAATGATGCCTTTTCATCTCCCCGTTAGTGAACTGAAAATACTCTTTTCTGCTGTCAGTCATTAACCAGACATCCCTGCCGGTTCGGGACAGCGCTTCCGCAGTCCTGATAATTTTCACAGCGGCACCATGGTCAACCGGAAACAGGTCAGCACGGGTCACCATCAGCACATCAGGCGTAGAGTCCGGTCGCCTGGGGCAGAAATAACGTTTGAAAATGCTGCCCAGAATAATCTTTAGATTGGAGCTACCCTGCCCCTCGAAGTTTTGAATTGCCTGTTCGGACTCTGAATCAATGCCTGTCGATTCAACAATGGCGGGTTCGGCAACAGGCTCATCATCCAGAGCAAAACGCTTGCTTTTTGATGGCGCAGAAAGATAGTCAAGCAGCGGTTGGCTGGCCAGCTGATAATTCAATCGTTCTGCCTTGAGCTTTTCCACACCGGCTTTTTTGGCGTCCAGCAGTCCTGGCTCGTCAAGCAGCTGGCCAAGCAGTGCTTCAAGTTCATGGGGATTCTCAATGACCCAGCCTGCATCATATTGTTTTATCAGGCCAGCCAGTGGAATCCAGCTGTTGATAATAATAGGTAAACCACTTTCCAGGTATTCCATGGCGCGGTAAGAATGGCTGAACTCTCGCTCTGGATTGCGTTCACCCAGCTCCAGACCAATGTGGCATTGCTGGAGCTTCGCCTGCATATCGGCGTAGCCCTGCAACATGGATTGCTGATGCCCGGACTCCTGTGTGACCAGGCCCGGATAAGTACCAGTGTACTGGGTAAATATCAGGCCCTGGTTTTGCCCTGCGAGTTTCTCCAGAATATCCCGGTAATTGGTAAAATTACGCCATGGCCACTCAACACCCGCGTTCACGAGTTTTAATGGCGACAGCGATGTTACAAGCGGAGACAGTAATGATCGGGTGGCGATGGGTACAATGGAAATGGGAATCTGTTTACGGCAGTCAATGCCTGCCTGTAATAACAGTGGCAACAAAAGATCAGCCTGACGTTGATTGCCCGCCAGTACATGATCAACTTTTGACAACTGGCGGATAATTGTCCTGGCTTGTTGCGGAACACTGTGAGGCTCCTGAAACATTATTTCCAGCAGGCGCGGGGCAATAAAATCAAGTACAACGGGAGTATCAGATAGTGGCACGTGATCCAGCAGATACCAGTAGGCCACAATAATAGTGTCGAATTCTTCCCGCGAAATGAAACTGTGTAGTTGTTCCGCAGAACTGTAGCTGCTCGACAGTTGCTGTGTTTCAGTGCTCTGGTTAATAGCATTTTCCTGATGGGTGCTGTCAGCGCCGGCATCCACTGCTTCAGGCTTGAAGGCAAGCTGACAGACCTGATGGCCTGCTTTCTCCAGAACTTCACGTATCCCCAGCGCCCTTACCTGATTACCCGTCGCAACTTTGCTGGTATCCAGAGGGGGTTCGAGGGTTAAATAGAGTAACTTCATTGAAAACGACGCCTGAAAACAAGCGGGCATGATGCTGTTCTGACAAT
>CBFICR010000046.1:0-23489 GCA_965661105.1 Pseudohongiellaceae bacterium | reverse complement strand
ACAAGATATTTTGTTTGTCCCAGATTTCTTCTATATATTGCATCAAAATTAGGCGATATATTTTCAAAATTAAATATTCGCTTGCCTATAAATTCAAGAATATACAACATGATGTTTTGTAATAATGTATTAATACCAAATGAGTTTGTGAAAGAGACCGGTTTTGAACCCAGCACTAACTTTTTAAATGAAATTCCAAGAATTTTTAACAAGGTTTAAAGTATCTAATGATTACTAAAGGTATTATCCTCGCTGGCGGTACAGGCACAAGATTACATCCGGTCACTTATACAATTAGTAAACAATTGTTGCCAATATACGATAAACCTATGATCTATTATCCTCTGGCTACCCTGATTCAAAGTGGTATCCGGGATATTTTAATTATTACTACACCCCAGGATTCGGAAAACTTTAAGTTACTACTTAAAGATGGTTCACAATGGGGTATTAATATTCAGTATGCAGAACAACCTAGCCCTGATGGCCTGGCTCAGGCTTTTATAATAGGTGAACATTTTATTGGAAAAGATAATGTTTGTTTGATACTGGGCGATAATATTTTTTATGGCAGTGATATTGAAGATCAGTTAGCTACGGCAATATCAAGGAAAGATGGTGCAACCATATTTGCTTATTATGTTACAGACCCGGAACGTTATGGGGTTGTCTCTTTTGATGAAGACGGGTTGGCAGTTGATCTCGAAGAAAAGCCTGCCAATCCCAAGTCCAATTTTGCAGTTACTGGTTTATACATGTACGACAATTCTGTAATAGATATAGCAAAGAATATAACGCCTTCTGCTAGAGGAGAGTTGGAAATAACGGAAGTGAATTCCGTATATCTGAAGAAAGGTTGCCTTAATGTTGAAAAATTTGATCGTGGTACGGCCTGGCTTGATACGGGGACAGTAGAGTCTTTACTGGATGCCGGAAATTTTATTCGTGTTCTTGAGGAAAGGCAGGGGTTAAAAATAGCTTGTATAGAAGAAATTGTTTATGAAAAAGGTCATATCTCTGCTGATGAATTGATAGCTTTAGCAAAACCTCTGGAAAAAAGTGGCTACGGTAACTATTTATTAAGGTTACTGGAAAATAATTAACAATGCAGATCCATAAAACCAATATTCCTGATGTTCTTGTGTTTGAGCCAACGGTCCATGGCGATCACCGTGGCTTTTTTATGGAAACATGGCGGGATGAATGGTTTTCGTCTATATCCCCTGAACTGAAATTTGTGCAGGATAATCATAGTAAGTCACTACAGGGTACATTAAGAGGTCTTCATTACCAGATAAAACAAACACAGGGTAAATTTGTACGTGCTGTGCAGGGTGAGATATTTGATGCTGTAGTGGACATCAGGAAAAATTCTCCTACTTTTGGCCAATGGACCGGGATTTTGTTATCTGCAGAAAATAAACATTCGCTTTGGGTGCCACCTGGATTTGCCCATGGCTTTTATGTGTTGTCAGAAACTGCAGAAATTACTTATAAATGTACTGATTATTATGCGGCTGAATATGAACGTAGTTTGCTTTGGAGTGATCCTGGGATAGGGATACAATGGCCATTACTCGATATAGAAGTACTTATTTCAGATAAAGATAGTCAGGGATTACCATTGGTTGATTGTGAGCTTATTCCCTGAAGATGAGAAAAGTTATTCTATTGGGGGCTGCGGGCCAGTTAGGTAGATTGGTAGCAGAGTCGGCACCAAATAATATCGTGCTGGATTGTTTCTCTCGTGAAGAGCTGGATATTACAGACCATAGAGGCGTTAAAGAATTAATAGAGAAAATATCGCCTGACATTGTAATCAATACTGCCGCATACACGGCCGTTGATAATGCAGAAGAGCAGCATAAGCTTGCCTATGCAATAAATGCACAAGCTGTAGAAAATATTGCAATTACTACGCCCCCCGAGACGAGAATAATTCATGTCTCTACTGATTTCGTATTCAGTAAAATATCAGAACGTCCTTATAAACCAGATGATCTAATAGCCCCTGAGTCGGTCTATGGCCAATCAAAAGCTGCTGGCGAAAAGACAATTATCCAGCATCATCCGGACAACGCTATTATCCTCAGGACTTCGTGGTTATATTCAGCTCAAGGGAAAAATTTTGTTACAACCATGTTGCGTCTGATGTCTGAAAAAGATGAATTATCGATAGTAAGTGACCAGTTTGGTTCACCAACGTCAGCACACTTACTGGCTGGAATTATCTGGAAATTTGCATTGGAGAGTCAGGCTGACGGAGTTTTTCATTGGTCAGATCGAGGCATTGTCACATGGTATGATTTTGCTTTGGAGATATATACCCAGGCTCGAAAACTGGGAATACTAAAGAAAGACGTAACGATCAGGGCAATAACAACAAAGGATTACCCAACTCCTGCTACCAGACCTTGTTATTCTGCTCTTGATTCTACAAGTACCGAAGACGTACTGGGAATAAAGACCAGTCCCTGGCAGGAAGAGTTATATAAAGTATTGGAAAAAATAAAAGGCTGTTCAAACTGATATGAAGAATTTACTTGTCACCGGGGGTGCAGGATTTATTGGCGCGAACTTCGTTCAGTACCTGTTTAACAACTATGATGATTTCCAGATAATCGTGCTGGATGCGCTGACCTATGCTGGTAATATCAATAATCTGAACCTCGTTAAAGGCAATAAGAATTTCACCTTCGTCCATGGCAATATTTGTGATCAATCACTGGTAGAACAACTACTGGAAAAGCATTGTGTCGATACGCTTGTACATTTTGCGGCTGAGAGTCATGTAGACAGATCAATAACAGGCCCTGATGCCTTTATAGAATCCAATATTGTCGGTACCCATAGTCTGCTGAAAGCAGCCAAAAATGTCTGGGATAAAACCGGAGGGTATGCCAGTCGACGGTTCCATCATGTTTCCACCGATGAAGTCTATGGCACACTGGGCCCTGATGATCCCGCATTTACCGAGGTTACTCCCTATGCGCCGAATTCACCTTATGCTGCCAGCAAGGCAAGCTCAGATCATCTGGTAAGAGCTTATCATCACACCTATGGGCTGCCGGTAACCACAAGCAATTGTTCAAACAACTATGGACCCTACCAATTCCCGGAAAAACTTTTACCTCTTTGCCTGCTGAATATTCTTGCAGGAAAGCCATTGCCAATTTATGGCGATGGCCAACAAGTAAGAGATTGGCTCCATGTGGATGATCACAGCAGGGGTATTGAACTGGTTATTAACGACGGGATACCAGGGGAAACCTACAATATCGGTGGTAATAATGAGTGGGCCAATATCGATACGGTAAAATTACTATGTGAAATAGTAGACAGCTTATTTACCGAAAACGCTGAATTGACGAAACGTTTTCCTGATAGTCCCGCCAGTAAGGGTTTATTAAGCCAGAATTTGATAAGTTTTGTTACCGACCGACCGGGCCATGATGTCAGATATGCAATTAATGCCACAAAAATTTCAAGCGAGCTGGGTTATGATCCTGCCTATGAGTTTAAGGAAGGTCTCACATCAACGGTACTCTGGTATCTGGAAAATGAAGACTGGTGGCGTGCTGTTCTGGATGGCAGTTACAGGCAAGCAGGTTTCTGAGGCAAAACCGACATGACGCTCTTTATCAGGAAAATTCTGGCCAATTTACTAATACTATCCTTTGTTCAGATAGCTCAGGCTACAACAATTCAGAAATTTGAGTTTAAGGATATTGTTAATATTTCTGAATTGATCGTACAGGGAGAAGTAGTCAATGTTTCAAATTTCGAATCCGCAGATCTTGTCTATACGCGTGTCTTGATTAAAGTTGATGGTGTTCTGAAAGGTCCCGAACCAGGCGAGTTTATTGAGCTTGATTTCCTGGGTGGCAGCCAAAATGGAAAGTCTGTTCAGATTGCTGGCCAGGATATCCCGAAAAATGGAGAGAGAGGTTTTTATTTTATAGAAAACCTGTCAATGAATGCGGTGAACCCGTTGACAGGTTGGGGGCAGGGGCATTTCATCATTGTGAGGGATGCTAAAGGCAATGAGTATCTGGAGAAAGAAACGCAGTATGACTCCGATGAAATAGTAGAGCTTGCCAATAAAAAATCATCATTGGCCACAAAACTCCGTAGCATGAAATTCAGCAGCACCTTGGTGGAAAAGGCCTATTTCAGTCCGACGACTCCTGAGCAATTACGTGATGCTGTTATGGGACTGGTTAGCGGAGCTCAATAGTGCGAAAACCCTCAGGCCTTGTTTTGCTGTTTCTTTTTTTGCCATTTATGGCATTGGCATACAATCTGGATGGTAATCGCTGGCCAAATGGACAGGCGACCTTTTATATAGAGATTCCTGGCATCGCGCCATCTGGCGCTTCATGGAACGCAGGTTTTGAAGATGCTCTGGCACAATGGTCGGAAGAAACGGATTTTTCTTTTCTAATTAATCGCTCCTACAGGGATCCCTGTGAAGGATTCACTCCCAGCGCAACCAGTATGGGTTTCCCGGAGGGTTTTGGAGATGCATTTAATGGTGCAGATTTTGCTGATGATGTCTGTGGTAATGAATTTGGACTCGGTGTATTGGCTATTACGCTTTCCATAGCCTTGCCGGGCAACCTGGGCTTTGCCCTGATCGATCAGACTGACATTCTTTTCAATAATGCCTTTGACTGGGATATATATTCCGGTCCCCGACGTTCCGAGGTTGATTTCAGGCGTGTCGCCCTTCATGAGTTGGGGCATGCAATCGGGCTTGGTCATGAGAACAGTGAAGCGGCCATGATGGCTGCCTCTATTGGTGATCTGGATTCGCTGCAGCCAGATGATATTGCGGGTGCAAACTCTCTCTATGGGGGGCCGGGGGACT
Source organism: Pseudohongiellaceae bacterium (assembly GCA_965661105.1). Taxonomy (GTDB): domain Bacteria; phylum Pseudomonadota; class Gammaproteobacteria; order Pseudomonadales; family Pseudohongiellaceae; genus Eutrophocola. The sequence continues at coordinate 18,619 of CBFICR010000046.1, read as the reverse complement.
GTGAAATTCTATCTATCGGCATAAACTCTGTTGTTCAGGATTCGCTCCAGCAAGGCGATTGTTCTGTACTGGAGCTATACGGAGGTGGACAGGATAGCAGCTTTGTCGATACTTACAGTTTCAGCCTCGAGTCAGAAACCAGCCTGAGCATCATGATGGAGTCTTCTGCGCTGGATTCAGTCCTGCTGCTTACCGATAACAAGCTTAATGGTGTTGATTTTGATGATAATTCTGCCGGCAAATGTGATGCCTTGATTAAAGGTACGTTTCCCGCCGGTGACTACCTGCTTCTTGCCAATACTTTTGTGGAGCCAGTTACCTGTCCGGGTAATACGGGTAAATACAAAATCAGTATTTCTGATAATACCCTGCCTGTTTTAAACCGCTCTCGCTCCCTCTCAGGCTCCCCCAATAACAGCATTTTTCATGGCGGTGCCACATCGGATGGATTAATTTACAAGTCCGGTTTCCTGCGCTCCGAAAGTATCAATGTATCTGCCAGTATTCAGCCAGACCCCATCCATGTGGGAGAAGGTGCGGCGTTCTATATGCTAATTGTGTTAAGCAGTGGAGAGAAGCTGGCGAAAAATTCCGACGGTAAATTCATTCTGCTGGACAAGCTATCAAGTATTCCCCCATTTAGTGTGACTAATAGTTTGCCGTCCAAACAGGACATTCCCATTTTAAAGAACCTGAAAGGGGAAAAGTTTGGTATCAGCGATCTGGGTGTCCAGATATTTCTTGGCTATTCCCTTGATTCCGCTCCCGGTGAAATCTATTTCAATGGCAATCCAATTTCCTTTTCCATCAATTAATCCCGGGCTTAACAACTCAGTGAACCGGCGATCTGTGAGTACCGTATTAACTCAAATACAGGTATAATTTCGGCCTCAAAATTCACCAGGTTCTGCAGGTTTACCTTGCTACAACATAAAGTAAGTGAATTTCAGTCCTGACATCAAAGCAAGAGGAATTACAGTGATTCAACAATCTGGATCAGCTTTTTCAAAATATGGGCTAATGGCGGCTTTTCTGCTGGTTTTTTCCGGTACATTGTTCGCCGCTTCAAATGACAAGATAATTGAACGAATAGCTCCGGCAGGCTCGGTTTGTGTGGTGGGTGATTCCTGTGCAGGCGGTGTTTCAGTGGCCTCAGCGGGCGGTAGTGCTGGCGCTATGGACCCTGAGCAAACCTACAATACCTATTGTGTCGCCTGTCATGGCACCGGGGCTAATAATTCACCTGTGTTAGGTGATGCAGCCGCCTGGCAGCCGCGTATAGACAAGGGAATTGACACGCTTTATTCGAACGCAATTAATGGTTTTAACAATGGTGCCATGCCCGCTAAAGGCCTGTGCATGAGCTGCTCTGAAGATGATGTCAGAGCTGCTGTGGACTACATTCTCTCTTCTGTTCAATAAAATATCTCTTTGCGTTCCCCGGGGCCTCCCTGATTTTCGGCTTTCTCTGGACTAGAGAAAGCCGAAAATTTTCAAGCATGTGTTTGCCAAAACATAATTTCTAAACTATTAATGAAGTGATAATGTCAGGTTGATGAAGCCTGATTCATGGTTTACTCAGGGATAGAGTAATGTCACTTGCCGTTGTAATTACCCGGGCGAATATAGGTATCGAAGCGCCGGAAATCCGTGTTGAAGTCCATTTATCCAATGGACTGCCGGGCTTTTCGATAGTTGGATTGCCGGAAACTGCGGTCAAGGAAAGTAAGGAAAGGGTCAGAAGTGCGCTGTTAAATTCCCAGCTGGAGTTTCCTGCCAAGCGCATAACCTTGAATCTTGCTCCTGCCGATTTACCCAAAAGCGGAGGACGTTACGACCTTGCTATTGCTATTGGGATCCTTGCTGCCTCAGGACAGATAGCCGCCCAGGCCCTGGAGGGCCTGGAATTTCTTGGAGAGCTTGGCTTATCAGGCGAAGTAAGAAGCGTCACTGCCGCATTGCCCGGCATTATCGCGGCACATCGAGAAGGGCATGGGGTTATTCTGCCCAGAGGTAACGCAAGGGAAGCAGGCTTGCTCAAGACTGGCAGCTCATTTGTAGCCGGTCACCTGCTCGATGTCATCAGCCATTTGAAACAGGTTCAAGCGCTTGAAAAAGTAAGACCTGTTAGTCTGGGCAAGCCCAATTTTACTGAAGATATGAAGGATGTAGTCGGGCAGGCCGTCGCCCGTCGAGCCTTGATGATTGCAGCGGCAGGTAATCACAATTTGCTGTTTCAGGGTCCTCCGGGGACCGGAAAAACCATGCTGGCAAGTCGGATATGCTCAATTTTGCCGGTCATGGAAGAAAGCAGTGCCCTTGAGGTCGCTGCGCTGCGCTCGATTGCATCCCGGGAATTTGAGCCTGAGGCCTGGTGTATACCGCCATTCAGAGCGCCTCATCATACGGCATCGGCAGTTGCTCTGGTGGGGGGAGGGAGCACACTGAAAATTGGTGAAATCTCTCTGGCTCACCGGGGGGTTTTATTCCTTGATGAGTTGCCAGAGTTCAGCCCAAAAGTCCTTGAAGTGCTCAGAGAGCCGCTTGAGTCCGGCTATATCTCAATTTCCCGTGCCAATTATCAGGTACGTTTGCCCGCCAGATTTCAGTTAATAGCAGCTATGAACCCCTGTCCCTGTGGGTATCTGGGCGACCCTGACAGGCAATGTCGTTGCAGTCCGGAAAAGATAGGGCGTTATCAATCCAGAGTGTCTGGTCCCCTGTTGGACAGAATAGATCTTCATGTGCAGGTATCACGATTAAATGACCATGAAAGAAGCCATTTAATGTCTTCCAAAACATCCTCCCTGGAAAACAGTGATTCCATGCGTGAAAGAGTGACGCGAGCCAGACAGAGACAGCTTGGCCGGGCAGGGAAAACCAATGCGACTCTTGCTCACTCGGAAATACTAAACCATTGCCGATTGTCGGCGCAGGATGAAGATTACCTGAAACAAGCCATGCAGCAATTAAAATTATCAACCAGGGCTTTTTTCAGAATACTGAGAATGTCCCGCACCATTGCCGACCTTGATGACACAGCGGATATACAAAAGCAGCATTTACTGGAGGCTATTGCTTTTCGTTTTCCCCGCTAGGCATTGAGTCCAGATCCCGTGCTTTTTCCATTGCGTATATTTTTTCTTCCAGTTGCGCAATGGTCTGCTCAGCGCGTTCAAGCACTTTTAACTGGGAATCAAATTCATCCCTTGTGACCAGATTAAGCCGGGAAAAGGCACTTTGCAGAACCTCATGTATATTTTTTTCAACATCATTTCGAAGGTTCTGAGCCATCGGTATCCTGGCGGCAATTTTGTTGCTGAGATCGTTGAGGAACTCATTGTTTAACATGGTTTTTTCCTTAGCTTGTTAAAGCGGATTTTAATTCAGGCAGGCAGCACGGGGAATCGTTTTTTTAGTATAACTAGCTTATACTCTTACGATGCAAAAGACCTATATGTCTTTTTTAATGCATAGTGTGAGGATAACAAACATGAAAATGATTACAGCGGTGATAAAACCGTTCAAACTGGATGATGTTCGAGAAGCTTTGTCCGGGGTGGGAGTACAAGGGATAACAGTAACCGAGGTAAAAGGTTTTGGTCGTCAGAAAGGCCATACCGAGCTTTACCGGGGTGCTGAATATGTTGTCGACTTTCTGCCTAAAATTCGCCTGGAAATTGCCGTTGATGACTCAATGGTAGAACAGGTCATAGAAGTTCTGAGTAAGGCTGCCAACACTGGCAAAATAGGTGATGGCAAGATATTTGTTCATGCCCTGGAACAGGTCATCAGGATTCGTACCGGGGAATCCGGCAGCGACGCCCTCTAGTCTCACTATTTCCGTTTCATTGCCCCCAAAGGTATTGAAACAGGCTTAGCGCTGCTATTGGTGCGGTCTCTGTTCTCAGGGTACGTGGACCGAGGTTTAATCCGAAAAAGCCCTTGTCTTTGGCAAGGGCTTTTTCATTGTCAGAGATTCCGCCTTCCGGACCAATCATAAAGGCAATGGATTTGGGGTCCTTTATTTCCTCCAGCTTTCCATGCTGTTGCTGATCCAGTAGAAACTTATATTGGCAGTCAACCTGGTTCAGCCATTGATCCAGTGATACTGGTGCATGAATAACAGGGGGGATGACGCGACCGCTTTGTTCACTGGCACTGATGCTGACTTGTTCCCAGTGAGCACGTCTTTTATCTGCCCTTTTATCATCCAGTTTCACTTCACAGTGTTCTGTAAATAGTGGCTGAATAACGTTCACGCCAAGTTCGGTGCTTTTCTGAATAACAAAATCCATACGTTCTCCCCTGGAGATGCCAATTCCCAAATGGGTTTCAAGAGGCGATTCAGTACCGGGATTGTTACCTTCTCCGAGACTCACCAGGCCTGATTTTTTACTGATATCTGTGAGTGTGCCTGGAAACTCCAGGCCAGAGCCATCGAAGGCCGTAAGCATCATTCCCGGCTTCATTCGTAGCACCGCCGCAAGATAATGGGTACTGCGTGAATCCAGCGAAACCTCGCTGTTGGATTCCAGTTGTTGGGGCAGATATATTCGTGGAATGCGCATATCCAGTAGTCAGTTTCCGTAGTAAAGTCATAGAGCCTGGCAGGATATTATGCCCCATTGGAAAAGGTTTCTCCTATCTAGAAAGTCTTGTTATGATCATTTTCAATAAGACTTTCAAAGGCGTTTCATGAACAAAGTCATTTTTCCCATTATCACATCGATCGGGTTTCTCTCCCTGATAATGCTTTATCTTGCCGGAGTGGGTTTTAGCGGAGGTAGCTTTGAACTGTCCCAGGCATTTACTTTATTACGCTATGCAGCTGTTCTCGGTATTACCAGCACCGCGCTGGTGATTTTTTACCTGCTCTGGCAGCGTCCGGCAGGTATTCAGGTATTTGTACTTTTCCTCTCCGCTCTTGCGGGTCTGACCGCGTTCTATATGCCATACCGACAGCAACAAATTGCGCAGACTGTGCCTCCTATTCATGACATTACCACCAGCATTGAAAACCCACCGGCATTTGTCGCCATAGCTCCTCTTCGCGCAAGTGCTCCTAATCCGGCAGAATATCTCGGTGGGGAAACGTCAGAGTTACAACGCCAGTTTTATCCTGACATCATGTCCAGGGTTTATATTCAGTCACCCGATGAGGTGTTTGCGGCAGTGACGGAAGTGGCCCGGGAAATGGCTTGGGAAATAGTCGATGCCGACAGGGCTCAAGGACGGGTTGAGGCGACTGTTACTACGAAATGGTTTGGCTTCAAGGATGATGTGGTGGTTCGTATGGTCGCTGGTAATGCCAATTCCACCATTGTGGATGTGCGCAGCAAATCACGTGTGGGCCGCAGCGATATCGGTGTTAATGCCAATCGCATTCGGGACTTTCTCAGCAGGCTCAACAGCAAGTTGGGGATGCAATAGCGCCAAACCAGTAGCGCGTGCTGCCTGAAAGCCAGAGACACACTAGATTTAATCAGAGGTTCCCTAGCTCGGGATATGTCCCAGCTTGTTGCGTTTAGTCGCCAGATAAGCCTGATTGTGCGAGTTTTCACCGGTAATAATTGGAATACGCTGAGCGGAAATTCCAAGTTTTTGTAAGGCTTCAATTTTCATGGGATTATTGGTCATTAACTCGATTTGGGAAACACCCAGATAGGAAAATATCGGCTTGCACATATCATAGTGTCTTTCATCTGCATCGAAGCCAAGGGCCTGGTTTGCTTCCACCGTATCTGCGCCTTCATCCTGCAAATGATAAGCCCGTATTTTATTACCCAGGCCGATGTTGCGTCCTTCCTGTCGCAGATAAAGAATGACACCGTTACCCCGGGTTGCTATACGTTGCATAGCTTCCATTAGTTGTGATCCACAATCACAGCGCAGACTGAACAGTGCATCACCCGTCAGGCATTCTGAGTGGATGCGGCAAAGTACTCTGTCCTGGGCCGCAATATTTCCATAGACCAGGGCGAGATGCTCCTTTTTGCCATCAGAATCTTCAAAAGCATGAATTACAAAGTCACCGAACTGCGTTGGCAGCTTTGAGGAGGAAATAAATTTAACTGTCACTGGGGATCTTGTTCCTGAATTTTACCGGGCGTGCACTTTACCAGAAATCGGTCTGTAGCGGTTAATTTATCAGCGTGAATGCCGCATAATTCAACCCCCACATTACACATTCGTATAAACCGCAATGATGAGCAGTCAGGACATTAATAGCATGGATATTGTGATAGCCGGTGCAGGGCCAGTGGGTCTTGCTGCAGCCTGCTCGCTTGCCCGAACAGGCCTGAAGATATTACTAGTTGATGCAGGTAAGGACGTTTCTACTCTGGAGGACCTCAGAGGAAATGCCGGGGAGCCTGAATTTGACGTTCGTGTCAGTGCTCTTACAGTGTCAAGCCAGGTAATGCTGGAACAACTTGGCGCCTGGGAGCTAATCAAATCAGTCAGGGTTTGTCCTTACAATAATATGGATGTTTGGGACGGGGAAGGTACCGGCTCTATTCACTTTGCTGCTGCAGAGCTACACGCGGAATCACTGGGACATATTGTTGAGAACCGGCTGATTAACGCCGCCTTATACGATCAGGCAGCATCATCGCCTCAAATAACAAGCCTGCACAATACAAAAATTGAAGCAGTCAAAACCTGCGACAGTTTAGATAAAGCCGGGGTTGTCGTAACACTGGCAAATGGCGAGACTATCGCCGCAAAATTGCTGATTGGCGCTGATGGCGGGAATTCATTTATTCGGGAGCAGTCGGGCTTCACGGTTCGTGAATGGGAGTATGGGCACAAAGCCCTGGTCACTACGGTGAAAACCGGAGCAAGCCATCAATTCACTGCACGACAGCGTTTCATGGAAACTGGTCCACTGGCATTCCTGCCGCTATACCTGCCTTCAGCTGAAACATCACAGCAGCACTATTGTTCGATTGTCTGGTCCTGTGTCACAGAGGAGGCAGACGCCCTGATGGCCATGGATGACAGGCAATTCATGCAGAGTCTGGGTGAGGCGTTTGAATTCAGGTTAGGGGAAATTCTCGACATTGATAACAGGGTCTCCTTCCCTCTGTGGCAGCGCCATGCGACAGATTATGTACAGGACCATATTGCCCTGATTGGCGATGCCGCCCATAGCATCCATCCTTTGGCCGGGCAGGGGGTCAACATGGGCTTCGCTGACGTTGAGGTGCTCACAGAGGTGATTTGCGGGGCATTGGCGAAGGGTGAGGACTTTGCCTGCCTTCAGACTTTGAGTCGTTACCAGCGCGCCAGAAAAGGTCAGAACCTGGCCATGATGGCGGCCATGGAAGGATTTAAACGCCTGTTCGGTTCCCGGGATCCGGGAGTGAAATGGTTGCGTAATAGTGGCCTGAAGCTTACTGAAAGCCTGCCTGGAATCAAAAAACAATTAATGCGTCAGGCAATGGGTCTGTGACGTATTTATGGCTGGATTGTTTCTTTTTTCGACAGAGATCTTTAACCTTGCCTTTCTAAATGATAATAATTATCATTTGCGCCCCACCACGAGGAATTTATAATGTATCGGGCTACCAATCGATTGTTTATTTTATTGTCGCTGTTAATCCCTGTTGCCTGCTCGGATCCAGCTTCTGCCCCGCAAAGCGTCAATGAAAGGGCTGGCGGCGCTGGCGTTGACGCCCCATTGCAGGAGCCTGCAACGGGTGCGATGGGCGGTCAGGAGATAAGTGGCCCGGTTATCGTCTATTCATCTCGTCAGGAACATCTCATCAAGCCCCTGTTCGATCGCTTTACTGAAGAAACGGGAATAGAGGTACAGTATCAGACCGGTGAAGACGGACCGCTGATAGCGCGACTGCAGGCAGAAGGCAAACAGACCTTTGCCGATGTTCTGTATACAGTGGACGCTGGTAATCTCTGGTCAGCCGCTGAAAAAGGACTGCTGGCACCGATACAGTCAGTGGTGCTGGAGAAAAATATTCCCTCACATCTGCGTGACCCTCAAAATCGCTGGTTTGGTCTGTCAGTTCGGGCGCGAACTATAGCCTATTCCACTGAGCGCGTAGATCCGGCGTCATTAAGTACCTATGAAGCATTGGCGGATAAACAATGGCAGGGCAGGCTGTGCCTGCGCACATCCCGTAAGGTTTATAACATGTCTCTGGTTGCCACCATGATTGAACGTCTGGGCAAGGAGGCGACACAGGAAATTGTGGAAGGGTGGGTAGATAACCTGGCGACACGTGTATTTAGTAGTGATGCGCTATTGATTGAGGCAATTGCTGCGGGCCAGTGCGATGTTGGCCTGGTTAATACCTATTATCTTGGTCAATTACAAAATGAAAATCCGGATATTCCTGTTGCGCTGTTCTGGGCTAACCAGCAATCAAGTGGTGTGCATGTCAATATATCAGGAGCAGGTGTCACACAATATGCAAAAAATCCGCTCGCTGCTCAACGTCTGCTTGAGTGGCTCTCTACAGAAGAACCCCAGACCATGTTTTCAGAATTAAATCTCGAATATCCCGCCAATCCGGCCATAGAGCCGGTCGACCTGGTTGCCAGTTGGGGAGAATTCCGTCAGGACAGACTGAATGTTGAAACAGCCGGTCGCCTGCAGGCGGAAGCGGTCATGTTGATGGACCGTGCTGATTACCGTTAGGAATCTATCATGAACCTGATGCTGTCAGGTGGCAGTTGGTTATGGCGGGGCCTGGCTCTTTTTGCTGCTGCTGTAGTGATTTCCCCCTTGCTGATTATCATCGCGCAATGGGCAACGGTTGGTACCGGTGAGCAGGCAATCTGGCAGCACCTGTTCGAAACCAAACTGGACCGTTTGGCGGTTAATACCCTGATACTGGTTGTTGGTGTTGGAACAGGCGTTGTTTGCCTTGGGGTAAGCCTGGCCTGGCTGACAACACTATGTGATTTTCCCGGGCGGCGTTTTTTCGAATGGGCACTGATGCTGCCGCTGGCGATACCCGGCTACGTGATGGCTTTTGTGTTTCTGGGCATCATGAACTTTTCCGGCCCAGTGCAAACCTTTCTGCGCAACCGTCTTGGTCCGGACCTCTGGTTTCCTGATGTGCAGGGCGCATTGGGGGTGATCATCATTCTCAGTCTTGTTCTCTACCCCTATGTCTATATGTTGGCCCGCAGTGCATTTCTGAACCAGGGACGCAACCTGATTGATGCAGGACGCTTATTGGGGTTAAGCCGCCAACAGGCATTTTTTAAAATAGTTATCCCTGTCGCACGGCCGGCGATTATTGCTGGCCTGGCCCTCGCCCTGATGGAAACTCTGGCAGATTTCGGCGCAGTATCCGTGTTTAACTACGACACATTCACTACGGCTATCTACAATGCTTGGTATGGCTTGTTTAACCTTACAGTTGCAGCACAGCTGGCGTCACTGTTACTGCTGTTTGTCGGGGTAACCCTGATACTGGAAAAGCAATCCCGTCGTCATGCGCGTTACACCCAGGATGGCGCGAACCGGAATAAATCTGATTACCTGTTAACCGGCAGGTTCGCATTGGCGGCCTGTGCGTACTGTTCAGTCATTTTATTTATTGCTTTTGTGTTGCCTCTGGCGCAGTTGACGGCATGGATGCTGGAAGCCGGTTTTGCTGAGCAGGATGGCCGCTTTCTTGGGTTTCTTGGCCATACTCTGGGGCTTGGTGCCATAGCAGGGATATTAGCCGTTGTAGTGGCTATGCTGCTGGCTTTTGTAAAGCGCCTGCCCGGATCGGCCTTTACGCAGCGCATAAGCGAGTTATCCATACGTTTGGCAACTCTCGGTTATGCCTTGCCAGGTTCGGTACTGGCTGTGGGCATCATGCTTGGATTTACTTTCCTTGATCGTAATCTGGGAACACTGCTTTACGGCTCTGTTTTTGCGCTGGTTATCGCCTACTGTTGCCGGTTTCTGGCCGTCGCCTATGCACCAATTGATGCCGGGCTGGAGCAGGTCAAACCCTCTGTTATTGATGCTGCCCGCAGCCTTGGTGCCAGCCCGGGGCGCCTGTTGAGGCAAATATACATCCCCTTATTACGACCAGGGCTGATTACCGCCTTTACCATAGTGTTTGTGGATGTGATGAAGGAAATGCCCGCAACCCTGATCATGCGACCATTTGGCTGGGACACGCTTGCTGTGAGGATTTACAGCATGACCGCAGAAGGTCAGTGGGAGCGGGCTGCACTGCCGGCGGTAACCCTGATTGCCATAGGATTGGTGCCGGTATATTTGTTGATTCGCAATGCTCGTGGGGGACGTCACAGAGGCTGAAGCTGGTCTCATTTCCATCTTGCAGGATGACCTGCTCTTACTTATGATGCAGTCATGTCATAGCGTTATGACCGGCAATACAGGTCTGGTCTGGCGGGTAAAAAACTGGCGGTAAAAGTCAGTATTTCAGAGGAATTGAATGTGAGTGAGTCACGAGAAGATCTGTATTACGCCCCCTCCCACGAATGGGTCAAACCCGGGGAAGATGGTGTTGCCACAGTTGGAATCAGCGATTACGCCCAAAGCGAACTGGGCGATGTGGTGTTTGTTGAATTACCTGATGTTAACAGTCAGGTGTCGGCACATGATGAAGTTAGCGTCGTTGAATCCGTCAAAACCGCTTCGGATATATATGCACCGGTTTCCGGTGAAATTCTGGCAGTGAATTCTCTGCTTGAGGATAGTCCGGAGACCATCAATTCCTCGCCCTATGACGATGGCTGGATTTTTAAAATCCGCATGAGTAATGAAGAGGAGCTAAAAGAGCTGCTTGGTGCCGAGGAGTACAGGGAACGCTGCGAAAGCTAGCTACTGCTGCATTCGCGTATAGCCACCCACAAAAGGTGGTGGTTCCCGGGAAAAAACGTTAATTTGATTTTGGTTGGTGCCTGGCAGTTCTGCAGTGCCCTGACCAAAAAACGGTAGTGATAAACGTGATAGATTCTGATGGTTTCAGGCCCAATGTGGGCATTATTATTTTCAATGAAAAAGGCCAGTTGCTCTGGGCGAAACGCCTTGGGCAGGATGCCTGGCAATTTCCCCAGGGTGGGGTCCAGCAGGATGAGTCGCCTGATCAGGCTGCGCTAAGAGAACTGAACGAGGAGATTGGCCTGGCACAGGAAGACGTCGAAATTGTTGCCAGCACTGAAAAATGGCTGCGTTACCGCTTACCCAGACATTTAATACGGCATAATTCCCATCCTGTGTGTATTGGACAGAAACAGAAATGGTATCTGATGAGGTTATTATCAGATACGGAAAAAATTCGCTTTGATATGGGCGAAAAACCTGAGTTTGATCACTGGCGCTGGGTTAGTTACTGGTACCCTGTAAATCAGGTGGTGTCATTCAAGCGCAAGGTATACAGAAAAGCGCTGGGAGAGTTAATCCAGCCTTTCAAGGATGCCTTGCGGGAAAGCAATATCGGACACCACAACCAACCGGAAACGGGTTCCTGAGCATCTTATGCTAGAAATTTTACGCAGCATCATTCAGGAAGTGAATGAGGCAAGGGATCTTAACGCCTCTCTGGAGATTATTGTCCGGAGGGTTCAAAAGGCTATGGAGACCCGCGTTTGCTCTGTTTACCTCCTGGATCACAATCTGGGTCGCTATGTACTGATGGCGAGCAAGGGGCTGGATGCTTCTTCTGTAGGCAAGGCCAGCCTGTCGCCGGAAGAGGGTCTGGTGGGCCTGGTCGCCCAGCGTGCCGAACCGGTGAACCTTGAACATGCATCATCCCATCCTCGCTACTTTTATATTCCTGAAACCCGCGAAGAAGAATTTGAATCGTTTCTTGGCGTGCCGGTAATTCACCATCGTGAGGTGTTGGGCGTGCTTGTGGTTCAGCAAGCTGAGGTACGGGCTTTTGATGCAGAAGAGGAAGCCTTCCTTATCACTCTGTCAGCACAGCTGGCAGGCATTATTGCCAACGAAGAAGCGCGCGGCGCCATCACCGGTTTCAGCCCTACCGGTTTAAAAACAACGGATGCCAGTTTTGATGGCGTTCCAGGGGCGCCGGGTGTTGTGATTGCCGAGGCAATTACTGTTTTTCCCCCTGCCGATCTCAGTGTGATACCCAAACGCAAGGTTGAGGATATCGACAGGGAAATTGCCTTTTTCAATGAATGCCTCAACGCAGTAAGAATAGATATCAGTGAGCTGAAGATGAAAATCAAATCTCAGCTGCGCCCTGAAGAACGGGAGCTGTTTGATGCCTATCTGCATATGCTTAGTGACAATGCCCTGGGGGCAGAAGTCATTGCCCGCATCAAGGAAGGCAGTTGGGCACAGGGTGCTCTGGCCAAGGTGGCCCGTGACCATGTTCGCAATCTTGAGCATATGGATGATGACTACTTGCGTGAACGCGCTACTGACATCAAGGATTTATGTTCCCGGGTGCTTTTCTATTTGCAGGATAAAGAGCAAAAAAATCGCAAATACCCTGATCGTTGCATTCTGGTAAGCGAGGAGCTTTCAGCGGCAATGTTGGCAGAAGTACCAAAAGAAAACCTTGTCGGTATTGTTTCTTCAAAAGGATCCGGACATTCCCATGTCGCGATCCTGGCTCGCGCCATGAGTATTCCGGCAGCCATGGGTATTCAGGATCTGCCTTTTTCAGAACTGGATGGCAAAGAGATCATTGTCGACGGCTATAACGGACGCGTTTACAGTAACCCCTCTGATGAGTTACGCGAACGCTTTCAGGAAATTGTTCGTGAAGAGGAGCAGCTTTCTGAAGGCCTTGAGTCTATCAAGGACCTTCCCTGTGAAACCCTTGACGGGCACAGGGTAGAGTTATGGGTCAACACCGGCTTGATGACTGATGTGCTGCGTTCCAAGGAACGAGGCGCTGAGGGGATCGGTCTTTTTCGTACCGAAGTCCCTTTTCTTCTGCGCGAACGCTTCCCTACTGAACGCGAGCAAACGGATATTTATCGACAACAGCTCGAAGCCTTTCACCCCAAAACTGTAACCATGCGCACGCTGGATATCGGCGGCGATAAACCGCTGCCTTATTTCCCCATCAAGGAAGAAAATCCTTTCCTGGGTTGGCGTGGAATTCGTGTCAGCATGGATCATCCCGAAATATTTATTGGTCAGGTACGTGCAATGATCAAAGCCAGCGCCGGGTTGGATAATCTGCAGATTATGCTACCGATGATTAGCAATATGAACGAGGTGGACGATTCCGTTCGCCTCATCAAGCGTGCCTACCAGGAAATTGTTGAAGAGGGCATGACGGTGGTCAAGCCCAGTATCGGGGTGATGATTGAAATTCCCGCCTTGATGTACCAGGTTGAGGCATTGTCGAGGCGAGTCGATTTTATTTCTGTTGGCAGTAATGATCTAAGCCAGTATCTGCTGGCAATTGATAGAAATAATCCACGCGTTTCGGGTATTTATTCAACCATGCATCCCTCTGTACTACTTGCACTGAAACAGATTGCTGATGATGTCCACAGGGTAAACATGCGGCTGAGCATTTGTGGTGAAATGGCCGGAAACCCGGGCGCTGCAGTGCTATTGATGGCGATGGGTTATGAAGTGCTTTCCATGAACGCCACCAGTCTGTTAAAGGTGAAATCAGTGGTGCGAAACGTGACATTCCAGCAGGCCAAAGAACTGTTGGAAAAAGTGCTGGCCCAGGATGATACCGACTCAGTAAAGGCGCTTGTTGATATTGAGCTCTATAATGCCGGCGTTGACAGATTATTGCGCACCTCAAGCAATAGTTAAGCATTTTATTGCTTGCCTTCTGTGTTGTTTTTGTAAAAAGCTGCACCAAAAAAGTTATACTTCCCTTGCTATCTCCATCCGTCTTATTTCAGGAACACAAAGCTGACCCAGGCCTCACCGTATGTTGCAATTTCCCCATATTGACCCGGTAGCTATATCCCTGGGTCCGTTACAGATTCACTGGTATGCGCTGACTTATATTGCCGGTTTTGCAGCTGCGTGGTTTCTGGGGATGAAAAGGGCGGACGCAAAAAATTCCGGCTGGACCCGGACACAGGTAAGCGATCTGATTACCAACGCTGCCATAGGGGTTATTCTTGGCGGACGTATCGGTTATGTACTTTTCTACAATTTCGGCAGTTTGCTGGATAACCCGTTATCGCTTTTTTATATATGGCAGGGGGGAATGTCCTTTCATGGTGGATTACTGGGAGTAGGGATTGCGGTGTGGCTGTTTGCCCGCAGCACAGGCAAATCGGTTTTTCGGGTAATGGACTTTACGGCTCCGCTGGCGCCCCTTGGGTTGGCCTTTGGCCGCCTGGGGAATTTTATCAATGGTGAATTATGGGGCAGGGCGGCGGATGTCCCCTGGGCGATGGTTTTCCCCGCAGACAGACTGCAAATTGCCCGTCATCCTTCCCAGCTTTATCAGTTTGCACTGGAAGGCCTGGGTTTGTTTTTCATCCTCTGGTTTTACTCAGCCAGACCGCGACCGGCGTTTGCTGTCACCGGAGCCTTCTGCCTGGGTTATGGGTTTTTTCGAACCTTTATAGAGTTTTTTCGTGAGCCTGATGCCCATCTTGGATTTGTCGCTTTCGACTGGATGACCAAAGGACAGCAATTATCGATTCCGATGATAATCGGGGGTGTTATCATTTTGTTGATGGCCTATCGCAAGGACAGTTTTGCCAAAACGCCGGCAGCTTGATAACACATAAAAATATGTAGGTCGGATAAGCCCTGCAAGGGCACCATCCGACAGGAACAAATAAAAGACATTGAATTAAGCAAAACCAAGAGATTCCCTAATGCGACAATACCTCGACATGATGCAGCACATTCTGGATAACGGCGCTAAAAAGCAGGACCGTACCGGAACCGGAACCCTTTCTGTGTTCGGGCACCAAATGCGCTTTGATTTATCGGCGGGCTTTCCATTGCTGACAACCAAGAAATTGCATATTCGTTCCATCGTTATTGAGCTGTTATGGTTTTTGAATGGCGATACTAATATAAAGTATCTGAAAGATAACAACGTAAAAATCTGGGATGAGTGGGCAGATGAAAATGGTGAGCTTGGTCCAGTCTACGGATTTCAGTGGCGTTCCTGGCCAGGAAAAGATGGCCAGACTATCGACCAGATTGAGAACGTCATGAACAGTATCAGGAATAATCCGGATTCCCGCCGTCATATAGTAGTGGCCTATAACCCGGCCTATGTGGATGAAATGGCTTTACCGCCATGCCATTCCCTGTTTCAGTTTTACGTCGCGGACGGCAAACTTTCCTGTCAGCTTTATCAGCGCTCCTGCGATACTTTTCTGGGAGTGCCTTTTAATATTGCCTCCTATGCGCTGCTTACCCATATGATGGCGCAGCAATGTGATCTTGAAGTAGGGGACTTTGTCTGGACCGGTGGTGATGTGCATTTATATCTTGATCACCTGGATCAGGCACGTCAGCAGCTTACTCGCGAGCCGATGTCATTACCGCGCCTGCAGATCAAGCGTAAACCGCCTTCACTCTATGATTATGCCTTCGAGGACTTTGAAATTCTCGATTATCAGTCCCACCCTCACATAGCGGCGCCAATATCAGTATGAAGATTTCTCTTGTCTGGGCGATGGCTCAAAACCGTGTTATTGGTCGTAACAACAGCCTGCCCTGGTATTTGCCGGAAGACCTCAAATATTTCAAACGCATCACTCTGGGAAAGCCTGTAATTATGGGCCGAAAAACCTATGAGTCGATTGGTAAGCCCCTGCCGGGCAGAACCAATATTGTAGTCAGTCGTAATGCGGAATTTTCCGCCGAGGGAGTAAAAACCGTCACCTCACTGGATGAGGCAAAAACCCTTTGTGAAAGTATTGCCGACATTGACGGGGTGGATGAGGCGATGGTGATCGGTGGGGCAGAAATCTATGCGCTGGCCTTGCCTATGGCAGATCGACTCTATCTTACCGAAGTGCATGCGGACGTTGAAGGCGATACGACCTTTCCGGAATTTGACCGTGGTCAATGGCAGGAAGTTGCCCGCGAAGATTTTGAGGCCTCCGGTCCTAATCCCTACCATTACAGTTTTCTGGTGCTGGAAAAAATCCAGGCAAGCTAACTAGCAGAGCCTCTTTATCTTATCGGGCGTTTAGCGTTGCTGTTTTAGCATTATGCCGGCTCAGCAAAACACACGGCACAAATCTTGTTGCCATCCAGATCCCGCATATAAGCCGCATAGGCATTGGGTGCAAATTCGCGCGGCCCGGGTGCACCTTCATCGGTAGCGCCCAAGGCCATCCCATTTGCATGAAACTCATCGACGCCGGCACGAGTCGGTGCCTTGAAACCATAGGTGCCGCCATTGGCGACCGTTGCAGGCTCACCATTGGATGGGTTCAAGAGGAAAAACTCAGGGCCTTCATCGGTTCCGAACATCGCCGAGTGGCCTTCAACCGTGCCAACCAGTTTGGCACCAAGTGGCGTCAGTACTGCCGTATAAAACTCGGTGGCCTTGTTCATATCGTTGGTACCGACGCAAGTATGATGGAGTAGTCTCATGGGTTTTCCTCTGTTTCAGGGATTTATAATTTTGCCAATGAGTATTTCAAATGCCCGCGCATTTTTTACTCATGTTTACAGGTGTTATGTTACTGACGACGCCCACTCCAGGGAAATTGCTCTTCCCCATCAGTTCTGGTCCATACGCCATCGAAGGAAGAATAGTCCGGGCTGAACTCGAGATAGACAAAGCCTTCGCCATCCTGATCTGTCCATTCGAGAGAAAAAGAGTGCTCACCTTCTTCCTTGATCAGGCCTGAGAGACGTCCTTCAAAAATGCCATTTTCATCTTCCACCGAATAAGAACCTGCAAAACGACCCTGGGAATCGAAACTCAGTACTGTCACGACGGGATCAAGATCCCCGCCATTGTAGGCCATACCGGCATAACGCCCGGCAATCTTCATGATACCTTCCGGCACAGCTGCCTGGATCTGGGTAGAAAGGCAGATTAGTAAAATGATGAAAGTTTTGCGTAGAACAATAGTGAGCTGTTTATTCATGGTTGTTTTATTTATCAGTGTAGGTCAGCAGCTATAAAGACCATCAGATTTTTTGATTCAAGGCTGGCTGTCAGCCTACGGGCGCAGCATTATTATAAAAAAACCGCCCAGTAAACTGGGCGGTTTCTAAGGATTCATACTTCTTTTTTTAGCCGATCTACATCTTACTCCCGGCTCAATCTCCTGTAGTACTCAGCTACTGACTCCTTATATTCATCTGGAATAATGTCTGAGGTCGCTGTACGAACGTTATTGGGATTATTGTTGTTGTTATCCAGCTGCAGGCCAACTTCCAGTTGTTCAATAAGTGCCAGCATATCGTTATATTCTGCCGCAAGAATATCTTCATTGCGGTTCAGGCGCGTGGCTTCCAGCTGACGTATCCAGTCAACCATCTGGGCCAGCTCCTCGGCATTGAGTTCAAGATCCTGCACGGCATCGCGGGCAACCTGGGTGAACTGGTCAAGGTCACCATAGAACTGTTCAGGTATTTCAATGGGACCATTAAACAGGGGATCAGCACCGGTCCAGGCGCCAAAACGGGGTCCCATGGCAAAGCGGTCGCCGCCCCGATTACCACCACCTTGCTGGCCACCTTGTTGTTGGCCCTGCTGTTGACCACCCTGTTGTCCTTGCTGACCTTGCTGTCCTTCCTGACCATTCTGGCTTTGCTGCTGTCCTGTCTGTCCCTGTTGGCCATTTTGGGCCAGTTGCTCCTGCAAGCGAGCGCGCAGACTTTCAGCCTGGCGTCTGGCAACATCCAGATCAGAGGTGCCTGGTGCCCCCTGGGTGGCTACCATTTCCTGGGCATTTTCCAGGCGCTCGGCCAGTTTGCGCATTTCCGCCGTGACAGCACTTTCATTGCCAGCGATGTATAGACCATAACCTGCATCAATATAAAGTCCGGCATTGGTGAGTGCCTGCTCAAGTTCATTTTCGACAATATCCTGATTGGCGCGCTGTAATTCCCGTGATGCTTCCGGTACATCATCACCAAAACGCTGCATGGTGCTGAGCATCTGTTCCTGGAGAGTGGAAAGTTGCCCCGCCAGTTCAGCTTTCTGGCGTGCCAGTTCCCACTCTTCCTGAAGCTCCATGCCGCGGCTATTGGGGTCTTCGCCAGATTCTCGCTCCTCTACAGCCTTGGCCATGGCTTGTTCAAGAATCTGTTCCTGACGCTGCTGTTCTCTCAGCATATTTTCTGCCTGGCTTGCCATGTTGCTGAATGAAGATTGCATATCCGCGAGCTGGTCTGCAACTATCTGTTCGCGGGCACCTTCCAGCTGTCGGCCAGCTTCATCAGCCGCCCGCTGTAATTCTTCCGGGCTGGAATTACCGCGCATGGCCTCGGCACTTTCCTCCATCGCCCGAATGGCACTTTCCAGTCGTCGCTGCAGTTCGTTTTGGGCAATTTGTTCCCCTTGCTGCCCCTGACCAGACTGTTGCTGTCCTTGACCCGGTTGACCTGGCTGCCCTGACTGTTGCCCTTGCTGGCCTCCCTGTCCTGTTTGTCCCTGCTGTCCCTGCTGTCCCTGCTGTCCTTGCTGCCCCTGTTGGTTATTCTGGGCAGTTTGTTGTCCCTGTTGACCACGCT
>CBFICR010000045.1:0-24492 GCA_965661105.1 Pseudohongiellaceae bacterium | reverse complement strand
AACGTCCCGGGTATTTTCTCTTACACAGGTTCAGTGGCCTTACGGGTCACTGAATTTTCCCCCTTGAAATTTCTCTGACTGAACATACATATTTATTTCACACTGCTTGTGAATAATTTAGTGATTGTTTTTGTCAATCAATATGAGATCCAGGATTTAGGAGTAACAGTATGAAAATAACACTACGTTATTTTCTGACATTACTGTTGGCAAACTTCTTACTTTTTGGAAGAGTTGCTATCAGTGATGCACAGGAAATTATTTCTGTAGACAGGCCCGGTATTTCCCAGGTACTGGAAGAAGTCACCCCTGCGGTGGTGAATATTTCTGTTACCGGTCGGGCAGCCGTACCACAAAATCCCTTACTTAATGACCCGTATTTCCGGCGTTTCTTCGACGTGCCGGATCAGCCCCAGACGCGCCCGGTACAAAGTGCTGGATCAGGCGTAATTATTGATGCAGCAGACGGATATATTTTAACCAATCATCATGTTGTCAAAGATGCCGAGGAAGTCACTATTGTGCTTCAGGACCGACGTCAAATTCGGGCAACAGTCATCGGCAGCGATGCGGCTACGGACATCGCTTTACTGCAGATTGAAGCCAAAGGACTCAAGGCCGTGCCAATCTCTGATTCTGATACCTTGCGGGTGGGTGATTCTGTTGCTGCTATTGGTAACCCTTTTGGTATCGGGCAGACCGTCACAACCGGTATCGTCAGTGCGCTAAGTCGGCAGACCGGCATCAACAGTGAAGGTTATGAAGACTTTATTCAGACTGATGCCTCCATCAACCCGGGCAACTCCGGGGGAGCACTGGTGGACTATAACGGCAATCTGGTCGGTATTAATTCCGCCATTATCTCGCCAGCCGGCGGAAATGTCGGCATTGGATTTGCGGTGCCTATTAACATGGCGATGTCTATCGTGGATCAGTTACTTGAGTACGGTGAGATTCGCCGCGGTATGTTGGGAGTACGCATAACAGACCTGACGCCGGATGTGGTGGAAGCGCTTGATCTCAAGGTAAGCAACGGAGCGGTGGTTTCCAGTGTTGAA
This sequence comes from Pseudohongiellaceae bacterium, assembly GCA_965661105.1. Lineage (GTDB taxonomy): Bacteria > Pseudomonadota > Gammaproteobacteria > Pseudomonadales > Pseudohongiellaceae > Eutrophocola. The sequence continues at coordinate 23,434 of CBFICR010000045.1, read as the reverse complement.
CCGGATTCCCCTGCCCAGGCAGCAGGGATCGAGGCTGGTGATGTCATTGTGTCCGTCGATGAGCATGTTATTGGTAGTGCGTCTGATTTACGCAACACTATTGGCCTTACCCGGGCAGGTGAAGAAGTGGCCATTGGACTGGTTCGCGAAAACCGACGACTGGATTTCGAGGTCAGGATTGGCAATGCCGGGACAATTGCCGAGGGTGGTGTGAACACAGATGAACGATCAGTTCTGGAAGGCGCACAGCTGAGCAATATTCCCGAAGATCATGAGGCCTATGGTGACGTACAAGGGGTACTGGTCAGTGCCGTTGCCCAGGGCAGTCGTGCCTATCGCAGTGGCCTGGAAGCCGGGGACATTATTACCGCAGTAAACCGGCAGCCGGTTAGTTCAAGATCACAAATGCTGGCAGTTCTGGAAGATATATCCGGCACTGTCGCACTGAATGTGAGAAGGGGAGAGCAATTGCTGTTCCTGATTGTGCGCTAGTATTATTTACTTGATAACTTAAGGAGGTTACTCGAATGAAATCTTTTGCCAATTCACTGTCAACCGCTAAGAGTTTGACAGTCCTGTTGATGCTGCTTGTTTTCTCTTGTGGAACTCAGGCAGCGGCAATCCTGACACTTTCCGGCAAGGCAGAGGATGTTAAATATGAAGATGATGCCAAACTCAGGGTGTCAGTCATTGACTGGTCTGCCCCGGAACAACTGGCATCTATTGAAGCAGCCTATAGACAATTTCAGGATGACATGGATCTGGAGGCATTTCTTGGCATCGTTGATCAACAGGATACCCGGGGCTATCTGTTTACGGCAGCAGCCACTGGCTATCGTATTAAATATGCCTGGAAAGAGGAGAGGGGCGATAATCAGCTGATGCACTTTCTGGTAACTCCGGGGCTGAAAACCCGAAACCCCTATCTTTGGCAAACCCCCAATAACAACTCCCCTGCATTTACCCTTGTGCAGGTACAGTTAAGCAATGAAACCGGTATTGCCAAGACCTCACTGGATGGTGAGATTGTTTTTAACGAGCTGGGGAAACTACAGCTCCAGTCTTTTGAATCCCTGCCACAGTTTGCAACGCTTGAGGACAGTACCCCCTATTATTTGAAATAAGACCAATAGATTTGCGGTTTAAAGGGTAAACAGGGCAACACGGCCAACACAGTGTTTCCCGGAAGAATGCTGGCATGCTTTAATGTTGCCAGCATTTTTTTTGGTCGCAAGATTTTAATGACTATCCTTGAAGCCCTTTTTCCAATCGTTGCCATAGCCTCCCTGGCCTGGCTGGCGGCGCGTCATCAGTTTGTCAGTGATAATGAAGTTCGTGCGCTGGAAAGAATCACCTTCAATTTCTTTATTCCCGTCATGCTGTTTTTTGGCACGGCCACGGCAGACATTCCCGAAGTTCTTGACTGGAATTTATTGTGGGGCTACTACCTGCCAATTTTCCTGGTCTATCTGCTGGGGATACTCATTGCCTGGTTTTATTATGGATCCGGGCAAGCCCGGCTTGGCGTATTCGGCATGGGCTGCGCCTATCCCAATGTGACGATTCTTGGGATTCCCATTTGTCTTGAGTTGGTGGGGCAAGAAGCGTTCGTGCCCATGTTCATGATTATCACCATTCACAATCTGTTGATATTTTCCTTTGGTACGGTGATTGCCGAATTAAAACGCGAAGAAGGCAAGGCCATCGGCGCCCATGTATGGACGGTATTCAAGGGCGTGGTAAAAAATCCGATTAGTGGCTCTCTGGTACTGGGGGCGCTGGTCAATCTTGTTGGCGTGCCGGTTTATCAGCCATTGATCCAGTCTTTGGAGTTGATCAGTCGTGCTGCCATTCCGGCGGCCTTGATGGCGCTGGGAGCGGGCATGAACCGTTATCGTATCAAGGGGGAAATCCCCATGGCACTGGTAATAAGCGGAATGAAATTGCTGGTGCTGCCAGGACTGGTGTGGTTTTTTACGATCGTTGTTTTTGAAATTGATTTGTTGTGGGCTCAAACGGCGGTTTTACTGTCCTGTATGCCGGTGGGAATATCCGTGTATGTGTTTTCCATTCGCTACCAGTGTTGTGAAAATCTCGCTGCTACGGCTATTGTATTAACCTGTCTGCTTTCCGTATTCAGTATCAGTTTTTACACCTTTTTGTTGGGACTATGAGTCCCAATTCAGGTAATGCCCTGCTGAATTGAAACCACAAAAAACCGGAAATTATCTGTTACGTAAATGTTCCAGAAAAGCAGGCACGGTGGCTGGAACACGGCGTACAAACACCAGTAGACCTGCGCACAAAAGCAGGATTGGCCAGGAGCCCCAGTAGGAAAAAGGCGTGCGACCGGTAAAAACCTGAACCTCACCGCGCAATACCTCCGCAGTGAACTGCCCGGTTTGCGCGACGATAACCCCTTTCTCGTTGATGATGGCAGAAACACCATTGTTGGTGGCGCGCACCAGGTAACGGCCATTTTCAAGGGCGCGCATGGCAGCCATTTCAAGATGCTGCAGTGGCCCCCAGGATGAGCCGAACCAGGTATCGTTGCTGATGGTGACCATGAAGTCTGATTGTTTGGCACCACGACGCACAAAATCCGGGTAAACCACTTCATAACAAATAAATGATGCCAGCGTGTAGGGACCTGCGCTCAACATGGCCTGGCCGGAAGGACCGGGCTCAAGGGAAGACATGGGCAAGTCAAAAACTTCCAGCAGGGAAGAGAACAGGGCGCGCATGGGAACGTATTCGCCAAACGGCACAAGTTTTTGTTTGTGATAAATACCCTCGCCAATTCCCAGGCTGGTAATACTGTTATGCAGGCCGGCCTGTGTTTCTCCGAAAATGCCGGTGACCAGTGTGGTATTGGTGGCACGCGCCTTGTTTTCAAAATAATCCAGCACCCGATTCGAGCGACCTGCCACATAAGGAATAGCCGTTTCCGGCCAGACAATAACATCGGCATCCCATAACGAGTCACTGAGTTGTTCGTAACGATCCAGGTTCTGCGCAATAAAAGCCGCATCAAATTTCTGCCCCTGATCGATATTCGCCTGTACCAGGCCGACTTCAATAATTGAGTCATCTAACGGGGTAACCCAGGTCAGTTTTCCGCTAAGACCCGCAGTTATCCAGACAAAAAACAGGCCGGTAGGGATATAGGAGCGGGCAACCGTATAGGCCTTTCTTTCATCATGGCGTTGCCAGATCAGGAACATCTCACCAAAACCGGCACCTGAAAGCGCCACTACCAGACTGATAGACAACACCCCAAATATCGGGGCAAGACCGGCGAAGCTGGATTGAATGTGCGGGTATCCCATATATAGCCAGGGAAAGCCGGTGAGAAACCAGCTGCGAAACCATTCCCCGAATACCCACAGGGCGGCAAAGCCGAACATATAGAACGACACGTTGAAAAAGCGTTGATTGAGCCATCCCTGCAGTGAATACAGCAAGGCCAGGCCGGCCACAAAAAGAAAAGTCAAAAAGCCTGCGAGAAGTTCGCCGGCATTGCCATAGACATTAATGCTGACGTATACCCAGGATGCACCAACACCAAAAAAACCCAGGCCAAAGAACCAGCCAGTGAGGGCGCCCTGACGTGGACTGGCGAATTTCAGGGCAACATAAAAACCCATGACGCAAATAAAACCCATCAACCACATATGGTTGGGGCTAAATGCCAGTGGGCCGATAGCGCCACTGAGCAGGGCAATGATGCAGCGTCCCGGCAAAGAGGGGCTGAACCCGGGCGCATGGGGTGACAGGACTTGATCCGCCCCGGTTTCAGTCATCGGATCCGGCTATAAAAAGGGTGGTAACGAGAAGCAACCTGATCTGACGATTGTCTGCACTGAGCACCTTGAACATATAAGGACCGATGCCGACGCTTTCGTCACGTTGCGGTATATGGCGGAACTGGTTCACCACCAGGCCGCCAATGGTATCAAACTCATCGTCCGGCAGGTTGCTGTGAAAAAAAGCATTAAAGTCTTCAATGGGGGTGAGTGCCTTGATGGTGTAGCTGTCCTTGTCGTAGACCTTGATATAGTCTTCTTCATCGACATCGTACTCATCTTCAATTTCGCCAACAATCTGTTCCAGCACATCTTCAATGGTGACAACGCCACCAAGACCACCGTACTCATCAATAACGATGGCCATATGATTTCTGTTCTCACGAAACTCCTTGAGCAAAATGTTCAGGCGCTTTGATTCGGGCACATAAATGGCCGGACGCAGCACATCTTTCAGATTGAATTTGCGCTGATCACTGATCAATACCAGTTCCAGCAAATCCTTGGCGAGTAATATACCGACCACATCGTCCTTGCTTTCACCAATGACCGGGAAGCGGGAGTGTCCAGCCTGTATCACCTTGGGAATAATTTCATCAGGAGAATCGGTAATGTCGATGGTAGCTACCTGTGAGCGGGGAATCATGATTTCCCTGACCTGCATGTCTGTGACCTGCAGTGCGCCCTCAATGATGCTCAGTCCATCCGCATCAATGACCTGATTTTGTTCTGCCTTGCGTAGAAAGGTGACCAGACTCTTGGTGTCATCCACCTGGTCAGTGAACATGTTTGTCAGTTTACCGATCCAGGAGGAGTTTCCTGAATCGCTGCTAGATTGATCGTCACTCATTGCCTGTTATTTCCTGGTATGGATCGGTATAGCCCAGTGTGTTGAGAATATTGATTTCCAGTGTCTCCATCTCTTCAGCTGCAGCGGCTTCCTCATGATCAAAGCCCTGTAAATGCAAAACCCCGTGAACGGTGAGATGCGCCCAGTGAGATTCAATGGGTTTCGACTGTTGCGCAGCTTCCTTTTTTACCAGCGCGGCACAAATGGCCAGGTCACCAAGCAAATTGATATCAGTGCCCGCAACCCTGGGGCATGGAAACGAAAGAATATTGGTAGGCCCTTGTCTATGCCGGTAAGTTTCATTCAGGCTGGCGGACTCACTCTCGTCAACAATGCGAATACTCAGCTCAGAATTTTCAGCAATGGCATCATCACTGGCACAGGGCACAGCGTTCAGCGCGGCTTCAGACCAGCGTTGAAATTCCTGTTGGGAGGGGAGTATGGTTTCCGTGCTGGCGTTCATCAACTCAATGGTCACGTTCATTGAAACGATCACTTTCCTGGGCTTGTGAAGAGGTTTTTGAAGAGCTTTGTGACGAATTGGCGTCTGACTTGAGTTCTGTGATGGATTGTCGGTCAAATTCATCATAGGCTTCGACAACCTGCTGCACTATAGGGTGTCTGACGACATCTCGCGATTTGAAATAGGTAAAACTTACCCCATCGACATTTTCCAGTATTTTACTGGCCTGAACCAGGCCACTGCCTGCGCCTTTGGGTAAATCAATCTGTGTGACATCCCCGGTGATGACTGCAGTGGAACCAAAGCCAATACGGGTCAGAAACATTTTCATTTGTGAGGTGGTGGTGTTCTGGCTCTCATCAAGAATAATAAAGGCATTGTTCAGAGTGCGTCCGCGCATATAGGCGAGCGGGGCCACTTCAATAACATTTTTCTCGATCAGGCGACCTACCCGTTCAAAACCCAGCATCTCGTAGAGCGCGTCATACAAGGGGCGTAAATAGGGGTCTACCTTCTGGCTCAGATCGCCTGGCAGGAAGCCAAGTTTTTCGCCGGCTTCAACTGCAGGGCGCACCAGCAGAATACGACTGATCTGCTCCTTGATCAGGGCTTCCACGGCGCAGGCGACGGCCAGGTAGGTTTTGCCGGTCCCGGCGGGGCCAATACCGAAATTAATGTCATGGCGCACTATGTCGCGGACATAATTATTCTGATTCTGACCTCTGGGTTTTACCGAGGCCTTGGGGGTGCGCAATATCAAAAAGTCGTCGTTATTGCCGTCATTGTGATCGCCGGAAGCTTGTTCTTCACTGGATGAATTTGCAGGAACAGAGCTTTCCTGTGCGGCGATATTGATACCTTCCTGTATAGCCATATGAATATTATCCGGGGCGAGGTTTTGTGAATTCTGGGTCATTGCATATAACTGGCGGATGATACTGGAGGTGTTTTTTACCGCTTCGGGAGCGCCAGTCACCATGAACTCACTGCCACGATTTCTGATCTTCACCAGCAGGCGTTTTTCTATCTGTTTCAGGTGTTCATTAAGGCGTCCGCAAAGGTTAGCAAGACGTTGGGGATTTTCGGGTTCCAGCACCAGACGCTGGGAAAGGTTTTGACTAGACATGTATTGAGAAAACAGGCCTCCGACGGCAGTAAAGATAATGGCAGTATACCAAGTGAATGCGAATTTTGTATTAATTTTTAGGCAAACGGTTTTTGGGCATTTCAGGCTAACTTGTTGATATGTAAATAAATTCCTTAAATATATGGCGCAGGCGGGATAGCCGCCATTGGCAAATTAAGGCCATTGTTGGCTAAATAAGGCCAGTTATTTGCTCAGGGTTTGCTGATATTCATGCGGGGGACTTTGGCTAAACCATTTCACCGCGCAGGGAATTTGGCAGGGCGGCAGTTATTTTCATATCTACGATCTGGCCGATGGTGTCGTTGGACTCGGCCCGAAAATTAACCACCCGGTTGTTTTCTGTTCGTCCCTGCAGCTCGCCAGGATCTTTCCTGGACACCCCGGTGACCAGCACAGGCTCAATAGTCCCTACCATGGCCTCACTGATAGTGGCTGCATGCTGCAATATGCGTGTCTGAAGAATATTCAGGCGCTGTTTCTTCACTTCCATTGGCGTGTCATCGGAGAGTTCAGCCGCCGGTGTGCCCGGTCGTGCGCTATAGATAAAACTGAAGCTGTGATCAAAGCCAATCTCATTGATCAGGTTCATGGTGTCTTCAAAATCCTTATCGGTCTCACCAGGAAAGCCAATAATAAAATCCGAGGAAATACTGATATTGGGCCGGATGGCCCGCAGTTTCCGGATAATGGATTTGTATTCCAGCACGGTGTGATTGCGCTTCATCAGGGCCAGTATGCGGTCCGAACCATGCTGTACGGGAAGATGCAAATGACTGACCAGTTCCGGCACGCTGTCATAGGTATCAATCAGATTCTGATTGAATTCCACCGGATGGGAGGTGGTGTAGCGGATGCGATCAATGCCGTCTATGGCGGCGATATAAGTCACCAGGGTGGCCATGTCGATGATTTCACCGTCATGGCTTAAACCGCGATAGGCATTCACATTCTGGCCCAGCAGGTTCACTTCCCTGACGCCCTGTTCAGCCAGATGCACCGCCTCTGCGAGAATATCATCCAGAGGCCGGCTGACTTCTTCACCCCGGGTGTAGGGGACGACGCAAAAAGAACAGTATTTGCTACAGCCTTCCTGAATGGTCAGAAAAGCCTGGCATTCGGATACTGTGGGCTCAGGCAGACGGTCAAACTTTTCAATTTCCGGGAAAGAGATATCAACAACCGGTTTATTCCCGCCCGAGGCATCCAGCAGTTCCGGCAGGCGATGCAGGGTTTGTGGACCAAATACCACATCCACATAGGGTGCCCGCTTGCCGATCATTTCGCCTTCCTGACTGGCCACGCAGCCACCCACGGCGATCTTCAGCCCTGGTTTTGCGGCTTTCAGTTCGCGCCAGCGGCCCAGTTGATGGAACACTTTTTCTTGGGCTTTTTCTCTTATAGAACAGGTATTTAGCAGGAGCAGGTCGGCTTCTTCTGCGGTGTCGACTCGCTCCATATCGCGATTTTCATGCAGCAGGTCGAACATACGCGCCGAGTCGTACTCGTTCATCTGGCAACCATGGGTTTTGATAAATACTTTCTGCGCCATAAGCTTGTCTTGTTACGTATTAAGTTAGCCGGTCTGGCAAGGGGACTTGCCGAAAAGAGGGCGGATTATAGCGGTATCGGGAAAAACTCTCTAGAAAAGTCGTTACTGACGCTTAAAGTCGTTACACTGCCCTTGAAATCAGAGAAATAAACCTGATATTAGCAAGCGTAAATCCATCAGGCAGCAGGCAACAATGGCTAATTCCACAAAAGAACCCAGAGAAATCTATAAAATTTCGTTCCTGAACAAGGGCGAGGTATATGAAGTCTTTGCGAAACAGGTATATTCCAGCGATCTCTATGGCTTTATAGAGATTGAAGATTATATTTTTGGCGAACGCTCCCAGCTTGTGGTTGATCCCAGCGAGGAAAAACTGAAAGCCGAATTTGCCGGGGTTAAGCGCAGTTTCATTCCCATGCAGGCCATTATTCGTATCGATGAAGTCGAAAAGGAAGGGGTCAGCAAAATCAGCAAAGGCGATAATATTTCTCCATTTCCCACCCTGATTTCACCCCAGGCTAAGACTCCGGATAAATAGACCCCGGATAAATAGACCCCGGATAAATAATAGTCCGCAAATGTTTTCCAGATACAAAAAGCAGGTTAAAGACCTGCTTTTTTTTGGCCTGTATTTTAGTCTGATGCTTTCCATGCCCCGCAGTAGGCAGTTTTTCGGTTGTCAAAATTCATTGCATTAAGGCAAGGATTTTTCATGGTCATGAAATCTTTGTTTGATGGCATGAACCCGCTGGTCTTCCCGGCCAGTTTGCGGAAAAATACTAATCTATGTGCCGGCAATGTGCCGGAAAACAGACCCGGCTTTTTGACGGGCAGGTAATTCATTAATTGGAGAAAAACATGGCAGAGAAATTACCCCAGGAAATGCAATCGGAAAGCTGGGCCGGCGAGATGGGTGAAAAATGGAATACCTATGTTGACCAGTTTGAAGGCATGATTGCACCGGTAGGTGCTGCGGCTATTGATTATGCCGCTTTCCAGCCCGGTGAACGGGTTATTGATATTGGTTGTGGTGGCGGCGCCACTACTTTTGATATTGCCCGCAGGGTTGGTGATGGCCATGTGACCGGTCTGGATCTTTCCCCGACTCTTGTGGATACCGCGAATCGACGGCTGGCGGAATCCGGCTTATCGAATATCGATTTTATCTGTGACGATGCATCAACCAGCAGCATCAAGGGCTATGATGTTTTGTTCTCGCGTTTTGGGGTCATGTTTTTTGAAGACCCGTATGCGGCATTTCAAAATATGCGACGTTTTCTCAATGACCATGGCCGCATCAGTTTTGTCTGCTGGGGACCTCCCACAGAACAGCCCTGGGTGGGACAGCTGATGGCAATTGCAGGCAAGTACGTTGAATTACCAGCACCAGTGCCGAATGCGCCGGGTCCTTTTGCATTTGGTAACCAGGACTATCTGCGCGATATTCTCGCCAGTGCCTCCTTTAATAACCTGGACATCACCTTGTGGCGTGGTAAACAACAAATAGGGGGAGCCGAAGCTACACCGGAAAGTGCTGCCCGTTTTGTGATGGATGCGCTTTTTCTCGGCGATGCACTGGCCGACCAGCCTGATGAAATAAAACATCAGGCTTACCAGGAAGCGGTTGAATTACTGCGTGGCTATAGCAACGATAACAGGGTTGAACTGGAAGGCTGTGCCTGGCTGGTAAAGGGCAGTTGTTAATCATGATATCCTGAGTTAATTAATTGGCAGAGGTTAAGGGGTACAAAGCGTGGCAAATTTTCTTATCACAGGGGGTACCGGTTTCATTGGCAGGAAGCTGGTGGCGCAACTGGTCGATGAGGGCCATGAGGCCGTTGTTGTTACGCGTCATCCTGAAAAACATGAGGGAGAATTTGCTGACAAGGTGCGTTATATCGGCAGTTTCAAAGCCATTGATAACAGCACCTGTTTTGACGTCGTGATCAATCTGGGGGGAGAGGGCATTGCCGATAAACGCTGGAGTGCCAAACGCAAACAGCAATTACTGGATAGTCGCATAGGTTTAACCAATCACCTGGTGAAGTGTCTTGGGCGGCTGGAAAAACGTCCCGAAGTGATGATCAGTGCTTCAGCCGTCGGCTGGTATGGTGCCCATGATGATACCCCACTGACAGAAGATTCCGCCTTTCATCAGGAGTTCTCCCATACGCTTTGTCATGCCTGGGAAAAGGAGGCTGCTGCAGTGGGGGATCTGGGCATTCGTCTTTGCGTTATCAGATTGGGTATTGTGCTGGGAAAAAATGGCGGCGTACTGAAAAGAATGCTGCCGCCTTTTTACTTTGGCCTGGGGGGGCGTATTGGCTCGGGTAAACAATACATGTCTTGGGTACATGTGAGCGATGTAATCAGGGCAATGCATTACCTGGTGAATGATATTGGTCTTGGTGGTGTGTTTAATCTCACCGCTCCGGGGGCTGTCAGTAACACACAATTCACCCGGGCTATTGGCAAAGTGCTTTCGAGACCGACAGTGTTCCCGCTGCCGGCGTTTGTAGTGAAAACAGTTTTTGGTGAAATGGGTGAGCGCCTGTTGCTGATGGGCCAGAACGTGGTACCGCACAATCTGCTGGAAGCGGGATTCAGTTTTGATTTTCCGGCGCTGGAGGCGGCATTGACCGATATCCTGATTGACTGACCCCCTGAGAAAATGAGTGCAGAGGCTCACATTTTTAGGCATGCTCTGCAGTTGAGGTGTGAAACAGGTCATGGTTTGTGATTTTGACTGTATTTTCCGGTAGTGGCGCCCCCTAGAATCTGATGATAGCTTTAGATTATTGATTTTTTTTACCAATACAGACGACAGTTTTGGGTGAATTATGAAAGAAAGACGCGCATTTCCCAGATATCCAATCAGTTTTCCGGTGAAATTTGGACTCAATGGCACTGAGGATGATCTCAAGTATGATTCTGAATGTGTGGATATATCCCGCTCCAGTATTCAGATCAGTTGCGACAGTCAGCTGGTCGAAGCCTTGCTGGCCAGTGATGAGTATCCCCACACAGCGACTCTGGATTTCATCATTCCCGAAGACAAATCTGCGTTCCGTGTTGGCGGGCAGGTGGTCACCCATCGAAGGTTATCCCAGAACCATTATTACCTGGTGCTGGTCTTTATTGATTTCCATGAAGGCAGTGATGAGCAACTGGTCGAGGACCTGAGGGCTTTTGAGCCCAGCGGGTTTCGCCTGGGATCTGTCTGACTATACGGCCTGACTATATGGCCTGACTATACGTAAAGTTATCGGTTATCAGATTTTCAGGAAGTAATTCAAAGACTATTCGGCTTCCACCCAGCCAGCCAGGGTATCTACCCATTCCTCGCTGGCGTTCAGGCAGGGCACCAGAGTGACCGATTCGCCTCCGGCTTCCTTGAACACTTCATCTCCCTGCAGTTCAATTTCTTCCAGCGTTTCCAGACAGTCGGTAATAAACGCCGGGCACAGCACCAGTATGTTCTTGAAGCCTTTGCCGGCCAGTTCCTTTAGCGTTTCCTCAGTGCTGGGTTCAAGCCACTTTGCGCGCCCCAATCGGGATTGGAAGGTCACCGTGTATTGATCACTGTTCAGTCCGGTTTGTTCAACAAACAGGCGTGTGGTTTCCATTACCTGGTGGCGATAGCAGGTTGCATGGGCTGGCGAAGGGACGTTGCAGCAATCTTTTGTTTTCAGACAGTGTGAGCCGGTGGGGTCAGCCTTGGTCAGGTGCAATTCCGGCAGGCCATGATAGCTGAACAGGATATGGTCATAGGCTGACTTGTTATTCAGGTATGATTCGGCGCTTTTTACCAGGGCATTGATGTAATCAGGTCGATTATAAAAAGGCTTGAAGGGGCGCAGCGTGACATTCAGGCCATGTTTTTTGATGACCCTTTGTGCTTCCACGATAGACGTGGTCACCGTGCTTTCCGCGTAATGGGGATAGAGGGGAATAAATACAATTTCCTCCACTCCGGGCATCCCGGCCAGCTTTAATAATTCCGATTCAATGGAAGGGTTGCCATAGCGCATGCTCATGCCTACCGGCACGTCGGTTTTTGCCTTTAATGCGGCGAGCAAATCCCGGGACAGGGCAACCAGGGGTGAACCTCTGTCGGTCCAGACACTCTGATAGGCTTCGGCGGAACGTTTGGGCCTGAAGGGCAGCACAAACAAGCCCACAATGAGACGACGTAAAATCCACGGTAGCTGAATGACGTAGGGATCCATCAGAAACTGATTCAGGTAGCGTCGCACCGAGGCAACATCAGGATTATCCGGTGAGCCCAGGTTGGCAAGTAAAACAGCTTGGTTTTTCATAGATCTATTGGCACCAATATTTCGTACTAAGGTAATTATTAATCAGGTTAAATTTGCAGTAGAGCTTGCATGTATTATATGCCAGCTAAATACGTATTACCTGAAGCAATGGATGTGATGGGCCTGATTAAAGAGATAAAGAGATAAAGAGATAAAGAGAAAAATAGATGAATAAAGCGGAATCCCCAAGACAATTGATACTCCTGGCCCATGGCAGCAGGGACAGCAACTGGTGTGCAACCTTTGAACATGGTTTGCAGGTAATCAATGGCGCCCTTGCACAGGATGCCTGCCTGGCTTACATGGAAATGGCGTCCCCCAGCCTTGAAACGGTAATCGCCAATCATTACCTGCGCGGAGTTCGGCAGTTTAATATCCTGCCACTGTTTTTTGCCGCTGGCCGACATTTATTGCATGATGTGCCTGAACAGATTGAGAATCTTCAACAGGCGCATCCGGGACTTGATATCCGTTTGCTGGAAGCCGTAGGCAGGCAGGATGAGTTCTGGCACGCTCTGGGCGTCATGATAGCGTCAGTCTATGAACTGAACGAAGTTGACAAGGCCCCGTTGGCTGCCGTCAATAAAACCGCGAGCGCAAAATAGGAAGTCCTTTTAAATAGTGACAACTCAACAACAGGAAAAGATAAAAGTCGGGATAAGCAGTTGTCTGCTGGGGGATGAAGTCCGTTACAACGGCGGGCATAAACATTCCTCATTGTGTACCCGTGATCTCTCCGCGTATTTCGAATTCATGTCAGTGTGTCCGGAAGTCAGCATCGGACTTGGTGTGCCCCGTAAACCTATTCGCCTGGTGGGTAATCCCCATGACCCTGATATTGTCGGAGTGGATAATCCCGAGCACAATGTGACCCAGGCCATGAAAGATTTTTCCCGGGAAAAAATGAAGGACCTTGGTGAGCTCAGTGGCTATATTTTCATCAAGGGGTCGCCAAGCTGCGGACTTTTCAGGGTGAAAGTCTATAACGATAAAGGCCATCCCCAGGAGGAAATGGGCCGTGGCGTTTATGCCAGGGCAGTCACAGAAACCTATCCATTACTCCCTGTGGAAGAATCCGGACGCCTGATGGATGCGGTACTGCGGGAAAACTTTATTACCCGGGTTTTTGCCTACGATAATTATAAAGCCCTGGAAAAAGCTGGTTTGAGCGCTAAAAAACTCATCGATTTTCATTCCTCCTACAAGTACACGCTGATGGCCCATGACCCCCAGTCCTATACCGAGCTGGGAAGAATGCTGTCGAATATAGGCAAGCAGGACCTGGACGCGCTCGGGGCTAAATATTTTTCCGCCCTGATGGAATCCCTTGGCAAAAAAGCCACCCGAAAAAGTAATACCAATGTGTTGATGCATCTGCAGGGTTACCTGAAGAATGACCTGGGTCCCCGTGAGAAAGAATCTCTTGGCAAGTTCATTGACCAGTACCGCAATGGTATCGTTCCCCTGATAGTCCCGATAACGCTGCTGAGAAATTATTTTCACAGTTATCCCAATGACTACATTGCCCGGCAATCCTATTTGCAGCCTTATCCGGATGATCTCAGCCTGAGGAATCAGATTTAGAAATGTCGCTATCACTTTGCTGGTTTCGCACCGACCTGCGCGTGCGGGATAACCTGGCACTTCAATCTGCCGTCGCCAAAGGACCAACTATAGGGCTTTATATTGCTACGCCAAAACAATGGCAAAAGCATGATGATGCCCCCGTCAAACTGGATTTCTGGCGGCGTAATCTGATTGAACTGGAAGCCAGTCTGGCCAAACTGGGCATCCCGTTGCTGATTTGTCAGGTGGCGGATTACGTTGCGGTTCCTGCTGTTATCAAGGCAGTTATAGAAAAGCTGGAAATCACCGCGCTGGCGTTTAATGCCGAGTACCCCTTATATGAAACTCGCCGGGATGATGAGGTCAGCATGCTGTGCCAGGCGCTTGGTGTTGAGGTAGAGGCCTGTCATGACCAGGTGCTGTTGCAACCCGGGTCAATTCTTAATAACAGCGGTGAGCCCTTCAAGGTATTTACGCCTTTTTCGAAAAAGTGCCGGGCCAGTTTATATGTCCCTGAGTCTGCCGGTACAGTTGCTGCGCTCAAATCATCGGCGCCTTCGTTAGCCACAATCGCAAAACACGCAATCCCCGGGCAATGCCGTTTGAAGGACGTGGACTGGCCGCAAGCCGATTCTGTGTGGGCCGATCGATGGCCTGCCGGTGAGTCCCATGCCCACAAACTGCTTAATGAGTTTAGTCGTGTGGGGATCAGGGATTACAAGAAAAACCGTGATTTCCCCGCTGTGACTGGTACCAGTTCCCTGTCCCCCTGGATTAATGCCGGTGTGGTTTCCATCAGGGACTGCTGGCGGCAGGCGACCGCTTCCCATCAGGGCGAAGGGCCGGAAACCTGGAAGAATGAATTGTTATGGCGTGAATTTTATCGACATATATTTTTCCATTATCCCCATGTCAGCAAAAAGCAGCCGTTCAAGAATAATGTCGGGCATGTACCCTGGCGTCATGATGAGGCTGAATTCAAATTATGGTGCGAGGGACGAACAGGCATTCCGATCATTGATGCGGCCATGCGCCAGTTGCTTGAAACCGGCTGGATGCATAACCGTTTACGCATGATTACCGCGATGTTTCTCAGCAAGCATCTACTGATCGACTGGCGCCGGGGCGAACAATGGTTTATGCAGAACCTGATCGACGGCGATTTCTCCGCCAACAATGGCGGCTGGCAGTGGAGCGCATCCACCGGTACTGACGCAGTGCCGTATTTCCGGATTTTTAATCCGGTAACCCAGTCGCGCCGCTTTGATGAAGCAGGGGACTTTATTCGTCACTTTGTACCGGAACTTGAAGGACTGGATGACAAGTCCATTCATGAGCCTGGCTTGTTGAAGCCCGAACAATATCCAGTGCCGATGATTGATCTGAAGTTTGGCCGTGAAAGGGCGCTTGCGGCTTTCAAGCCGTGAAGATTAATCTCTGGTTGGAAAACCTTCCGTGCGTCATAAAAAATAATGGCGACATTGAACAGATATCGTAATCCAATCACTATTTTGAAAGCGGGTTAATTGGTCTCTACCAATTTCAGCCAATCAGGATCTTTCGGAACTCAATGAGGATTTTAACGGATAGACTTTTCTTTTGGCCAAAAGCAGGCCCTCGGATTTTACGTTAATGACCATAATATTATTTTTTCTGTAGCGCAGCAGACCAATACCAACCGGGCAGGAACTGGTTATTTTTCCTGAGCTTTAACCTTTTGCGATCAGGTCTGGTTTTTTGCTTCGGCCAGCCGTTCTTTCCGGCTTTGCTCTTCCGCCAGGGCTGAATCAATTTCCTGAAGCACTCCATCCACGTCTGCTTCATGTGTGCTTTCGGCAAAAATGCCAGTCAACGCAATTTCCGGGTGTAATTCGCCATCTTCAAACAGGCTCCAGATTTCCTTGGCATACTGACTATCCAGTAATTCTGGTGCGAATTGGCCATAATACCGCGTGATTTTGTTAACATCGCGCGCCAACATGGACTCGGCATTGTTATTTGCTGCAGCATCCACCGCTTGAGGCAGGTCAATAATTACCGGGCCGTTTTCATCCACCAGTATATTAAATTCCGACAAATCACCATGGACCAGGCCGGCACAGAGCATGCGCACTACGAATCGCATAACCTGGGAGTGACCTTCCTGTGCCTGTTCGGCTGACATGGCGACCTCGCTCAAGCGAGGTGCCACCGAGCCTTCACTGTCTGTGACCAATTCCATCAACAGCACGCCATCTATACACGCGTAAGGTTGGGGAACTCGTACGCCAGCATTGGCAAGTCTTGAGAGCGCATCTACTTCGGCGTTATGCCAAATCTGTTCCTGTTGTTGGCGGCCGAATTTGGAGCCTTTGTCCATCGCCCGCGTACGGCGACTATTGCGTGACTTACGACCTTCCCGATAGAGGACGGCCTGTTTGAAACTGCGTTGTGCGGCTTCTTTATAGACTTTGGCGCAGCGAATTTCAGAATGGGAGCGCACTACATAAACATCCGCCTCCTTGCCACTCATCAGTCTGCTGATAACTTCATCAATTAAGCCTTCATCTATCAGGGGTTGGATTCGTTTTGGAATTTTCATGGCGCCTTTGTACACCACTTTTACCCGGGAGGATAGAGGAAGACATAGTTCAAGCCCGCAGATTGCCGGGTTGGGTGGTTAGCGCATATAACCATTAGATTAGTAAGTTACGAGCCAACTAGAGAGTAACTGCTTACGGCCAAGACAAGACAATATTTGCGCTGGTGCCTTCGTATAATTTACAAGGCTTTATAATAGTCTTTCATCAATTCCAACAAATCCTGATGTCGATTTAGAAGGCAGTCCAGAGTGTCTTTGCTACTTATTTCAATATACCCTTTTTGTTGCATCAACTCAGCAGTGGACATACCCCTGAATCCCATCCACCAGGCAGGAAAGGCTCATTCCGCCAAAAATCGTGTCGCTCAGAACTTCCACATTGATATTTCTGGCATCACGAATGATATTCGACAGTAACTGTTCAACATCAGTCTCACTTTCTTCTATACACTGAATAAAGTTGCCATCGATATAAAAAAGTATACCTGTTAACTCGTGAACGTTATTAGGTTCCTTAAATTCCTGTAACAAAGCCTGCAGCTCCGATTTCGCGAAACTTTCAGTCTTTTGGCTTTTGTAAATCAATTGACGAATTGACAAGAGATCACTCCGCCAAATATAAATTGAAAATATAATGTCATAATTAAGGCATGGAAGGGAGCAGCAAAAGTATACTTGCAAATAAATTTGTCGATGTTCTTTTAATTATTGACCACATAGGATTGGTTATCATCTATGTTCGTGTGACTGCTTTCGGTAACCAAAGCAGACCCTTTTTAAAGAACACCGTTAATGATTGTTAATTAGTCTGTTTTTAGAGTACAAAAGCTTTTCTTCTGCCAGATATCTGAACACTGCGAACAGGCATTTCAGCACGATTACAGTGATATACACCGCAACAAATCGTTGCATGAAAGCATTACTGTAGCGTGCAGAATCAAAATCAAGCAGCGCAAGTCAGAAAGTGAACAGGGTAGTCACCAGCAACAGGACAACTGAAATAATCGCGGTGCGTACACTCTTGATTAATATGACCAGGGAGCGATAGATTAAATACCAAAGTATGCCGGTATTGTCCGCAGCGCCGCTGCAAAACAGGTAAAAAGCAAGGCAGCCCCATGAGCACGGTGACCAAGTGACTTGCGTACTGCAGATTCCCGTTAAGCACGGCCTTTGTACCAAAAAATACCAGCATGATAACAACCACAGCACAATAGAGTCCGCATAACACGTGAACCATTTGATTTTGTCTGTGAGTGACATGGGAGTTGGAACCATTGTGCGTGACGGATATCAACGCGCTCAATATTTCCCTGCAGAGCTATATACTGATGACAGCACTGTTTGCTTTTCACAACACATTATTAAAATGTGAACTCTATTAGGGGCATTTCCAAAATTTAATTTGACTGGTTTTATATTGAGAGTTAGAGTTTCTTTAAAACATATTCATGTCAATATCTACTTAAAACCTTAAATTTCATAGGGTTTTATCTGTACTTACTTATATCGACCACTTCAACTTTTCATAAAATAACCAGGTATAACCTTTCTATACCCCTCCCCCCAAAAAAATAAAATACTAATAAGGGATTTCAAAAAAACAAGGAAACACTCGGAGTACCCAGGGATTGTGACTTTTAAATTTATCCTCCAGCGTATGGAAAATTGCAGCTGGATGGCCTAAGAGAGAGGTTGGAAAATGGATGCCAGTCTGCTTTTAATTCGAAACCTTAAACTTTGTTCAGGGATAGCAGCGTTTTTTGTCTTTTGCCTCGGCTTTTTTACTATGACAGGCTGGCTTTTTAATATTCCTGAATTACTGAGTGTCATGCCGGGCCTTCCAACCATGAAATTCAATACCGGACTGTGTTTCGCCTTGTCCGGTCTGTCCCTGTGGTTACTGTTTCAACAGGATGCCAGCCCTTCGCAATCAATTAGTGCTTCTGAGATAGCTGTCCTTCTTTTCGCCGCCCTTGTGGTTGTTTTGGCCAGTGCGACTTTAAGCCAATACTTGTTCGACTGGAATTCAGGCCTGGATGAATTTTTTATCAGTGCCGAGATCACTGATAGTGCAGCGCCTGGCCGAATGTCTGTCATAACTGCAGTGAATTTTATTCTTATCGGTACCTCGTTGATGCTGGTGTATTGGCAAAAACTCTGGACACTGATTGCCCAACTGCTAGCGCTCCTGGTGACTATCATTTCTTCTCTTGCCCTGTTGAGCTACCTGTTCCAGGCGGATCTGAATCAGGTTGACTGGTTTTCTTCTATCGCTCTGCATAGCGCATTCAGTTTCTGGATAGTGGGCCTTGGAGTACTGGGATTGCGAGCCGACCAGGGCTTCATGCAGGTTTATACAGAAGACACCAATAGCGCCAGGCAGGGCAAATGGTTCCTGCTGAGCGCACTCCTGATAATGCCCCTGATAGCAGAACTGCGTATTATCGGCCAACGGGATTTCGGTATGTATGACACTTATTTCGGAATCTCTATTCTTACTGTGGCCAGTATTACCGCATTGACCTTTATTAACTGGTTTAGGACCAGGCATGGCAATGAAGTAGACATCGAAATTCACAATATGAACAGAATTTATGCACTACTCAGCGGCATCAACACACTGATCGTTCGCACAAAAAGTCGTGACGAACTTTTTCTGGAAGCTTGCAACTTAGCTGTCAAAACCGGCAATTTTACCTGGGCCTGGATCATCACAGTCACTCCGGACAATAAACAGAAAAAACTGGAAGCTTCCGAGGGGGGAAACAGGCAGCTACTTGACAGGCTCCAGTTGCTGCTGGATTCCAGTAGTAACAGCCTCTCTGAAGACTCTTTGCTGGATATAACAATCCTCTCTAAAAAACCTGCGATTCTGAATGATATTATACGCTCTCAAAAAGCCTTTAATCGATTTCCCTATTTCCATACCGACTTGCTGAAACATGGAATTCAGTCATTGGTGATGCTACCCCTGATGGTAGAGGGTCGGGTGGTTGGTGTGTTCGCGCTGCATGCCGACAGGCCGGATTTTTTTGACAAGAAGGAAATGAACCTTCTCATTGAAATGGCTGGCGATATCGCTTTTGCCACAAAAACCATTGCCAAAGACGAACAACTCAACTACCTGGCGTATTACGACCCATTGACAGAACTAGCTAACAGAACTTATTTCTTTACCTTGCTGGACAAGGCATTAAAAGCAGCCGCCAAGGCAAATGAAAAAGTGTCCCTGATAATTCTGGATATTAGAAGGTTTCGTTCGATCAACGAATCTCTTGGTCGAACTCTTGGCGATGAAGTTCTGAAAAAGGTAGCAAACCGGCTTTATATTAATGCACCCCAGCCGGAAACACTGGCCAGACTCAATGGCGGCTGCTTTGCCATGTTTCATGTCAATAGCAGACAATCCCGGGAGCATCAGGGGCTCTACCGACATCTCCAGGATAGCATCTGCGAGCCTCTGTCCGCTGGAGAGCAGAGCATCACCCTTCAGATATCAATGGGTATAGCCATTTATCCGGGTGACGGAGAAAACGTGGAGTTATTGCTCAACAACGCTGAAGCAGCACTGGAAAAGGCGAAAGAAGCAGGCCAGCTTTTCACATTTTATGAAACAAAGATTAACGATAAGGTAGCGGAATCTTTTGTCCTGGAAAACAAATTACGCAGAGCCATCGAACACGAGCAATTTGTCCTCCATTACCAACCTAAAATAGAATTCGGACATCAGGATTTTTACGAGGTGGAGGCGCTCATCCGCTGGCAAGATCCGGACACAGACAGGTTGGTGCCCCCCGGTATGTTCATCCCCCTGCTTGAGCAGACTGGCTTGATACGAGATGTCGGGAAATGGGCCATGAATCAGGCACTTACAGATATGAGGCGCTGGAAAGAGTTGAAATTGACGCCTCCGCGTGTTGCCGTCAATGTTTCCGCTATTCAATTACGGGACAAAGGCTTTATAGGTTCAGTCGTCAATCTGCTTACGGAATTTGAGGATCTGGAGCCGTTACTGGATCTTGAATTAACTGAAAGTATGATCATGGAAAATGTACAGCGTGCAAGTATTACCTTTAAGACACTCATGACACTGGGCGTGGGTATTTCCATTGATGATTTCGGTACGGGACATTCTTCACTGGCTTACCTGGCCAGATTACCGATCAGCACCCTGAAAATTGATCGTTCATTCGTGCTTGGCCTGACTGAAGATGATGGCGGAATCACTCTTGTCAGCGCCATCATCTCCCTGGCCCACTCATTGAAACTAAAGGTTATTGCAGAAGGTGTTGAAACCGAAGAGCAAGCACGCCTACTCCAGGAAATGCATTGCGACATGATGCAGGGTTACCTTTTTTGCAAACCAGTACCGTTTGATGAATTAGCTGCACGACTGACCAAAGCAAACCGGACTCAATAGTGCGTATACAGTACCGGTTTTCTTGCCTGACTAATCCTCCAGCGGATTACCACGGGGCACGTAGGTTTCATCAAAGCGATCAGGAATGCCTCTGTCTGAACTGATATAGTGTTTGCTGATCAGCCATTTGCCATCCACTTTCATCAACTCAGTATCTTCCCGGCCTTGCTCATACAGGCTTGTCCGTTTACCTGGGGTCAACAGGGGACAGATTTAATTTTTCTTACCCCCGGTATGAATTTTTCCCGATTGCTCTGCCTTTAATTGATTTACCAACAGACACCGTGTTTACTTTCGCTCCAAGATTATTTGCAGGGAGTGCACCGTGTCACAAAACATAATAACCCGTCATGGCCTGGTTCGATCGACGGTGATGATTTCACTGATTGTTATTGTCTTGTCAACTCTTGTGACGGCGTTCATCCTCCAGCTATGGGGTTTTGAGCTGGTTTTCCGTAATGTGGTGATTGGCACCATTGTCCCGGGCGTGGTTGCGCCACCGATAATTTATTACATTGGTAAATTGATGATTGATCTCTCCACCGTGGAGCTGGTATTACGGGAACGGTCGGTCACCCTGGAAAATGCCCTGGCGGATGTGAAAAAGCTCAGTGGTTTATTGCCCATTTGTGCGTCGTGCAAGAATATTCGCGATGATCAGGGCTACTGGAATGAAATTGAGCGCTATATCAGCCAGCGTTCGGAGGCGACGTTTACCCACGGGTTTTGTCCGCCATGTATCAAGGCGCTTTATCCGGATACGCTTTAGGGAACCTCTGATTAAGTCTGGTGTGTCTCTGGCCTTCAGGCAGTGCGCGAGACAAGGCGAACTTTCGCAGGCATGTCGTCCACCTGTCAAGAAAGGTTCCTTGGTAGAAGCAGGTAGTTGTGGTGCTTGCCGGACACCGCTGGGCTCTCACTGCCGGGTATGAATACTGACAGTTATTGATGGGACCGTGTCCAACCACAACAACCAGGATTTCTGAGCCCCGATTCCTTACAGCTTGCTCAATGGGCTTATTACACCTCTGCCCCCACGTTTCAGCACATGCGTATATATCTCGGTAGTGCGAACATCCTGATGCCCCAATTGCTCCTGTACTGTTCTGATGTCAGCACCAGATTCCAGAAGATGGGTGGCAAAAGTATGTCTCAAGGTATGTGGTGTGACATCCTTTTCAATGTTCGCCTGCTGAGCAGCCTTTCTAATAAATCTACCCACACTGTGTTCGTCATAATGGTGGCGCCTCAAGTTTGTTGTCCCTGGCTCAATACTGAGTCTTGATGCAGGAAACAGGTAGTGCCAGCCTGCTTTAAGGTTTGCCCCTGGATATTTTCTGGCAAGTGCCGGTGGCAACCACACACCCTGATAAGCCTGATTTGCTCTGTCTTCCTCAAGGATCAGTTTTACTTTATCCATTTGCCTTTCCAGATCGGGGACAATTTCCGGGGCAAGCGTAGTGATTCTGTGCCTGAAACCCTTGCTGAACCAGATTCGCAGTTGTAAGTGTTCAAGTTCTATATCTTTTAGACGCAGGCGAACGAGTTCCATGCGCCGTAGTCCAGAACCATAGAGCAGAGCGGCCATTAGCCTGTGAACACCGGTAAGGCAGTCAAGCAGACTACGGATTTCATCCCGGCTCAATACAATGGGTAATTTCCGCTGACTGTGGCCTCTGGCAAAATCTCCCAGTTCGCCGAGCGGCTGATCAAGAAATTTGTTATACAGAAAGGCAAGTGCATTAAGGATCAATTGCTGGGTGCTGCGGGAGACCCCGCGATCAACAGTCATATGAGTCAGGAAATCACTCACTTCTTTTTTCCCCATTTCGGCAGGGTGTCGCTTTTTATTAAAAAGGATGAAATACTTTATCCAGTACAAGTAAGTTTTCACTGTACGCCTGCTGTAATGCCTGGTAATCATGTAACGATACAAGGAATCCAGAAAAGGAGAGTGAGCCATGGGATACCACACAATTCAACTATTCTTGCAACTCACTGTAGCCGCAAATCCCATATTTGCCAGAAATTAGAATGCACCTTGCATCATTTTTAAGGAAGGCATACTTCAGAATTATTTAAATAATGGGAATTCAAGGACTTAAAAGAATGAAGCAAGATGTTCCTGAAATTATAATGCAACATTCCATTATTAATTATGATGCAGCATGCATCATAAATTAGCTGTTATGAGTCCAGACCCAATGAAGAGGAAGCGTCATGTTCAAAGTAGCTAAGACCCAGCACATATTGGCTGTGAATGACTTTGATTCTGCTGTGAAATACTTTGTAGAGAAGCTCGGCTTTGCCTTGGATAAGACTATCGGCGGCTGGGCATTCTTGCACCTTGATAGCTTTTACTTGATGGTTGGTGACTGCCGCGGCGAAGCGCCTGCTAGGGACACGAACAACCACTCACTATTTGCTTATGTGAATTGTGAAGAGATTGATGAACTTTATAGGCAGTACCAAGAGAATGGAGTTGAATTTAACCAAAAGATTGCTGACAAGCCTTGGGGATTGAGGGAGTTTGGGGTTGAAACCCCTGAAGGGCATAGAATCATGTTTGGGCAATCAATCAGTGTATAGGACTCATAACAAAGTGCAGCAGTTCGCGCCTGGCGGCGCCGGACACTCGCTTCGCTCGCGCCGCTGTGCACGGCGTTATTGCTCAAATAGGATTCAGGCATGAAATTCAAAATATTACTTATTTGCATTTTGCTAAGTATC
>CBFICR010000044.1:0-24615 GCA_965661105.1 Pseudohongiellaceae bacterium | reverse complement strand
ACAGGATGCTGTGGAAGAAGTCGCAGATTCAGTGGACGGAACAGCAGACCCGCTAACGTTTGCCATTAACAGACTGCAGGTAATGTCGACAGATTTTCTGGCACTTGAAGATGTGTCGGTAACGCCACCGGTGAACTTTCAGTTAAACGAACTGGACCTGGTGATTAATAATATCAATAGTGGGTCAACTGACCCCATGACAGTGCAATTAACCACCGCAAACAACAATATGCAGCTGGGCGTTACCGGTGATGTCGCTGCTTTTACCGAGCCGATGGCGGTGAACCTGATGGCGAATGTTTCCGCGCTGGACCTGCCGCGTTTTTCGCCCTATATCCCCGGATACAATATTACTCGTGGCCGCCTCAGTGTGGATTCTGAAGTAGTCATTAGTGGTGAGACACTGGACATTCAGAACAGCGTATTGCTGGAAGCCATTCAGCTGGCTGGCAAGGCTGGTGGAGATAACGCCATTCTGGCCCAGGGCATGGCAATGCCACTGGATGTAGCCCTGGATCTGTTGCGCGACAGTGACGACCATATTCAACTGGATCTTCCGGTGACAGGAAGTTTGTCTGATCCGCAGTTCGACAGTGCCGACATCATTCGTACCGTGATGCAGAATGCGCTGCAAAACGCGGCCATGTCCTATGTGACCAATGCCTTGCAGCCTCTTGGGACGCTGCTATTTATTGGTGGTCTTGCTTCGCAGGCTGCAGAGCCTCGCTTTGCGCCGCTGGAAATGACAGTGGGTGAAAGCGATTTGTCTGAAGAAAACCGCGACTATCTGTTAAAAATTGCTGACCTGTTGAAAGAGCGACCGAGCCTGCAGTTAACCCTTTGCGGCATAGTGACTGAAGCAGATCGTGGCATCTTGGCAGACCGGGCGCTCAGGCAATTACAGCAGGATGCCCAAGCGGCTGCCGCCCAGGCTGTACAAGAAACAACTGATGAGGATTCCGGGCAGGCTTCGGATCAGGAAGTGGTTGCGCCAATCCAGGCACCGCAGATCAGTGATGGGGAGTTATTGGAACTTGCAGCAATGCGCACCGCTACCGCCACCAGCTTTTTGACAGACACGGCCATGATCGAGAGCGCGAGATTATTTACCTGTCGTGAAACCATCGATGTTGAAGAAGATGCCCGGCCGCGTGTGCGCTTGTCATTATAAGGCGCCTTATTTAGTGCAAAATAAAGTGCTTTAAGGGTTTGAATAAGGAAGCCAACCGGTGAATGAAGGCGTATTATTGTGGGGGCTGGTGTTTGCTTCAATCGGCCTGTTTAACTTTATGTATGGCAAGAAAGTCGGCAATCCGGTGATACGCTATACCGGGCTTGTCCTGATGATTTATCCCTACTTTTTTTCCAACACCATCGTTATTATCGCGGTGGGTGTTGGCTTAATGTTTCTGCCCTTTTTCGTCAAACTTTAACGACCCTGTTCCAGGCCTCTGACTTTTAGAATAACCCGTTTATGAATGCTTTAATTGCCGATAGTGAATCAGTCCTCAGGCTGGGTGTGTTTGTCAGCTTGTTTATCGTGCTGGCCGTGCTGGAGCTGATTATTCCCCGACGGCGCCTGCGCTATTCCAAAATGCAGCGCTGGGCCAGCAATATTGGCCTGAGTGTTTTTAATACCGTCATTGTGCGCTTTGCGATTCCCATTGCCGGCGTGGGCGCGGCGCTGTTTGCCGCTGAACACAACTGGGGACTGTTCAATCAGATTGCACTGCCAGCCTGGTTCAGCATTATTGTTTTCTTACTGCTTTTTGATGTAACCATTTACTGGCAGCACCGTATTTACCACATGGTGCCCGTGCTTTGGCGTTTTCATCGCATGCATCATACCGATATGGATTACGACTTCACCACCGGCAGTCGTTTTCATCCGGTGTCTATTTTGATCTCCAGCCTGATCAAGGTCGTGCTGATCCTGTTGATGGGGCCTCCTGCCGTGGCAGTCATTCTGGCGGAAGTGATTTTGAATGCGACCTCCATGTTTAATCACAGCAATATCAAATTGCCCGACTGGCTGGAGCCACGTTTGCGTAAAGTCATCGTAACGCCGGATATGCACCGCATTCATCACTCGGTTGAGCGCAACGAGCATGACAAAAATTTTGGTTTTAACCTGAGCTGCTGGGACCGGATTTTTTCCAGTTACCTGGAGAATGCAGAAAAAGCGCAGACAGAAATAGATATCGGCATCAAAGGCTTTCAGGATAAAAAATCCCTGAATATGTTTACGTTGTTATTTCAGCCCTTTGATAATCCGTCAAAACCCGCCCTTGATAGAAAGTCTTAAGTGGGGTTTTTGATGAAGGGTATTATGAGGTTGTAGTGTTGGCCTAGAGTTTTCTCACCCGAATCTTGCGGCCTTTTATTTTACCTTCCGATAAAATTTTCAGCGCATCGCGCGCCACCTCTCTTTGCACGGCCACGTAGGCAATAAAATCAAACAGATCTATTTTTCCTATTTGACTGCCTTGCAGTTCTTTCCCCGCCGTTAACGCACCCAGAATATCGCCGGGGCGTAATTTATTCTTGCGACCACTGTCGAGCATCAGTGTCACCATCGGCGCTTTGGCAATGTCGTTGTTGCTGGCCAGTGGCAGCGTTTTAAAGTTCGCCGGTTTGTCGAGGTAAGTTGCAATGGCCTGTACTTTTTTGATTTCCGAAGGCTGGAAAATACTCAGGGCGAGACCTTCCTTGCCGGCGCGTCCGGTACGACCAATACGATGCACATAGATTTCCGGGTCCGGGGAGATTTCATAATTCACCACCAGATCCAGATCCTTGATGTCCAGACCACGTGCGGCAACATCAGTGGCGGTCAATACACTGATGCTTTTGTTGGAGAAGCGCACCAGTACCTGATCCCGTTCTTTCTGTTCCAGATCCCCATGCAGGGCCATGGCCTGAAAGCCGTATTGTTTCAGTTCGTGGGCCAGCTCCTGGCACTGTTGCTTGCGCTGGCAGAAAACCACGCAGGATTCGGGTTGGTAATTTCGTAGCAGGGTGACCAGTGCGGAGGTTTTCTGGTCCCGTTCCACTTCGAAAAATAACTGCTGAATCACGCTGTCGTCATGCAGGCTTTCCACTTTGATTTCTACCGGTTGCTGCTGCACCTTGTGACTGATGTCTTCAATGAGCTCAGGATAGGTCGCGGAAAACAACAGGGTCTGACGCTGTTTCGGGGTGTAATCAATAATGGCGGAGATATCTTCCAGAAAACCCATGTCCAGCATACGGTCGGCTTCGTCCAGCACCAGGGTGCCGACGGCGTCCAGTTTCAGTCTTTCTTTCTGACAGTGTTTCAGAATACGTCCCGGTGTACCCACCACCACCTGGGCCGGATGTTCCAGGGAGGCAAACTGCGGTCCCATGGGGGTACCGCCGCACAAGGTAAGAATCTTGGTATTGGTAATGGGACGGGCCAGCCTGCGTAATTCCTTGCTGACCTGATCGGCCAGTTCGCGGGTCGGGCACAGCACCAGCGCCTGGGTCTGGAATAGCCCCGGATCAATCCTGTTTAACAGACCAATACCAAAGGCGGCAGTTTTGCCGCTGCCGGTTTTGGCCTGGGCCTTGACATCCTTGCCCTTGAAAATCACCGGCAGACTCTGGGCCTGGATCGGCGTCATTTCGGTATAGCCCAGTGAGTCGAGATTCGCGAGAAACTCGGGCGACAGGGGCAGGCTGGAAAAAGCGGAAGTTGTCATAAGGATTCGTGGCCGTAAAAATGAGCGCAAGGTAACGTGATTAGCGCTGTGATACCAGTGGTTTTATGGCAAAAGAACAAATCCGGGGCTATTTTTAAAGTGGGGAAAACAGGAATTGCTATAGTCCCAAAATGGGACTATATTGTTGCGAGCTGATTCTATTGAGAATTATTGCAGTATCTACATTAAAGAATTTTTGGGAAAGGACCCCAAAATATGAAGATTCCAGAGCACCGTTATTGGCATGGTACCGGCATGCCCTGGCGGCAGACTGGCATACACCTTCTGCAATAAAGAATGATTTTGCCAATGCCAGTATTTTGCAGGATGGACGAGTAGTATTTAACATTGGCGGCAATAAATACCGTCTGGTGGTCTGGATCAACTATGGCTATCGAGTTGTTTATATTCGCTTTATTGGCACGCACCAACAATATGACCGTATTGACCCTCAGACAATTTAACTAAATACATGAATATAAAACCCATAAGAAATAATAGTGACTATAAGAAAACGCTGAAACAAATTGAGCGACTTATGGGAGCTGCGCCTGGTAGCCCGGCAGGGGAAAAACTGGATGTATTGACCACGCTGGTGGAAGCCTGGGAAAGAATTCATTTTCCCATGGATATTCCCGACGCAGTTGATGCCATTAAATTTGAGATGGAGCAAAAGGGGCTAACGGTAAAAGATCTGGAGCCAATGATAGGTCGGTCCAATCGTGTTTATGAAATACTGAATCGCAAAAGACCGCTTACCTTGAAAATGATTATCCGTTTACACAGGCAATTAAATATTCCGGCGGAGTGCCTGATTCGGCAGGCATAAGATCACAATTCTTTAAGAATCTGCGCCCCAATCCCGACCCTTTTTATGCGTGCTTCATGGTCATAACAGTGACAGGTAAGAACCAGCTTATCGGTTTGCGCCTTTAACGGGCCGGGTTTTCTACAACGCAGATAGATAAAGCTCTGCATCACTCTCGCATCAATACCTTACCTTCCTCCGGGAGCGTGGTCGAAAGATCAGCCTAAGCTAAGGTCATTGGTGTTTTGGTATCATTGGTTTATGGCGGTATTGGAAAATGGCGCCTATCCTGATAGTACCCAAGTCCTGATTCTATTGCCTTGAATTGCTTGCGAGACTATACTGCTCACCGTTTAAACGTACATAAATATGTACATGTACAGGGTAAGCTTATGGACAGTATCAGTTATACATCGGCCAGAAGTAATCTGGCCAAGACCATGGAGAAAGTGTGCAACGACCATGCCCCTGTGGCTATTACCCGAAAAGGCGAGGGAGCCGTCGTGATGATGTCTATGGCCGATTACCAGGCGCTGGAGGAAACTGCCTATCTGCTGCGCAGCCCAAAAAATATGAGGCGTTTGGTGGAATCCATTGCCAGCCTTGAAAGCGGTAAGGGAAAAGAGAGAAAGCTAATCAGAGGCTCCCCAACTGAATGAAATTAATCTTTTCAGAACTGGCATGGGAAGATTATCTGTATTGGCAAAAACGGGATAAGAAAATCCTGAGCCGAATTAACGCATTAATAAAAGCAATTCAGCGCACACCGTTTGAGGGAGTCGGTAAGCCGGAACCGCTAAAGCATGCGCTTTCAGGCTACTGGTCACGCCGGATTGATGAGACCCATCGTATTGTCTACACGGTAAAAGGCAACGCCATACTAATTGCCCAGCTGCGTTATCACTACTAAATCCAAAAGGATAATCCTGATTCACCGCGTCGCCTTATATACATTGGTTATTCAGAATCTGCGCCCCAATCCCGAAGCTTTTTATGCGTGCTTCATGGTCATAACAGTGACAGGTAAGGATCAGTTCATCGGCCCGGGTTCTTTCCAGAAAACGCTCAATAAACTGCTTCACGGACGCTTTGGTGCCCACTGCGGATTCACATAACACCTGCTCCGCCATGGCAATCTCCTGGGGCGAGGCAATTTCTGCCAGGTCATCCACTGGCGGTTTTAGCGGTCCCGGTTGGCCGCGGCGCAGATAAATAAAGCCCTGCATCACACCCCGCATCAATGCCTTGCCTTCCTCATCAGAGTCAGCCCCAAAAATATTAATGGCAGCGCCGCAATAGGGTTCGCTTAACTGTTCCGAGGGCTGGAACTGTTCCCGGTAAATGGCCAATGCATGATCGAGTTGATCCGGGGCAAAGTGGGAGGCAAACAGATAGGGCAGACCCAATGCGGCGGCCAGCTGCGCGCCAAACAGGCTGGAGCCGAGAATCCATAATGGCACTTTTAAACCATTGCCGGGTATCGCCTTGATGTTCTGGTGCCCTTCGTTGAAATACGCCTGCAGCGCCTGCACATCCTGGGGAAAGGTTTCATCGGCGCGAAAATTATCACGGCGTATGGCGTAGGCGGTTTTACCATCGGTTCCCGGTGCACGGCCCAGTCCGAGATCGACACGGTTCGGATAGAGGGAGGCCAGCGTGCCGTAGTGTTCGGCAATAATCAGCGGTGAATGATTCGGCAGCATCACGCCGGCGGCGCCGACGCGAATAGTGCTGGTACCTTCTGCGACATAACCCAGTGCGACGGAAGTGGCGGCACTGGCGATGCCGGTGGAGTTATGGTGCTCGGCCATCCAGTAGCGTTTATACCCCAGGCGTTCAGCATGCCGGGCCAGGTCGCGGGAATTGACCAGGGCATCACGTACTGTACCGCCTTCAACAATGGGCGCGAGGTCGAGCAGGGAAAAGGCTTTCAGGGATGACAATTTAGATCCTTTTATATTTCAGGGGTTAATACCTTGTACAGTGAGCTTTTCTGAGGGGATAAAGGATAAAGGATAAAGGATAAAAAATATGTAATAAGGAAAAATAAGTGATGCATAAAGGGCGCCAATTTTTTAGGTGGTTAGCTGGCAGATAGATTGAATCGAGACTGGATTGAGGGGGCAAAAATTCATATTAATTATTAGTATCAATAGTGATATCATTTGTGGCCAGCCTTGAATCCATACTTAAACAGATGAAGAGCAATCCGAAAGGGGTGCGTTTCAGGGATCTTTGTAAAATCTGCGATACCTGGTTTGGTAAAGCCAGAAATACTGGATCAAGCCATAGGATTTACCGCACTCCCTGGCAAGGTGATCCGAGAATAAATATCCAGAATAATCGGGGTTTCGCAAAAAGTTATCAGGTCAAACAGGTGCTAAATGCAATCGCTTTGATCGAGGAACGTCATGGCAAAGGTAATTGATAAATACACTTATCGTCTGACCTGGTCCGAGGAGGATCAGGAGTATGTGGGTTTATGTGCAGAGTTTGCCAG
Organism: Pseudohongiellaceae bacterium; assembly: GCA_965661105.1. Classification (GTDB taxonomy): domain Bacteria; phylum Pseudomonadota; class Gammaproteobacteria; order Pseudomonadales; family Pseudohongiellaceae; genus Eutrophocola. Next base: position 17,585 of record CBFICR010000044.1, on the reverse strand, counting down.
TTTGAGCTGGCTTGATCAGTCACAGGAAAGCGCCCTGGCGGGGATTAAAAAGCTGGTCAGGCAATGTATTGCTGATATGAAAAAACACGATGAAGAGATTCCACAGCCCTTTGCCACGCGCGAGTTCAGCGGAAAGTTTGTCGTTCGGGTGCCCCCGCATACCCATCGAATGCTGGCTATTCAGGCGGCAGAATCAGGGGTCAGTTTAAATCGGCTGGTGTCCAGCAAGCTTCATTAAAGAAGCTTGCCGGGATTTGAGTGCAGTATCCGTTGGAGGATATTGCCGGACAGTTTTTCAACTGCTCGCTTACCATTTACCAGCTATACCCAAACTCAATCTCAAACTGATGCATTTTCAGCTCGATCTGCTGGGTTGGATCAAAGGGGTTTGGTCCGGTGATTTTCTTTTCCGGCGCATACATCAGGCTGAAGCTGTATTCCTTACCGCTGTCCAGCACATGAGTGAATCCGGTAGTGAAGTGATTTTCAATGACGCCGGGAGCCATCATATTGAACAGCACCTGCTCATCACGGATCGGTTGCTTGCCATGGCTGAAGCCAACACGCAGGGTCCAGTCCTGCATACTGGCGGGCACCCACTGGTAACCAAATTTGTGGGTAGTCATGTCATCCCAACCAAAACCGGCGCCACGATCACCGCCCAGGCAGGAGCCCAGGTCAGTGCCACCGGCACCGGCAGTAGGGCAGCTGAACAGATTGGAGATAGGGTTGCCTACTGAACTGATTTCATTGAACTGGGTGTGTTCAATATCGTAATGAAAGATGGCTGTCGGGCTGAGGTTGAAAGAGATACCGGCACGCACACTGGCAGGAACATCAAAGCCGCCGCCCTGGGCAAACAGATCACTGTAGTCATCAAACTCGGACATCTCGATCTGACTCTGGTAGCTCAGCGCCACATTAATGCGCTCTGAGGCATCCCAGATAAAGCCTACCTTGTAGCCAGCGCCATAAGAGTAATCGCGGGAGTTATTGCTCAGGGAATCCGGCATGACGGTGCCACCGGAAGCTGCAAAGGTTTGGGTATAGGGGGTAAAAGCAGCAAAACCATTGCCCTTGAATGCCTGGCCGGCCAGCACCAGTGCTACGCCCCAGGCCAGTTGGCCATTACGTTTGGAATAACTGATGTCGCCAAAAGCCTGCATCAGGTCGACGCCCGCTTTACCGGCACCGTAGGGACCGGGCAGGCTCATCACTGGCGCAGGGCCTGGACCGTCGGGATCAAAGGTGGCGCTGCCGCTGATGTAGTCAGTATTCATGCCGCCGCGACCATAGAGGGAAAGTCCAACGGCGGTATCTTCATTAAGATCCCAGGTGCGTGCGATATAGGGAATCGGGAAAAACTTGCTGCCACTTTCCACTTCACCCTGATCGATGGTAAAGGCGCCGCCCTGACCATTGGCCAGACTGGCGGAGGCATCAAAAGAACGTCGTGGCGAAAAGATGGCAATACCGCTTTCGAACTTGTTGCCCAGCACCACTGCAGAAGCCGGGTTCACCGAAGTAGCGATGGCTTCCTGTGGGGTGGCAGTGCCGGCGCCGGCCAGTGCCTTGTTCTTGGTGCCCAGGCCATGGGTAAAGTAACCGTTGGTGGCAAAAACCAGTGGACTTGTAGTGATCAGGGCGAGTGCGATACCTGCACGAAGTGAACGAACATTTCTCATGATATTGGGTGTTCCCGGGTTTTGTGAAATGAACTACGTAGCGTATTTTCGCCACTACAGTTCCAAAAAGGCGGCAATTCTAACAGCTTTTACAGGATCGGCAATAAATCGGGCTACTTGGCTGGCCTGAGGAAAAATGGACTATCTGATGTATTCAGTCAGGGGGGAGTACTTTGCATGCTTCCCCCCGCTTGAATATTTACCGCGAAACGTGAACCAAACCCTGGCTTAGCGGGAAAATCGCACCATGCGTGTACCCTGGAAAGAGCCCACGTAGACATTCTCATTCACTTCGATCGCCACCGAGACGCCATTGATCAGGGCGCGACCTTTGGAGTCATAAATTTCGCTTACTGCGGAGGTGCCCGGGACGATCTGGACCACCTTGAAGCCCTGCAGGCAGGGACTGTCGCTGTCAGCGGGGCAATTGCCATTAATACCTTTAATCCCTGCTGCCAGGATATTGCCATTGGGCGTCCAGGTCAGATTGTCTGGCATAAAGCCAAGGTCTACCTGGGCGACTTCCTGCTGGGTGCTTAAATCGTATTTATGGTAATCACTGGTAGTCCAGCCACTGATATAGGCATAGCGGCCGCTTTTGGACACCAGCACGCCATTGGGGTAGCCAATTTCCGTGCCGGGCAAAACTGTTTCGCCATCTTCTGAATTCCACATGGCCACATCGCCGGTGGGCTCACCGCTGAACACATTGTCGCCTTCTTCCAGGAAGGCGGTTGGTCGGGTCGCCACATAGCCGCCATCGGGCAGGGCAGCGACATCGTTGTAAGGCACATCGGCAAACACACAGCCGCGCCAGGCCAGGCGCCAGCTATTACCGTCGGCTTCCAGTTCGTACATTTCCATGGATTCGCGCACATTGTGGTTCACCACGTAAAACTGCCATTCCCCGCTGTTGCGCCGGGAAAGGGAAAGGCCATGGGGGCTGACCTGGTCGCCAATGCTGTCAGTACAGGCAGGATCGCCCCATCCGCTTTGAGGGGCATCGGTAATGGCCATGGGTGTAAAGACTTTGGTTTGCAGATTGAACAGGTCAATGGGGTTGTCATCCCCCTGACCATACTTGGCGACGATCAGATAGCGGCCATCGGGAGTCACCTCAAAATCTTCCGGTGCCCGGGTGCCACAAATCATTTCCGCATCCTGATAGCTGCCACAATCCAGCAGGGGCGGCCTGAAAGCACCGGGTTGAGCGAGAGAGACCGTGCTAGCCAGTGAGGCAAGCGCACCCAGTAATAGTGACAGGCTAAGTGTTTTTTTCATGATGATTTCCCGGTGTACGTATTGTTGTGTTGGATTTCGCTCTTGATGGCGAACTCTATAGTAGAAAGATAATCCTTAATGGTATCAGTGTAAAACCCGATAAAAAATATAATCAGACTATTAATGGCCCAGGTAATGCCCGAGGCGTCAACTGATAAAGATTTGCAGCAGCCCCAATTTTTGGCACTATTGATTGGCAGGAATTAACAATAACAACAATTAAAAGAAGCATTCCAAATGAACTCATGGCAACGCTGGCTGCAGGCGCCACAAACGCACTTTTTTCGCCGCGCTCTTTTCCAGATCCATTTATGGCTGGGTATTGGTCTGGGGCTGTATGTGCTGGTTATCTCCATCAGTGGCACGGCCTTGCTGCTGAAGTCACCTTTCTATACCTGGTTTGAACCCAAGACCCTGGTCCCTCTGGAAACCGAACCGCTCACGGGCGCTGCCCTGAAAGAACGCATGGCTGAAGTCTATGTGGGCTATGAGCTGGGTTTTACCATAGAGGGTTTTGAGGATGACGAAGCCACCTTCATCGTGCTGGAAAAAGATGGCGAGTATATTCCCCACTATTTTAATCAGTACACCGGTGAGGACATAGGGCTGGCCCGTCCCTGGCCGATCGTGGCGGTGGAATGGGTGGCGGATATTCATGATGAATTGATGCTGGGCCGGGATCTGGGACGCAAGATCAATGGTGTTGGTGGTGCCCTGTTTGTGCTGATGAGTGTCACTGGCCTGTTAATCTGGTGGCAGGGAAAACGACGCTGGTGGGAAGGCCTGGTGATATTGCCGGGCAGTTCACGTTCACTGCTGTGGCAGTTGCACAGCTTTTTCGGTTTTTGGGCCTTGATCCTGATGATCGCCTGGGGGGTGTCCGGCTTTCAGCTGGGTTTTCCGAGGCAGATGGCCGCCATTCTCGAGTTTTTCGGTAGTCAGGGGGACGTGATTCGACCCCGCGATGGCGTCATGGGGTTTTTCCGCAGTGTGCATTTTGCCAGCCCCGGCGGCCAGAATGTTTTTGCCCGCTGGGGCTGGATTCTCGCCAGCCTGTTGCCAACCCTGATGTTTGTCACAGGGTTGATTGTGTGGTGGCGTCGGGTGGTGATGCGGTGGGTTCGACGTAGTTTTGGTTCTTGAGAGGCAAGAGGGAAGAGGCAAGAGACAAGAGGCAAGAGGCAAGCAGGCGGGATAAAGGAGCAAGGATAAAGCCTGTAGGTCGGATAAGGCCGCAGGCCGCCATCCGACGTTTATCATTAAATTTCCCGGGCGTTCGTGAAGCCCCATGTCGGAAGGCGCTGCGCTTTTCCGACCTACAACTAACTTGTAACTTTCAACTTGAAACTTGCAACTTGTGACGCCTTCCTTGGTATACTGCGCGCTTTGCTTTTTCACCACTAATTTATCAAACCCAATTTAAGGGGGATTTTCAATGGCTGAAGCTCCAGCTACTCCGGCATTATCTGCACCTGTTTCTCTGACTTCATCCGCGCACAAAGGCGTGCGGATCAAGGAATCCGGCACTGCCGATCATATTGCCAATAATCATTTTGCCAAGGTTTATACACCTGAATTTGCCAAGGCAGGCACTGATTACCCGATTATTTTTGTGAAGGACCCAAACACAGAAACGTTTTTTGCTGCTGTCATGTGGGGTCTGGAACCTGGTGAAAACCTGTTTGTGGAAGAAGGCCGCTGGGTAGGTGGTTATTATCCTGCTTCGGTTCGCTGTTATCCCTTCGCTATTCAGCCGGATACAGAAAACAAGGAACGCCTGTTTATCGGTATTTATGAAACTGCCAGCATCGTCAACAAGGAAGAAGGCAATCTTATCTTCAATGATGACGGTACCGAAACTGAATGGATGACCAACATCAAGGAATTCCTGGTACGCATATTTCAGCAGGAAGAAATGACCAAGCAGTTTGCTGAAAAGCTGCAAGAGTTGGAACTATTGGTTCCGCAGACGCTGACCATCAACATCCCCGGTGTTGAGACACCAAAGGAAGTGAGCGGTTTCTATGTTGTGGATAGGGAAAAACTGTCGAATCTGCCGGATGAGACTATTCTGGAGTTGCGCAAGAGTGGCGCCCTGGAAGTGATCTACAATCACATCATGTCTCTGCAATCGCTCGACAAATTATTGCGCAAGAAAAATATCGTCCCCAAGGTTGAAGAGTCTGTTCAGACCACTGAAGGAAGTTAAGCCTAAAATAGCGATAGTTTTATAAAGAGCGTTCTGAATAAACGGGGCCAGATTTTTTTAAAATCTGGCCCTTTTTTTTGCTGTGGATTATTTACCGGCGATTTCAACCATCACTTCATTGCGCCGCATAAAGGGCGGTCTGAAGGGGGCGTTGTAGGCCGCAAACTCCGGTTCGCCAATTATTTTCACATCGGTTTTTTCCAGCTTGCTCATCAACTCGGTTTGATGCTGGCGAATATTCCTGTCAGTCCAGCGTCCTGAAAAACCCAGAACGGCCATGGTGCGGGCTTGAACCTGGTGCAGTTCAATGTCAGAACTGCCGGGACGCGGGGCGGTATCCATAGTGAAGTGCAGCGGTAAAACAAAGGCGACCTTCCAGCCTGCTTCGGTCGCTGACTGCTGTACGGGGGCAGTCATGGCGATTTTTTCACCCTTTGCCGACGCCGCTGTGGACGCCGAATCACTCTGAATCACTGGCGCGGTCATCTGGATTTTTTCCCGGGCAGTGTTGGCGCCGCTAATGTACTGAAACAAACGGCGGAACCCGATACTGTTGGCCTCACTGCGCTCATCCGTGGCAACGATTGTTTGCGCAATAACAAAAGGTTGATAGCGTCGATATTCAATATCATCCGACGTTTCAATCACTTCAAAATTCGGCTCTTCAATGGCCATGACAATTTCTCCACCCGGCAGCAGCACAGGCAGTACCAGCAGTGTCAATATGCAAAAAGCGGTCACCGGGATTTGTTGAATAATTCCAGTTTGTTTCATACACCATTTTACGTAATAGCGGGTGAAACAGATTGCGGCCAGTGTCAGGTACTTTTATTCAGGCTTGCCGGTGGGTTTTGTTGATGTGCGATTATGGACTGACACTACTTTAATCCGTTCGTTGAAACAAATCGATTGTAATCCTGAGTCAGGTTTTGTACTTCAGCCAATGCGGGGTTAATTTGTTCAGGAGATGCCGATTGGTTCTGTAAATAATCATAGGCATTTAGAATAGACTTCTTCATGTCTGAAAGATAGCCGGCAATCGACTGGTTTTTTCGCAGGGCAGGTTCAATGTAATAGTTGATATTTGGAGCTGGCACATCGGAACACACCCATTCTCCTCGACCCACCGGGCTCATCACCGCCTGGCACTGTCTTTGCGTCTTATATTTTGCAGTACCGGTTTCGTAGTTGCGCAATGGTGCTTCAAGCGCAATGGTGGCAAGTGTGTGGAGAAGCCTGGCCTGTTGCAGATAAAGTGAGGCGAGCTGAATATCCTTACCAGTAAAATCATCTTGCTCTAATAAACTACGGATTTCTCTTTTATGCATGACAGCCAGTTCCTGGGCACTGTTGGAATAGCCAAACACCAGTTCTTCTTTTGCTGCTTTCAGTTTCCATTGGGTGTAACGCGCCAGAGACTGTTCACGCTGCTCACTGCCTAACGGGAAATTCAGGCGTGCAATGTACAGTTGCAGATGCATGTAATCATCAACCGCCTGCCAGTTACCCACAGAATCATGAATAGTCATTAAAGCGTTGAGTATCGGTAGCTGATCGGAATGATTAAGACCGACATTTATGCGGCTATAGTAAAGCGCTTTTTCATAGGTCTTTGCAGCGTTTGCTTGCTGGGAAAGTAACTGCTCTGACTGCCCCAGAAGTAACAATGTCCTGGTCAATTCCTCCAGAGGCAGTGGTTGAATTGCTTCAAGTTCTGCGACTAATTTTACGTAGCCAGATTTTTCTACCAGCAGACGCTCATTGGCATCTGTGCCCGGGAGAGGATCGGAAGCAGAGGATGATGACACTGCCCACATGCTGGTCAGCATGCAAAGGAATAAGCCGGGCAGTGTGCGGTATGGCATGGGTGATCAGAATTCAATAGCCTGGGCATCTGCCATGATCAGATCGTGATAAACAGGAAGCGACCAGCCCTGTGCCTCGAGCTTATCGAGGTTCTCATCCACCTGGCGTAGATAGTTTGCCTTGTTGCCGTATAGCTGACGCAGCTTGGCTTTACCAAAAGGCACTTCGTAAACCGATAGTCGGCATACTACCGAAAGCGCTTCATCCTGCCCTGCTGACAGTGTATTGCCAGCCACATATTGTGCAACCGGCACATCGACGTAGGGATTGCGTATACCGCCCAGTGGATTGCCGTGTTCATCAAGTACCATCAGTGAGCCGTCGTTATTGACGTTTCGATCAAGTAATACGCGATCAGCGCGGGGTGGAATGATGCCCTTGTCGACCCATTGCAGCAAATGATGCAGGGCAACTGAAAAATGGACTTCAAGGGGATATTCAGTAGGTTTGTTCTCGCACAGTTGCGGCGTCATACGGGGATTGTGTCGCGCCATCAGATGGCCGACCCCGGTAAACTCATAGACGCGGAACTGTTTGCCCGGCTCGTCACCGTCCTGAACTGATGTGGCGACATTCATGAATTCATGCTGGGTAGGCATTTGTATCATTGGTACATCCACCGGCAGGATGCGCGTGCCATTGGAAGTAGGCAGAAAGCCATCATAAATATTGCTGCCGTCGGCAAGTTTAAAAATGGCGTGGGAAGGCAGGTAATCGGTGAGCATGCGCGAGGTGGCGGAAGTACCGAACAGGATGACCTTGCGCAGGCCGTTGTTGGCAATCGGGCTGCTACTACTTTTTATCAAGGCGCCGGTCTGGGCCAGGATCTCACTGACCTGGTTATTACTGATCATGAGTTCGGCATAGCGCTGCGGGTTATGCAGCTGCGGATGTTCGAGACCCATGGTGGTAACTTCCACAGCGATATGGCCGGCATCCATGAGATAGACGCTGTTATGTTCAAAGCCGTGGGCAAAACCAGCCGGATGCATGGGTTCGGCAATCGCCAGGCCGCTGAAACGACTCATGTCTGAGGGGCGTCTTACTACCAGTCGGGCCTTGTAGGGGCTGCCATCGGCATTGCCTGAAATAAGGTACTCATCTGCCACATAATCAAAATGCTCCATGTCATAGCCGGGCCACTGGCCGAGGGCAGAATTATATGGGGTCCCGGGGCCGGTGAGAGGAGTTATTGAGGGAATGGAAACCGTTGTTGGCTGGGTGGGCAGGTTCTTTGGTGCCATAAAGCCACGTTGTGCACTCAAGGGAGAAGACAGGAGTAGCAGCGTCAGGGTGAGCGCAAGGGCAGCAGTAAATTGTTGCTTCACAAAGGTATCCTCTTTTTTATTATTGTCAGGGAAAAGTAGAATACGGCTAGCTTTCTGTCTTGTCTACTGTGCAGACCAGGCGCAGAGGTTTGAGGGGGGGCATGAGAGCCGTTAACCCGGAACTAGATCAGCGCCATCTCCGTGAGAAAACGATTGGACTCGGCGATGGAGGCTTCCATGTCGCTAATCAGTGCAGAGATATCTCCCTCAATGTTGGTCAGTTCCGTACGCAGGGAGGCAATGGCGCGGGAATTCAGGTTGTGCTTGAGGAACAGGACCTGATCCCGGAAGGCATTAACCACCGGTTCCATCTTGGTTTCAGCCGTGTACATGGCTTTGATGAGTTGGTCATAACGAACCCGGGTTTCCCGCAGACTGTTTTCACTGGAACGACGCAGGTCCTGATTGGTGTAAAGATTCAGCTCCTCTTCCCATTCCTTGAACAGGTCAGCGGACACAGATTCAACAGCACGGATACGATCACTAACATCCTCTGCACGGGCTTCGCTTGTCTCGAATTCCTTTTCCAGGGTTTCATAGGTGCGCTGTAAATCGCCCCCGTCAAAATTCAGCAGGGTGGAAAACTGTTCCAGCGCAGAACTGAACTGAAGCTTGGCGTCTTCCTGCGAGTCGCGGGCTTCTTCTACCCGGTCCACAAGAATATCGCGCTTGTGCACACCAAGCTGCTCCATGGCGGAATAATAGGCACTGCTGCAACTGCTCAATAAAAGGACCGTTGACAGTACAAGGATGGTACGACAATTCAGGGGCATGGCAGGTCTCGTGAATGGGAAAGGAGGCAGTTCAGACTTACTTGGATTCCTTGATCGCTGCAATCAGCTCTTTGTTGCGTTTGTCCGCCAGATGACTGTGGACGATAAACAGCGCATGTATAACGCCGGGAATCCAGAAGGCCAGGGTAAGAATAATACTGAGTATGGTCTGGACTGGTTTACCGCATAAAAAAACCGCCAAAGGGGGTAGAAGTATGGCCAGTAAATAACGCATGGGCTTGATCTCCGGAATGCCTGCTGTCAGGAGGCTGAAAAAATTATGGCAACACCAAATGTTTGGCAGAAGATATTAGCAAGGATTTACAACAAAGTGGAAATACAGGGGCGAGCCCTGCCGGACAGACCGTCCAGCGAGGCGTTTTTATCGAGGCACTAATAACGGAAGGTATAGGTGAACTTCACACTCAGGTCGGCGGACAGGGACTGGAACTCATTGTCCTTGTCGGTATCTTCCATGTTGTAGTTGAGGACGATGAAGCCTTCCTGGCCGGCTTCAGGTATCCATTGCAGGCGGGTATTGACGCCAACAATTTCAGACACGTTGTCGTATTGCACGTTGGTCACCCAATAGAAATTACTGGTGAAGGCATACTGCGTATTCAGGGAGAGGAGTCGGGTAATGAAATCACCCTGGGGCAGAGAGATATTATTAAACTCATAGCCACCTTCGATAATGAATTTGCGGGCCTGGAAGCGCACCTGGGCGTTGTAATTGTCACGTGTGCCGTTGTAGAAATCGCCCAGAAAGGTATTCAGGGAAAATGAAATTGGTCTCTGGTTTGCCGTGGCGATGCGAATGCCGCCACGATAGAATTCATACTCGCCTGGCTCAATCATTACCCGTCTGCCGGGCTCGCTATAGACGGTGAAAGCCTGCTTGACCACTTCCTTGTTGGATGCCAGGCGGATGCGCAGGAAGTCTCTTGAATTGGTAGTCGCTTCCAGTATGGAAAAACGCAGGCGTTCGGTTTGCAGGCCTCCATCGATAAAGTTAATCCGTTGTGCATCAAAGCTGGACTGCAGTTGCTGCAGGAAACCGCCGGGCTTCATGAAATGGGTATATCCGAAGTCCAGGCTGTAATCGCGAATCCCGGCATTATTCACAAAACCCATGGCCGGGTTGAAATTTTCCTGCACTTCCTTGATGCCGATACCGCCGCGCCAACCCTGGTTATTTGGCGAGCGCAAGCCCACGCCCCATGAGGCATCATCACCAACCAGCCCCGGTGTTTCTGACTGCATGTACCAGGCGTCACCCTCCAGGGCCAGGCCACTGGAAAGTCGCGTATTCAGATAACGAAAATCAGCGCCGAACACGGAATTGTCGAGATTGGAGGTGGGATCACCGTCCGTGACAATAAAGCCGACATTGGACTCAGCCAGTACGTTGGCGGAAATTCTGCTGATAAACAGCGAGCTGGGATCAAGGTTGCCATCGGCGCCCTGCTGAATGGCCAGGGTGCCAATATTCCAGCGTCCAACGCGACCACTGAGGCGGCCACCATATTCAATATCTACTGGCGCACCGCCGGCTCCCAGGCCAATTTTACGGGAGAAATAGGGGCGCGCATTTTGTTCTGAACCCCCGCTGGAGGCCTCGTTACCGGTGTTGCCGATATTGCCAAACTGGAACAGGTCGGCGTCATTGAGAAAGAAATTTCTTTGCTCCGGAAAGAAAAGGTTGAAGCGGTCCAGGTTAACCTGCCGGTTATCCACGTTCACAGCTGAAAAGTCAGTGTTGATGGTTACCGCTGCATTCAGCGAGGGAGTAATTCGGTAGAAAGCATCAAGGGAGGGATTTATCTGGTTATTACTGTCACCGTTCACATAATTTTTCTGCTGCACTACGGCCAGTGACGGGACGACATCCAGGCCTACGCCCTGACTCATGTCACGCATGCCGGTAAGGGTGCCGGCAATACTGGGGTTAAAACCGCGGTTGAAAGACACCCAGGCCATTTCTTCGTTGCGGCGGCGAATACCGCGGCCAAAATTAAACCCCCACTGTTCCGTATTCGGATCCATGGGCAGGGATTTAAAGGGGATTTCTATTTCGGCAATCCAGCCGTTTTCATACAGGCTGGTTTTCACATCCCAGATGGTTGACCAGTCAGCATTGAAATCACTGACAGTGGTGTATAGCGCGTCATGACGCACACCGTTGAGATTGGTTTCAAAGCGATAGCCGGTACGACGGGTGTTGAAGGGGTCCAGAATGATAATGAGACGATCATCGGGTCCCAGTCCCTGGCCATGACGTAATGTCGGTGTGGCAATCAGCTCGGGCTCGCTGTCGTCCATGCGGGCCGCTATGTAGATTGCGTCCTCGGTATAGAGGATGCGCACTTCGGTATCTTCAGACGTGGGGGTCTGATCGCCCGGGCGGGTCTGGTGAAAATCGGTAATTGGCTTGGCCAGCGCCCAGACATCATCATCAAGCACGCCATCAATGACTGGCGCGGTAGTAATACGAATGGCCTCGATGCTTTTTCTGGCAGCACCGGAATTATTCTGGGCTGTTGCCAGGACTGGCGTAATAATTAAAATAACCAGCAAGGCGCTTTTGATTAATTTAAAAGCGTTAAATAAACAGGTGCGACGCATTTATGAGAAAACTCTTCAACCACAAGGGTTTGTCTGGATTAGTTAATAATGAAAAGGACACCTGCTACCAGTGATTTATTTCAAAAAAATATAAGTTTTGGTAACTTTTTGGTGAAATAACGAAGGCACGAAGTATTCCAGAAAATGACTGATTTTGCACGGAAATTCCCGATATTTTTCTGCGTCAGCATGGTGCGCAGCAACCCTTTTTTGTGCGCAGTTCCTGCAAACAGGTATTGAATGAATTACACTAACAGTCCATCCATTAATGGAGAAACAGAATGAATTTATGCAAGTGTCTGGAAGGTTTGTTTACGCATTACGTCAGGGAAAATAATTTCCTGAAGCTTTTTTTACTATCTCTCAGCATCCCGGTACTGTTCGCCTGTAGCAGTGAGGAACCGCAAGCGACTGGTGCAGCAAATACCACTGAAACTGCAGTCAACCAGGCTCAAAGCGATGCCAGGCAAATGCTGGACAATGCACAGGCCGATCTGGACGCTGCGACTGCCCAGGCTAAAGCAAGAATTGATGAAGCCGTTGATGATGCACAGGAACGTACACAGGATATTGTCGAGGAGGCCGAAGAAAGTGTTGAGGAAGCGCAGACCCGCGTGCGGTCTGAAGTGGATTCCATAAGAAATCGTTTGCAAAACTAAAGTAGCGAATTTACTCATAAGACGATGTCATCTTTCTGCTTCGTTATCTGCTTCGTTATTTGTCTCTTTAGTGCTGGCAATCTTTTGCTTTGATACCCAAAGCACATGTTTTCTCAGTGCCGTATCGGCGTGAAGCAATTCCAGCGTGTTAAGGGATTTTGCCAAAGTCATCTCGTCGTAAAGTTTATGTATGCCCTTGTGGCACTGACGACAAATATAGATCCCTTTGGCGAGCGCTTCACGGGAAAAATTCTTGCGGTAAAAAGTCCGCCGATGCACTTTGCGCGGAATCAGGTGATGGAAGGTTAGCGCGCAGTGACGGGAGCACAAACAGCAACTTTCAGGGTTGGATTTAGGACCTGGCATTCGGAGCAGTCTTTCCTGATTCAGGCGGGGATCTCTTTACCGTCCCAGGCAAAACATTTCCCGCTATCTTCTGGGTCCACTGAGTCTATAACACCTGCCATATAGGTGGCAGACCGGGCCGCTGTAAATAATTTGCCCTGCGCTACCCGGGCCTGAAAAGGTTTGGACAGCTGGCTATCCACGGTGCCGGGATGCAAACCAATAATGACTGCCTGCTTGTTGCTACGTCTGGTCTCGATAGCTGCTGTTTTAATGAGCATGTTAAGCGCTGCTTTTGATGCACGGTAGCTGTACCAGCCGCCAAGGCGGTTGTCGCTGATGCTGCCGACACGGGCGCTTAACAAAGAAAACACAGCCCGTGACTCTTTTTTCAGCAACGGCAGGAAATGACGTAGCAGCAGAGCCGGACCAATGGTGTTAATGGCAAGCACGCGCTGAAGTTGTTCTGCATTAATGTCCCGAAGAGATTTTTCCGGTTGCAAAGGTTTATTGCCGTGCGCATGCAGTATGCCGGTGGCGGCAATGATCATATCCAGACTGCGAGCTTCTATCTGTGCAGCGGCTCTTTCGATGCTGTCGGGCTGCTCCAGATCCAGATCGATACTGATAATTCTGCTGTCGTTATACGCATGGGGAGAACGGGAGCAGGCATAAAGGCATCCAGTTTCCTCGCTGGCAGCATAGTGTTCTACAAATGCCCGGCCGATAGCGCCGGTGGCGCCAATGATGGCTATATTTTTCAAAGCGGGGTTTTTCACAGTGAGTGCTCCAGTTGCCGGGCCAGGCTGTTGGCACTCAGAAAGGCGCCTTCGACGCGCCCGCCCAGACACCAGTCACCACAGGCTGCCAATCCCTTTTGCCAGTCCAGCAGGCAATCCTGTTCCAGGGCTTGTTCTACCCGGGAATAGCGCCAGCGCTGCAGTGAGTCAACAGCCGTTGGCGGCAGGGGAATGCCCAGAAGTTTCTCCAGATCCGCAAGCATGGTCTGCCTGATCCAGTCCTGCTCTGCTTCCTCATGTTCGTTGGCCCAGGCATTGCTCGACTGAATGACCAGGGTAAACCGCTCGGCGCGACCGGGTTTGGAAGAGTTCACCATGATCCATTCAATGCAGGTATCGTTTGCCCTGGCTGCCTGAAACGGCAGTTTGATAGCCTGTTCAAACCCGAGCATCAAGGTAAAGCAGGGAGACATCTGCACATCCTGCAAGGCCTTGTCATCTGCCAGGATACCAGCAGACAGGTGCTCACCCAGCAGGGCCATGCTCTGAATAACCGGCGCTGTACTGATAACCCAGTCAAAGGTTTCCGGTAATTCAGCATCGGGGGTGCGCAGTTGCCACTTTCCATCAGGTAATGCAGAGAGCTCAGTAATACCGGTTTCCAGTTGAATATCCAGATCACTGGCCAGTGCTTTAGCCAGAGAATTCATGCGTGGTACAGCCACGTAGTGAGGTTCGAACCAGTCACGCCGGTAAGGCTTTTGACCGGGTGCCAGCGTCAGGACACGGGGTTGCCAGGCAGCGATAACGCCCTGCTCAATAAATGGCGCAATGAATTGCTTGAAGGCATTACTGCGGGCTGTGAAAAATTGCGCGCCATGGTCAAATTCAAATTCGCCGATCCGGCGTGTGGCCAGACGGCCGCTAACGCCGCGGGATTTCTCAAACAGGGTAATTTCGGCGTTGTGTTGCAGCTGATGTGCCAGTGTCAGGCCGGCCATGCCGGCGCCGATGATCGCAATTCGTTTCATAGCAGAGCGGCCGCGCTGAGAAGACTGAGAATGACCACACTGGTAATAATTACGCGGGACCTGAAATAGGCCGCATGAAGTATGCCGGATCTAAGCAGGCCGGCATCCAGAGCGAGAATGATGAGCAGGGGCAAAGACAAAAATACCAGGAAAAATTGCGCTGGTAGCAGCAGCCAGGCAAGCCATAGCGCAACAGCGAGAATATTGCTGGTTATGAATAATCCCTGTGCGGCCTGACCAAGGGATAATTGTTGCCCCCAGTGAATGCCGGTCAGAAAAACACTGATCACCAGTGCGTAACTGGCCAGGATCAATTCCACTTCACCGAGCACAGGCACGCTATGGACGTTGCCCGCCAGCAGCAAAGCCCCGGCAATAAAGGGCAGGGATCCCGCATAAATAAGCGCATGGGGCAGGGGACTTGGGGCAGGGTTTTCAGGGCTCATGGAAAATTTTTCTTAACCAATTCAAATAGTGTTTATACTGTTCCTCCTGGCCAACAGATCACCGGTTTCTCCTGTCAGGCCGAGGGGGTGTTTACACGTTATTACCATAATTGGCCGGTGTTTTTTTAAAGTATGGCAGGTAAAATCCTGAAGCTTGGGGCGATGACTAGCTAAAGCGCAGGTTACCGTACTTGATAGTGGCAAAGATGCCAACCTGCACAGGTTAACAGGAAAGGGGGAGCGCCTGGTGAAACAGTTTTTTTCATTGTTGTTATGTGTTTTATGTCTTGTTGGTTTTATTTCCTCAGCAGGTGCACAGACATCCGTGCCCAGGCCTGACAGTAATGAGCCGGAAACAAGGCCTGCGCCACGCAACAGCGAAGGACGGGTGATTCTTGGCGCCCTGCCAGGCGAAGAAATGGGCGCCTGGGATGGCTTTGGCTCGCGCCCCATGATCATTGATTACGACATAGTTCCGCAAGGCTCCATTGTCGCCAATACTTCCTATGAGCAATTGGTAAACGACCCCGCCCGCTTTGACAAGATCGATTTAAGCGATGTGCCGTTTCAGCCCTGGGCCTGGTCCCTGTACCAGCAACGCACCCGCACCCGCTTTGAACCTTATACCCGATGCAAACCTTCAGCTGGCCCGCGTGCCGTGGCTACCGCCTATGGCACCCAGTTCGTGGAGTTTGATGCGATGCAACGCATCTATATGTTCCCGGTAGGAGGGCCGCGTCATTTTCGTGTCATCTTTATGGATGGCCGCGAACATCCAGAGGATCTCAAGCCCAGTTACCATGGCCATTCCATTGGCCACTGGGAAGGCGATACCCTGGTGGTGGACACTGTCGGCTTTAACGAAAAAATGTGGATTGATGCGGAAGGCACTCCCCATACTGATCAATTGCATATGGTCGAGCGCTTTACCCGGGAAACCTATAACCGCCTGAAATACGAAGTTACTATTGATGATCCCGGTGCCTATACCGAGACCTGGAGCAGCGGATTTGTAATGCCCTGGCGTCCGGGCGAAGCCTTCGAGTTTGTCTGTCAGGATGCCAATATGGCTTTTGAAATGATGGTCGGCACCGAATATGACAGCGTGGATCGTAGTCACCTGATCTTCCCCTGAGCGACTAACCAGATATTCACTATGAGCAGTTTTATAAAAACAGGAAAAACATATCGCCGCCTTTTTATGGTGCTTTTCACTTTGCTTGCCTCTTCCGGGCAGGCGCATCATGGTGCTGCCGTTAAGTTTGATCCGCAGCAGCCACTGACGCTTAGCGGTCGTGTGACCAAAGTAGATTGGTCAAACCCCCATGCGCATATTTTCATGATCACCGAAGGCGAGTCTGAAAACTGGTATGTCGAATTGGAAAGTCCGGTAATACTGGAATGGAACGGCTGGTCAGAAACCACTCTGATGCCTGGCGACAGTATTCGTGTGGAAGGTTTTCCGGCGCGTGATGGCAGCCCCCAGATCTGGGGCGAGCGTGTTGTTCATGACAACAATGAGGTGTTTTCAGGAAATGTTTCTGCCCTGAGCCTGGCGCTGGGTGAAAACCAGAGTCGCCCTATACCTCGCTGGCAGAATGGCCTGCCGCGTCTGGGTGCTGCACCGGGAGAGGAAGGTTACTGGGTGCCTGATACTACGGTGATGATGGAAGATGGGGCTAATGTGGCCATGACGTCCTATGGTCTGCTCGACAATATCAATGATGCAGTGAAAGTCGCGCCTTTCAAGAACTGGGCTCTTAAACTTTATGAGTTCCGTCAGCAGAATTTCCTGCGTTCAGATCCCGGTTTTGTGGAATGCCGACCACCGGCCGGGCCACGAAAATTTCAGGCTCCTTTTGGGCTTCAACTACTCGAAGACAAGGACTGGCAACGCATCTTTGTTGTAGCCGGTGGCGGCAATCAGGACTGGCATCTCATTTATACCGATGGCCGTGGAATCAATACCGGCTTCCCGGTAGATAACGATAATGTGTTGTATTACGGCAGAAATGTGGCGCAGTGGGAAGACGATACGCTGGTCATTAATTCTGAAGGTTACAACGAGAAATTCTGGCTTACGGGTGGGCTGCCCCACACCACGTTGATGAAAGTCACCGAAAAACTGACCCGTACTGACTTTAATACCATGCACTATGAAGTCACCATTGATGACCCCGGTGCCTATACCCGTCCCTGGTCCATGAGTTGGAATCTGATCTGGCGTGAAGGCGGTGATCCGCCGGAATACTACTGCCAGGATAATCGGCTTTAGAAAAGCGGATAAAGGATAAAGGAAAAAAGGTTCAGGATGCAGGATGCAAGAGGAAGGCTGCCGGTTTCACTGAGCCTGTAGGTCGGATAAGGCTGCAGGCCGTCATCCGGCGTTTTTGATGAAGCTGATCGGGTACCGTGTGGCGTCATGTCGGAAGGCGCTACGCTTTTCCGACCTACGAGTGATCTGGCGTGAAGTCGGTGATCTGCCGGAATATTATTGCCAGGATAATCGGCTTTAAAGGCGGATAAGGGAAAAAAAATTCAGGATGCAGGATGCAAGAGGAAGGCTGCCGGTTTCACTGAGCCTGTAGGTCGGATAA
>CBFICR010000043.1:0-24916 GCA_965661105.1 Pseudohongiellaceae bacterium | reverse complement strand
GGCGGGATTTCTCTCCACCGGAAAAGTGCTCAATGGTTTCGCTGACGCGATCACTCTGAAAATCAAAACCACCGAGAAAGTTACGAATCTCCTGTTCACGAGCCTTGCTATCCAGTCGCTGCATTAATTGCATAGGCGTAGCTTGCGTATCCAGCTCATCCACCTGGTGCTGGGCACAGTAACCAATATTGAGATGATCGGAGCGATGGATCTCGCCAGCCAGCAACGGTAGTTTGTCTGCCAGCACCTTTAACAGAGTAGACTTACCCTGCCCGTTGGCGCCCAGCAGCCCGATACGGGAATCCGAACGAATATTCATGGAAAAGTTTTCAATCAGCGGTTTTTCGTACCCAAAGGCGATTTCTTCGCAGGCCAGCAAACTGGGTGGCAGCTTTGTCGGCTCCAGAAATTTGAATTTAAACGGCGAATCAATGTGCGCAGGCGCGATATCGACCATGCGATCCAGCTCTTTCAGGCGGCTTTGCGCCTGTCTGGCCTTGGTAGCCTTGGCACGGAAACGCCTTACAAACGATTCAATTTCTTTTTTGCGCACCTGCTGCTTTTCATATTCAGCTTGCTGTTGTGACAAACGCTCAGCTTTTTGTCTTTCATAATCGCTGTAATTACCGCGATACAAAAATAATTTTTTGTTTTCAAAACTGATAATGTGACTGACCACCACATCAAGAAAACTACGGTCATGGGAAATCAGTAACAAGGTACCTTCATAGCGCAATAACCACTGCTGCAGCCAAAGGGTAGCCTCAATATCCAGATGGTTGGTGGGCTCATCCAGCAGCAACAAATCCGAAGGCGTCATCAATGCCTGAGCCAGGTTCAGGCGAATACGCCAGCCCCCGGAAAACTCCTGCACGGTACGATTAAAATCATCCAGCTCAAACCCCAGGCCCGACAGTAATTGTTCCGCCCGATTCTTTATTGACCATCCATGAAGTAATTCAAGTTCCGAGTGCAGTTGCGCCATGCGCTGATTATCGTGATCCAGTTCGGCCTGAATCAACTGCTTTTCAATAGCGCGAAATCTACTGTCGCCATCGATAACATAGTCCACTGCCGTACGGGAAGACCCGATGGTTTCCTGGTACATCTGCGATTTACGCAGGTCTTTGGGCATGTCCAACTCGCCAGTATCAGCACTGAGCTCACCCATCAGCAATTTGAAAAGGCTGGTTTTACCAGTGCCATTACGGCCGATAATGCCGACCTTCTGCCCGGAATACACCGTAAGGTCTGCCTCATCCAGCAATAACTGACTGCCCAGACGTAATGAAATATCCTGTAGTGAAATCATTGAATTCTTATGGGGACCGAAAGTCCGGAATGGCGAAAGCGGCTATTCTAAAGGGGAAAGAAAACAAAGCAACCGATCTTGCGACTTAAATTAGTGGCGGCTTTTACCAAACAGGCAGCTGAAATTATTGAAACAGACACTTCAAGGTAACTGTACTAATCATCAACCCCTGCGAATATTGTCTATTTTGCTAAACTCGGGGAATGCTGAAAAACACAGAATATAGCCATTGGAAGCTTATTTCTGAAATAAAACTCCACAGAAACGTTCAATTGCCTAAATTAAAAAGAAATGCTTTTCCCTTCTTTAACGATGATAAAATACAACTCTGAGTATACTTCGATAACATTATGAATCTAAAAGAAAAGAATGTCCTGATTCTGCAAGGCGGTGGCGCACTGGGGGCCTATCAGGCCGGCGCTTACGCTGCCCTGCATGATGCTGGCTATGAAATAGATTGGCTGTCAGGCATCTCTATAGGCGCCATAAACGCTGCCTTGATCGCAGGGAATGCGCCAGATGAGCGAGTGGGAAAATTAAAGGCATTCTGGAACAAGGTCTCTGCCGGAAAATTTAGCCAGCCTTTACTGCCCGGGCATATCGGCCGCTTATTGTTCAATGAATCCAGCGCCGCAGAAGTACTGGCTTTTGGTGCCAATGGCCTGTTCAGACCACGCATCCCACCGGTTTTTTACAACCCGCTGGGGTTTCAGGATGAGTTGAGTTATTACGATACCGCCCCGCTTCGCGATACCCTGCTTGAGCTGGTGGATTTTGAGCGCCTTAATCATGGCGAACCCAGGATCAGTGTTGGCGCGGTTAATGTCACCAGTGGTAATTTTCTTTATTTTGATTCCGATATGGAACCCATCATCCCTGAACATATTATGGCAAGCGCGGCATTGCCCGATGGTTTGCCACCAATAGAAATTGATGGCGAATGGTATTGGGATGCCAGTCTTGTTTCCAATACGCCCCTGCAATACGTGATTGATCATAACGCCAAAGTCTGTGAAGACCTGCTGCTATTCCAGGTAGATTTATTCAGCGCCGGGGGCAGTATGCCCAAAAACATCATGGAAGTGGGGCGTCGCATGAAAGATATTCAGCATTCAAGTCAAACGCGCACAATTACTAATATTGTCAGGGATACTCAAAAGATACGCGGCCTCATCAATCGGCTGCTGGATCACATTCCCACGGAGTCACTTACAGATGATGAGCAGGCATTACTGGGTAAATGGAGTTGTGACTCTGCCATTACCCTGGTGCATTTGATCTATCGACAGAAAAACCATCAGCTGGCTTCAAAAGACTATGAATTTTCCCGCTTGTCTGTAGAGGAACATTGGCAGTTGGGTATCGAGGATGTTCAAAATATGCTCGCACAAAAATCATGGATTAATCGTAAGCGCACCAAGGAAGAAGTGACTGTATTTGATTTTAATGAGATGCATGACTCACCTCTGATATAGAATTGAAAATAAAATACCCAAAAACCTGATTCATGAGGTATGAATATTTTTTCCACGCTACCCATCTTGCGGTTAGCAGCAATACTTGCTGCTAACCGGGCTTCAGATATACTTGCCCCATGGAAGTAACACTGTTTCCCAATTCCCTTCGCCCAGGCGTAGGTCTGCGTCCTAAAAAGGAAGCGCAAAGACCGTCCCTGCCTCAACATGCACGGCTTTGCCCTGTGCTTGAAGCCGGTAGCTCGCTGGGGGCTCTGGTTTATCCTGCTCTCGCCGAGAATGAACAGTTTCATATCGGTTATGAAGGTGAAGGGCTTTACCAGTTTGGCTATTCGGTAAATACAACCGGGAAAAAGTGGGACCAGATATTCTTTGTTAACTATCAGTTATCCGTTGGTACCATCGGCATGCGCAAGGAAGACGTGCAACTGATGGTGCCTGAAACGCCGGGTTTCAAAGATTCCGCCAGGGCGATAGCCCGCATGTTTATCTCTGTGGATGACCTTGGCACACCCGAAGGCGCTGTTACCCTGAGAGGGGCATATAACTTCCAGACCGCTCCAGGCTGGGACACAGTCTATTCCGGTGTCATTAACAATCCCGCGCGTCCCGTAGCGCCGGTACTGGTAACCCGGGTAGAAACAGACTGGTATGTGCATGATTCGGAATTTCGCTATATTCTGACACCAGGTGAAATCATTACCGTGTCACATAACCTGCCTGTTGGTCAGGTGTTTTTTGTCCCACGTGAGGAAATTACCTATCGCGATGGAAGTGAACAGGAAATCGCAAAAAGACAGGAAACAAGCAAACAATTTTTTGATGAGAAAGCCACTAACAAGAAAAAAACGCCCTATGGTATGGAGTACAGCCCGGTCTATCAGCAAAAGAGCAGAGACCAGCAGAAGAAAGATAATAAGAAATAAATACTGTTGTCGAAAAAAAGCCCGAATAAATTCGGGCTTTTTTTTGAGGTCATTTTTTATCGTCTGAACTAATTGTATTCCAGTGGATTGTACTCAGGCGAGCACACTTCAACGATGCAAATTGATTCCAGCGTCCTGCCTTCAGGCGGCGCTTCAAGGCCCTGTTCATCCATTAACTTGCGCATCAGCGCCGCTGTCTCCGGGTGGGGAATGGCAGACTGTACGCCTACACGCACCAGGCCATCGGCATAATCAATGGGTAGCCAGGTATGGGCAGCCAGCTCCGCACTGCCCCGGTTATCGGTATTACCAAAATCACGAATATCCAGTCGACCACCAGCAGCTATCAATAGCTCTGCGACCTCAGTGGCGCCCTTGTGGCCAGCTCCATGAAGTGAGGTACGTCCAGTGTCAGCCTGAAAATTGGGATCAATACCAAGACTCAGCAACAATCTGACTGCCTCTATAGTCTGTGCGGTGGACCATTCGTTGGTGACGCCCTCAACCCAGCCTATGCCGGCAGCTACAGCAAGCGGGGTAACTCCCAACTCTGTATTAATATGAGGATCGGCCCCATACTCAAGTAGCAGCTTCATTAAGGGTACATCACCTGACTGGGAAGCACGCAAAAAGGCCGTAGCTCCATTCTCGTCCAGCCACTGGTTAGTGAATACGGTTCGGGTCTCAGTACTCTCCAACAGGCGAGCGTTGGGCTGTGCCCCCGCATCAAGAAGAATTCGGATATAGGCCAGATGATCCATGTCAGGTTCACGGGTTGGATAATCACCACCTTCAACATTGCGGTTATCAGTGGCCAGGTAAAGATTGGTCCAGCCACCCTTGTTGGCAATATTGACATCGGCGCCATTCTCAATAAGAAACTTACCCATCTGATAGTTTCTGTTCTGGGTGGCAGCCAGTAATGGACTCCAGCCATAGCGGGTAAGCTGATTTACATCGGCACCGGCATCCAGCAGAACCTGGACCGCATCAATATCGCCGGCGCGAGCGGCATATATCATCGCCGTTAGTTCGCCACCATCAGGTTCTTTCTCCGCCCCACGATCGACATTTGCGCGTCCATTCTGACAAATACCAATAGAGTTTTGCTCACAACCGCATACATTACGGGCAGAAAAAGCAGTTTGCTGTCCCGCTTCTGTCGAAGAATCCCCCCCATCTCCACCCCGGCTCAACGCATTCAGGGTATCCAGATCAGGAGTTTCCTGTTCACAAAGGATAGCAAGGACCTGACGACGTACTGATTCTCGAGGGTCACCGGCTTTTCCCAATGCAGCAGTTCGGCCCTCGCGCATGATCGGTGAAGAAGTTGCGGTGACATCGGCTCCAGCCTCTATCAGCACTGCCATAACATCTGCATGTCCCTGGTCAGCCGCCTGCATCAAGGCAGTAGTACCGCGCTCTATTTCGCTGGCATTCGGGTTTGCCCCGGCTGCCAATAATAATTCAACAGCCTCGACAACACCGGAACGTGCCGCCAGCATGAGAGGCCTGCGCCCTAGTGGTAATGCTTCATTAGGATCCGCACCTGCTTCCAGTAAAACCTTGATGGTTGCAGAATCACCCTGATTTGCGGCCAGCCACATAGGCGTCGAGCCGTTACGGTTTGCTATGGAAGGATCAGCCCCGGCTTCAAGTAATAACTCAGCCAGGTTTGCATCACGATGATAGGCTGCCCATTGTAGTGCAGTAGCGCCATCGGCCTGACTGGCATTAACATCAAGCCCTGCTTCAATATAGCTCAGCAATGTAGCTGTATCTCTCTGCATTGCTGCATCTGCTATCTCGGACTGGGCAACTGCATGTGTTAAAAAACAAAACGATGTAAAAGTGGCCGCTATTAGCCTGATAAAAATTTTAACAAAACTGCTGTTGGAACCTTTATTCAAATTGTTCATTTCATCCCCCCTTCCATCCGACCCTTACCAACCTGATACCAGACAAAGCACTGGCATATCCTGATTTACTTCCTGATTATTTTTTATTTATATAATAAGTGGTGTAAAAACCAAACTAAAAAAAGCCCGGATAAATCCAGGCTATTTTCGAGTGCTCTTTATACTGTCCTGGATTAATTGTATTCCAGTGGATTGTACTCAGGCGAGCACACTTCAACGATACAAATTGATTCCAGCGTCCTGCCTTCAGGCGGTGCATCCAGGCCCTGTTCCTCCATCAATTTGCGTAGCAATGCGGCTGTTTCGGGATGGGGGATAGAAGACTGCACCCCTACACGAACCAGGCCGTCGGCATAATCGATTGGTAGCCAGGTATGGGCAGCCAGCTCGGCGCTACCCCGATTATCGGTATTACCGAAATCACGGATGTCCAGTCTGCCGCCAGCAGCAACGAGTATTTCGGCGACTTTCGTCGCGCCTTTGTGCGCAGCCCCATGAAGTGAGGTACGTCCAGTGTCAGCCTGAAAATTGGGATCAATGCCGAGACTCAGCAACAATCTGACTGCCTCTATAGTCTGTGCGGTGGACCATTCGTTGGTGACGCCCTCAACCCAGCCTATGCCGGCAGCTACAGCAAGCGGGGTAACTCCCAACTCTGTATTAATATGAGGGTCAGCACCATACTCAAGCAGCAGCTTCATTAAGGGAACATCGCCTGACTGGGAAGCACGCAAAAAGGCCGTAGCCCCATTCTCGTCCAGCCACTGATTTGTAAATACGGTTCGGGTCTCGGTACTCTCCACCAGACGAGCGTTAGGCTGCGCCCCCGCATCAAGAAGAATTCGGATATAGGCCAGATGATCCATGTCAGGTTCGCGTGTCGGGTAGTCACCACCTTCAACATTGCGGTTATCAGTGGCCAGATAAAGATTGGTCCAACCACCCTTATTGGCAATATTGACGTCCGCACCATTCTCGATAAGAAATTTGCCAAGCTGATAGTTTCTGTTCTGGGTGGCAGCCAGTAATGGACTCCAGCCATAGCGGGTAAGCTGATTTACATCGGCACCGGCATCCAGCAGAACCTGAACCGCATCAATATCACCGGCTCGTGCGGCATAAACCATCGCCGTCAGTTCGCCGCCATCAGGCTCACGTTTTGCCCGCTCGGCAAAGGTATTGAAATTACGACCATCCCCGGCCGTTACAGCAAAGCCCAGACCAGCTCGCACAAATGCGCCGCAGATCTTCTCCACACTCAGATCACCATCATCAACAAGTTTCACAAGGGCCGGATCATTGGTGCCATTGATAGTCAGATTCTGCAGTAATTCAAGATCAGGTTCCGAGCGCTCACAAACGACAACAATTGTCTGTCGACGAACATTAATTCTGGGGTCCTCGGAATTACCCAGGGCAGCAGAACGCCCATCCCGCATTACAGGGGCGGATGTTGCAGCAACGTCAGCACCATTGGCAATAAGCACCCGCATGACATCGGCATGACCCTGATCGGCAGCCTGCATCAAGGCAGTAGTACCGCGCTCTGATTCACTGGCATTTGGCTCAGCACCGGCATCAAGAAGAACACGAACAGCTTCTGCAACTCCGGAACGGGCTGCCAGCATTAAAGGCCTTCGACCCAAAGGTAGCTCTTCGTTGGCATCTGCGCCCGCTTCCAGTAATGCTTTAATAACGTCTACATCCCCCTGGTTTGAGGCCAACCAAAGTGGCGTTGAACCATTACGATTTGCAATGGATGGATCGGCTCCGGCATCAAGTAATAACTCAGCCAGTTCGGCATCACGATGGTAGGCTGCCCAGTGCAAGCCAATAGCACCATCAGCCTGGCTGGCATTGACATCAAATCCCTCATCAATCAAGCGCTCAACTTCCACGTTATCATGACGCATCGCCGCATCTGCAATCTCGCTCTGTGCAAAGCCAATGTTTGCAAATGCTACAAGCAAAGCAAGTAAAACTGTTTTCATTCCACTCATAGTCAAAGTTTGTTTAATTAGTCCATTTAGTCGATGTGATCGCTTCATACAGTTACAAGTTCTCCAATCGCCCTGTACTGTCACCAAAACTTTCACGGTGTATATCAAACTGATCAAGCAGGCTTAACAACAAGTTTCCTGTCGGCACAGTCTTGGTGGGATAGGCAATATGACGACCGCCCTGCATTCTGCCGTTGTTACCTCCAAGAATAATATGGGGCACATCATAATGCAGATGCTGGTTGGGATTACCCATATTGCTGCCATAAAGAAGCAGTGAGTGGTCAAGCAATGAACCATCGCCATCTTCTGTATTGGCGAGTTTATCCACAAAATAGGCCAGCATTTTCACGTGGTACTGGTTGATCTTGGAAAATTCATCAATTCGGCCTGGGTCCTCACCATGATGCGATCCGCCATGGAAGCCCAGTGTCGGAGCATCACTTTCAGGATAAACACGACCGGTAAGATCGCGGGCAAACAACATGGTACCTACCCGGGTAATATCAGCCTGATAGGCCAGGGTCTGTAAATCAAACATCAATTTGATGTGATCATCAAAGGATTGAGGAATGCCGGGAGGCACATCAAAATCTTCTGGTGCCGCGGTCGTTACGCTTGAGGCAATCTGCAAGCGGCGTTCAATTTCACGTACATTCTCGGTAAAACTGTCCAGGCGTGAACGGTCAGGAACACTGATCTCTTTGCGAAGATTCGAGATCTTGCCAGTGATTGAGTCCAGAATACTCTTGTTTCTTTCTCGACGCTCGACACGTTGTTCAGGTGAACTACCACTACCAAACATGCGCTCAAATACCACCTGCGGATTTAATTCCATTGGCAATGGTGTGGTTGGTGAGGCCCAGGAGATCGTGTTGGTATAAACACAGCTGTAACCTTCACCGCAGTTACTGGAGCCGGAGCCGGGATCTTCTACCGAGATTTCCAGTGACGGCAGGAGTGATTGCGTACCGATTTTTTCCGCGATTATCTGGTCGATAGTATGACCGGCATAAACATCAGCACCAGCGGTTTTTCTCGGTTTATCGGCACACAGGAAAGCCGCAGCAACCCAGTGGTCTGCTCCGGTTTCGCCAGGAGGTGGCTCGGAAGAAGTAGAATGCAGTCCTGTAAGAATGTTCAAACTGTCACGAAACGGCTCCAGTGGTTTCCAGATAAAAGGTAACTCTGCTGGCAGTGGGCCTTCTTTTTCAGGCACCCAGTAGCCAGGGGCCGCACCGTGGGGAACAAATCCGCCAAAAAACCGGGGAGGTGGAACCGCAGCCGTTTGTGCCAATGCTGTAGCAGCAGGAATCATTGCATCAAGCAAAGGCAATGCCAATGTAGTACCGGCACCTCTTAGCATCTGGCGACGTGAAATATGTTTCTTGGTAATCAACATGGTTTTCTCCTTGCTCTATCTCAAATGTTAGAGGCTGGCGGATTTAAGATTCATGGTGAAAGCAGGGCTTTGAATAACAGCCATCACCAATGATGAAAATTGATAGTCATTCTCTTCGGCATAATCTGTGACTGAACGAAGCAACGCCATATCTTCGGTCTCAATGCCGCGGCCCAAGGCATAAGTCAGTAGCTTCTCGGTGACGACCTGGGCAAACAGATCACCCTTGAGCACAGCGAGTTCACGCAGGCTCTCAATACCATTCAATTGCATGCCATCATTGGTGGTCCCGGTAGGATCTACCGGCAGCCCCGAGTCCTGAAGCCGCCATCTGCCAACAGCATCGAAATTCTCCATGGCAAGTCCCAAAGGCTCGAACAACTTATGGCAACCCGCACAACTTGGATTGGCACGATGTGACTCCAGCCTTGCGCGCAGTGTTTTTGGCGCTTCACCTTCAACAGGAGTCAGGTCTGTCTCGACACCCGGGGGTGGATCTGGCGGGCTCACATCCAGAAAGGTTTCCAGGAACCATTTGCCACGCTTGATTGGTGATGTGCGGGCTGCATCCGAAGTAATCGTTAGCAATGCACCTTTACCCAGCAGCCCCCGGCGCATGTCGTGTTCCGGCCCCAGCTCTACACGACGGAATTGAGAACCATAAATATCAGGGATGCCATAATGTCTGGCAAGGCGCTCATTTACAAAGGTGTAATCCGCTGTCAACAAATCCAGAATACTGCGATCTTCCTTTATGATACTGGCAAAAAACAGCTCAATCTCTTCGCGGAAGGCATCACGTAAAGTACTGTCGAAGTCCGGAAACAATTCAACAACCGGCTCACTGGCTGCCATGCCACGAACGTTTAACCACTGACCTGTAAAGTTTTCAATAAAAGCTTCAGAACGCGGGTCAGCAAACATGCGCTGAACCTGCTGCTGCAATACATCAGGGTCATGAAGCCGCCCCTGGGTAGCAAGTTCAATTAACTCGGCATCAGGAATACTGCTCCAAAGGAAAAACGACAGGCGCGAAGCCAGTTCCAGATCACTAATTCGATAAAGCGAACCCTCTGTGAGGTTAACCGGCTCAATTTCCGAACGATAGATAAACTCAGGATCTGCCAGGATGCGCTGGACTGCAGCTTCTATACCGTAATCAAAGCGTCCACCCTCTTCTCGACCTGACCGATAAAAATCCATGATCATATCCACATCAGCATTGGTCGCAGGACGTCGATAAGCCTTGGTCACCAGCGTTGAAATTATCTGTCGCGCACAATTGATTTCCTCGGACAGCGCCTGTGGATAGCACTCAAATACCTGGCGGCGACTCAAGGTGTCCGAAGCCGGCAAACCGTTATAGGGTCCCTCAATAAAAACCTGACCGACATGAGGATAGAAGGTATAACCCGCAATCGAGCCCGGTGAGTTCATGGTGCGCTGAAATGATTTGTTCAGACCCGTATCGGGCAAATCGCTGGTAGCAATAAAAGTTACCCCTACCGTATGAAAGCCGCCTCTTATCGGAATCGCCGGAGTACGACCGCCATTACTTTCCTGGTTACCAATCTCCTCATCCCAGTCATACAGATAAACACGCTCGCCATCGATGGTAACTTCGAGTTTTTCACCCTTCACATTACCCAGTACGCGGGTGAAATAACCGGTCATACCCTTAACAGTAAAAACATATTCTCCGTCTGCAGGAAACTCATGTTCTATGAGCATACCGCCACGAGTACCGAAGGGCAGGCCCTCGATATGAGTATTCTGGGAAGTATCTACAGGCACGTCGAACACAGCCAGTGTTGGTGCAGTCTCGGTCCCGATTGCAAGGCGGCTTATCTTGCCGGCAGCCGAAAGATAGGCTTCCATCAGGGCCGGTGAAGTAGTCAGAGTGCCGGCCATGTTGTCAAAACCATGACTTGAATCGTCCGGGGGTAAAAAGCCGGTAGCATCGATATTCAGCGCCAGCAAATCACGAATGGCATTGGAATACTCGGTGCGATTCAGTCTGTGCAGGCCCGGGGCGGGAAGATGAGCTGGCTGCATTTGCGCATGCTGATCCACGGCCTGGGCAAGACTGTCCGCGAGCTCTTGCACCACTTCATATTCAGGACGCGGCTCTTCCGCAGGCGGCATCAGGCCGGCACGCAAGCGTTTGATCACCTTTTCAGCGACTTCGGGAAACTCGGCGATGTTATGAGCGCCGATGCCTTCGAGATCAATACCGCCGGAATAATCATCAAAATTATGACACTTGGTACAGTACTCCTCCAGCAGGCCAGCCACTTCATCTGAATCCTGGGCCAGAACAGACTGCATGGAACAAGTGGCAATAACCACCGCCCCTGTAAGCAGTTTAAAAGCAGGTTTCAGTATTTCTGATTTGCCCATGTCTTCTCTATCTCCCGGCTCTTTACTCTGGAATGCTATCCCAGACTCAAAGCGTTATTCATTCATACTTTATGTATACGTAACTAAAATTAATTGAGTTGGTTATTTTACCCATAATTGTAGAGAAAATTTTATTCTATTGTGCAAAAAAACAGGAAAATCGCCCGAACGCACCACAATTGACCCTGATTTTAGTAAGGACTATGTTGAGGGATATTTGCTTTATGGCGCAATTGAACTGGTTCTTCCCACCGCCATGCCATCCTTATTCACCATCAGATCGGGGGCATAATTAGACTGCTGGCAAACATATTCAAACAACTCAGCATCACCGCTCCAGCGTAAATGCACTGATCCCTCCACGTTGCTGTCATATGTCATGGGATCCTGCAGTACGAATCGATACTCCATATTGTCTTTATCTGTTCGCGTGTAGTACTCAATAACGTGAGCCTGGGTTGTATGGGGCAAGCCTCTGCGCTCAAACCAGAATTCTGTGTTATAGCCAACGGAATCGATGACCAGGGTATCATCTTCCCACCAACCGATGGAGTGACCATAGTTGTTATGTTCAAAATCCGTGGGATGGGATCGCCCATCCATATAAACTTCCCTCCACGTGTGAGGGCCACCAATATCGAAAATATAAAGTCGTTGCAGTTCAGGAATATCGACAATTTCCACGCCATAGGGGGTTAGTAACTGCCGCACAGCACCAGAGGCCTTGCAGCGCGCATGAGGTTCCAGATCATGAGTCTGACGCGCCTCATAGAGCCCCCTGGCCCAGGGCTTCATCTTCACCTCATCAAAATTAAAGGCAGGACCACGATCCCTGTAATCAGGAACCCAGATACCTGAAAAGTCAGAAGAATCGCCACTAATGATAATACTTCCATCAGCATGACGGGGGACTGGCAAGGCCGCAGCCTCTGACAGGTCTGCGGCCTGTACTGTTACTGCAGTGCCCAGTAAAAGCAAGGCACTGGCCACGAAGACAGCTAAAAACCTGTCGAAGGTTTCCGGAATACCGGCTGAAATGTTAGAATGCCCCATACCATGTCTCTTTGTGAATATTGTCTGGTTATTATTATTGTTGTTTTTAATCTCAATTGTTTTTAATCTCAATTTTTAATCTCAATTAAAGTGGTTTCTTAATAATCATCAAGCCCTCAAAAGCGAGTATAGTTTGAGGCGGTGATTTGTACATAATAGTGTGCCAGAACGCCAAAATTCCTTGTTATTTGCACCGTTGTTCTTATGATCCGGCAATCAATTAAAGAAGCTGTTTTGCAAGCCTGTTTAATTTAACCTCCCTGACTTCTTTGTCTTCTTGTTTACTAGCCAGTGGCCGGTAGCACATATTGAACACTGACTGTTGAGGCAGACAGGGTTGTACAGGCATTTATTTCGAACTTACCATTGAAACCAGGTATATATAGCCAACTACTAATATTAGTTAGAGACGTTATATCACTAAATCCCCGACACAGGATAAAACAGGACAAAATTTGTGAATGACAATATTGTTGTAGAAGAGAGTGAACACAAACTGACTTTAAGGCAGCTTCAAAGAGAAGATTATGCCGACATTACCAAAATCATGAGCAGTGTTTATGGGGACAAGTGGCCTCTTTCGGAAAAGAAATTCTTTACTCAACTTGATGTTTTTCCGGAAGGCCAGATTTGTATTGAAGATCACGGTGCTGTCATTGCCGCCGCCTTTTCAGTGATTGTGGATTATGACGATTTTGGTGACCACCATACCTATGATGAGATTACCGGCGCAGCCTTTCTAACCACACATGATCCCAAGGGAGACGTGTTATACGGTGTAGATGTTTTTGTTTCACCGGATTACCACGGCATGCGACTGGGACGCAGGCTTTATGAAGCGCGTAAAGAGTTATGCCAGAGTCTTAATCTCAAAAGTATTATTGCGGGTGGCAGAATACCCAACTACAAGGAACACTCCCAAAAACTGACCCCACAGCAATATATTGAACAGGTTAAGCGCAAGGAAATTTATGATCCGATCCTTACCTTTCAGCTGTCCAATGACTTTGAAGTTAAGCGCGTTCTGAAAGGCTATTTACCGGATGACAAAGAATCACTCGGCTACGCTACTCTCCTGGAATGGAGCAACCTTTACTATGACCCTGAAAAAAGCCCTCTTATAGGTGCCGAGCGAACCGGTGCGCGTATTGGCCTGGTGCAATGGCAAATGCGCCCGCTGAAATCTGTTGCAGAACTGGTTCAGCAAGTGGAATATTTTATAGACGCGCTGTCCGACTATCAGTGCGACCTGGCCCTGTTACCGGAATTTTTCAGTGCGCCGCTCATGGGAATCGACAATCATGAAACGTCTATAGATGCAGTGCGGGCATTGGCAGATTTCAGCACTGAAATAATAGAAGAAATATCCAAACTGGCAGTGTCATACAACATAAATATTATTGCCGGCTCATTACCGGTAACTGAAGGCGATGACCTGTTGAATATTGCCTACCTGTGTCGACGTGATGGCACCATGGACTCACAATACAAACTTCACCCAACGCCGCATGAAACCAGATCCTGGATTATGCAAGGCGGAAACAAACTCAAAGTGTTTGATACCGACTTCGGCAAAATTGGCGTTTTGATTTGCTACGATGTTGAGTTCCCGGAGCTTGCCCGCATTCAATCCGAAGAAGGCATGCAGGTATTGTTCGTCCCATTCTGGACCGATACGAAAAATGGCTATCTCAGGGTACGCTGCTGCGCCCAGGCACGAGCCATTGAGAACGAATGCTATGTAGCCATTGCCGGTAGCGTTGGCAATTTGCCCAAAGTTGACGGGGCCGATATCCAGTATGCACAAAGCGCTGTGTTTTCGCCCTCGGATTTTTCTTTTCCCCATGACGCAATAATGGCCGAGACCACACCCAACACTGAGATGACGCTGATTGTAGATCTTGATTTTAACCTGTTAAAAAAGCTCAAGAACGAAGGCTCAGTGCGCAACACCCAGGATCGAAGAAGAGATCTCTATGATATAAAGTGGTTAGGCGAGCTGGAAGATTGACAACGATACAGGCGCTTGATGGTGGCAGGTGATGCAAGCTTAAGCGTCACCTGATTAACTTATCCTGACTATTTAGCGCTTAAGTTTCTTCTTTTATAAGTTTATCGACTACCTTCCTGAACATTGTTGGGCCCCTGTCATCCGTAATCGAAACCATTGGCGCGCCAGTTTGAAGATGAATGTTTTTCTGCTGCGCCTCAATCATTATTTTGTCTTCGCCAAATGCCATGTTGGCGAGAGCCCACATACCTTCCAGTAGTTTTGGATTTTTTTCATGCTCTTCTGCTCGTGGCCCCCAACAGAAATAATAACGGGTAGTGCCATCCGTCATTGGGGTCACTGTTTGTGAAGTAAAGTTTGCCGTGACCGGTTCTACTTCATCACCGGGATGCCCTCTGTCACAAGCCTCGGCCGTACCACCGGGGTACATCGCACTGAACATTGTTAATACCCCGGGAACAACAAAATCATAGGTAAGGTACTGGTCATAGGTTTTGTCCTGATCCATATATCCCCTGGGCGGAACATTGGTATTCCAGCGCGTAACTTTTATTCCCCGATCTATCAGCTGTACACGTGGCTGCTGCACAAAAGCACCACTGGAACCGGCAGCAAAACTGTTTTCATGCACCCAGGCTATATGGGAAAAGTCGGTCAAATTGTCAGTTACCAACAGGTAACCCGCCTCGTAATCAATATGACCGGAATTCATTGTCCAGTGAGGATCCTCAGGGCCGACTGCGCGAGGAATCAACGCCTCATCAACCTTGTCAGGGTCTCCCATCCATATCCAGACCCAGCTATCTTTCTCGACAACCGGATAAGGATTAATGAAAAAATTCGCAGGAACCTCTTCCTGTGAACCCGGGACTTCTATGCATTTGCCCGCTGCATTAAATTTTAGGCCATGGTACATACAGCGAATGTCATCGCCTTCCAGGCGGCCCAGTGACAGCGGCGCATGACGATGGCAGCACTGATTAGCCATGGCGGTGAGCTCACCATTGGCTTTTCTGTAGATAAGAACGGGTTTATTGATAATAGTGATGGCGTGCATCTCGTGCACATCTATTTCGTGACTCCAGGCGGCAACATACCAACAGTTTTGCAGAAAAAGGCGATTATCTGCACTGCTACCCTTAATAATATCCACAACAATTCCCCTGCTTTCTTAAATACTGTTACAACCGATCATGCAAAATATATCAACGCCCAACATAATTGAAAACGGCACCGGGTCAGCCGTGGGGTGCAAAATCACCGGCCAGCTCATTGCTTGCCAAGGTCTGAATCTTTTTATCATGAAGATTAAAATCTGTTAACCACACAACGCCCACACCAATGAAGAAGATAAGCCCGAGTAACAGGAAAATCTGGTTTGCTGCCAGCGAGCCTTCCAATGCAGCATAAGCGCCAGCCCCCATCGACAAGCCAATATTGGCACCGGCCATATAAATCGCAAACTGGGTTGCGGAAACTTTCTGCCAGCATAGTTTCATACAACTGGCGATAAAACTGATAAAGCCACCCTGGTAAATAAAGGCCTGCACGATACCGATACAGATCAGGAAGGTAGGCGAAATCCATAGTGTTTCCGTCAGCCCGATAAAAATGCATAGCAAACCATAAAGCCCAAGCACCAGCCCATAGAAAAATTTTACGCCCTTGCTATCAATGACAAGACCCAGTGCGAGACCGGCCATGGCTGCCAGAAAACCAACCCCGGAAATAAATGTGGAGTACTGGGTACTTTCAAAACCCAGATCCTGTACAACAACAATAGGTACCAGTGAGATCCAGACACCGTAGGCAAAACGGAAAATAAACGCGGCAGCAAAAATAAACAGGCTCGCTGGGAGGAGCATTACACGCGCCAGATCGATGCCGATAATCTTCCAGCTGTCCGGTTTCATATCAAGTGAGCGCTGGGACGCCTGCCCGGTTGTCCATGGCAGTATCTTTTCACCGGGACGTTCACGAACGGCGATGGCGACACTCAGGATCAAGCCAAAGGCAAAACACAGTAATGCTGCAATACCTGGCATACCGAAATTAATAACGACGAAAGCAGACACCGCAGTGCTGATGGAAATGCCTGCTACCTGACCAAAGGCCATAAAGGCATTGGCGCGACCATGCTCTTCTTTGGGCAAGACATCTATTGCCATGCCATCCACGGCAACATCCTGGCTGGCGCCAAAGACATTCAACAAGAAACACAGGGCGCTCAGCACAGCAATGCTTTCAAGCCCGGAAGGAAAAAAAGCAAAGGCAAAGCCGGTGAGCACCATGCAACTCTGGGCAAAGATCACCCAGGGCCGACGCCTTCCCATGGCCAGAAACGTCCAGCGATCCATAAAAGGGCCCGCCAGTAACTTGAAACTCCAGGGCAAATTGGCAATCGCTATAAATGAGGCAATAGCAACAGCTGACTCTCCCCTTTCTGCCAGATAAGCCGGCAACGCTGTATTAACCAGACCAAAGGGAAAGCCCTGGGCCAGGTAAAGCATGGTGAAAGTAAAAAAACGCAGCTTACGACTTTCAGACAGAATCAGTTTCATAGTGCTTTATTCTTATTATCAGTTTATGAATGGCTAGCGTGGATTCCAGGGGGAATTCATTTTATAGGGTGACTGCACAAAGTCTGCCACCACTGAAGCAATGCAATCGTCACGGATCGCAAAACTTTCAAGGAAACCCCAGGTTTGCGGTTCTCGGAAAATACTGCGGGCAGGTGTTCCATCAGTCAGGGTGTATTCATCCAGCACCCCCTTGTGATCAATAAAGCCGCGGAACATGGCTACGCCTTTTTCTTCATCCACGAGAACCGGCCAGTTACGCACTTCGTTATTAAAAAAGTAGCGCCCTGATTCAAAGCCACCCTTGATGTCGGAAAACAGCATGCCGTTCTCACGGCGGATGGCTTCAGGCAGAAAACAGGTGCCACGGATTTCGCCATTGTTGCGTTCCAGTGTAGAAAAATAGCCCCGGCCATGCTGAATCAGGCGCTCTCTGGGAAGGCGTGCCTCACGTGACACACCAGCCTCGATTATTGGGTCATGGGAATAGCCCTCATGATCGCCGATTGGCGTTGGTGGGCTGCTGAGATTGCGTCGTGTGGAGATAACATGCTCAATCTCAGTGATTTCCATACCCTCTACTTTTAAACGTACCGCCAGAAACCCTGGTATGTCATTCTGCATAATGACGGTATAAATACCGATCTGACTGGTTTGCGGATCCAGCAGGGTTAGCGGGGGGCCCAACTCTTCGCTGACGGTATGCCAGGTGCCATCGGGAAATGGCATCTCGACAAAATTTTCGCTGAAGCGAACGTTGTCATCTATAACAACCTTTCCGGCATCATGGGCCAGATAGGCAGCCCGGTAGTCATCCGCAAACGTCTGCAGGCACTCCCGATTGCAACCAATTGGCTGGGCTATTGTGGCGGCTGAAGCAGCCAGGCACATAAAAGCAGCAGTGATTGTCAAAACGCGCATTGATTTCCCCTTTGTTGTATTCTTTTATGCATGGTCTGCAATCCGGCTTTCATCTTCTGTTGGATGAATTATTGGAAGCGTTTCAGACCTGTTGCATAATCTTGCTGAACTACGAGCATAGCAATGAAAATAAAGCAGGAACAGTATCATGGTTGATTTCACCAATGGACCGGCACCTGCCGGTTTTTTATCCCCGCAACGTTTTGAAGCAGATATTTATGACTGCGAAGTTGAAGGGGCCATTCCAAAAGACCTGAACGGCGCTTTTATGCGTGTTGGCGGGGAATGGTTTTATCCCCCTTCACGGCCCGATGACAGCCCGTTTTCCACTGACGGCTATATCAGCAGTTTCCGTATTCGCAACGGAATAGTGGACTTTCGGGGACGCTGGGTTCAGACACCGCGTTTTCGAAATAATCTCGAAGCCCGTAAACAGCTGTACGGTGTCTATCGCAATCCTTTCACCCATGATGAGTCTGTGCGTGATTTCGACCGCCCTTACCTTGCTACGGTCGCCAACACTTCGCCACTGGCCTTTGGCGGCAAGCTGTACGCACTCAAAGAAGATGCGCATCCTTACGAAATTGATCCCAACACGCTGGAAACCCTTGGTCCGTGGGATTTCGATGGCCAGTACAAGGCCCAAACCTTCAGCGCCCATCCAAAAATTGACCCGATCAGCGGCGATATGATTTGTTATGGCTACGAAGCCACTGGTACCTGCACCGATGATTTATGGATTTACACCATTGCTCCGGATGGCCAGGTAAAAAGTGAAGTGAGAGTCAAGGTTCCCTATGTCAGCACCCTGCATGACATGGTACTGACCCAGAAATATTTTATTTTCCCGGTCTATGGTTATGTCACCAGCATGGAGCGACTACGAGAAGGTCATCTGCACTGGGCCTTTGATAAAAACAAGCCAACCTACTGGGGCATAATTCGTCGCGACGGTGATGGTTCCGATGCACGCTGGTTCAAGGGACCCACCAGTGTGGTGATGCACACCATCAATGCCTTTGATGACGGTGACAAGGTCATCGTCGATGCACCCATTAGCGATGGCAACCCCTTCCCGTTTTTCCCTCAGGTAGATGGTTCACCCTGGGATCCGGTGGCTGCCCGCCACACCATCCGCCGCCTGACTTTTGATATGACATCATCAGGGGACAGTTACAGTGAGCAGATTCTGGATCCCACGGATGTTGTGGACCTGGCGCGGGTGGATGATCGTTTTAACAGCCTGCCCTATCGTTATGTCTATTCATCCATGAACGATCCCAGCCAGCCCTTTGATCGTGAACGTGCCGGCAATAACAGGGTGGTTAATTCCTATTTCCGCTACGATCTGCAAACCGGAGAGTGGCGCAAATTTTTTGCCGGCGATGTCCATAGCCTGCAGGAAGTCAGTTTCATCCCGCGCAGCGCCAGTGCCCCGGAAGGCGACGGCTACCTGATCGGAACCGCCAGCAATTACGCTGACATGCGCACTGAACTGGTCATTGTCGATGCAGTGGAGATGGAGCAGTTGGCGCGGGTATACCTGCCTTTTCGGCATACTGCCCAGGTGCATGGCCGCTGGTATAGCAACCAGGAACTGCCTTTATCTGATTCTCCTGTGCCTGAATACACCGGCAGAAG
The DNA here is from genome assembly GCA_965661105.1 of Pseudohongiellaceae bacterium. Taxonomy (GTDB): domain Bacteria; phylum Pseudomonadota; class Gammaproteobacteria; order Pseudomonadales; family Pseudohongiellaceae; genus Eutrophocola. The sequence continues at coordinate 5,277 of CBFICR010000043.1, read as the reverse complement.
GCAGACATAATGAAACCCCGGAAAAAATTAAATATATGTGAAGCAGACATCTGCGCACCCGTTCTTGATCGGCGTCAGTTTCTGGTCGGCTCAGGCCTGTTGGCAGTCACCGCTCCCCTGAGTGTTCTGGGAGCAGAAGACTTTACTGAAGTGGCATGCTGGAGCTCTCCGCAAGCGGCAGTGTTCAATCAGATGCCTTATACGAGCTTTGACGGTACTGGCGAGCAGTACATGGCACCGCGAGCATCGGGCGCCAGTAAAAGCACTAGAGATTATGTTGACAGCATAAGCCATGAAGAATATCTGCGCCGGCATTGGCCTGCCTGAAAACCATTAACAACCAAGCAATCAAGAACTATCAGGGGAATAGATATGCAGAAAATTACCGGAATATTATGCGCCGTTTTTATGGCCAGCATTGCCGGGCCAGCACTGGCTGACTATGCCAACGACCGGTCCGAAATCGAGAACCTGTCAAATAAATACATGGTAGCAGTAGATGCTGGCGACATAGACACTGTCATGTCCACCTGGCATGAAGAGGGACGCCTGGTCTGGGTCTTCGGCGACGAGCACGGCAAGGAAGAAATCTTTGGCGCCATGTCCGGTTTCGGCGGTGCCCGCTACCAGGAAATTGCCGATGGAGCCAGCAAGCGTCCACGTACCCGTCACCAGATCATCAACCATGTCATCGATATCGATGGCGATACCGCCAACACTACTGCCTACTGGTTTGCCATGACTAACAACAATCCTCATGGCGAAGTCCGCTTGCTGTACATGGGTCATTACAAGGACATTCTGGTGAGAGAAGATGGCCAGTGGCTGTTCAAGGAAAGGCGGGTATACAACGAATCTTTTGATAACAGCGCCCTGTGGTACCCGGAGCTGGGCGAGGTGGATCCACGCACACGAATGCCTGCTGAATAGTTTTTGTATTGTTTTTTAAAAAGGCCTCTTTTGAGGCCTTTTTTATTTGTAACAGAAAAATCAAAAATTAATTTGAGTTTTCCTATTCATTTACCGCTTTACTGTTGACTTCATTTTTTGAGAGGAGCAAGATACGCGCCCTGCCGATTTTGCTCGGCACATTAAATTTTTACTCTAAGGAACCTCTTAATCAGAGGTTCCTTAATTATTTTTATAGAAACTGATGAAAACCCTGACCCACACAAGCAACTGGTCGATAAAGCCAACAACAGATATGCCGCAGCATAAGCTATGCAGCCGCTATATGTCTGTGCGCGTCAGTATTGTGGCCGTTGCAACCCCCGTGGGAGTGTTTTGATTAGTTTAGTTTCTTTAAAAACCTGATTTCAAAAAGCCTCCGAGGGTCAGAACCCCGGAGGCTTTTTTCTTTCCCAAAAAATATTCTCCTTATCTGTCCCTGCTTTTTGAAATTTTTATTAATTCATGCATCGGCATGACTTAAGGAGATCGTCATGGAATTGGCGTTAAAAAATAATATAAAAAATATTTACTGGATGATGTTCTTTCAGAGCTTCATGATCATCATTGCAGTCTTTGTTCCACTGTTGCAGCGCTATGGACTTTCCATGTCCCAGGTATTACAGACACAGGCTCTGTTTGCCTTCGTGGTAGCTTTTAGCGAAGTCCCCAGCGGCTATCTGGCTGATCTTTGGGGACGCAAAAACACCATTATCATTGGACAGGGGCTGATTGCCTTTGCCTACCTGACATTGCTGACGGCCGACACTTTTGTTGACTTCCTGATCTATGAAGGATTGATGGGGCTGGGTATAAGTCTGAGTTCAGGGGCCGACCTGGCCTTGCTGTACGACACGCAAACAGCGCTTAATGCACAAGGCAGTGAAGGTCAAACATCCCATGGAAAGCACATAAGCCGAATTGTTGCGATCGAAGGTTATGGGGGGGCCGTGTCCGGTATTGCTGCCAGCTTTCTTACTTTACTGGGTTTTGAATGGGTGTTGTGGGCACAGTTTTTTGCTGGCTTTGGTGCGCTGGCTTTTGCCTTGTGTCTGCTCGAAGCACCGCGCCTGATTTCTCTGGACGGACATCAAGACAATGTCCATAAAGTAATCGCCGCCATGGTCGGGCAACCCATAGTTCGCTGGATCAGTCTCGCCATCATCGTGTTCGGCCTGGTGGGGCTCTTTGCTTTCTGGGTATACCAGAAGTACTGGGAATTCAATGGTATTCCAGTAACCTGGTTTGGATACCTGTGGGCAATGCACTGCGTATTGCGTGGAATTGTTGGTCAGTGGGCCCATGAAATTGAAGAAACCCTTGGCTGGAAAAAGGTGTTTATCATTTCTGCTGCGTTGCCGATAATCGGTCTGTTTGGCATGGGCGTTTTTGGCGGCTGGCTCGGTATCGCCTTCACGCTGGGACTGATTATTTCAAGGGGCTTGAATACCGTGGTGTTTTACAACGCCTTGAACAAGCGGGTTGATGGTGAGTTCAGGGCCACGGTGAATTCCATGGTTAGTCTCGGTACGCGTGCCTTGTTCATCATAACAGGACCATTGCTGGGCTATCTTATTGATGGTCTCGGGGTAAACCTGACCCTGTTGATACTTGCCGCTGTATTGCTTCCCGTTGTCCTGGCGGTGCTTTACTTCCTGAGTCTTGAAATCAGGAAAGAGGAACTTCAACCCGACATGGCAACCAGTCAACCAGGGGTGAAGAAATCTCTCACGGCCTGAATCGATTTCTGGAAAATGACTGGAAAAAGAACTGAAGGCTCCCCAATAGGGGAGCTTTTTTTAATTGGGCTTTCTGATTATCCGGTGTTATCCAGAGTTACCCGGATTTCTAGCCGCCCAGAATTACATAGCCCTGACGACCCAGTTCAATAATGGTAGTCAATGCCCAATAGTCCACCTGTATTTCATCCAGCAGGTCTTTTTCATCAACATTGTTTGCCAGCACACCCTGTCCGCACAGGTGAAAAGTCACTCCGGCCGCATGAAGTTGCCTGATCAGATCAATGTTGGGATTATCTTTACCATTGTGTCGAGCCTTGAATTCCTCATTGTTCAGACCGATCAAGCCGGAACCTTGATGCATTACAATGGCAATTTGTTGGTTTTCCTTTGGCACGCCCAGGTTAGCGAGGGTATTTACGTATCTCGCCACCAGCGGCAACATGGGATAAGGGTCATCAAGATTGTCATCTGCCATGGCAAAATCGAATAAGACTTTATATTCTGTATTGGCATCCGGTGTCAGCTGGGCGCCCGGATATTCACGGGCTGCATTGTGACCCGTAATGGGTAAATCTGCCGCAAAAGCTACATTAAAAAAACTTGTAACTACCATAGTTATCAGAATGGTATTAATGCTTTTCATTAAACAACTCTCCAATTGAATTTTAAACAGGTCTGACCGTCGAGTAGTGCAAATTATCACTTAGCCAATTATGCGGCAACAAATCTAAAGATAAGTAAACAAAAGCATTTACTGGTACTTCAATTCGCAAAAAGACTGCCACCCATGAAAACGGATTTATGTTTATTGGCCCATTTATAAATCAATAAAAATTTCCATGCTTGAGATTGGTCAATTTTCTGACTGAAAGAGTAAATGATTATTCAGCCGGAAATTGCACCCAGAAAACACCACGCAACTCACCTATGGCAAAACCTGTCGCCTGGTCCTGTGGATAATACTCTGACAACAAGTCGAGCACTGGCCGGGAAATGTTATCCCCATGGCATGCCGTACACTGGGGTTGAAGGATAATAGCTTCAATGTAGCCATTACTGCCATCGTCCAGGGTCACAACCCTGGGCTCCCTGTCATCAGCGTTTTCTAGGTAGTCCTGCATGACAGGTCTCACCCATTCAGGGGGTTGATTGGCCTGGTTGCGCAGCTTGTGACTGCTTCTCCCTACACGAATGCCGTTTGAGGAGACGTCTGAGGCAATTGACGGAGCTTTGATCCTGCAAACATCCAGCGCAACGACCGGACTTTTCTGCATCCCTTCCTGCAAGGACTGCATCAATTGTTGCTTGAAAGGCAACAGGATTTCCTGACCTCTCTCAATAGCAGGCTGCTGACCAAACGCTGCCGAATAACCCAAAAGCAGCTGCCCCAGTAACAAAAATCGTGAGAACTGAACCAGCAATGGAATTAGAGTCACCTGACTGATTCTACAGTTTATTTTTACAACTCCGGGTAACATCTTAATCAAGTGAACCGACTCCTCTAATTTCTTCGTGATCTGGTGAAACAGATCTTAATCAAATGGCTCTGGAGCCGGCGTCTCCGCAACAGACGGCGGCAAAATCGGCAGGGAAAACCGTGGTTGATCGCCAGTCAGCGTGAGCATGAAGGCGACTAACTGGTCAATCTCCTGGCTGCTGAATGTGCGACCTAACTGGGTTTCCCCCATTATGGCTACGGCATTATGCAGGGACTTCACCGCCCCGTCATGAAAATAGGGGTAAGTGAGCTCTATATTGCGCAGGGTTGGCACCTTGAACACTCCCTTTTCGAACTCATTTCCCGTGACGCCAAAACGGCCTGTGGCCTGATTTTCGGTCTCATAAGGTTTCACGAGCCCAAACTTCATGAACATACTTCCTCCCAAAGCAGGACCATTGTGACAGTTGGCGCAACCGGATGCTTTGAACAGTTCATAGCCCGCCACTTCCTTTGTATTAAGCGCCGTTTCATCACCCAGTAACCACTTATCGAAGCGTGAGTTGGGAGTCACCAGAGTCTTCTCGAATTCGGCGATGGCCGTCGTCACATTATCCAGGCTTATAGACGCGACCCCAAACAAATCTTGTGCCTGCTCCCGGTAGCCGGGAATAGTATTCAGGATATCAATTGCCAAAGTATGGGAAGACGCCATTTCACCCGGATTGGCTATTGGTCCACCAGCCTGTTCCTTGAGGTCAGCAGCACGCCCGTCCCAGAATTGGGCAATGTTGTAACCCGCATTCAATACTGTAGGCGAATTAATCGGCCCCTGGTGCCAGTCATGACCAATAGAGGACGGGAGGTTGTCGGTACCGCCCATACTCAGGTTATGGCAGGAGTTGCATGAAATGAAACCCGATTTGGATAGGCGGGGATCGAAGAACAGCAACTTGCCAAATTCGGCAAGGGCGGGATCGACATCCGTCGGTCGGGTGATTGGCTGGATGGATTCCTGGGCCAGGCTGATCGTAATCATCAAGGTACCAGCAACCATCGACAATATATGGGCCACACATCTAAGGGTAATCATTACAATTCTCCATTTACATAGCTCAACTGCTCGGGCACATATTTTTTGAAAGCCCG
>CBFICR010000042.1:0-25423 GCA_965661105.1 Pseudohongiellaceae bacterium | reverse complement strand
TAATTGCCATGTTTCATGGTTTTGCATACAAGGCGTTAATGATAGGGCACTCGGGGGTATCTGATTATTCGCATTGATTACTGACTTCTTTCAGGTGTTTCTCTATTTTGCGAACGTCTTTAATCTTTTCCTGTACCGACTTCAGATGATTTTGTGCCAGGTGGAATACCTCGCCACAATTCGGGGTATGGGCCTGACCTTTTCCAAGCAGTACCTTGAGTTCAGCTTGTGTAAAGCCTAATTCACGTCCTCGCTTGATGAATCGTAGCTGGTCCAGTTCTGCTTCTTTATAGAGGCGTTGATTTCCTTCATTTCTGTTTGTGTGATTGATCAAACCAACTTCTTCAAAATACCTGATGGTTGGTACCTTGATCCCTGTGAGCCGTGATAATTCGCCAATTTTGTACATGGTAGATATCTCTTGAAGCTATAGTAGCTATAGGGTTTATTCTAACTCTGTATTTCATATTGAACGAGAAAAGCCATGAATATTACCTTTGTAGATAAACTGGGTTCATTTGGTGTATTGATTACCGCTTTGTCTTGTCCAGCTTGCTGGCCGTTATTCGCTAGTGCTGGTAGTGCGCTTGGGCTGGGCATTCTGTTACCTTACGAGCCACTGTTGATGAATTATGCCTTTCCTGGCTTTATGGGGTTAACACTCGTAGGTGCTGTACTGGCTTACAGATTTCACAAAAATATCGTTCCTTTAATAATTGGCGTGTTGTCACCGGTGCTTGCTCTTTACGGATTTTATTTTGGCTGGATTGTGATTCTTATGTATATCGGCATATTTGGCTGCCTGGTTTCTGCAGGGCTTAACTATTGGGCAAACAGGAAACAGAAACTGTTATGCCAGAAATAATCCTGGAGTCAGTAGTTGAATGCCCAAAATGTCATTTCTGTAAGGTGGAAGTCATGCCGACAGATTATTGCCGGTTTTTTTACGAGTGTGAGAAATGCAATACAGTTCTGAAACCCAAGAAGGGGGATTGCTGTGTTTTTTGTTCTTATGGTTCGGTTCCATGTCCTCCAATTCAGGAAGGGAATGCATGTTGTTAATTTTCGACTGTATATTGTTTTTAAGGGGGCTAATTGGGGGTATAAAATATTTATAGCATAGAATTATGTCTGAATATCAGTAAGATATAGCTCCATTCATATTGACGTCCGGCCGCCATTATTTCCCTGTCGCATACAATCCAGAACCTTCACAGCTGATAAATTCGAGCTGTATTTGTACCGTTGACTACCAGCCCAGAAACTATTCAGGTCTAATCGGATTCTACTGCCTTTGCTTGCCAGCTAATGGATAAAAGCAAACCTCATTTTACATTCAGTAAACCTTAAGCTTATTAATGCGTTAATTATGATGAGACCCGCCACTGGAGGAATTCATGAGGTATTCGCTTATTGTTATTTTGTTCCTGAGCTTGTTGTCATCCTGTCGTCAGGTGGATGAAATAACCGGCACTCGTCCTATCGTTGATACCAAGGGTATTGACCTGGAGGCCTATGAAGCAGATTTGCAGGAGTGTTATGTTTTTGCAGATGATGTACAGGCAGGCCGAAAAGTCGCAACAGGTGCCGCGACAGGCGCTGTGGTAGGCGGCGTAATAGGGGCCGCAGCCGGCAATAGTACTACTGCCAGGCGCGGAGCAGGCATAGGCGCTGCCACTGGGACCTTACGGGGGGCCGGGGATGCCATGCAGGAGCGGGAAAGAGTGGTGAAGAATTGCCTGTCCTATCGTGGTTATCTTGTCCTGAACTGACATATAAGCCATCAGGCATTGTTTAACGATGAGGCGAGAGGCGATAATCCTGTTTTTCGTATTACAGGAAGCCGCACATGGATTTGAGCCAGGAATTCAGCACACCAGATATTCCTGTCCAGAATATTAATGACCCTTTACTGGCAGGCACAGGAGTAAGTCTGTGCATTTTACGGACTGATTTGATCCATCCTGTTGTATCCGGAAATAAATGGTTCAAGCTTAAATATAACCTCATCAAAGCCCGGGAACAGCATAAGACCAGCCTTTTGAGCTTTGGTGGTCCGTGGTCGAATCATCTCCATGCGCTTGCCGAAGCCGGACGTTTGTTTGATTTCCAAACCATCGGCATGGTTCGTGGCGAACTTCCTTCGCCATTAAACCATTGCCTTGCGGATGCCAGAAAGTCAGGAATGCTGCTACAGGCCGTTGACAGGTCTACTTATCGACATAAAGCCAATCCTGAGTATCTCGCCTCCTTGCAAGAACTATATCCCGATGCTTATCTGATTCCGGAAGGTGGAGCCAACCGGGAAGGGGCTCTTGGTTGTGCTGAACTTAACCTTCATTATGATGAGCAGCAGTTTGATCTGGTCGCTATGGCTTGTGGCACGGGCACCATGCTGACCGGCCTTGCCACGACCTCGGCTATTCCGCTACTGGGTTTTCAGGTATTAAAAGGGGATGCTTACCTGGAGCGTCAAATTAGCCATAATTTTCAGAATTTCGGATTAACGTCTCAATGTCGCTACTCGGTCAATGACAGGTTTCATTTTGGTGGCTATGCTAAAACAACTGACGAATTGATGGCGTTCATTCATCGTTTCGAACAAATACATAGTATTCCCCTTGAGCCGGTCTATGTGGGGAAAATGTTATTTGGCCTGTATGAACTTGCCAAAAAAAGGGATTTTTTCCCACAAAATTGCCGTATACTGGTAATTCATGGTGGCGGTTTGCAGGGTAATAGAGGCTTCGTTAAAAATAGTTTAATAAATTCAATATAATAAAGGATTAAGTTAAAGTAATTTCATGAATTGGTGCGGACATCATTTAGCCCACAAAAGAGCTGTTGCTCCTTTCCGGAGTGTACTCACCGTACTACTGCTGTGCCTGTGTTTTGTGGAATCTGTTCAGGCCCAGAGTGTCTGGATACTTGATGTTGCCAGTTCCCCGGCAACGGGAATACTCAGGCTTTCTGCGCTGGAGGAAATGTCAGTAGGTGAAACCTTTGAACTGCGTGTAAACAGGACGGCTGTATATCCCATTCGCATTGATGAGGTGGGGTATGCAGAGAACGGAGATAAAAGCTGGTATGGCTCGATTACCAATACCGGCCTGGATTACGCTTTTGTACTTACTGCAGGAAACTTTACCGCCCATGCTGTGCTTACGTCTCCGTCCGGCATTTTCCAGTTATTTGCGACGAAAATCAGCCCGGCTACATATTCGGGGGCTTTTAGTCGTCTGGAGTTGGTTAGAGACACTGTGGCAACGACAGACACCATCGTGCCCAAAGACACCGATGATTCGGATAATGATGAGAGAGCTTTCACGGATATCAGGATTGATCAGCAGGTATCCGACACGATTATTCCTTTAGGCAGCAAGCTGACTTTTAATCTCACCTTTACCAATATCTCCGGAGAAATTCAGACCGGCCTTTTCACGGATATATTTTTCTTGCTTGAAAACACAACCCTGGACGGTTTGCCAGAAGGCTGTGAAGTTCTTGAGTCAACGGACAGCGAGCCGGTACTTGGCTGTATTTTGGGCGATTTAGGCATGGATGGGCAAAAGCAGTTGTCATTTTCGGTAATAACAAGCGAGAAATCTCACCCGCTCATTTACAGTACCGTGGTAGTTAAAAATGATCGAAGTGACTTGATTGTTGAGGTGTATCGAGACGTTCTCACTGATACCGATGAAGACGGCATTAGTGACTTTAATGAGGAGATTCTTGGTACGGATCCTGACAATGGCTTTGATAATCCGAAGGGCCACACGACAGTGATTGATGTGCTGGTAGCCTATACACCTGAAGTGGATTCCTTGTATTTCGGAGAGGTGGATACCCGCATTAATCAGTTGTTTAACGTGGCTAACAAGATTTTCGCAGACAGTAATACAGGAATCTTTATACGTCCGGTTGGTAGTCATGAGGTAAGTTATACCCATGCTGATGATTTGTTTTCAGATCTCACCGAAATAACCTTCCAGACTGACGGGGCGTTCACCAACCTTCAGCGACGTCGTGAATTATTTGGTGGTGATCTGGTCATATTGTTCCGAACCGGTGAGGAAGACGGAATCTGTGGTCTTTCCAATCTTGGCGGCAAGGGCACACGGGGTGATTTTACAGCAAGTTATCACAAGGACTTTGCTTACTCCGTGATAAATATAGACTGCAAGGATGACAGTGTCGTTGCCCATGAAATAGGCCATAACCTGGGACTTGCACACTCTCGACGTGAAGATCCTGACGGGGGTACGTTTCCTTATTCGGCCGGTTTTGGTGTTGATAAAACGTTTGTCACCATGATGGCCTTTCCGGAAGATTTTGATGTGGTGAACAGGTTGTATCGATTTTCTGACCCCAGCCGACCGTGCGGCCCTTATCAATGTGGAGCAGATAGCGATGATCTGGCTGGTGCCGATGCGGTTGCTACCCTGAAAACGGTCAAGTATCAGATCGCAAATTATTATCCCAGCCAGGAAGAAAGGATTACTGAATTTTACCCGGTGTCACAAACAACAGGGATGATTGGCGCTGAATTAGGTCTTGGCGCTTACCTTCAAACAGGCAGAAATTTCTCTCGGGTTTTTCAGGAAGATGACAAGATCAGCTTACGTATGAAAATCAGCCCGTTGCCTGAGCAACTTGGTCAGGAATTTGTCTCTCACCTGGTGATTGTGAAAGGGCGGGGAACTCTTTATCAACTAAATAGTGATGGTGTTCTGGTTAGTTTTAATGGCAGCCTGAAGACTCTGCTTCCCACCTCGGCGCCCAGGGTAATGTCGGAAAGGGAGTTATTCGATGTTGCCAGGGATCTGGACCTGGCCCAAGCCGGGCTTACAGGGCGGGTCAATATTTACAGCGCTTACAGAATGCTGGATTCTGGTGAGCTGATCTATGGGGCAACGCCATTGACTATAAATCTGCAGGGACCCCCTCCATAATTCATGCGATACCCGATCAAAGTCTCTCAAGGTTTTCTGTTAGCGGGAATAAATACTTTACATCAAAAATCACATGATTTTCTTTGCATAGATTACGTATATTCTGCAGTCCCATTTCTTTAAAACAATTATATGAAACAGCGATAATGACAGCATCATATTGATTTGGTTCAGGCTTGGATAATATGTCTAAATCATATTCCTGTTTTGCATTTTTCGCTTCAACCCAGGGATCATAGATATCAACATTAGCCTGATATTCCTCCAGGCCTTTAGCCATTTCCACAACACGATTGTTTCTTATGTCAGGACAATCTTCCTTAAAGGTTAATCCCATAATGAGAATTTTGGCATCGACGCCGATACAATGCCCTCCCACCAGGTCTGGTCGAAAGGGGAGGAAATTCCATTTTGTGCCAGCTGCTTCAAGAACTTCTTCTGTATCTATACCGAGTCGATGAAAAATAATACTTAATCAGAGGTTCCTTAATTCACTAACCAGGGCAATATTGAGATCCCGCTGAGTGCTTTCAATAACTTTAGACACTTCTGCCACTTTAATACTACTGGCAGGATGAGTTCCAGCCTCGATAATGGATTGGTAAAGAGAGTCAACAAAACTGGCGGCATCTTTATTGGATCCTGACGTTACTTTTATCACTGACGACAAGCGATGCTTCTTGTGCCCGGATTTATTCTCTGCGGACTATACCCGACATAAAATGAGTCGTTCAGTTTTAATCCGGAGAACTTTTCCAGGATAGGCACGCAGACTTCTTCAGTGGCACCAGGGAATACCGTTGACTCATAAATGACAATGCCATTTTCAGATAGAACCTTGCCAACAAGCTGGCAAGTATTTTCAAGTGCAGTCAAGTCCGGGCGATTGTTTTTATCGACAGGTGTCGGAACTGTAATAACATAAACGTTGTAATCTTTCAGATCATCTGGATTCAGCAGAAAACTGCCATGAGCTGCTGCTTGTAATTCGCTCTTGCTCAGATCCTTCATCAAATCCATGCCGTCTCCGAGCTGACTTATCCTTTCACTATTTATATCAAAGCCCAGCGTGGGGTATTATTTGGAAAATTCGACCATGAGCGGCAAGCCCCCATAACTCAGGCCAATAACAGCGATTCTTATATTGTTTATATCCATTCTGGTTCCTTAATGGTTCCCGGGCGTTATAAAAGAAATCCCTACATCTTGCCTTGAGTTATATACAATAAGCCCATGGTTGCTCAATAGGCCGTGATATACTTATCAATCTTTCAAATTGACATTAAAGTGACATGGCGCAATTCAACACCATTGGTCTGACCGCAAGGAGCAACATCGAAATTGTTGACTCTCTTCAGGCGGTCATTCAATTTCTTGAGCACAACACTGGCATCAATATCCTCCTCGATGAGAATATTGCCAGTTTGCTTGATGTGAATAATTATCCGTTTTTTTCACTGGATGAGCTTGGGAACAATTGCGATCTTGTGATAGTGGTAGGAGGGGATGGCAGTCTTTTACAGGTGGCATCAACTCTTGCCGACCATGACCTGCCTGTGACCGGCATCAATCGCGGGAAACTTGGGTTTTTAACAGATATCCTGCCGGATGATATTGAGTCCACTTTGCAGCCAATACTGGATGGAGACTTTAAAATTGAGTCGAGGTTTCTGCTAGATTTATCCATCGGTGCCGGGCAGCAGAATTATCTTGGTTCGGCCTTGAATGACATTGTTTTACACCCTGGCAAGGCAGTTCAAATGATAGAATTTGAGCTGTATATAGATAATGAATTTGTTTATAACCAGGCCTCTGATGGCTTGATAGTGGCAACTCCGACGGGTTCAACGGCCTATGCGATGTCCGCGGGCGGGCCAATTATGCATCCCCGCCTGGATGCAATAGTTTTAGTACCCATTAACCCCCATAGTCTCAGTAGCCGTCCCATCGTTATAGAAGGCAATCGTGAGTTAACGCTGGTTGTTGGTGATCGGCACAGTATTCTTCCACAACTGAGTTGTGATGGCGCCATGAGTCATAGCTGTTCGCCGGGAGACCGGATCACAATCCGTAAAAAGCAGAAAGAGTTGAAAATATTGCACCCTGCAGACTATGATTATTACGAAACCTGTCGCAGCAAACTGGGCTGGTCCCAGCGTCCAACTAACAGTTCCTTCAATCGATAAGTCAGCTTTCCCTTTACGCTATGTTTAAAGTACTGGATGTTTCAATACAGGAAGACCTGGGGCAGTTCAGTCGACTTTTATGGCAAAGAAAAATATCCCACCGTATTTATGAAGTAGAGAACCGGCAAATTTTGACCGTTCCCCAACAAAACCAGGTAGAGATAGCTGGCCTTTTGTATCATCAATGGCAAAGAGGGGATATTGCCCCGAACGCTGAAGACTCATCAGATTTTGCTTCCTACTTTAGCCCCAAGGATTTTCTGGGCAAGATATTCCAGGCTTTTTGCAGAGCACCCTTTTCACTTAGTCTGATAGTGCTGTGTGTTGTTCTTGCGTTTCTGGCTCCGCTGAATGAAATGACTGAGCTGACAAGGGCAATGCTTTATCCCGACTTCAGCTTTGGTACACGTATTATTAATCTGGATACTGTGAGAGCAAACTTCTCTGCCTTGCAGTTCTTTAAAATGATCTCGCCAATGTTGCTGCATGGTGGCATTATTCACCTTGCTTTCAATATGCTGTGGCTGTGGGAGTTTGGTCGTAGAATTGAGGCCGTTCAGGCAAGCTGGTCTTTGCTGATGTTGATAGTTTCCATTGCTCTGGTGTCAAACACCGTACAATTTCTCTATGGTGGCTCCATTTATTTTGGCGGAATGTCCGGTGTTGTGTACGGTCTTTTTTCCTATATCTGGATGTGGCAACTTTTTGATCCGCAAAAAAAACTGGCATTGCCGGGAGCATTGATATTTTTCCTGCTGTTAAGTCTGATTGTTATTACCGCGATCAATCTCGATTTTATTGCCGATGAAGCACATATTGGCGGATTGTTAACCGGGGTAGTATACGGCGCTTTTACAGCAACAATTAGCCGTCTGGCTCGAAATAAAAACACCAACACCAGGAACAATTAACGTTATGTCAGAGAATCCGGATACTGACCCAAATTCCATAGCAGCCGTGCTGGCCACAATGACCCCCGAAATTCACCAGGCTCTGAAAACGGCCGTAGAGCTGGGCCATTGGGAGAATGGAGAGAAGTTAACCAGTAATCAGCGAGAGCATTGTTTACAGGCCATTATTGCCTATGACAAGGCATTTGTAGTACCTGAACAACGCGTTGGTTTTATTAGCAGGGAGGGAAGTACCTGCAGTAAGAGCGATGCTCAACAACAAAAAAACCGCCCAGTTGATAAGGGGCGGGATCAGACTAATTCCCATTGATAGTATAATTATGCAACATACAGCGATCAGCCGGATCTTGGTGATATGAACGAAACGAGTCGTGGAAAACTTATAAAGAGTAAACAATATGCCTGAAATACAGCGAGGGCAATTACATAAAATGAGAAGCCGTCTTGATAATCCGGTTTCTTATTTCATGGTGCTTGGGGAGGAGTCCGTTGCTCTTAATTCTCTGGTTGGCAAAAAGCTGTCTATTGAATTTCTTGGCCAGATAAACTGTGTGCATTGTGGCCGGAACACTAGCAAGAGTTTTAACCAGGGATATTGTTATCCCTGTTTTCAGAAGCTTGCCCAGTGTGATAGCTGTGTTATTTCTCCGGAAAAATGCCATTACGATGCAGGGACATGTCGCGAGCCTGTTTGGGGTGATGAGTTCTGTATGCAGGATCATATTGTCTATCTGGCAAATTCATCTGGTCTTAAAATAGGCATAACCCGGGCTTCCCAGGTACCAACGCGATGGATTGATCAGGGCGCAATACAGGCTTTACCCATTATAAGAGTTCGCTCAAGGCAACAAGCAGGGTTTGCAGAAGTTGTTTTCAAAAACCATGTAACAGATCGCACCAATTGGCGAAATATGCTGAAAGGCGACATAGAGGAAATTAACCTTGAGCAGGAGCGAGATCGCTTGCTGGCGTTATGTGAAAAAGAGTTGCAGGAGCTTGAACATCAGTTCGGGCTTCATGCCATCAGCATACTCAATGGTGTAACACCTGTTTCAATTGATTACCCGATTCAACATTTTCCAGAGAAAGTCAGCTCCTTGAACCTTGATAAAGATCCTCTGGTCGAGGGAACCCTGATGGGGATCAAGGGGCAGTACCTGATTTTTGATACAGGAGTTATCAATCTACGTAAGTACTCAGGTTACCAGGTAGCGCTTGCTACAGCCTGATTAATCATTTAATTATCAGATTTTATAAACGGGATTATTCATGAGAGAAGCGCAGGGTAAAACGATTTACCTGAAAGATTACCAGCCACCGGTTTTTATTATCGACGAAACACATCTTTGTTTTCAGCTTTATGAAGACAAGACGCTTGTCAGTTCACGTCTGGTGTTTCGACGAAACCCTCAGGCAAATGCTGGTGCCCCAAATGAGCTGGTGCTTGATGGTAACGACCTGGTTCTTGAAAAAGTCACTCTTGATGGCAAAGTCCTGGATCCGTCATCCTATACAGTGACGCAGGAGTCTCTTGTAATCCCGCAACTGCCAGACAGCTTTACGCTGGAATGTGAAACCAGAATCATGCCGCAGGACAATACCAGCCTGGAAGGACTTTATAAATCCAGAGTAATGTTTTGCACCCAATGTGAACCGGAAGGTTTCAGAAAAATCACCTATTATCTGGACCGCCCCGATGTGCTTTCCAGTTTTACCACCAGAATAGAGGCAGACAGGAACCTCTACCCTGTATTACTTTCAAACGGCAACAAAACAGACAGCGGGGATCTTGCGGATGGCAGACACTGGGTTACCTGGGAAGATCCTTTCAAAAAGCCCAGCTACCTTTTCGCGCTGGTGGCCGGAAACCTGAAATCAGTTGATGACAGCTTTACAACATGCTCAGGAAGAAAAGTTCAGCTACAAATTTTTGTTGAGGAAAAAGACCTCGATAAATGTGACTTTGCCATGACTTCCCTGAAAAAAGCCATGACGTGGGATGAAGATGTCTATGGTCGGGAATACGACCTGGATATATTCATGATTGTCGCGGTAGATGATTTCAATATGGGGGCTATGGAAAATAAAGGGCTGAATATTTTCAACTCATCCTGTGTGTTGGCTAATCCGGCGACGTCCACAGACCAGGCATTTCAGCGCATAGAAGGAATTGTGGCTCACGAATATTTCCATAACTGGTCTGGTAACAGAGTGACATGTAGAGACTGGTTTCAGCTGAGCTTAAAGGAAGGTTTTACGGTTTACCGGGATGCTGAATTTTCTGCTGATATGGGCTCACGCGCAGTGAATCGAATAGAGGAAGTAGGGTTTTTACGCACGGTTCAGTTCGCTGAGGATGCAGGTCCAATGGCGCACTCTGTCAGGCCTGAATCCTATATGGAAATTTCAAATTTTTACACCGTGACCATTTATGAAAAAGGCGCGGAAGTCGTCAGAATGCAGGCTAATTTACTTGGGCCTGAGAAGTTCAGGCAGGGCACTGACCTGTATTTTGAGCGCTTTGATGGCAAGGCAGTGACTACTGAAGACTTTGTGCAGACGATGGAAGAAGTGTCAGGACTTGATCTTGACCAGTTTCGCCGCTGGTATTCCCAGGCCGGCACACCCAGGCTTGAAGTGACGGGAGACTACCAGGAAGAAACCAGCAGCTTTGTTTTGACGGTAACTCAAAGTTGCAAGCCAACGCCTTCACAGCCACTAAAAGAGCCGTTTTATATTCCTCTCAGAGCAGGGCTGTTAAATTCAGCCGGGGAATCAATTCCGCTCGAATTAGAAGGGCATGAGCATGCTTCATTAACAGATGATCTGGTGCTTCATGTCAGTGAAGCGCAACAGAAATTTGTCTTTAAAAATGTTAATGAGCAACCTGTGCCGGTGCTGTTGCGAGGTTTTTCTGCTCCGGTAAAACTTCATTATCCCTATACCCGCGACGAGCTTATGCTTTTGATGCAGCATGAAAAAGATGGCTATGCACGCTGGGAGGCTTCTCAACAGTTATCTCTTCTGGTGCTTGATGAATTAATTGTGGCGCACCAAAAGGACTCTCAGGAAAAAAACGTAGATGAGAGGATCGTGGCGGCTTTCGATAGCGTGCTTGATGCTGCACTCACAGATGCGGCAACGGACAAGGCAATGCTGGCAAACCTGTTGTTATTGCCTTCCGAATCCTATCTTGCTGAATTGACAGATGTTGTAGATGTAGACGCCATTCATTTTTCCCGGGAATTTTTACGTCGCTATCTGGCAGAAAAGCTTGAAAGCAAATTCCTGGCTGTCTATGAAGCATGTAACAGTTCTGAAGAATACGTATTCAATGCTGATGAAATTGCCAGGCGTTATCTCAAGAACACTGTGCTGAATTATCTGGCCTGTCTTGATAAGCCTGAGTATTGGACGCTTATAAAAAGCCAATACCAGTCTGCCAATAACATGACAGACAGCAGTGCGGCATTACGTGCTGTGCTGAATAATTCTTCAGAGCAAAGTAGACCGCTGCGCGATGAATTGATCAACGGGTTTTATGAAACCTGGAAAGACGAATCTCTGGTTATTGAGCAATGGTTCTCCATGCAATGCGCGACAAGTTCGCCAGATAATCTCGTTAATGTGAAGAGTTTAATGGCGCATCCGGCATTTGATATCAAAAACCCAAACAAGGTGCGCAGTGTGATAGGGGCCTTTTGCCATAACAATGCTGTTGGTTTCCACAAGCTTGATGGCAGTGGCTACAAGTTTCTCGCAGATCAGGTAATCGCATTGAATATTATCAATCCGCAAATTGCGTCACGTTTGCTGACGCCACTCACGCGTCTTAAAAAGTATGGCCCGCAACGGCAGGAGATGATGCGTGCAGCACTTAAACGCATACTCGATACCCCTCAATTATCCAGGGATGTCTTTGAGGTAGTAAGTAAAAGCCTGCAGTAAGTCCCGGAAATAAAGGATCTCGTCATTTTGATTTGGTCTATTTATGGCTCCAGGGCCAGTATTGTAAAAGTTGTATGCCTGAATTAAGCTTGCCGCTGTTTTGGCAATCCGTATTAGTAATAAAAGTACTGATTTAACAAAAAAATAATAATTCATACTGAATAACTGGATTCCTGTTTTTTATATTAAGGCAAGGGTTTCCAGGGCCGGTTTTTAGTACAGCGCCGAAGGGGAAGTCATGAACGCCGATCCGCGTCAGATTATTGAAGATTCTGCTATGTCCCGCCTGCAATATATGATTATTGCATTGACCGTGGGCTTGAATGCGCTTGATGGTTTTGATGTGCTCGCCATCAGTTTTGCAGGGCCGGGAATCGCGGCAGAGTGGGGATTGGGAAATGCCGGGCTGGGTTACGTACTTGCCATGGAATTGATTGGCATGGCGGTGGGCTCTGTTTTGCTGGGTGGTGTTGCAGACCGGATCGGCAGAAAGCCAACCATCATGGGTTGCCTGTTAGCCATGGTTATTGGCATGTTTATGGTGACCACCACCAGTAATCTTGTCGAACTATCCATTTGGCGTGTTCTCACCGGTCTGGGGATTGGTGGCATGCTGGCAGCGATCAATGCGGTCGCCGCAGAGTTTTCCAATACCAGGAAGCGGGCGTTTGCCATTTCCACAATGGCTATTGGCTATCCTGTGGGAGGCGTAGTGGGTGGCTTGATCGTCTCGCGACTATTGGAGTTTTTTGACTGGCGTGCGGTTTTCTATTTCGGTACCGCAGCGACCTTGTTATTTATTCCCCTGGTGCATTTTTTTATGCCGGAATCCGTTCACTGGCTGACCCGAAAGCAGCCTGTCGGTGCCCTGGATAAAATTAATGCCACCATGAAACGCTTTGGTCATGCTGTCGTTGCAGCCTTGCCTCATATTGATGCCTCAGAACGCAAAAAGTCTACCTCTTTTCTGTTTAGTTCAACCATGATCAGAACCACAGTGCTGGTAACGGCGGCTTATTTCCTGCATGTGATTACACTTTATTTTATTTTGAAATGGACCCCTAAACTGGTCGTGGATATGGGGTTTCAGCCTTATCTGGCAGGGGAAGTGCTGACCTGGGCAAGCCTGGGAGGCGCTCTGGGCTGTATTTTCTTTGGCGTGCTTACCATCAGGTTTAATCTGAAATCCCTGACTATTTTTACCTTTATTATGGCCTGGGTATTTACAGGAATTTTCGGGCGTGCTCCAGCTGAGCTTATGTCATTAAAACTTTATGTTGCCATGGCCGGCTTCTTTACCAATGCCGGTATTGTTGGCATGTATGCCATTCTGGCGCAGGTATTTCCAACCCATGCCCGTGCTTCGGGAACCGGTTTTGCAGTGGGCATTGGTAGAGGAGGGTCTGTACTGTCACCGATCATCGCCGGCTATCTGCTACAGGGCGGGTTGGAAGTCCCCATGGTTGCCCTGGTGATGGGATCAGGTTCCATAATAGCGGCAGTTATTTTATTGGGACTTAAACTTGAACCTGGTAAGGCCGAAGGGATTCAAGGGGGTAAGCAAGGCGGCAAGAAAGAAGGGATCGATGGGGGTGGTGGAAAAGACGAAGCAATAGGGGGTGGGGTTGTTACCTGACTTGCTTGGAAAAAAAGCATAAAAAAACCGCTGCATTGCAGCGGTTTTTTTTATCCTGGATAGTTATCAGGACGTTTTTACTTCCTGGATATTCTGGAGGGGAATGTTCTTCGCATTTTCAGCCCCCTTCATATACTGCTCTATCTCATTGAAGTTCATATAGCGATAAATATCATCGGACATGGTATTGAGGCTGTTCATGTAACCCATGTACTCCTCCATATTCGGAATTTTTCCCAGCGCTGAACAGACCGCTGCCAATTCTGCTGAGGCAAGAAACACGTTGGCCCCATCCCCCAGACGATTCGGAAAATTTCGAGTGGATGTAGAAACAACTGTTGATTTGGGGGCCACTCGTGCCTGGTTACCCATGCAAAGGGAGCATCCCGGCATTTCCGTCCTGGCTCCAGCCTTGCCAAAGATTGAATAGTATCCTTCTTCAGTGAGTTGATGCTGGTCCATTTTGGTGGGGGGCGCTATCCACAGTCGGGTAGGTAATGAACCATCACCGGCCACTTGCTCAAGTACCTTGCCAGCGGCACGGAAATTGCCAATATTAAGCATGCAGGAACCAATAAAGACTTCATCGATTTTAGTGCCAGCGACTTCAGACAGTGGCTTCACATCATCCGGGTCATTGGGGCAGGCCAAAAGTGGCTCAGTGATCTCATTCAGATCAATTTCAATAATTTCACGATATTCAGCATCACTATCAGCTTCCAGGAGTTCCGGATTGGCGATCCAGTCTTCCATGGCGCAGGCCCGGCGCTCCAGTGTCCGTGGATCACCGTAACCCTGGGATATCATCCAGCGTAGCAAGGTAATATTGGATTTGAAGTATTCAATAATGGGCTCTTTATTCAGCTTGATGGTACAACCCGCAGCTGAACGCTCAGCCGAGGCATCTGATAATTCAAAGGCCTGTTCAATTTTCAAATCAGGCAGGCCTTCTATTTCGAGAATACGACCGGAGTAAATATTTTTCTTGCCCTTTTTCTCTACCGTTAGCAGGCCTTTCTGAATGGCTGCGTATGGAACAGCATTGACCAGGTCACGCAGTGTGATACCCGGTTGCATTTCACCTTTAAAGCGCACCAGTACAGATTCGGGCATATCAAGCGGGGTCACTCCCGTAGCGGCAGCAAAAGCGACCAGACCGGAACCTGCAGGAAAAGAAATACCAATCGGGAAACGGGTATGAGAGTCGCCTCCGGTGCCGACCGTATCGGGCAGCAGCATGCGGTTGAGCCAGGAATGGATAATGCCATCACCGGGTCGCAGGGATACCCCACCGCGAGTCTGGATAAAGTCAGGCAGAGAATGCTGGGTATCGATATCCACTGGCTTTGGATAGGCGGCGGTATGGCAGAAAGACTGCATAACCAGATCGGCAGTAAAGCCAAGGCAAGCCAGATCTTTCAACTCATCCCTGGTCATTGGGCCTGTGGTGTCCTGTGAGCCCACCGTAGTCATCCGTGGTTCGCAATAAGTGCCCGGGCGAATGCCTTCCACTCCACACGCCTTACCGACCATTTTCTGTGCCAGGGTGAAGCCTTTGTCACTATCAATTGGTGGCTTGGGACGTCTGAACCCTTCAAAAGGGCCCATGCCCAGTTTTTCGCGGGCGCGCTCTGTCAGTCCCCGACCAATAATCATGGGAATACGACCGCCAGCCTGTACTTCATCCAGCAGCATGTCAGTCTTGAAGGAGAAGGTAGTTAATACTTCATCACTACCGTGGCGGGTAATCTTGCCTTCATAGGGATAGATATCGATGACATCGCCGGTTTCCATGCTGCTGACATCGCATTCAATCGGCAGGGCGCCGGCATCCTCGAGAGTATTAAAGAAAATTGGGGCAATCTGACTACCAATACAAATACCACCATTTCGCTTGTTGGGAATATGGGGAATGTCGTCACCCATGTGCCATAGCACCGAGTTGACGGCGGATTTGCGTGACGAGCCAGTCCCTACTACATCACCCACCAGGGCAACAGGATGGCCTTTTTCCTTAAGCTCTTCAATCTGCTCTACGGCATTGGTGATTCCTTCACGAGGCATTTTATACATGGCCAGCGCGTGCAGCGGAATATCAGGTCGCGACCAGGCATCCGGTGCCGGGGACAGGTCGTCAGTATTGGTTTCACCGGGTACCTTGAAGACCGTGGTGGATAAAACTTCGGGCAGCTTTGGTTTGGCCAGGAACCATTCGGCATCGGCCCATGACTGAAGAGTGCGCTTGGCGTTGGCATTACCGGCGTCGGCTTTCTCAGCCACGTCGTGAAAAGCATCAAACATGAGCATGGTCTGGTTTAACTGGGTCGACGCTTCTTCACCCAACTCGGGGTCATCCAGCAACTCCACCATGGTGGTTATATTATAGCCCCCCAGCATAGTGCCCAGCAGCTTGACTGCATCCGGTTTTGAAATTAGCGGTGAAGTGTCTTCACCCTTGGCCAGGGCGGAAAGAAACGCAGCTTTGACATAGGCTGCTTCATCCACGCCGGCTGGAACACGGTTGGTAATCAGGTCGAGAAGAAATTCTTCCTCACCTTGAGGCGGATTTTTAAGCAGTTCTACAAGGCTGGCAGTCTGCTCGGCATCAAGGGGTTTGGGCACAATTCCCATTTCGGCTCTTTCTTCTACATGGCGACGATAAGCTTCAAGCACTTCTGATTCCTCATGAATTGGTGAGTAGGGCAATAGCACCAGATCTGATCCTGGTACATAAAAGCGGACGCCAATTTTACTCGAAATGGCCGTTAAAGACTAGGTCAACACTTCCTGAAAGGTTACAATTCATGGCAATGAATACTGTAAAAACACCCTGTATAGGCATCTGTTCAACGACTTCTTTCGGTGACAAAATTTGCCGGGGCTGCAAGCGTTTCGGCTTTGAGGTTATTAACTGGAATCAATACAGCGAGCCGGAAAAACGCGCTGTTTTGCGCCGCATTGATCAGCTCACCAGTCAGCGCATGGCCACGCGCTTCCGCATTTTTTCGGTAGAGAAACTGCAGCAGGCCCTTGATGATTATCGTTTTTTTTATGATCCCGAAATGTCACCTTTCTGCTGGTTACATAATTTGCTGCAAAAACGGCTATACAGAATACAGAGCCTGTCAGAACTTGGTGTTGAGTTGATGCCTGGCTATGCAGGAGTAGCCGTACAACAACTTTTGCAGGACATTAATGAAGAGTTGTTTACCTTGAGTGAAGCGCATTTTGAAAGGTATTTTAACAATTACAGACAATTGTGACTTTTGACAGGCAGGGTATGCCAAAGGGGAAGCTCAGTGACTAGAATACTTGGAACGCTAATTTTGCTGGTTCTGGTTTTACAGTCCGTACCGGTTAGCTCTCAATCAGCCTATGAAGTAGACCCTGATTGGCCTGCAATGCTGCCAGACGCCTTGATCATTGGACAGGTCGCCGGCATAGCTGTGGGTTCCAATGATTCAATCTGGGTTCTTCACAGGCCAAAATCTCTGAGTGATGATGAGAAGGGTCTGGTGCTTAATCCCCCGATTTCACTTTGTTGCAAGCCGGCACCCGCAGTACTGCATTTCAGCGCTGATGGAGAACTGCTGGATAGTTGGGGCGGACCTGCCTGGGATCAGTCAAGCCAGCAGTGGCTGCAACCTGATTCTGACTGGCCCATGACTGAGCACGGTATATTCGTTGATAGTGAAGGTTATGTCTGGATAGGAGGCAATCAGGCCGAGGGTGGCCAGCATATCGTGGTGAAATACAATGCTCAGGGCCGTCACCTGCTAACAGTAGGAATCCCCGGCGAAACTGCGGGGAGTAATGATACTGCCAGACTAGGCAGGCCAGCTGACATGGCTGTGGATATCAATGCGCGGGAAGTCTTTATTGCTGACGGTTATGGCAATCGTCGCGTCGTCGTTTTCAACAGTGATACAGGGGACTACAAACGTCATTGGGGCGCTTACGGCAATACACCTGATGATATGTTGTTACCTGGCTATTCAGCACTGGATGCACCAGCACAACAGTTTCTGGGTCCTGTCCATGCCGTGGTAATAGGCCCGGATGAGAGGCTTTATGTGGCTGACAGAACTGCTAACCGCATCCAGGTTTTTGAGAAAGACGGGACCTTTATTAAAGAGGCACTGCTTGCTCCCATGACCCTGGGCAATGGCGCTGTTTGGGATATCGCTATATCGCCCCTGGACAATTTTCGCTGGCTTTTTGTTGCTGATGGCACAAACCGGAAAATCTGGCGTCTTGAGAGAGAAACGCTGGAGGTGCAGGACAGTTTTGGTCAAGGCGGTCGGCAGTCAGGGCAATTTGACTGGGTGCATAATATTGCGGTTGATTCACAAGGAAATCTTTACACCTCGGAAGTAAATAATGGCCGCAGAATACAAAAGTTCAGTCCGCAGCGTTAATAAGCAGGCAAACCGGGTTTAGCTCAAGGTTGCTCCAAACTAAATTTGCCCGGCTAAGCCCGTGGTTTTGTAACATTCTTTCCAGACCTGTTTTCCCATAGACTTTTTATAATCCTCAGTTTATTCTCTTACGTGTTAGGGGGATAAAAATGATAAAAAAAACCGTCATTGCAAGCCTGCTTGTGCTTGTAACAGCAATGGTTCACGCCCAACCTGAAAGCATTTCTCGAAGAGCAGATGGAACGCCCGATATAAGCGGCATCTGGCAGTCGCTGAATAATGCCAACTGGAACCTTGAGGCGCAGGTAGCCCAGCAGGGTCCACTGGAGTCACTGGGTGCCATTGGTGCAGTGCCACCGGGCCAAAGTGTTGTAGCAGGCCTGACTATTCCTTATCTCCAGAGCGCCCTGACGCAACGCCAGCAGAACTTTTCCAGTCGTCGCACCGAAGATCCCGAAGCCAAATGTTTTATGCCGGGCATTCCACGCGCCACCTATATGCCGCAACCTTTTCAGATATTTCAGACCGACACCGACATCATGATGGTTTATCAATTTGCCGGTGCCGTGCGCACAGTTTATATGGACAACCATATGGAAGCACCGATAGACAGCTGGATGGGATGGTCCAATGGGCACTGGGAAGATGACACACTGGTTGTTGAAGTCAGTGGTTTGAACAGCAACTGGCTTGATCGTTCCGGCAATTACTATACCAGTGCGGCCAGGATTACAGAGCGATTTACGCTATTAAGTCCTTATCATTTGAACTACGAAGCGACTATCGAGGACCCCGACGTTTTTGAAGAACCCTGGACAATAGAGATGCCCCTGTATCGCAGAATGGAGAAGGGGGCGCGTCTATTTGAATTCAAGTGTCCCGAGTTTGCCGAGGAGATTATGTACGGCCATCTGAGCCGGGAAAATTATTTCCGTAACCTGGGGATTGATATCAATGGAGACCAAGATGAGTAAATACTGCTCACTTAATACCGCGATATTGGGTGGAACATTCCTGCTTTGCCTTTCTTCATTCACTTATGCACAGCAGGAAAGCTGGGCGATGCCCAGAACCAGTTGGGGGGATCCGGAAATCCAGGGATACTGGACAAATTCCACCACGGTACCGCTGGAGCGCCCTGAGGCATTGGGGACTCAGGAGTTTTATGAACCTGAAGAGGTTGCCGAGATCCTGCGTCAGCGACTGGATACAGAGTATGCAAACACTGAGCGTGGCACCGCGGCGGATGTGCATTATCAGTTTGATGATTACAGTATGAACAAGACAGAAGAAACCATCACTGCCAATGTGCGAACATCGATTATTTCTGATCCGCCCAATGGCCGATTGCCTGAGCCTACGGCTGGCGCATTGGCGCGTCTGGACGAATACAACAACTGGCGTGAACAGCACCAATGGGACAGTGCAAAGACCCGTGGTCTTTCAGAAAGATGTCTGATCTGGGGGCAGGAAGGTCCACCAATGTTACCCCTGGGTTATAACAGTACCTACCAGTTCATGCAGACTGAAGATTATGTCATTGTGCAACTGGAGATGATTCATGATGTGCGCATTATTCCTCTGGATGGGGGCGACCCGTCAGAAAACAGCTTGCCCCAGTGGTTGGGAAACTCCAGGGGACATTGGGAAGGCGATACTCTGGTCGTGGAAACTACAGGCTACTCCGGTAGAACTGATGCCAATGGCATGAGGGGAGTCAGTCTGGATACGGATACTCATGTCGTAGAGCGTTTTACCCGAATATCCGAGTCAGAAATTGATTATCAATTTACCATCAGTGACCCCACTGTATGGAAACAAAGCTGGTCAGGCACTTATCCTTTCAAGAAAATTGATGGGCCTATGTTTGAATATGCCTGTCATGAAGGCAATTACGGTATCGAGAATATTCTTAGTGGAAAACGCGTAGAGGAACTCGATGCAATAAAGGCAGGCAGACAATAAACTGAATCGGCATGACTGAAGAAAGCTGAATTAATAAGGGGACAAAGACCATGGTGAAGAACATATTTAAACTCATGCTAATGCTGGCAAGCATCTACACCATAAATGCCAATGCACATCACGCTTTTGCCCAGGAATTCAGCGTTGATTTACCGGTAAGTTTAAAAGGAATTGTTACCAAGGTTGAATTGATCAATCCGCATTCATGGATTCATATTTCGGTGACAGACGAAAGTGGAGAGGAAATCAGCTGGATGATTGAGGGGGGAAGTCCCAATTCACTATTCAGGCAGGGCGTCACTAAAAATAGCATTCCTGTTGGTGCTGAACTGGAAGTGTTTGGTTATCAGGCGCGAGACAGGAGCAACAAGGCGGTGGGTCGTGATATTTCTTTTGCCGACGGTACACCACTCTTTTTCCGCGGAACCCAGTTGCCTGAGTAATTAGCTGGCTTGTTCAGATAGCAAAATCTTTCAGTGTATAGCCGGTCGGGGTAATCTCAAGAGCCCAGCCGCTCTTGTCCCAGTCTCCCAGCACGATACGTTTTCCTGCCACGCCATGCAGATCCAGTTCATGGATTGCGGGCCGGTGGGTATGACCATGAATCAGGATGGTCTGCCGGTTTTCAGTCAACACCTTGATTACTTCACCGGGTGTGACATCCATGATGTCATCTGCCTTGTTACTGCTGAGGTCTTTGCTTTGCTGTCTTGCCTGCGCCGCAAAGGCCTGCCTTTGTGTTACTGCCTTTGAGAGAAACTCCTGTTGCCAGGCCGGGTTTCTCACCATATTACGAAAGTTCATATAGTCTTCGTCACGGGTACACAGAGAGTCACCATGCATCAACAAATATTCCTGTTGAAAACAATTCAGAACATAAGGCTCAGTAATTAAAGTAGCCTGACTTGCATTGCAAAATTGCTGACCAAGCAGGAAGTCACGATTGCCATGCATGATGAAGACTTCTGTCCCTGATTCCGCCAACAACGAAAGCTCATGACTTACCAGTGGCGGGAAGCTGTCGGGATCATCATCACCAATCCAGAGATTAAAAAAATCCCCGAGAATGTATAACTGACTGGCAGAGACAGCGCTGTTTTTCAGAAAAGACCTGAATGCCTCAAAGACATCAGGCCTTTCTGAAGAGAGGTGAAGGTCTGATATGCAATATATGCAATCAGGTTTCTTCATCAGTAATGGTTACCGAGTTGATGACTATGTCTTCTTTTGGCACATCCTGGTGGCCCATCATGGAGCCGGTGTCACAGCCTTTTATGTTGTTAACAATATCCATGCCTTCTGCGACTTTACCAAATACGGCATATCCCCAGCCCTGAGGGGTCTTGGCGGTATGATTGAGGAAGGTATTGTCAGCAACATTAATGAAGAACTGCGCGGTGGCGGAATGTGGATCCATGGTTCTTGCCATGGCAATGGTCCCGGCATCATTGGTCAGGCCATTATCGGCTTCATTCTGTATAGGCTTGCCGACTTCTTTCTGGCGCATGCCTGGCTCGAAACCGCCTCCCTGAACCATGAAATTATCGATAACCCGGTGAAAAATAGTGCCGTCGTAGTGACCTGCACGGGCATGATCAAGAAAGTTTTTAGCGCTTAGCGGGGCTTTTTCGTGGTCCAGTTCCAGCGAGATATCTCCAGCGGAGGTATGAAGAACAATCATTGTGTTTCCTTCGTTTTATATGTGGGTACTGAATTACTTTGTTTAAAAAGTAATCGAGTGTAGTTAGTAAAAATGAGACGGGCTATAATAAGGCCTTTAAGTCTTATTAGAAAGTCGAACCCTGAATGAATGACGCCACAAGCAAATCCCCGACTAAATCCCCAGCTAAATCCACAAGTATGCCTTCAACTACCCAGGAAAGCACAAGCCCGTCAAATTTTATCCAGCAGATTATTCGGGAAGATCTGAAAAACAATAAAAACGCAGGACGTGTCCATACACGGTTTCCACCGGAGCCCAATGGTTATCTCCATATTGGTCATGCCAAGTCGATCTGTATTAATTTCGGGACGGCCAGGGATTTCTCGGGTTTGTGCAATTTGCGCTTTGATGACACGAACCCTGAAAAGGAGGATATGGAATATGTTGACTCAATCAGGGAAAGCATCCGCTGGCTTGGTTTTGACTGGGAAGAGCGTGAATACTATGCCTCCAATTATTTTGATCAGCTTTATGACTTTGCCGTAGAACTGATTAAAAAAGACAAGGCCTATGTTTGCAGTTTGACTCAGGAGCAGGCCAGGGAATATCGGGGAACCTTGACGGAAGCGGGCAAGAACAGCCCGGACAGAGACCGCGGTGTAGATGAAAACCTCGATTTATTTGCACGCATGAAGGCCGGTGAGTTTGATGATGGTGCCTTTACCTTACGTGCAAAAATAGACATGGCTTCACCTAACATGAATATGCGCGATCCGGTGATCTATCGAATTCGTCGTTTGCATCATCACCAGACCGGTGACAAATGGTGTATTTATCCAATGTATGACTATACGCACTGTATTTCCGACGCCCTGGAAAATATCACACATTCGCTTTGCACACTGGAATTTGAGGACCATCGGCCTCTTTATGACTGGGTTCTGGATCACCTTGATGGCGTTTCACATCCCCAGCAAATAGAATTTGCCAGGCTGAATATCAATTACACCGTGATGAGTAAACGTAAACTCAAGCAGCTGGTGGACGAGAAGCTTGTCACTGGCTGGGATGACCCCAGGATGCCAACGCTGGATGGCATGCGTCGTCGTGGTTATACCGCGGCCTCGATTCGAAACTTCTGTGAGATGGTTGGGGTGACAAAATCAAATAGTGTGGTTGATGTTGGCATGCTGGAACATAGCCTGCGCGATGATCTTGATAAATCCTCTCCACGTGCGATGTGTGTATTACGCCCGTTGAAAGTGGTTATTGAGAATCTCCCGGAAGGGCACAAAGAAGAAATGACTCTACCCAGGCATCCCAAGGATGAAAGCATGGGAGAGCGCAAAATTCCCTTTACCAGAACGGTTTATATTGATCATGCAGACTTTGAGGAAGTACCGCCTCCTGGTTTCAAGCGCTTGATCGCAGGTGGGGAAGTCAGGTTGCGTGGTTGCTATGTGATCAAGTGTGAAGAAGTGATCAAGGATACTGCAGGCAATATTCAGGAACTCAAGTGTTCATATGATGCGGCTACTCTCGGCGCCAAACCGGAAGGGCGCAAGGTCAAGGGCGTCATCCACTGGGTCCCCGAGGCTGAATCCATTGATGTAGAGGTCAGACTTTATGATCGACTTTTCAGCCATGAAGCACCGGATAATGCCGATGGTGATTATCGCGACTTTATAAACCCGGAATCACTGCAGGTATTAAGCGGCTGCAAGGCCGAGCCCAGTCTTGTGGATGCTGTTGCAGAAGAACGTTTCCAGTTTGAAAGGGAAGGTTATTTCTGTGTCGACAAAGTTGATTCGAGGCCGCAAAGTCCGGTGTTTAATCTCACCGTTGGTTTGAGGGATACCTGGGCCAAGCAAAACAACTAAACAAAAAAATATAATTGCCGGAAAGAGGCTAACAGTATTGGATTCGATACTGAAACCAGAGCAGAAACAAACCGTGTTACAAATTTACAACACCCTGACTCAGCAAAAAGAAAAATTTACCCCCATTGAAGCCGGTAAGGTAAGGATGTATGTCTGTGGCATCACAACCTATGATTATTGCCATCTGGGGCATGGCCGTATGCTGGTGGTGTTTGATGTGATCGTCAGATTCCTGCGCGCCAGTGGCTTTGAGGTGACTTACGTGCGCAATATCACTGATATTGACGACAAGATTATCAACCGGGCCAATGAACTGGGGATAGCCTTTGACGAGTTAACCGCTAAATTCATCAATATCATGCATGAAGATGAAAAAGCGTTGAACATTCTGCCGCCTGACATTGAACCGCGAGCCACCGGTCATATGGCTGAAATTATCCAGATGGTCGAGACCCTGATAGGCAAAGGCATTGCCTATGCCGCGGAAAACGGCGATGTGTATTACTCTGTCAGACAGTTTCCTGACTACACCAAGCTAAGTCACCGCAACCTCGATGAATTAATGGCGGGTGCAAGGATTGAAGTGGAAGATGCCAAAAAAGACCCGAGGGATTTCGTGTTGTGGAAAGCCGCCAAACCAGGCGAACCCGGCTGGGATTCTCCCTGGGGTTTTGGGCGTCCAGGCTGGCATATTGAGTGCTCTGCCATGTCCACCAAGTGTCTGGGGAATACCTTTGATATCCACGGTGGCGGCAGTGATCTGATATTTCCCCATCATGAGAATGAAATAGCCCAGTCAGAGGGAGCGACAGGGGAGGAGTTTGCCCGGGTATGGATTCATAATGGCTCCCTGAGAATAGACAATGAAAAAATGTCCAAGTCCCTGAATAATTTTTTTACCATCAGGGATGTGCTGGCGGAGTATCCGGCGGAGGTGATCAGGTTC
Organism: Pseudohongiellaceae bacterium; assembly: GCA_965661105.1. GTDB lineage: Bacteria > Pseudomonadota > Gammaproteobacteria > Pseudomonadales > Pseudohongiellaceae > Eutrophocola. Next base: position 918 of record CBFICR010000042.1, on the reverse strand, counting down.
TTCCTCGTATCCAGCCATTACAGAAGCGCCATCAATTATTCCAGGGAAAACCTCAAGCAGTCTTACAGTGCCCTTGAGCGGCTTTACAACGCGCTTAAAGGCCTGGATTATCAGGCAACGAACCCGAAAGAGGGTAGCGCATACGAATCCCGCTTTATGGCAGCAATGGAAGATGATTTTAACAGCCCTGAAGCAATCAGCGTGCTCTATGAGCTGGCAAGAGACATTAATCGGCTGAAGCAGGCTGAAGACGTTGAGGCACTGCCATTAGCGGCCTTACTGGTGAAACTAGGCACTATTTTGGGAGTGCTACAGCAGCTACCACAGGATTTTCTGCGCGAAGGCAGTCAAGATGTTGATTCAGACTACATAGATGGGCTGATTGAACGCCGTAATAAAGCCAGGGCAGAAAAAGACTGGGCGGTGGCAGATGAAATAAGGGATGAATTAACAGCGCTTAATGTTATTGTGGAAGACAAGGACGGTAAATCAAGCTGGCGGATAGATAGGGACTAGGTACGTCATTAATCGCGTATTTTATTGACGCAGTCAGCAAGCATGAGTATCATGCCGCCTTTTCGCACGGAGCGAGAATCCGGGGTATAGCGCAGTCTGGTAGCGCGCCTGCTTTGGGAGCAGGATGTCGGGAGTTCGAATCTCTCTACCCCGACCATTTTTTTGCCTGTACTGGGCATTTTAAGTAATGTGTAGTCCCAGATGAGAGCGCCCGTAGCTCATTTGGATAGAGCATCGGCCTTCTAAGCCGAGGGTAGCAGGTTCGAGTCCTGCCGGGCGTGCCATTTTTAGTGAAAACTGATACCAAGTGGCAATCTGGAGCTAAATCAGTAAACTGTTAAGCCTTCAGACAAAAGATTAATGGTGGCCGTAGCTCAGCTGGTAGAGCCCCTGACTGTGACT
>CBFICR010000041.1:0-25671 GCA_965661105.1 Pseudohongiellaceae bacterium | reverse complement strand
CTTTGACCTATTAATATTTTCACTAAAACATACAATTTCCCGAGAGAATTAAGTATGTTAGGTGTTTGCTTCTCTGACGCCGCCTATTTCGGTTCAGACATAGTCTAATTACATAATAAGGGAGAAATTTTATGAGTGATGATGCCTATAAAGCAGGCAGGGACATTGCTGTGAAAATGTGGGGCGAGGATGTTGCGGCGGCCCGTGAAAGCAAGGCGACTGCATTTACCCGTCCGTTTGAAGATCTGGTCACCAAGTATTGTTTTGGTGAAGTCTGGGCAGAACAAACCCTGGATCCGAAAACCCGCAGTATGCTTACCCTTGCCGTACTGACAGCCCTGACAAAACCGAATCAAATAAAGGTTCATGTGAGGGGAGCCATTGCCAATGGCGTCAGTGTGGAAGAAATTCGCGCCATCCTTATCCATAGTGCTGTCTATTCAGGCGTGCCGAGTGGCGTAGAAGCATTTAATGCGGCCAGGGAAGTTCTTGGTGAAATGGGGCTGGATGAATAGTGAAGGCTTCGTGATGAACGCCATATGATCATTCAATAATATAATAAGAGCTCAGGTTTTTTCAGATTAAATAGTAGCGGGGAGAGTTTGGTGCAGGATATAAAAAATATAAAGGTCGGATTTATCGGTATTGGAAATATGGGATGGCCCATGGCGCTGAACATCCTGAAAGCTGGTTATGACCTGACCGTGTTTGATATGGACAGCGTGCGTGCTGAAAGCTTTGCAGTTGAAAACGCAGCACACTGCGCCGGTAGTCTGGCTGAATTGGCCGACATGGATTTTGTCATCACCATGTTGCCCAATGGTCATGTGGTGCGTGAAGTATTACTGGAAGCCGAGGGCGGCGCGTTTATCAATAATGTTAAAGCCCAATGTATTGTTATAGACATGAGTTCTGCCGAACCTACCGGAACCCAGGCCCTGGGCGAGAAACTGGCAGGCCATAATGTCACTCTGATAGATGCTCCTGTTTCAGGAGGGGTACCCAGGGCGGAACTTGGCACATTGGCGATAATGATTGGTACCAACGATGCGCAGGCACTGGAAAAAGCCCGGCCGTTGATTAAATGCATGGGTAATCAGCTGTTTGAAACCGGCGCTGTTGGTTCTGGTCATGCCACCAAGGCCCTGAATAATCTTATTGCTGCCACTTCTTTTGTGGCGACCTCTGAAGCCATGCTTACTGCCAAGCGTTTCGGTCTTGATCTGGACACCTTTGTTGATGTGGTCAATGTATCAACGGGGCATACCTTTATGTCGGACAAGGTGATGAAGGATCATGTTATTGGCGAAAAATTTGCCACCGGATTCGCCATGGGACTGCTGGTCAAGGATGTGGGTATCGCCAATGAATTATGCGATGCGGTTAACATGCATGCGCCTTTATCAAAACTTGTCCTGAAGCGCTGGCAGGAGGCATTGGAAGCCAGAGAGTTTAGCGTTGATAATACAGAAGCCTTCCAGGTATGGGATGAGATGAGTGATTAGACGAGCCTGTGTCCGGGAGAACAAAAGGAGATGTTTGGGATAAGTTGAACTCAAGAGCAAGGAATGGATAAGTTAAATTTACAAGTTCGGCTTGGAATAATACTGCTGCTATTTTTCATTCTGGCCGTGGTGCTACAGATAGCCAGATCAACTTATGTGGCCGACATTACTATTCGTGAGGAAGCAGAATCCGTCAGCGCATTGGTCAATCAACTGTTTGATATATCCGGCATTGGGGAGAAGCAGTCCCTGAATGCGCAGGCATCCGAGGCAGATTTATTACAGAGACTTGTTCAGCTGGAAAATTCCAGACACCTGGATATACGAACACAATCCCTTAATTCCAATTATCCCCAGGTCAATGAGGACCCGCGTGATGCCATTGATGCTCCGCCCTGGTATATCTCCCTGGTTTATCCGGACGAAGTATTGGAGATCAGGACTTTTGTTCAGGATAACGGCGATATCATCAGTATTTATTCTGATCCCGGGGATCAGATAGAAGCAGTCTGGTATGAAACCCGTGCGCGCATTATTGCATCATTCATGTTCCTGGTACTGTTGATGGTGACGATCCTTTCTTTTACAACACTCTGGATGAAGCCTGTCGAAGCCATTAATAGTGTTCTGGAGAATGTCGAGGACGGGGATTTCAGTCGCCGTATTGCCTGGTTCAGCTTGCCGGAGTTTCGTCTTATTGGTGATCACATTAATCACCTGACAACCCGTCTGGGTGCCAGTAAATCAGAGAATGAACGTCTGACGCGAAAATCAATCAGTGTGCAGGAAGAGGAAAGAAGACATTTGGCCCAGGAGCTCCATGACAGTCTGGGTCAGTCCATTAGTGCTATCAAGGCGATAGCCGTTTCTATTGAGGACAGAACCAGGATCACCGATCCGCTGGTTTCTGACAGTGTAAAATATATTGAGAAGGTGGCGGATGCAGCCTATAGCAGCGTGCGTGACCTGATGGTTAGTTTGCGGCCGGCAATACTGGATGAACTGGGTCTGACCCAGGCGCTGAATCAGATGGTCGATGACTGGAATCTGCACCACGAAGATACCTTCTGCCGTTTTCGTGTTGAAGGCGATTATATGAGCCTGCATGAAGAGCTACAGATCAATATTTATCGTATCGTGCAGGAAGCCCTGACTAATATTTCAAAATATGCCAAAGCTGAAAATGTCAGCATTACCTTGAGTGGGGATGAAATTATTTCTTTGCTGATAGTCGATGACGGCAAGGGATTTGATATGGATAAAGTGACAAGGAATATGGGGCTTACCGGGATCAGTGACCGGGTAACACTGTTGCGTGGAGAGCTTGAAATAGCCAGCAGGCCCGGCAAAGGAGTTTCAATTCAAATAGAATTTCCCAGGGTTAATTACTTCAGGAGAAGGTCAGGTGACAGATAAAAAATTAAGGATAATACTGGTGGACGATCATGCGGTAGTGCGAACGGGCTATAGAATATTGCTTGAGAATGATCCGACTCTGGAAGTCATTGCGGAACTGGAAAGCGGTGAAGAAGCCAATCAGCAGGCCAGGGAATTACATCCGGACGTTATCGTGATGGATCTTTCCATGCCCGGTATGGGAGGGCTGGAAGCCATTCGCCGTATCAAGGCGAAAAACCCTGAAATCAATATTCTGGTCTTTACCATGCACGACAATGTGTCATTTGTTGAACATGCCATAGATGCCGGAGCCTCTGGCTATATCACCAAGAACAATGCGCCCAATGTGCTGATTCAGGCTGTGCATAAGATCGCCAATGGCGAAAAATATATCGAGCCTGCCTTGAAGGAAAAAATGAATGTGCAGCACAAGTTGGGTAAAGGCTCTGCATTGTCCAATCTGTCACATCGTGAATTCCAGATTTTTTGTTTGTTTGCCGAGGGACTCAATGCCAATGATATTGCGTCTGATCTGTCCCTGAGTGTGAAAACCGTGGCTAATTACCAGACCCAGATCAAGGAAAAGCTGGGGGTAAGCAGTACTACGGAACTGGTAAAACTGGCCATCAGTAATGGCATCATTCAAATGTGATGCGCCAGAGATTGCGTTGCCTGAAAACTGAGGTCAGTGGAAATCAGCTGACGCCTATTTCCATGTTTTATTTCCTTGCTTTTACTTCCTCGCTTTTTCCATGTTTTTAGCCCGTTTTCCCGGGCATGCTCTGAGACATAAAAAAGAGAAAATGCTATTCTTCGTTGTTGATTTATTCGCTCGTTTCACTAGTTATCAGGAGCATTAATGCCAATTGCCTGCAGACCTTTCAATATTGCTTGTCATAAAAAGTCTCCACTGTTTTCTCTTTTTTGCTTAAGCCTTTCTCCCTTGCTGCCGGTTGGCATTGCAGTTGCACAGGAGTCTGGCAGTACTGCAGGCCCAGCTGCCATAGAAGAAATTATCGTGGTAGGCACAACGCCGGGCTCGGGACTGGGAGTAGCTGTTAATAAAATTCCCTTTGCCGTACGCACTATCGGTAGCAACGATCTGCAAAATGCCCAGAGCCTGGACCTGACCGATTATCTCAACAATAAAACCCCGGGCGTTAACATCAATTCGGCCCAGAACAATCCACTGCAACCTGATCTGCTATTTCGAGGCTTTACCGCATCCCCTCTGCTGGGCCTGCCGCAAGGTATAGCGGTTTATCAGAATAGTGCCCGCATTAACGAGCCCCTGGGAGACGCAGTGAACTGGGATCTGCTGCCGGAATCTGCGGTTAGCAGCATCGATCTGATCAGCGGGGCAGATCCGCTGTTTGGCTTGAACACCCTGGGTGGCGCATTGGTGCTTAATATGAAAGACGGCTTTAACTTTTCCGGCACCCGGGGAGAACTCTACAGCGGTTCATGGAACAGAACTGTTGGCAGTATCGAAAATGGCGGTAATGACGGCTCACTGGGTTATTACGTTAATCTTTCACGCTTTGAAGAAGATGGCTGGCGACCATTTTCAGCCTCGGAGAACATCAATTTTTATGGGTCAATTAACTGGCGTAATGAGGAGTTGTCGACGCTGGACCTGACTTACCAGCGCGGTGACAGCGATTTGCGTGGTAACGGTGCCACGCCGGTGGGTTTAATGGCTGTGCAAAGAGATGCCATTTTCACCGCACCGGATATCACCAATAACCTGATGGATATGATTACGCTGGATACCACCCACTTTCTAACTCCTGATATGCAATTTGTGGCGTCCGGTTTCTGGCGTAAAAATCGAACTGTTTCGTTCAATGGCGATGCCTCGGAGTACGGACTTTGTCAGTATGCCGGTGGTACCCAGTCACTGTTTGAAGATTTCGAGGATCTGGAAGAAGGTCTGCAGACCGAACTGGGACTTGAGCTTGATGACATTTGTGCAGGCGAAGACGATAGCATCACCAATCTGATGGATCTTAATGCATTGATCACACAGCAGGCACTGAATGCGGGACTCGATCCAAATGATTTTGAACCGGAAGATATTAGCAGTGATTTATCAGGCACCGGTCTGCTCAGTGATGAAGCTATTAACAATGTCAGCAATCGTCGCCAGCAAATGCAGGGTTTTGACAGTAAGCTGATATTCACCAGGGATTTGTTCGGCCGTGCCAGCCAGCTTACGGTTGGCGGCAGTTACCTGAAGGGAACTACTACCTTTATTGCCGATGTCGAATTATCGCGACTGGATCCTCTGACCCGCAGTACTGAAGGCTTGGGAGTCGGCTCTTTTGTTGATGATCAGGCCACCAGTATCAACACGCAGTCGGAAGTGTTCAGCCTTTATGTTGTCAATACACTGGATCTGACAGACCGTCTTACCCTGACCATGGGGGGGCGTTACAACGATACGGATGTGACCTTGCGCGACCGCTCCGGTGAACGACCCGAGCTTAACGGGGATCATAATTTTGCCCGCTTTAATCCGTCCCTTGGCGCGACCTATGACGCCACTGACAATCTCAATGTTTATGCGTCCTATAGTGAATCAAATCGTGTGCCCACTCCCATTGAGCTGGCGTGTAATGAAGGCGTATTTACCGTGGCGCGGGAGTTTGCCATAGCCGCGGGTGAAGATCCTGATGATATCGATTTTGAGTGTCGGCTGCCGAATGCTTTTCTGGCTGACCCTCCCCTTGACGATGTGGTGACAAAAAGTGTGGAACTGGGTATGCGCGGTAATACCGAACTGATGAGCTACCAGCTCGGCCTTTTTCATGCCAGCAACCATGACGACATCCTGTTCCAGACCACAGGCCGATCAACCGGATTATTTGCCAATGTTGATCAGACAAGGCGCTGGGGACTTGAATCAGCGATCAACGGCAGTTTCGATCAGTTAGCCTGGTATGCCTCACTTTCTGTCATTCAGGCAACCTTTGAAGATGACTTCAATGTGCTCAGCCCCAATCATCCGGCAGCCAATGAAGAGGGGGAAGTGCCAGTAGAGAAGGGAGATAGTATTCCGGGGATACCGGAGAGTCTGTTCAAGGTTGGTGCTGACTACCGGTTTGGTAATCTGCTTCTGGGTGCCGAAGCAATTTATAATGCCGGCCAGTACTTGCGCGGTGATGAAAGCAATGACCTGGATGAAATAGGGGGTTATATGCTGCTCAATCTCAGAGCGCAGTTCACCCTCGGCGATAATTTCTCACTGTTTGCCCGTGTCACCAATGCTCTTGATAAAGAGTATGAAAATTTTGGCTTGCTGGGTGAGAACCCCACCGAAGTGATCCCCGATATTGATGATACGCCGATTTTTCTTGGCGTTGGAGCGCCAAGGGCGGCGTGGGTTGGTTTGCGGTTTCAGTTTTAATAACAAAGTTACAGGTTACAAGTTACAAGTCTCAAGAGACGAGAAAAAAGATAAAGGAAAAAGGATAAAGGTGTGCGGTGCAGGGAGGAGCTGGAGGTAACAAGTTGCGATCAACATGGACGGGCTTGTAGGTCGGATAAGGCTGCGTGCCGCCATCCGACGTTTACCTTAATCTGATGGCGCACGATGTCGGTGCCAGGTCGCGCCATTTCGGAAGGCGCTGCGCTTTTCCGACCTGCGATCTGTTTGAAGTTTAAATGAAAGGTTGAAGGTAAAGTGTTGGCAGGCCGGATTCCGGGTTCATTATTGTCCTGCATTCGCGATCAATCGTGATTATCCGGTTCAAAGAAACACCACACTACTTCGGGAAACTGAGAGCGGAATTTTTCTTCACACTCATTAATGGCGTCGATTAATGCTGTATCAGAAGTCTGGGGAGTCATACGCGCCTTGATGGCTGTCATAACGTCGTTGCCTAACTGGTAAGTCAGTAAGTTATAGACCTGATCGATATTTTTTTGTTCATTCAAAAATTCCAGCATGGCGGCATGTTTGCCTGGCTCTACTCCCTGACCGATAAGCAATTCTTTTACTTCGCCACCAATCAGGACTGCGATAACCAGCAGAAGGATTCCGATCACTATACTGCCCAAGGCATCGTAGAGCGGATTGCCGGTGATCATGGTAAGAGCGATTGCAAACAAGGCAAAGACCAGGCCTAACAGAGCGGCTATATCCTCACCAAAAATTACCATTAACTCGCTTTGGCGTGTTTCCCTGAACCAGACAAAATAAGAACGGTTTCCTTTGACCTTATTAACTTCTCTCATGCAACCTGCAAGTGACAGGCCCTCGGCGATGATGGCGAACACCAGTACGCCGATGGCAATAAATGGCGAAGCCAGCCCGCCGGTATCCTGGAGTTTGTGACTGCCTTCGTAAATGGAAAATAAACCGCCCATACTGAACAGCATTATGGCAACGATAAAAGACCAGAAATACACAGTCTTTCCGTAACCCAGAGGGTGTTTTGAATCAGGTGGACGTTTGGCATTTTTAACGCCAAGCAACAGCAGGCCCTGGTTGCCGCAGTCTGCAAAAGAGTGAATGCTTTCTGCCATCATGGAGCCTGAATTGGTAATAACCGCAGCCACTAGTTTGGCGATTGCGATGGCAAAGTTTGCCGCAAGGGCGTAAAGAATTGATTTCAGGGAATTGGCTTGGGACATGAAAATCCTGGTGTCACATTGTGGTGTTGATTATACGGCTCACCATAAACGATGCGGGAGGTAATAGACAAGGGAATAAGAGACAAGAGACAAGAGACAAGATGCAGGATGGAAGAAAAAGCAAAAAGGTGTGCGGTGCAGGGAGGGGGCAGGCGAAACGATGGAAAGGTTCCGTAATAACCTTCAGGTAAATATCCGGTATTTATGTGGACATTAATAAATCTTTATTCTTTCCAGGATAAACAGGTCGGATAAGGCTGCAAGCCGCCATGCGACGTTTACCTTAATCTGATGGCGCACGATGTCGGAAGACGCTACGCTTTTCCGACCTACGGGTGATGAAAAAGCCTACAGGCGGCTATGAAGAGCATCATCCAACCCGCTCTCAAGGTCTATTACTTGAGACTTGAGACTTGAGACTTGAGACTTGAGACTTGAGACTTGAGACTTGAGACTCGCGTCCAGCGTCTAGTCGAACGGATGCCTGAGCGTAATCGTTTCCTCGCGATCCGGACCGGTAGAAATAATATCAACCGGGGCCTCGATTTTTTCTTCTATGAAGCGGATATAGTTTCGCGCATTTTCAGGCAGCTCGTCGAGAGACTTGGCGCCATAGGTAGATTCGGACCAGCCGGGTAGTTCCTCGTAGATCGGTTCCAGGCTGTCATAGGTGTCAAAATTCATCAGGCAGGACATGGAGTCAGCATCGACTCCTTTATAACCTGTACATACCTTCACCGTCTCCAGACCATCAAGGACATCGAGTTTGGTCAGGCAAATACCGGAAACGGAATTGATGCGGATGGACATTTTCAGGATAACGGCATCAAACCAGCCGCAACGGCGGTTTCTGCCGGTGGAGGCGCCAAGCTCTTTGCCTACCCGGAATAACTTTTCTCCGACCTCATCAAACAGCTCGGTAGGGAACGGACCACTCCCCACACGAGTGGTATAGGCCTTGGTAATGCCCAGTACGTAATCCAGATACAAGGGTCCAAAACCACTCCCTGTGGCGACACTGCCGGCGGTGGTATTGGATGAAGTGACAAAGGGGTAGGTACCGTGATCCACATCCAGCAGAGCGCCCTGGGCACCTTCAAACAGAATGTTTTCGCCGTTTTCACGGGCGGTATGCAGTATTTCAATAGTGTCGGCAACCATGGGCTTGATACGTTGTCCCATGGCCAGGGTCTCATCCAGCGTCTTCTGATAATCAATGGCCTGGGCCTGAAAATAATTGGTCAGCACAAAATTATGGTAATCGAGTACTTCGGCCAGCTTGTCAGCGAAATGTTTTTCATGGAGCAGTTCTCCCATGCGGATACCACGACGTGCCACCTTGTCCTCATAGGCAGGGCCAATGCCACGACCGGTGGTGCCGATTTTGTTGTTTCCGCGTTTGGATTCACGGGCCAGATCAAGTGCTATGTGATAAGGCAGAATGAGCGGGCAGGCAGCGCTGATTTTCAGGCGGTCGACCACTGGCGCAGAGGTCAATTCCAGTGCATCAATTTCCTTTAGCAGTGCTTCCGGGGAAACCACCACACCATTGCCAATGACATTGATAACATCTTCACGCAGGATGCCGGAAGGCAGTAAATGCAGGACAGTTTTCTCACCATTGATTACCAGGGTGTGGCCCGCATTATGGCCCCCCTGAAAACGCACCACATTGGATGCCTTGTCAGTCAGCAGATCTACAATCTTTCCTTTTCCCTCGTCACCCCACTGGGTGCCGAGCACAACAACACTTTTTCCCATTATTCAGCCTTAGAAGTTCAATGAGAGTTAAAAAAATAGTTACAGGGGATTTACCTGCCAACCGTCCTTTGTACTGATCAGTTCATGGTCGCACCCCATATCGGTGGCGCTTTCGGTTTGTCCAGGAAAGGCATTGATTACATGCTGGCCTTTATGGCGCAGGGATTCAATAGCTTCCTGCAGCGCTGGATCATCATTTGCCGGCGCGAAGATCTTCTTGCCGGGAGTATAGGATTTCTTGCCTTGGGCCAGGAGGATTTTCAGGTCAGCATCAAACCCGGTCGCGGCACGGGCGCGGCCAAAACCTTCGCCGATGTCATCATAGCGACCGCCGTTAGCGATGGCTTCTCCGTAGCTGCTGACGTAGGCGGCAAAGACAACACCGGTATGATATTCATAACCGCGCAATTCGCCCAGATCAAAATAGAGAGATTGCCGGGGAAAACGCTTGCCAATAACCGATGCAATAGTCTTTAACTGATCAATGCTTGCCTGTATTTCAGGAGCAGTACTTTGAATTTCGCTAGCCGCCCGATCCAGGATGCTGGCATTGCCATTGAGTGTTGCCAGGCTTTTGATGTCCGCAATAAGACTTTTTTCTGCTCCGGCATCCCCCAGCAGCTTTTCAATTTCGCTGGTCGATTTTCTTTGTAATGCTGCAAACAGTTTTTGTTCCAGCTCTGCGGAAAAGCCGGCAGACTTTGTCAGAGTACGATAGAAAGACACGTGACCCAGCGCCAGTTGCGGGTTTTCAATCCCCGCCTTCTCAAGTGTATGCAGCATAAGACTTATCACTTCGATATCGCTTTCAATGCCGCGATGACCATAAAGCTCTGCACCAATCATCAGCGGGCTGCGTGATCCCAGCAGGCTTTGTGGCCGGGTATGTAACACGCTGTCCGCATAACATAGACGGGTGGGGGCTTCCCTTTGCAGGACATGGGAGTCAATTCGGGCGACCTGCGAGGTGATGTCTGCACGCACGCCCATGCTGCGGCCAGTGAGCTGGTCGACAATTTTAAACGTTTGTAATTGCAGGGCGTTGCTTGGAAGGATCAGCAGGGAATCGAGGAATTCAATAAGCGGCGTCATCACCAGCTCATATCCCCAGGTGCTATAAAGATCAAGAATGTCCCTGCGCAGGGTTTCCAGTTGACTTGCCTGGGGCGGCAAAATTTCGTCAACGCCGTCTGGTAACAGCCAGCGGTTTGCCTTCGTCATGATTATCTGAGCCGATTTATTATTATCTGGTTACTAAATGTTTCTGGTACATTATTTAACAAGCGTCTGGTTAAACAAGTGTCTAGTTAAACAAGTACAACAGCACTATGCCCGCCAACATGCTACCCAGGCCGATCAGGCGCAGGGAAGTATCGTTTATTTCAGCCAGGGTCGCTACCAATTGGCGCCAGCGACCCGGGTACAAAAAAGGGATTATACCTTCAATTACTAACATGAGGCTGAAGGCAATGCCGATTTCACGCCACATGTATTATAACTCCGACCTCTAGTTTCCCTGCGTGCTTGAGTTCAGGTATTTGAAAAAATCACTGTCTGGACTGATTACCAGCACATCACCACTGTCGCTAAAGGTATCGATATAGGCGTTCAGACTGCGAGTGAACTGGTAAAACTCACTGTCTTTGGTGAAGGCATTGGCATAAACAGCCGCGGCCTGGGCATCACCATCACCACGAATGGTTTCCGCATCACGGTACGCATTTGCTCGAATGACCAGGCTTTCGCGGTCGGCTTCAGCCTCGATACCTTCTGCCAGTTCACGTCCGGTAGAACGCAGCTCCTGGGCTTCTTCCTGACGCTCAGTGTTCATACGCTGATAAACCGATTCGCTGACATTGGGAGGCAGATCAATTTTCTTGACACGAATATCAATTACTTCAATACCGAGTTCTGTCTGGGCAATAGAGTTCAGAGAACTGGTAAGCTCAGTCATCAGGGAATCCCTTTCACCAGAGACTACCTCGTGAACGGTACGCGTACCAAACTGGTTACGCAGGCCGGTGTTGATTCGCTGTGCCAGAAGATTATTGGCGCGAGTTTCGTCACCGGATGTGGCGCGGTAATAGTCTGCGGTGTTATGAACCCGCCACTTGGCGTAGGAGTCCACTTCCAGATATTCTTTTTCCGCCGTCAGATAGCTTTGTGTGGCGGCATCAAGAGTCTGAATGCGTCCATCAAATTTCAGCACGGTATGCATGGCAGGAACCTTGAAATGCAGTCCCGGCGGTACATCAAAATTCGTGACTTCGCCAAAAGTTAACAATACGGCGCGGTCAATTTGCCTGACAACGTAAAGACAGTTGTAGGCAATGATCAGGCCCAGTGCCAGGCCAACAAGGGTGAAAAGTATGGAATTTTTCATCGGCCAGATCCTCTTACAGGTGCGGTACGTGTGGGTACCTGGTTGTTCGGGTTACGCAGCTGGAATTCGGAACCGCCTTCAAAAGAGCCGTTCACTTCCGGAATGCGACGGGACTGCATGATCTGATCCAGTGGCAGCACCATCATATTATTGCCGCCGCCTTCCACATCAATCATTACCTTGGTCGCATTTGCCATGACTTCCTGAAGAGCGTCCAGATAAAGCCTCTCGCGGGTGACCTCGGGGGCTTTCTGGTATTCCACCAGGAGTGCTTCAAAGCGTTGAGCTTCACCCTCGGCCCTGGCAATAACCTGTTCCTTGTAGGCGTTGGCATCAGCCAGCTGTCTGAGCGCATTACCACGGGATTCGGGAACCACCTGGTTGGCATAGGCGCGGGCCTGGTTCTGGAAAGATTCACTGTCTTCGTCTGCCTTGATGACATCATCAAAGGCGTCGCGCACCTGCTGTGGCGGCAGGGATTGGTCAATATTCACCTGGCTCACGGTAATGCCCGTGCCATAGAGATTCAGGTAATCCTGCAGTCGAAACATGGTGTCCTGGGCGATTTGCTCACGACCGGTAGTAATGGCATTGTCCATGGTGGAGCTACCGACCACATGACGAATGGCTGATTCGGCAGCATGTTGCAGCGACATTTCCGGGTCTTCGACTTCGAGAAAATAACTGCGGGCATCCGTAATGACGTACTGTACGGACATGGTGATGTCGATGATATTGTCATCTTCAGTCAGCATGGTGTTACTGAAGTCGCGGTCATAGACACGGGTGACATTGATCAGGGTAACTTCATCGATCAGGGGGGGGTTCCAGTGCAGACCGGGCAGTACCACGGCCTCCTGAGCGACACCGAAACGCAGTACGACACCACGTTCCTGCTCATCAACTGTATAGAAACCGGCACCTACCCATATAATGGCAAGTATCACCAGGACGCCCACAACAAGGCCGCCGGAAATGGCTTCACCGCCATTGTTTCCACTACCGCCATTGCTGCCGCCACTGCGGCCACCAAACAGTCCGGAAAGTTTTTTCACGAAATTATTGACCAGCTCCTCTATATCCGGAGGACCTTGATCTTTACCACCAGGACCGTTACTCCAGGGGTCATCCTTGCGGTCATCGTTGTCTGGTTCATTCCAGGCCATCAAATACTCCTGATTCTTTGAATTCAAAATCTTTTTTTTGAAATATTAATTAGGTACTTCACTAAAAAGCGAAGCGGGATTTTACCGAATTTTCGGGTCTATTGACACTGATTTCGCCGGACACCTTGCAGCATTGAGCCGGCCAGGAAGCAATAATTACTGCCATAAACACTCATGAGTTTACTGTTTCCGTCTCTTCAGTAGTGTCAGTTGCACACGGGAATTTTTCAAGATAGGGCGCAGGATTCATTCCTTCTTCGCGCATCAGGCGGGTAAAGTCCTGTTTTGGTAATCTCAGGGACAGGCAGAATTGTCCATTTTCTTCTACTCTTTCATTTTTCACCACGCCCTCATGGTACAAACGTGCACGGAATTTTCCCTGGGCAGGCTCCAGAATCAGCTCGGGTTCAAACAGGTCTTCACCCAGCAGATCACTGATGGCCTGGAACAGTTCCGGAATTCCCTCTCCGGTTTTGGCCGAAACCCAGACGCGCCAGGGTTTACCCTGTTCATCCCGGTCAACACCAGGGGTCTGCTTTCCCAGTAAGTCAATTTTGTTATACACCAGCAGGGTGGGAATTTCTCCGGCACCGATATCAGCAAGTACATGATCTACCTGATCTTTCAGGAGCGCCCGTTCATCATTATTACTGTCAATAACATGCAGTAGCAGTGAGGCTTCTATTGTTTCTTCAAGGGTAGCGCGAAAGGCGTCTACCAGTTGATGGGGCAGTTTGCGAATAAAGCCTACGGTGTCAGCCAGAATGGCATTGCCCACATCTGGCAATTCGATCTTTCGCAGCGTTGAATCAAGCGTTGCAAACAACTGGTCGGCTACATAGATGTGCGACTGTGTCATGCGATTGAAGAGGGAGGATTTACCGGCATTGGTATAACCCACCAGTGATACCGTGGGAATTTCAGCGCGTTTTCGTGAACGCCGTCCCTGATCCCGTTGTTTGCGTACTTTGTCCAGACTCTTGTGGACTGCCTTTATGCGGACGCCTACCAGGCGTTGGTCAATTTCAAGCTGGGTTTCACCGACACCGCGCATACCGATACCGCCTTTCTGGCGATCAAGGTGGGTCCAGCCTCTTACCAGCCTGGTAATAGAATGTTCCAGTTGGGCCAGTTCAACCTGCAGCTTACCCTCATAGGATCTGGCCCTTTGGGCAAAGATATCAAGAATCAGTCCGGTTCGATCCAGCACCCTGCATTTGAGGGCCTTTTCCAGATTACGTTCCTGGCTTGGTGTCAGGGGGTGATCAAATAAAACGACTTCTGCCTGGTGCAACTGAATAAGTTGCTCGATTTCTTCCAGCTTGCCGGAGCCAATAAAATAGCGCGAGTTGACCTGCTTCAGACGTCCGCTGAGAATTTCGACCGGACAGGCGCCGGCAGAGAGCGCAAGCTCCTCAAACTCCCGAGGGTCGGGAATATCAGCTTCGTTAGCCAGGTGCAGTTGCACCAGGATAGCAATTTCGCCACTTTCGGGACGTTCGAAAAAAATAGCAGAACCTCATCGGAACCGCACAGGGTTCCTTCAGCGAGTACCAGTGACAGACTAAACTAAACTAATCCTGATTAACTAGATAGTATTGCCTGGAGAATCGTTGTCAGCACTGTCAGCTGAACCTTCGCCCTGCATTGGAACGCGAATCTGGCGACCGGGGACAACAGTGGAAATGGCATGTTTGTAAACCATCTGGTTTACCGTGTTCTTCAACACTATCACAAATTGATCGAACGATTCGATCTGTCCCTGAAGTTTTATACCGCTAACAAGGTAGATTGCAACAGGTACCTTTTCCTTGCGCAGTACATTCAGGAAAGGGTCTTGTAAAGAGTGCCCTTTTGACATGGTGATTCTCCATAAAATTATTGTTGTTAATTAGTAAGCCTAAATAAGCCTGAAACTGAATCAATGTACGTCGATTATAGTGCTTGTGGATTACGTGCCTCTACTTAATGGTGCTCAGTTGAAGAGTTTTCAAGCACTTATTCACAATATTTTCACTTTCAGCATGCATATCAACATCAAAGCGATACAATTCTGGCCAACTTCTGAGCCAGGTCAATTGTCGTTTCGCCAACTGCCGGGTTGCAGCAAGTCCCTTATCCACCATGGCGTCGTAGTCATACTGGCCATCAAGGTAATCCCATATTTGCCGGTAGCCTACCGAGCGAATAGCAGGTAAGTCACGATGTAGATCGGCTCTTTCATATAAAACTTTCACTTCATCGACAAAACCTTGCTCGAGCATCTGCCTGAAGCGCACGGCAATGTGTTCATGCAGTGTGCTGCGTTTTTCAGGGTGAATAGCAACAAACACAAGGTTAGACATGAAGTCGGGTAATTGGTTCTGTTTTAAACGTTCATCTCGATGATGTTCGCTCAGTGCCTTGCCAGTGCTCTCAAAAACCTCCAGCGCACGCATCAGGCGTTGCGGGTCATTGGGGTGTATCCTTGCGGCAGCTTGCGGATCCACTTCAGCCAGTCGTTTATGGACTGCTTCCCAGCCGCTTTCGTCAGCCAGCGCCTGTATCTTGAGACGGGCTTGCGGATTGGCCGCTGGCATTTGCGCCAGTCCGTCTCGTAATACCTTGAAGTAAAGCATGGTGCCGCCAACCAGCAACGGCTTTTTACCAGCATGCAGAATTTTTTCGATAGCCTGTATGGCATCGTGGCGAAATTCTGCAGCGGAATAGGGTTGGGCGGGGTCGCGAATATCCACCAGATGATGGGGAAGCTGTGCCAATATTTCCTTATCGGGTTTACCCGAGCCAATATCAAGCCCGCGGTAAACCAGCGCAGAATCCACGCTGATAATTTCAAAATCATGGTTCCGGGCAAGTTCCAGTGCGATAGCGGTTTTACCCGCAGCAGTAGGGCCGGTCAGGCAAAGTATTGGAGCGGAGGATGTTGGCTTTCTGTTTTGCTGCAAGGTGGCCTTCGATTTACGGGGAACTGTTGAGGAGGATAAAGGATAAAGGAAAAAGGAAAAAAGGGCTAAACTTTCAGGCTTCACTGCGCCTGCCCACCTGTATCCATTTTCTTTTATCCCTTGTTCCTGGCCTGCGCTACAATGCAACCATTGTTTTATTAGGTACTAGCCAATGACCTCTGCTTTATCTATAGGTGTATTTGATTCCGGCGTCGGTGGCCTGTCGATTCTTGAAAAAATTCATCAGCTGCTGCCGCGCGAATCGCTTCTGTACGTGGCTGATTCTGCCTTTGCACCCTACGGTCCGAAAGGGGATGAATTTATCATTCAGCGCAGTCGCCATATGATGGAATTTTTTCTTTCGCAACAGGTAAAGGCTGTAGTGGTTGCCTGCAATACGGCAACGGCGGCGGCAGTAGCAAAATTGCGGGAAGAGTATACGCTTCCTGTTATTGGTATGGAGCCTGCACTTAAACCGGCCGCCTCAGCCACTACTACAGGGGTTATCGGCGTGCTGGCCACTGAAGGCACGCTGGCCAGTGACAAGTTTGTTGATCTGAGAAGCCGTTTTGAAGGTGATATCGAGATTATCACCATGCCCTGTCCGGGGCTGGTTGAGCATATTGAACAGATCGTTCCAGATGCGCAGGCTATTACTCAATTGCTGGAAAAATATATGTCACCCTTGCTGGAAAAAAATGTGGATACTATCGTACTGGGGTGCACACATTATTCATTTCTTGCTGAACAGATAAAAAAAATAGCGGGTAATGATATTGCCATTGTCGACACAGATGATGCCGTTGCCCGACGTTTGCATAGTGTGCTGGCGCAAGCGAATCTTTTGAAAGGCTCTGATGATTCCGGAGAGATTACTTTTTATTCCAGTGGTAATCCTGGCGCCCAGAAGGAAATTATTTCAAGGTGCTGGGGTGCAGAGGTTGAGGTTTTTTCTTTCCAATAACTTCAAAGACTGCAGAAATAGGCTATTTACTACTGCCCTCTCATAAACAGTTTGTCCAGATCGCTCAGGCTCATCTGGGTCCAGGTCGGACGGCCATGGTTACATTGTCCGGATCGCTCGGTTCTCTCCATATCCCTCAACAATGAGTTCATTTCAGGAAGCGTAAGCTGTCGATTGGCGCGAACTGAACCATGGCATGCCATGGTGGAAAGAATTTCGTCGCGGTGAGTCTCAATACGATCGCTGCTGCCATGTTCGAGAAAATCTGACAGCACATCGCGAACCAGTTGCTCCACATCGGCGTTTTTCAGAATTACGGGGACCTGTCGAATGCTGATGCTTTCCGGGCCAATACGATCCAGTAATAGCCCCAGCTTTTCCAGCGCGTCACGATTTTCATCAGCGCAGTCCGCTTCGCCCTCGCTGACGGCAAGCGACACCGGTACCAGTAGTGGTTGAGCCTTGATGCCGGCTTCACTGATGGCATTTTTCATGTGTTCGTAGGTGATACGTTCATGGGCTGCATGCATATCCACCACCACCAGGCCATGGGCATTCTGGGCCAGAATATAAATGCCATGTAACTGGGCAACGGCAAAGCCAAGGGGTGGAATATCCTCATTGTCGCCAGGCTGGCTTAAATCCGGCTGGGGAGATAAGGGTATTGCGCCACTCATATCACCGTAGGCATTCAGGTGCGACTGGATAGTGTTTCTGCCAAGGGGCCCGCGATCAAAATTCCCGGAATAGTGTCCCTGGCTATTACTACCAAAGTCACTATAGCGAATGTTGCCTTGCTGATAGTCACCCTGGGACTCCTGAACGTCATCACTGTCCTGAGTGGAGAACTGATCTGCCGGGCGCACTGCCGCCAGAGAGCGGTGCAGGGCGCTGAAGAGAAAATCATGGACCAGGCGATTGTCGCGAAAACGCACTTCATGCTTGGTGGGATGAACGTTCACATCCACCAGGGCTGGATTGACCTCAAGGTAAAGTACAAAGGCTGGATGGCGACCATGGTAAAGGACATCACGATAGGCCTGCTTGATGGCATGGCTGACCAGTTTGTCACGAATGGCTCTGCCATTGACATAGAAATACTGTAGATCGGCCTGGGAGCGTGAGAAGGTCGGCAGACTTACCCAGCCGGAGAGGCGCAGGCCGCTGGACTCCATGTCGATACTGACAGAGTTGTCCATAAATGCGGGGCCTGTTATCTGGGATACCCGACGCTTTATCTCTGTTTCATTGGTGGCGCGCTCAAAGCGATGCACGACACGCTGGTTGTGTTGCACATTAAAACCAACATCGAAGCGACTCAAGGCCAGGCGTTTGACCATTTCATCAATGCGCTTGTATTCGGTTTGTTCTGTGCGCATGAACTTGCGGCGCGCCGGGGTATTGAAAAAGAGATCTCGCACTTCCACGTTGGTGCCCGGAGGATGTGCTGCCGGACTCACCCTGGCGTCCATGTTGCGGCCTTCCGATTCCACCTTCCAGGCTTCACTGGCTTCAGGGGTTCTGGAAATCATCTGCAAGCGTGAGACTGAACTGATACTGGCCAGTGCTTCACCACGAAAGCCCAGTGAGCTCACACATTCCAGATCGTCCAGTTGTTCAATTTTGCTGGTGGCATGGCGGTTTAGCGCCAGAGGCAGGTCGTCTTTTTCAACGCCCATGCCGTTATCGCGAATACGGATCAGTTTAATGCCGCCTTTTTCAAGTTCGATATCGATGCGATCGGCACCGGCATCCAGACTGTTTTCCAGTAGCTCCTTGACCACGGAAGCCGGTCTTTCGACGACTTCACCGGCAGCTATCTGGTTGCTCAGGCGTTGACTGAGAAGATGTATGCGGGGCCTGATTTTAGTGGCAGGCGTTGATTCGGGCATATGCTATTCAGGATGAAGGAATTTTTATGACTTGTCCTATCCGAATAGTATCACTATTTAACTGATTAGTTTCGCGGATGCGCGCCAGTGGAATGGAATAATTCGAGGCAATTTCTGACAGGGTCTCGCCCCTGGCAATGGTGTGTTCAACAAAGCTGGTAGTCGTGGCACTGATCAGGCCATTGGGAAGAATCAGTTTCTGGCCGACCCGAATGGTATTGGAATTCATGTTATTGGCCTGCTTTATGGCAATCATGGAGACATTAAAGCGATCGGCGATTTCTGACAGGGTATCGCCGCGACTCACGGTATAGCTGGCAGGCCCGCCGCCATTTTCCTTGTGCCAGGCGATATAGGTTCCCCGTGGCGGGGTGTCGTAAAAATACCCGGTAATACCATTGACGATGGCATTGGCAAACGCTGACGCCAGGCGCTGGAGTCCAGATTGCTGGCATCCGTGGGGTTGGTGATATAACCAGACTCCACCAGCAATGATGGAATATCCGCGCTGCGCAACACGACGAAATTCGCTTGCTCCACATTGTCCCGGCGAATATGGGTGACCTGGCTTAATGAGGAGATAATCTTTTTGCCTGCTTCCAGACTGGCGGCGATACTCGCTGTCATGCTGAGATCAATAAGCACACTGCGCAGGTCCTCATCCATGTCTGCCAGTTTGACTGTGCCGACACCACCAATCAGGTCTGCGGCATTTTCTTTTTCCGCCAGCAATCGCGCCTGTTGGCTGGTAGCTCCACGTTGGGACAAGGCGTAAACAGTGGTGCCGCGCGCTGAACTGCTTTTGTAGGAGTCGGCATGGATGGCAATAAAAAAGTCGGCGTTGTTCTGGTGCGCAATGCGGGTACGTTGACCGAGGGTCATGCCATAGTCGCCGTCACGCACCATGACCGCCCGGTAACCCGGCGTACTGTTTATCTGCTTTTCAATTTCCCGGGAAATGGCCAGCGTTACCTTTTTCTCCTGCAGGCGTTTGACGCCGATGGCGCCGGGGTCTTCACCACCGTGACCGGCAGAAATAGCCACGACGATATCGCGCTTGTTATTGTCTATTTCTTCACTGGATCGACGTACTACCGGCTTTACAGTACTGATGCCCGGGTCATAAAAATCAATCACCAGGCGGTTGCCGTACTGATCGTTAGGCTCAAGAAGGAAGGAGCGGGGCTGGACCTTGTTTTTCAGATCGAATACCACGCGGGCGTCGTTGGTATTGCGAGGTGCGCTGCGAATATCTGTAATAGGGGTGTTGGCGATATCCAGGCTGGAGAAGTCCGCCTTCAGGCTGACATCAGACAGATCAACGACGATGCGCTCAGGATTGTCGAGGGTGAAAATCTCGTGTTTTACCTCCGCGCTGAGGTCAAACACCAGGCGGGTATACTCAGGGGCACGGTAGGAACGGACACTTTCTACCACGGCAGCCTGTGCCATGCTGGTGACAGCACAGCAGAATAAAGCAATGAACACGGTTTTTAAGTACCTCATCCGCCTTATTGTCCGCCATAAAAATTATAAAGTCTATAATTTACAGCTATTTACACTGTATATCTACAATAATTTCTAGAAAATGAGAGGCAGATTGTGCTTATGGTAGAGGGGGGTGACGAAGCGGTGTGGCGGGTAAACTACTTTATTCTAGCGCCGGTCTGCAGCAGCAAGCTTCATCAGGATGGTTTCACCCAGTGATGTGTTGGCAGAACAAGTGATTTTGCGGCCTTTTTCCTGTTTATCCAATTGTATGACCAGATCGGCAGGGGGCAGGACCCCAAAGGCTTTTTCCGGCCACTCGATAATGATCAGGGCTTCCTGTGTCAGGTAGTCCCACAGTCCGATAAATTCCAGTTCTTCCGGGTCTTCCATGCGGTAGAGGTCAAAATGATAAACGCGCTTGTCGCCAATTTCGTAGGGTTCTACCAGGGTATAGGTGGGGCTTTTTACTGCGCCGGTATGACCACAGCTTTGGATAATCCCGCGGCTTAATGTGGTTTTCCCGCTACCCAGGTTGCCACTCAGGGTTAGTAAGCCCTTACTATTACATGCATTGGCAAGACGTCGACCAAAAGCAACGGTGGCAGCCTCGTCAGCAAGAAAAGTGGAATGGCTCATACCTGTTTTGGCTCAGCAGCTACGGAAAATCAGGGGTTTACCAGCTGGCGTACTGAGTCCAGCAGGTCTGTCGCCAGTAGACCACGCTCGCCAAACTCTTTTGCCTGCAGGTCGCCAGCTTTACTGTGTATGCACACGCCAAGTCTGGCGCTGTCTACCGGCGAGAATCTCTGAGCCAGCATGCCGCCCAGTATCCCGCTAAGCACATCGCCCATACCGCCACTGGCCATGCCAGGATTGCCGTGGGCGCATTGATCAACCTGCTGGCGCTCCCCCTGAGCATAGCAGATCAGGGTACCGGCTCCCTTGAGGATACTGATGCCGCCATAGCTTTGCTGGAGTTTGCGCACAGCGTTGACACGATCTGACTGAACGTCAGCATTGTTTATATTCAACAAACGTGCCGCCTCACCGGGGTGGGGAGTCAGGATGACATTATCCAGATGGCTCAGCTCGGCTTTTCCCACCTCTTGTGAAAGCAGGTTTAATGCATCGGCATCCATAATTAGTGGCACAGGTTGCCTTGAAAGTGTTTCAAGGGTGAGCTTCAGGCATAAACGTGACCAGTCGCTTTGCCCAAGACCAGGACCCAGAACAACGACGCTTGCTGCGCAAACAAGCTTGACCAGTTCTTCACTTTCTTCGATGGGGTTCACCATCAATTCCGGGCAGCGCGCCAGAAATGCGGCACAGTGGTAAGGATGGGTGGCTACAGACACCAGACCGGCGCCGCAACGGGCAGCACTCATCCCGGCCATCAGGGCAGCACCGCCAAAGCCTTTATCTCCCCCGATGACCAGGACATGGCCAAAATCGCCTTTGTGGACATCGGCAGAGCGCCGCGTCAGTATATGCTTGATAGCATCGTATTCGATTTTTCGGGGAGTGATAATCATGCGTTGATTGTAATCCGCTCAGTAAATGAAGATTGGGTCGCCGCTGTTGTTAGTTAACATTGTTAGTAAACATTGTTAGTAAATTGTTCGTCGCTATTGTTTACAGCCATTGTTCTTAAATTCGCAAGCAACAGCAGATTTCTGGCCCATTTGGATTATAGTGCTTCCAGGCAGATGTCAGAAATGAAAAACTGAATAAACGTCCTGAAAAATCGTCGCCAAAAAATAAGGCCCGTGTTCAACGGGCCTTTTTATTGTCAAGAGAGTGTCTTGCGGTCCTGTGTTCACAGGAAAATTCTGAAAGGCTGGCTGCCGGGTAATGCCGCTGCCCTGAACATAGTAGTGGAAATGTTTTCTGTGTTAACCGCTGTGGCGTTTGCCAAGGGTAATGTGCCGGGGACCTGAAGTCGCCACCTGGCCGCTTACACCCAAAGGAATCTGCTGGATTTCGCCACCTGAGGCCAAAAATTCCTCAATATGGTTATCAATTTTAGCGCTGGTTACATCGTCTGCCAGGTCTTTCACGGGTTTGCTTTTAGAGGTTTTTACAGTTTTTGCAGCTTTTGGAGCTTTTGCAGCTTTTACACTAGCCATATTTATCCTTGTTGTATCTCTTGTTGTATTACTGGTTTCTATCTTGATTCTTTCTTGCTTGCTTTTCTTTGTTGCTTTTTTCTGGAGGTTTTTCTTTCGTTTGAAAGCGACCCAGGGTCGTCTGATTAACGCGCTGTTTTCCCCTCAGAAATATCACGCGGGCACACATTATAGAGAAAACTGCGTATTAATTCATGTTGAAGTGAATAATTGAATGCTTCTCGTGCAGAGACACAGCTATAAAGGATTGATTTAATGGAGATAACAGCGAAAAGGCGAAAAATATAAAAGTGTTAAAAACGCGCAAAAAAGGCTGTATCAGCGTGAGACAAAAGCCAGGCGTATTGCCAGGCTGGCAAAAACCAGTGCCGAGATCCTGCTTAATATGACCTGGGCTTTGGCTGAATGCTTGAACAGATCTGCAATTAATCCCGCCAGGCAGGCTATGGCAGAAAAAACTACCAGGGCTACCAGGATGAATACAATTCCCAGCAAAAACAGCTGGAGTGTCATATTGCCGGTGTCAGGATTGGTAAATTGCGGTAGAAAGGCGAGAAAAAAAATGGCGACTTTAGGGTTGGTGAGATTCATTACAATGCCGCGGCGGTAAAGTGCCAGTTGTCCCGGAAGGACGCTTGCGGCCTCACTGGAAAGTGGTGCCGCTGATGCCCTGAGTGCCTGCCAGGCCAGATAGAGCAGGTAAGCTGCTCCAACTAGCTTGAGAATGGTAAAAGCCACCGTACTGACCATGAAAATTGCGGCCACACCAAGTGCGACAGCGCTGGTGTGTACGATCAGGCCTGTACAAAGCCCGAGGGTGATAATGATTCCGGGTTTTCTGCCATACAGTGCTGACTGAGTCAGAACAAAGATGTTGTCTGGCCCCGGTGCCAGAGAGAGCAGGGTTGAGGCCAGAATAAAGGTTGTTAGTGACTCAGCATTCACTGTTATTGCCGGAATTAGTCGTGATGGCCTATTTCACCCTCGGTAAACAAGGAGTCTCTCAGCTCTTTGTCCATGGTGGGGTCCTGGCGACGAATCCATTCCAGCATCATGGCCGCATGTTCTTTTTCTTCATCGCGATTGTGCTCGAGTATTTTTTTCAACGCGGGGTCCTTGCAGGCATCAACGCGTTGGTTATACCAGTCAACGGCTTCCAGTTCTTCCATCAGGGAAACAATTGCCCGATGCATGTCCTTGGTCTCATCTGAAAGATCTTCTGCTGCTTCATGGAAACCTTCATTGGCCATTATTTATTCTCCTTAAGTGACTTTACTACTGAAATTATTCGAGAGTGATGATTCGCGAAGCTTTCTGTGGAAAAGACTTGTTTGAATTGTTGTTGTGTTGGAACTTCCTGATTGTGGTTTCTTATTTATCAAATATTAAGTTGCTGTTAATTGCTGTCGTCAGGCTACACGCTTGTCTTGATAAAGTGCGAGATCCTGGGCTCAGTGTCCGCTACCAGGTAATTTCTGACGGCAGCCTGAATCATGGCGTCCTGATTACTGATTCTCTCATGCTGACGTAAATGATCAAGCCAGGAGTGAACCAGATAAAATTCCTGGAAACTGCAGGGCTTGCTGATATTTTCCATGATACCCCATTCCCAGGCGCCATCGCGACGTCGGGCTTTACCCAGTTGCTCCATCGCCAGCAGGAATTCCTGACGCGACTGTGGGTTGACCTCATAAGTAATATTGATCATCACGGGGCCCTGCTCATTTTTTATCTCAAAAGCCGGTTGCGGAATTCTCCAGTGTTTTGAAGGCGTATGATCCAGCCCTTCATTGCCACTGACGGGCCAGCGTCGGGTAAAGAAGGCCGCCACAGTCAGACATATTGATGCGGTATAGATAGCCACTGGAATCGAGGTCAGTTGCGCCAGCCCACCCCATACGGCAGGACCGATAGCCAGTGAGCCCATAAAGAATGTCAGAAAAACGCCGATGCCCCGTGAGCGTACCCAGTTTGGCAGTGCCGTCTGGGCAGCCGTCTGGGCACAGGTCATTACAGTAATCCAGGCCGAGCCACACAGGGCAAGAGTAAACAGGGCAATGACGTAGAACTGGGTCAGGGCGGTAATGATCATGCCCGTGGCAAACACCATAGAGGCGCCGGTAATTAACTGATCATTATTAAAGCGGGCACGCAGGCGCGGAATAAACATGGCATTGATAATGGCGCCGATACTGATGAAGGCAAACAGCATGGCATAACCAAATTCATTAGCCCCCAGCAGATCCCTGGCAATGACCGGGAACAATGCCCACATCACGCTGGCAAAAAAGTAGAAGCCGATGCTGCGATAAATAGTAAACAACAATGCTGGTGAATGGCGCGCATAACGCAGGCCTGTGCGCACTGCCGGTATTAAAGGTTCTGGCGGCAAGGTCACTTCCGGGGCCTGGCGTTTCCAGCGTAGCAGGACAATGATGATTAAGGTGAAGGTCACCGCATTGGTCACAAAGACCGCGCCGGGTCCTGCCGCTGCGATGATTATGCCGGCCACAAGAGCGCCCAGCACGCGGGCAATATTCATGCCCATGGTGTTCAGTGCAATGGCACCAGAGAGGTTTTCGCGTTTGACCACCTCAGGAATAATGGACTGCCAGGCCGGCATCACCATGGCGGTGCCCATGCCCAGCATCAGCGTAAGCAGCAGCAATGACCAGACTTCTATCAGCCCGCTCAGGGTCAGGAAACCAAGGGTGGCGGCCACTGTGGCCTGACCAATATTGGCGGTCAACAGGTACAGGCGTCGATCAAAGATATCCGCCAGCGCGCCGGATGGCAGCAGCAGAAAAAAAGCAGGTAGAGAGGTGGCCGTTTGCATCAGCGCCACCACAAACTCGGAATCAGTCAAACTGGTAACCAGCCAACCGGCGCCCACATCATGCATCCAGGTGCCGATATTGGAGACCAGCGTGGCGATCCATAAAAACAGAAAAACACGATTATTGCGCAGCGGTGTCCAGGGCGACATGGAGGGTTTTACTGCAGTTTCAGACATACCCGGGACAACCTGCTAGTGATAGAGAATAGATGGTGAATAAAGAAGCAGCGGTATTATAGCTCAATAATTCTGCCTGACTGTCAGCCCTGCACTTCCTGAATTTCAGTAAGGCGTGGATCCTTGTCTAGTTTTCGCAGCGTGGGACTGAGCATGAAAAAGGCCAGCACCACAATCACCAGCATGATGCAGGCGACGAACATGGTGTTGGCAATGCCGTAAAACTCGGCAAAGTAGGCGACCGGTAAAACGCCCAGTGGCGTCAAACCTACGGTCAGCATCATCAGTGAAGACATACGACCGCGCACTTCATTGTCCGCCAGTAACTGTATCAGCGTCTGATTCAGGGTCTGACTCATGTTGGCAAAAATATTCGACACCAGCAGGAT
>CBFICR010000040.1:0-25669 GCA_965661105.1 Pseudohongiellaceae bacterium | reverse complement strand
CAGAATTACGGCAACTATTTCAGGGCTTTGCATTAATCAGTCCAGCTCATGCCCCGGAATAAACTTTGCCACGAACACCTGCCGGCCATGAATCTCATAACTCCAGGCGATCATTTCTTTCAATGTATCCATGACATGGCCATATTCGCCATGCACCAGGGTCGAGGTAGGAAAAGTAGTAATCACCATGCCAGTGCGCTTGTTCAATTCATCAATAAAAGCCTTGATATGGGTTTTATAGTCTTCCTTAAAAGGGTACATACTCAACTCTACGGTTATCTGCATACTTTTTTTCCGATGCTATTAATTTCAGGGTTGTTTATTTCGGTCTGCCAAGGAAACCTGCCGTTTCCATTTCCAGGGTATAGATAGTCATGGCTATATTGCGAACGCCTTCGGGGGTTGCCCATTGCTTACCATCAGCGCCAATGGCCCCCATTGAGGGCGCGTAGAGTGTCTTTTTGTCTGGCCCGGAAAAGGCAATGGTAATGGGCCGGCGCGGTGTGGGTATAAGACCAATATATTCACCGTCCTCATCAATGACATGAACCCCTTTATTCCCGGTGACATACAGGCGCCCTTCGTTATCAATGGCCATACCGTCGCCACCATTATCTCCATCGAGATCAGCAAATACCCGACGGTTGCGGGCGCTGCCATCGCGGCGCACATCAAAGGCCAGCACTTCAGTATTATTGGTGACATAAAGCACATCACCATCACGGTTAAGCATAATGCCGTTGGAAGAAATATTCTCATCCGCCACGACACTGATTTGACCATCGGCACTCACATGCCATGCACCTCGGGAAGTAAAGAACGCCCCGCCCCTGCCATCGGCGATAAGATCATTGACTCTGCCCAGCGGTGCCCCATCAGCAAAACTGTTTGCCAGCAGGCGGTATTCAGGCGCAAGTTGCGCAATGCGGGTCAACTCGTTACAACCTGCCAGTTCATCATTCAGCGGTTCGCTACAGGCGCGCTCGGCAATAAAAAGCCTGCCATCATTATCCAGGGAAACTGCGCCACCACCATTGGTATTTTCAAAAAGTGTATATTCATTGCCGTTAATAAGCTTCTTGACGGTATCGGTCTGCTCCTGGGCAAACATAACGCCGCCATCGGCAGTGCCCAGAATGCCATCTGCAGTCACATAATCTGACCACACTTGTTGCCAGGTGGCACCTTCCCTGACGACGCCCGGGATTGCAGAAATAGCGGCTCTTTTTTCACCGGGTAACAAACCTTTCGCCTTTAAAATGAAATAGGTGATTTCCTGACCTTCACCAACAAGAACATAATGTGGCAAACCCGCCGGGATATGAACAATATCTCCGGCACCGATCAAGCGAGAGTCACCCCCCTCTATTCTGCTGCCACGAATTTCGCCCGCTGAAGACTCGGTCGGATCAACAATACTGCCGCCGGTAAAAATAGTGGCACTGCCTTCAGTCACAAAATAGATATCAGCCATTTCTGCGTGCAGCTCCGAAAACCCTGGCCCTGGCTCCCTGTGCACCATGGCAGCATAGTAACCACCTTCATTAATAATATTGTTGAGAATGGCGGCGTTATTGGAGCCAACCTGACTGGAAAGACTATTACTCAATTCACCGAGATCCTCGGCACTCCAGAAATCCTGTGCCTGCACAAATGACGCCGACGTAATGATCAGTAAGGTAAAAATTCGTAGTGTTCGCATTAGTGACAATTCCCCCTGAAGGCGATCCCGATGACCGCAATGATCAAGCGATTGTAGTGAGAGCCATGTCGATGTGCAAAACCTGATTGCCAGGCTTATCTGAATACACTTGACCCATGAAAGCAGTCCTGCACCCACTACTCTTAATAGCGAGCCCTGTTCGCCACAGGCCGACACAACCCTGACTACGTCTCTGGCGCTTACTGCTTATCCCTGTTCAGTAACGCTCCAGACATTCGTAGTCATGGACGGTCATTTCCGGATACCAGACAAAATAGCGTTTTAGAGTAAAAGGTTCTGAAAAATATACCGGGTCTGTCACGGTCATTTCATAATCCAGGCGCGAATAATCTGCATTGGGAATGAAACGTTCAACGATGGATATCTGCTCACTCTGTTTCGCCCCCATGTGGTCAAAGTAGCCGGAGGCGATATGATCGGTTTCCACCACCAGCGTCTCGTTTTCCCAATACCCGCGGGAAAATCCGAACAGACTATGTTGTTCAGGTGCCCGGGCATCTGCTGACATGTGAATCAGCCGACGTGCATCATATTCTTCCATGCGCATGAGAATGTCTTCACCCTGATGGACAAAATCCATTGGGATGGGGCTGATCATGATCAGGGGCGTGCCCTTGTTACCACACTGAAACAGGGAATTACTATTGGGATCCCAGGCTTCCAGCGCCTTCTGTCCTGCTTCATTAAATGGATAGTCACCTTTGAAAATCGGAAAGGCTGCCGGATCACTCATGATGGTGCTCCAGACACGAAAAATTCCGTCCGCTGATGCCATCGCGTTAGTGACATCCACATCCGGCGTTTCGTAACCCACAATGTTGCCGTTTTTACCTTCAGGAAAATGGGCACTACCGGAGCCAAAATCAAATTCATAACCACTGGGCAACAGCGCATTGGTACCAAAAATAACAGGCAGATTGCGACGCGAGGGCTGACCGGCAATAGTGATCACATCACCAACATTGATCACATCCGATCTTACTCCCCTGTTTCGAAGCACGCTTATGGAGGCCACTTCCGCCTCCCATTCCACCAGCTTGCCGTCGTCATCCTTTACATCAAGAACAATCCGTCCGTGGGGGTTGCGCCAGGATATTGATGTGACCGTGCCAGTGACTTCAATGCGTTTCGATGCATCATAAATAGCCACTGTGCTGTGGTGGGCGAAGACACAAACGGCGTTTGAAATAAAAATGCCAATAGCCAACAGATGAATAATTCCCCTCATACTGCCCCCTTATAAGTAATTGTTTTTATTAGATGGGGAAAGTCTACAAGGGCTTCTCATCAATTACTATGGAGGGTGAATCTGTCACCAATGGCTTTTTGCTATATTGTTTCCATACAATATTTAATATCACGCCGACGATTACCAGTGCCATCCCTAAATAGGTCAACAGGTTAAAGCCTTCACCAAAAATGAGATAGCCCAGCACTATCGCGTAAATAATGCCGGTGTAATTGACGATGGATACCGTAGAAATTTCGGCCAGCTGATAGGAACGCGTCATGAAATACTGGGCCACCTGGCTGGTGATACCCACCATAAATAGATAGAACCATTCCCAGCCCTGGGGCTGCACCCAGAACAACAGACAGGCCACCGCTGTGACAGGAAGACAGACCGCAGGAAAGTAAAAAATAATGACAAGGGGATGCTCGCTGGTGGATAACTTGCGCACACAGTTATAGGCAATGCCCATAAACAGACAGGTCACCAGGCCAACCCCCAGATGAAATAGCGATACTCTGGCATCGAAACCCTGAATCACCAGGATACCTGCAAAACTGGTGGCAAAAAACAATCCCTGTATCGCGCTTACCTTTTCTTTCACAAACCAGATGCCGATCAAGGTCGTCGATATCGGTGCCAGATAAGTCAATGTGGAGGCGGTTGCCAGGGGAATTTCCTGAACCAGCCAGAAGTTCAGGGACAGGGCTATAACGCCTGCTACACCGCGCATAATGAGCATGACCCTGTTATTACCCCAAATCGATACCCGCGCCCGTTTTAATCCCCAGTAGCAAAGTATCAGCGCTATAACTGCACGGAAAAATATAATTTCCAGGGGCGGAATGGACGGTACCAGTTTGACAAACACAGTCATCAGCCCGAACACAAAAGTGGCCAGAGCCATGTACCAGACGCCACGGGCGTTATCAGACATAAGTGACTTTCTTGACGGAAAAAGGAAGGCGGATTGTACGTAACCCGCCTTCCCCAGGCAAAACTATTGCGCTGACAACAGCGAATCAAAATCTCAGGCGAACGCCCGGCGCCCCTGTGTGAGCATTGTTGGGTCTGGCGCCATAGGGCTGACGTCCCATAATATCTCGCTCTATGTTTAAATTGATTTGACTGGTTTCTCAATGGCAAAAAAAAGGGAGCACTGCTGCTCCCGTTTTTTCAAGCCATTTGCACTCACACTATCAGGCTTGTTGTTCCTGCCCTTCTCTTTTTGCAGCAGAGTCATCAAGAAGGGTTTTAAGCTCACCTTTCTGATACATGTCAGTCATGATATCGCAGCCGCCGACCAATTCTCCGTCCACAAACAGCTGGGGGAATGTGGGCCAATCAGAGACCTTGGGAAGATTGGCGCGAACATCCGGATTACTGAGAATATCAACGTAGGCAAATTTCTGGCCACAGGCCATTAACATCTGTGTCGCCTGGGCAGAAAAGCCACACTGCGGCTGATTGGGATTGCCCTTCATATAAAGAATGATTGGATTAGCAACAATCTGGTCTTTGATTACGCTTTCGATATTATTTTCAGTGCTCATGAGAATTCCTGAGGTTAATGGATTTAATACTGAACGATGAGGCGTTTAATATTAGATCAAGTTTAAAGAGTATGAATAAGTAAGTGGGATCATTTTACTTCATTTCAAGTGTATACGCAGTCAATACTGCTACGGTTTACCCCAGCCGCCCCCGCCGGGCGTTCTAATGGTGAGACAATCCCCGGCCTGCAGCGTAAGTGAGATTTTACCAGGAAGCGCTTTTCCATTGAGGAAGTTTTCTCCGGTCTGCCCGGGTTCCCCACCCTGCAGCCCCCAGGGATGATGGCGGCGCCTTTCCGTTAGCAGGCTTACCTGGGCGGGCCCAAGAAACTCATATTCGCGCACCAGGCCATTGCCACCGGGATGCTTGCCTGCGCCCCCACTGGATTCACGAATGGCATACTGCTTAACCCGAATCGGGTAATGCATCTCAAGACTTTCTATGGGGGTATTCAGGGTATTGGTCATATGTGAATGCCTGCCACTGAGGCCCGCGAAATCAGGCCCGCCACCGTGACCACCGGCCAGAGTTTCATAGTAGTCCCAACTCCCGTCAGGCCCGCGATGGCCCATGGCAATATTATTCATACTGCCCTGACTGGCAGCCGGAATCCTCTGCGGCAGAGCCTTCTCCAGCGCCCCGAGAACCGTATCAACAATACGTGTTGAGGTTTCCACATTACCCGCAGCTACCGCCGCGGGATGACAGGCATTGACCAGAGATGCTGCGGGCGCCTTGATTTTAATCGGGCTAAACAGACCGGCGCAGGCTGGCGCATAGTCCGGCATCAGGCAGCGAAACACATAAAACACAGCCGCCGCAACTACAGGTAAAGGGCAGTTTATATTGCCCGCCACCTGCTCGCTGGTGCCCTCGAAATCCACAGTGATGCTGGCGTCGGCAATCTCCAGGCAGACCTGTATTGGGATATCCAGCTGCCCAAGACCATCATCATCCATAAAATCGACATGCCCATAGACGCCTTTGGGTATATCAGCCAGACAGGCAAGCGCAATTCGCGTTCCGTATTCATTAAGCTCTTCCAGTCCTGACTGGAAAGTTTGAGTTCCAAGCTGGATTATCAACTCCTGCATTCGCTGCACACCCGTGTTTACCGAGCTCACCTGAGCCGCCATGTCACCATCAAGCTTATAGTCACCCTGTTGTCCATGAATGGCTTCCAGTGATTTCCATAACTGACGATTCAGCTGACCCTGTTTTAGCAGGAACTGAGGTGAAATGATGATGCCTTCCTCCGCCAACTTACTGGTAATCGGCATTGAACCGGGGGACTCGGAACCAATATTCGCATGATGGGCACGATTCACAGCGAAGGCCAACAATTCCTGATCAATGAAAACCGGCGCAACAATCGTAACATCAGGCAGATGCGTGCCCCCCAGATAGGGATCGTTCAGCACCAGAACATCGTCGGCATGCCAGTCAAACTGCCCGACAATGTCAGCCATGGCATAGGCCATACTGCCCAGATGAACCGGAATATGCGCGGCCTGGGCACATAGCAGCCCACTGTCGTCAAACAGGGCGCAGGAAAAATCGAGACGATCCTTGATATTGGGAGAAAATGCCGAGCGTTGCAGCACGGCCCCCATTTCGTCACAGACGGCCTCCATGCGCGAGGCAAACAGACTTAATTCGATAGCATTCATGGCACGCGATTATAAAGATGCCAGGCCCCGGAGCGAAGAAAAATTCGTCTGCGCCGGTCTCAATTCAGTCACATTTATTTCAGTCAATACAAGTCCTGGATGACAAGTCGATATCTGCTTTTGTTTCGTATTAATGTTCTGATGAAAGCCTGAATCCGAATTCGCTTTAGCTGTAACTTGCGACTTCTTAACTGGAGACTTGTGACTTGCGGACGCTTTCATTAAAATCGCTTTCCTTTGGGGGTGGCGCTTGCTGCCCTTTTGCTTTTTTTGGGTTTGGAAAATCCCGGGTTTAAAAACTCATTTTTTATAACCTTATGATCAGGAAGTAGTAAATGGCCAATCCAGATGCCTTGATGAAGACCTATAATCGAATCCCCGTTGATTTCATCCGCGGTGAAGGGTCATGGCTATATGACAGCGAGAACAAACGCTACCTTGATGCCATTAGCGGTATTGCGGTATGCGCCCTTGGTCATAATCATCCGGGCTTTATCAAGGCCGTTCAGCAACAGGTAGCAACGCTGGTTCATACCTCCAACCTGTATGGCGTGCCGTTACAGGAAGAACTTGCCGAAAAGTTATGTCAGGCCTCGGGCATGAGCAGTGTCTTCTTCTGTAATTCCGGCGCAGAAGGTAATGAAGCGGCAATCAAGCTGGCGCGTATGTTTGGTCATAACAAGGGCGTTGATTTACCGGGCATTATCGTTATGGAAGGCGCTTTTCATGGCCGTACCATGGGCGCACTGACAGCAACCTACAGCAGCCGCCATCAGAGTGGCTTCGCGCCTTTTCTGGAAGGTTTCTATCGAGTGCCCTTCAATGACATTCCAGCTGTCGAGGAATGTGTGAAGAACAACCCGAATATTGTCGCTGTGCTGGTGGAACCGATACAGGGTGAAGGGGGCATATGCATTCCTGCTTCTGATTACCTGAATAAATTGCGCAGCCTTTGTGACGCCAATGACATGCTTCTGATGCTTGATGAAGTGCAGACTGGCAATGGCCGTACCGGCAAGTATTTTGCCTATCAGCACAGTGGCATCCTGCCGGATGTAGTTTCTACCGCAAAAGGTCTGGGCAATGGCTTTCCTATCGGCGCCTGCCTGGCCAGTGGCAGAGCAGCAGATATCTTCCACCCGGGGCATCACGCCACTACTTTTGGCGGAAGCCCTCTGGCCTGTGCTGCGGCATTGGCGGTCAACAAGGCATTGCTGACCGAAGGCTTGCTGGAAAATGCCAGTGTCCAGGGTGACAGGATTAAATTTGGCCTGAGCATGCGTTTGCAGAACTGCCCTCATGTAGTGGCAATTCGAGGTAATGGTCTGATGATTGGCGTGGAACTGGACCAACCCTGCGCCGAGCTGGTGGCCCTGGCCAGGGACAAAGGACTATTAATTAATGTCGCCTCAGGCAATGTTGTCCGACTGGTACCGCCACTGACACTTACAGAAGCAGAAAGTGATCTAATCATAGACACGATCAGCGAACTGATTGAGGATTTTGGAAAATGAAACCCAGACATTTCCTGACCCTGCTTGACCTGAGCGGACAGGAATTAAAAGACATTATTGATCGCGCCTGCGAGCTGAAGATATTGCTTGACCAGGGTACTCCCCATGAATTGTTGAGAAACAAGGTATTGGCGATGGTGTTTGAAAAATCGTCTACCAGGACCCGGGTTTCTTTTGAGGCCGGCATGAACCAGATGGGCGGTTCTGCCATTTTCCTGTCCCCCCAGGACACCCAATTAGGGCGTGGTGAACCGGTGGAGGATACTGCGCGCGTTCTTTCCAGGATGGTAGACGCCATCATGATACGCACCTTTGAGCATGAAAAAATCGAACGTATGGCCGATTATTCCTCCGTCCCGGTGATCAATGCCCTGACAGATGATTATCATCCCTGCCAATTGCTGGCAGATATGCAAACCTTCGTCCAGCATCGCGGCAGTATTCAGGGCAAGACCGTCACCTGGATAGGCGATGGTAACAATATGTGCCACTCCTATATCAATGCTGCCCGATTGCTGGATTTCGAACTCATCGTCGCCTGTCCTCCAGGTTATGATCCCAACCCTGAACTGGTTGCAGCCAACTCCGATCGTGTAAAAATCGTCCGTACTCCGGAACAGGCATTACCGGGCTCCTCCCTGGTCAGTACTGATGTCTGGGCCTCCATGGGACAGGAAGATGAACGAGTCCGCCGCATGAAGGATTTCGAAGGTTTTGAGGTGACTCTGGAGCTGATGAGTCTTGCCGATGAGAACGCCCTGTTTATGCATTGTCTTCCCGCCCATCGTGGCGAAGAAGTCAGCGCTGATGTTATTGATGCACCTGATTCAGTGGTCTGGGAACAGGCTGAAAACCGCCTGCATGCCCAAAAAGCGCTGCTTGAATTCCTGCTGTGCTGATATCGCCAGTTCCAGCCTGCATAAATTTGCCCCTTGTTGTGGTCAAGAGTCTGCGCATGGACCAGGTGGCCTGATATGAAAGCACTGCTTGAAATTCACAACATCAATTGTCGCTATGATGATCAGGTGATCATTGATGACCTGAGCTTTAATGTTGGCCAACATCAGATTGTAAGTTTGCTCGGCCCCAGCGGTTGCGGCAAAACCACCGCTCTTAGAGCCATAGCAGGGCTGGAAAATATTTTTGCCGGCCAGATCCTCCTCGACGGCGTCTGTCTCAGTGCCGCTGGTAATGTAGTGCCTCCGGAGCAACGTAAAATTGGCATGGTGTTTCAGGATTACGCGCTGTTTCCCCATCTCAGTGTCAGTAAAAATATTGCCTTTGGCCTGCACGGCAGAGACAAGGCGGAAAAAGACGCTATCGTCCTTTCTCTGCTAAGCCTGGTTCATCTGGAAAAGCATGCAGACAAGTATCCACACCAGTTATCCGGTGGCCAGCAACAACGTGTCGCCCTGGCAAGAGCGCTGGCCCCTGACCCCAAACTCCTGCTCATGGATGAACCCTTTTCCAATCTGGACACGGAAATGCGCCGCAACCTCAGTCGCGAAGTCAGGGATATTCTTATTGAGCGTAAAATAAGTGCAATTCTGGTCACCCATGATCAGGACGAAGCTTTTACCGTTGCAGACGAAACCGGCGTTATGCTGGAAGGAAATCTGCAGCAATGGGGAAGTGCGGCACAGTTACGTGAAGCCCCGGCCAATGAATTTGTTGCGCGCTTTATTGAGCAGAAATATTGATCAATAATATTTGCCATAAATCCGCCTGAATCTGAAAAGCTAAAACACTATATATAGTGTTTGCCAGCCAGCCATTTTTTGCCCTGAGCTGGTGCAGGCCCAAATCATGATTATTCCCTGACACCTGTTTTAAAAGGCTTTTCCGGTTTTTCTGCCCCGGACGATTATTTACTACTTTTGCCCCCTGCTGGTGCAATGTCACAAGAGTCTCTGTATAACTTCAAAACAATACCCGGCAATACCCACTCTATGCACAACTTATCCCCATGAATTTCACACATTATTGGCTTGCATAGGGGAAAATATACCTGATATAGTGCATTTACAGTTTTTTTACACTATATATTGTGCTTTAGCTTTTGTTTGGATAAACTGTTTCGGAATCAAAAAACTAACAACATCCACAGCTTAGCCAGATAAGTTAAGGACAATTTGAAGAAAATTGAAGGATTTTGGAAGTATTTGGAAGTATCTGAAAGTAACAAGAGGGGATGAACACGTTAGGCTGGTACAGCTTTTAAGGACAGTCCTTCATGGCTTTAACTCTAGTAAATCCATGAAAGTATGACGAAAGTACCTGGAAAACCTGCTAACCGACCACATCTCAAACATCCAGTAGAGGCTTATCCACAGGCCATAAACGGGATTTCGGGGATTTCGCCAAAACACAACATCTTGTGTTTGGGAAATCCGGGCTAAACCAGCCCCTTTCCGGTAATTCACGCCGGTAAAAGTCAACGGCCATTGCCATAACAGGTAATTGGTACCAGAAGCACTTTTGTAGAGCTGTAGTAAAACAACCTTATTAGCAGTAACAGACAAGATACCCAGAAAAACAAATAACGAAAAGAATATCCGGAGCCAGCAATGCACACAGAAGTAGAATCATCCACCTCCCCTTCCCCGAAGGCGACACCAACACAGGACACATCAGACCATTCAATCAGTGCAATGGCGCCGGGAACCTTGCGTGTTATCAAACGCAACGGTGCCGTTGTCGGATATGATGCCTCAAAGATCGCCGTTGCCATCACCAAGGCCTATATAGCAGAAGAAGGCGGTAATGCTGCGGCCTCTTCGCGTATCCACGAAACCGTGGAAAAAATGATTCTTGAAATCAGTGAAACCTTCAAGCGTCGTATGCCTTCCGGAGGCAGCATTCATATAGAAGAGATACAGGATCAGGTTGAACTGATGCTGATGCGCTCTGGTGAGCACAAAGTTGCCAGAAGCTACGTAATTTATCGTGCCGAGCGTGCCCGTGAGCGCCAGGTAAAGCAGGTAGCCCCTGCCAGCGAAGATAAGTCGGATCTCATGGTGACACTGGATGATGGCTCAACTGTGCCGCTGGATACCGCGCGTATTCGCACGATTATTGCCGAAGCATGCCAGGGACTTGATGACGTTAACGGCGATGCTATTTACCAGGAAACCCTGAAAAACCTTTATTCGGGAGTCAAGTTTACTGACGTCCAGATTACCCTGGTGATGACCGCACGCACGCTGGTTGAACAGGAACCCAATTACTCTTTTGTGGCTGCACGCCTGCTGCTGGACAATCTGCGCAGCGAAGCACTGACCTTCCTGGGTGTTGCAGAAAATGCCACCCAGTCCGAGATGCATTACAAGTATGCTGCCAGTCTGCGCCCATATATTGAAAAAGGGGTTGAGCTGGAACTACTGTCACCTCACCTGCTGGAATATGACCTGGAACGACTGGGTGAAGCCCTGAAAGCCGACCGCGATGAACAGTTCACCTATCTGGGCCTGCAGACCCTGTATGACCGTTACTTTATCCACAGCGAAAACACCCGCTTTGAACTACCGCAAATATTCTACATGCGTGTCGCCATGGGGCTGGCATCAAACGAGGAAAACCGGGAAGAACGGGCTATCGAATTCTATAACCTGTTATCCAGCTTTGATTACATGGTATCGACGCCGCAGCTATTTAACTCCGGCACCCTGCGTCCTCAGCTATCCTCTTGCTTCCTCACCACGGTGCCTGACGATCTGAGTGGTATTTACGGTGCAATCCACGACAATGCCATGCTCTCCAAGTGGGCAGGTGGCCTGGGTAATGACTGGACTCCCGTACGCGCGCTGGGCGCCTATATCAAGGGCACCAATGGTAAGTCACAAGGTGTTGTTCCCT
Organism: Pseudohongiellaceae bacterium; assembly: GCA_965661105.1. Lineage (GTDB taxonomy): Bacteria > Pseudomonadota > Gammaproteobacteria > Pseudomonadales > Pseudohongiellaceae > Eutrophocola. Next base: position 14,122 of record CBFICR010000040.1, on the reverse strand, counting down.
TCCTGAAAGTGGTCAACGACACAGCGGTAGCCGTTAATCAGGGCGGTAAACGCAAAGGCGCGGTTTGTTCCTATCTGGAAACCTGGCACCTTGATATTGAAGAATTTCTTGAACTTCGCAAAAACACGGGTGATGACCGACGTCGCGCCCATGATATGAATACGGCTAACTGGGTACCAGACCTGTTCATGAAGCGAGTGTTCGAAGATAAAGAATGGACGCTTTTTTCGCCAAATGAGGTCCCTGACCTGCATGAACTTCATGGCAAGGCCTTCGAAGAACGCTATGAGCACTACGAAAATAAGGCCAGGGAAGGCGCGCTCTATGTGCACAAGACTGTGCGGGCTGCGGACCTCTGGCGAAAAATGCTTTCCATGCTATTTGAAACAGGCCATCCCTGGATTACTTTCAAGGATGCCTGCAATGTGCGTTCCCCTCAACAGCATGTGGGTACCGTTCATTCATCAAACCTGTGTACCGAAATCACCCTGAATACCAACAAGGATGAAATCGCCGTTTGTAATCTGGGCTCTATCAACATGGTCAACCATGTGACTGAAAACGGCCTCAATACTGACAAGTTGCGCAAGACAATCCATACCGCCGTGCGCATGCTGGATAATGTCATTGATATCAATTATTACTCGGTTCCGCAGGCAAAAACCTCCAACATGAAACATCGCCCGGTAGGTCTGGGTCTGATGGGCTTCCAGGACTCGCTGTATATCCAGAAAATCCCATACAGCTCGGAAGCCGCTGTACAGTTCGCAGACAACTCCATGGAGGCCATTAGTTATTTCGCTATTGAAGCCTCCACCATGCTGGCAGAAGAGCGTGGCGCTTATGAAACCTATCAGGGCTCACTGTGGAGTCAGGGCATCCTGCCAATTGATTCCCTGAAAAAACTGCAGGACGAAAGAGGCGATCAATTCCTGGAAGTCGATTTCAGCAGCACCCTCGACTGGGATGGAATGCGCGCACGTGTCAAACAAACAGGCATGCGCAATTCAAACGTTATGGCCATTGCGCCAACAGCCACTATCGCCAATATCACGGGGGTTTCACAGTCCATTGAGCCCACCTACCAGAACCTGTATGTGAAATCGAATCTTTCCGGTGAGTTCACTGTAGTGAACCCCTACCTGATTCGTGACCTGAAGGCAGAAGGATTATGGGACAGCGTCATGATCAATGACCTGAAATACTATGATGGCAGTGTGCAGAAGATAGATCGTATTCCGCAGCACCTGAAAACCCTGTATGCCACGGCTTTTGAAATCAATCCACGCTGGATCGTGGATGCGGCCAGCCGTCGGCAGAAATGGATTGATCAGGCGCAATCGTTGAATCTCTATATCAACGAAGCCAACGGTAAAAAGCTGGATGTCACTTACCGCATGGCATGGTATCGCGGTCTGAAAACCACTTATTACTTGCGTGCGATGGCTGCAACCAGCACCGAAAAATCCACAGTCAGCTCAGGGACTTTAAATGCAGTATCAGCCAACATGGATGCACCCACGGTAGCTGCAGGGCCTGCAGAAGTGCCTCAGGCCTGCTCACTGGATGATCCGGATTGTGAAGCATGCCAGTAAGGGGAAAACTCAGCCTCAATAAACTTTTGCCACAATGAAGGCAAAAGTTTGAGGGCTTGGCGAAATAGCAAGATTGCAACATTGCAGCCTTGTAAAAATCCAGCCCCGGAAAACTGGGAAAGAACGTAATAACGGAAATATTGGAAATATTGGAAATAAAGAGTATCTAAACAGAGGTAAGTAACATGTTGTCATGGGATGAATTTAACAACGAAGAGACCACACCGGCAGTAGCTCCGATGCAGTCTGAGATGCCAGCGGCTAATGAATTGGCGCAGGAACAAGCCGATGCTGTTACAGCGGCAACTTTTCAGGACGAAGCTTCGTTTGCGGCACCGCAATCACCTGCCCAAATATCAGCATCCGCTGACAGCGGCCTGACTGCGACTGCAGGGGAAGCCATCCAGGATCCCATGCCCGTTGTTGAGCCCGCGTCCGATGACAGCGAGTTGAGTGCTGTAGAGCTTGCGCAAAAAGCCGTTGCTGAAATGGATTACACCGATGGTCAGGAAGAGCTGGCCGGTGCTGCAGAACGCGTTACTGTCGATCAGAAACGCATGATTAACTGTCGTGCTGACCTGAATCAGCTGGTGCCTTTCAAGTATGAATGGGCATGGCAGAAATACCAGGATGGTTGCGCGAATCACTGGATGCCTCAGGAAATCAACATGACTGCTGACATCGCCCTGTGGAAAAAATCTGACGGGCTTACCGAGGACGAGCGCATCATCGTCAAGCGTAACCTCGGTTTCTTTTCTACCGCCGATTCCCTGGTTGCCAATAATCTGGTGCTGGCCATTTATCGATTGGTCACCAATCCGGAATGCCGCCAATACATCCTGCGTCAGGCTTTTGAAGAAGCCATTCACACCCATGCCTACCAGTACTGCATTGAATCGCTGGGTATGGATGAAGGTGAAATCTTTAACATGTATCACGAGATACCCTCTGTCGCCAAGAAAGCGTCCTGGGGACTGAAATACACCAAGGAAATTTCAGACCCAACATTCAATACCGGCACCACAGAAACTGACCAGCAACTGCTGAAAAACCTGATTGCTTTTTATTGCTGCCTGGAAGGTATTTTCTTCTATTGCGGCTTTACCCAGATTCTTTCAATGGGCCGACGCAATAAAATGACGGGCACTTCCGAGCAGTTCCAGTACATATTGCGCGATGAATCCATGCATCTGAACTTCGGCATCGACATGATCAACCAGATCAAGATGGAAAATCCACAACTGTGGAATGAGCAGATGAAACAGGATGCTACCCAGATGATTCTGGAAGCCACACAGCTGGAAATTGAATATGCTCGCGACACCATGCCACGCGGTGTGCTGGGAATGAATGCCCCGATGATGGAAGAGTATCTCAAGTTTATTGCCAATCGCCGCCTCGCCCAGATCGGCTTGCCGGAACAGTTCCCCGGCGTGCAGAACCCGTTCCCCTGGATGAGCGAAATTATGGACCTGCGTAAAGAGAAAAACTTTTTTGAAACCAGGGTAATTGAATACCAGACTGGTGGTGCATTGAACTGGGACTAAGGCCAAAAGCCATTGATCCCAATTCATGAAAGCAGGAATTAACGGAAAATAATAAAAACAACAGGGCAAGCGGTAAACTCATTCGGGCAACACAAGGACTCATTCCTATGGCCGACAAGAAAGATGTAGAACAAAACTCGGAGCAGACGCTCATTACGCTGGATCAGTTAAGCCAGACACTTGAAGTAATGACCTGTGTGGTAGATCGTCTAAAACAACATCTGACCCGTCAGATGTCGCTGAATGCAGAATTATTTCAGGACGAGGCAAAGCTGGCAAAAGCAGAAGCCGAAGAGCGCGCGAATGCCACAAGCCAACTGCAACAGGAAAGTTTCGTGGTAGAGATCAGTCAGAAAGAACTGGAGGAAGGCAGCGACCCCAACAAAAAAATTATTCACTAGTTTATAGCCAGCAGCCCTTGTCCTGGCGAAGTTAAGAGCATAAAGCTAAAGAACGACAACCAGGATAAGGACTGACTATTAAGATCGGAAAGCCGGGAACGCCCAAGTCATGCGTTTGCGGTTTTTTTTTGGTTTAAATTAAGGCTTGATGAATTCTGCCTGGCCACAATCTCCTATATCACCATGACTTGATACGTATTACTTATGATAGAATTTCCCCATGGCAATAAAAAAAATCAAGCACGAAAAAGAGTTGGTCCACGAAGCTGTTCGCGTCGGCAGCCTCTATTTTGAGAAGCGCGGGGCTGGGAAATTCGATGCTGATGATCATGCGGATTTAAAAATCAGGGCCATCTATACCCTGCTGGTTAAAGACCAGTTGATACAGCCGCTGGCAAAAGACCAGGAAGATGTTATCCATATGAAGCACAAACTTGCTCTGTGGATAGAACGACAACTTCCGTCCGATCACCCATTAAAAGCTGACTGATACTATCGAATGCTGACTTTTGCTGATAAATTTGAATGAAATCTGCTGCCCGACTCTTTGCCTGCTCCATCCTTGCAAGCCTGATTTTTGTTAGCACTGGTTTTGCTGCTGAAACAGATCCCGGGATAAATACAGGGGCCGCGCCGGGCAATGCTTTTGAAACTGAAGACAGCACCGCTTTTTTTAATCCTCAGGCCCTTTCCAGCACGCTTAATGTCAACACAGGAATTCCAATAGGTGAGGCATTGGACATCACGTCCAGCAGCCCCACTGTCTCCATTAATTTCAGTCGGGAGGATTTTGATAACCCGGTAATGGAAATTCGTACCAGCCTTGGTTCAATGATCCTTGAATTATTTCCCGATGAAGCGCCCCTTGCTGTATCAAACTTTATTGGCCTGGCAGAAGGCACAAAACCCTGGATAGATCCTGAAACAGGCGAGCAAGTGAGGCGCCCCCTTTACGACGGTACGGTTTTTCACCGGGTAATTGAGGGATTCATGATCCAGGGGGGGAGCCCCACCGGTCTGGGGGACGGAACACCAGGTTATCAGTTCAGGGATGAGATCAATGCCCGCAGTCTCGGGCTGGATAAAATGGAAGTGATCAATGATGCCGGGGTGCCACACCCCATTTTGGCGATCAATGATCAGGTCGACTTTCAACAAAAAATCCTCATACCGCTTTATAAGGAGCTGGATATAAACAGCCAGGAAGAACTGGATCTTAATATTGATCTGGTTGATCGACGACTGCGCAGCATGACCGTCAAGGAAAGTTTTGAGAATCTGGGCTATCAGTACACGGAACGGGTGATATCCCGAATGCCGGTAAGAGGGGTGATCGCCATGGCAAACAGTGGCCCTAACACCAATGGCTCGCAGTTTTTTATCAACCTCGTGGACACCGACTGGCTAAGCGGAAAACATACGGTGTTTGGCAAGGTAAGAGCCGGTCTGGAGGTCCTTGATGCCATAGGCGCGGTACCTGTTGATAATGAGGGTCGGCCATTACAGGATGTCGTAATCCTCTCTATCAGACAGCTCCCACTTTAAACACAGAAGAAGAAAAACATGACTGAGAACAAAAGCAAAAATATCGTCTGGCACGAGAGTCGAGTCGACAGAAAAACCCGCGGTGAAATATTCAGGCAAACCGGTGCTACGCTCTGGTTTACCGGCTTAAGTGGCTCGGGAAAAAGTACCCTCGCCTTTACCCTGGAACATCTTCTTATTCACAAAGGCTATAACAGCTATGTACTGGATGGCGACAATATCCGCCATGGCCTGAATAATAACCTGGGATTTTCCGATAGTGACCGGGAAGAAAATATTCGTCGCGTCGGAGAGGTGTCAAAATTATTCGCCGACAGCGGCACCATTGTGTTATCCAGTTTTATTTCACCATTTAATCAGGATCGTCTGCAGGTTCGCCAGATACATGAAAAAAGCGAACTGCCTTTTATCGAGATCTTTCTGGATACTCCCCTTTCAACCTGCGAAGAAAGGGACCCCAAAAACCTCTATGCCAAAGCCCGTCGCGGAGAAATAAAAAACTTTACCGGTATCGACTCCCCTTACGAAGTTCCGGAAAATCCCGAGCTGGTAATTTTGCCCTCAAGTTCGCCTGAAGTTAGTGCCAACACTATTTTTGATTACCTGGTGGATCAGCATATCCTCGATCTGCCTGAGTAAGGCGGCAATATTTGTAATTGCAGATTACTTTAATGCCCACTGGTGTAAATCAGTGGGCATTGGTTTTTAGCGCAGGTGTTTTCCCGTGTCGGCTATAGCCTTTTACCTCCCCTGGCCTGAACTTTATCCTCGGTATTATCAATAAAATCATTGCGTGAATGGCGCTCAAGTAACTGTTCTTCCAATGGACCAATCCCTCGATTAACCATGCGACCACGTTTGACAGCATCGCGATCGGCAATGAGTTTCTCCCAGCGCTGCACATGGGTGTATTCATGTACCGATAGAAATTCTGCCGCATCATAGGCATCGTTCATCAATGATCCGTACCAGGGCCATACCGCCATATCGGCTATGGTATAAAGGTCTCCAGCAAGATATTCATTGTCCGCAAGATGACTATCCAGCAAATGTAACTGGCGCTTGGTTTCCATGGCATAACGGTCAATGGCATATTCGATTTTAAAGGGTGCATAGGCATAGAAGTGCCCAAATCCGCCGCCCACAAAAGGCGCTGAGCCCATCTGCCACATTAGCCAGTTCATGGTTTGGGTGCGGCGATAATGTTCTTTGGGAAAAAACGCATCAAACTTTTCTGCCAGATAAAACAGTATTGATCCGCTTTCAAAAACACGCGTCACCGGTGACGTTGAGTGATCAGCCAGTGCAGGAATTTTTGAATTGGGATTGATTTCCACAAAACCACTGCCGAATTGATCGCCCTTACCAATATTAATCAGCCAGGCATCATACTCCGCGCCTTCATGACCCATAGCCAGAAGCTCCTCGAGCATAATGGTAACCTTGACCCCGTTGGGCGTACCCAGCGAGTAAAGTTGCAGTGGATGCTCCCCTATGGGCAGCGGCTGTTCCTGCGTTGCGCCTGACACAGGCCGATTAATACCGGACCATTCACCACCATTGTCAGCGTCCCAATGCCAGACCTTGGGAGGTTCGTAGCCGGGGGGCTGGTTTTTATCTGAATCACTCATAGGGTTTCCCGTTAATCATAAAAAGTCATCGTTTGTTTATTATATTTCTGTTTCAGCCTGATTGACCGGGGCCACAAAAGTTTCCAGCCGGTAAGGCGGTAATGAGCTCACAATCCCCTTGCCATAGAATTTGTTTAGCAGCCTCTGATCAAGAATAGTAATAGTACCGGTATCTTTTTCGGTACGTAACAAGCGCCCCGATGCCTGGATCAAACGCATGGATGCCTCGGGTACCGAAATTTCACTAAAAGGATTCTTGCCCTGATCCTTGATCCATTCGCCAAGGGTCTTTTCTACCGGGTCATTGGGAACCGAAAAGGGAATTTTCGCGATAATCACATGGCTGCAATAATCACCGGGCAAATCAATGCCTTCAGTGAGACTGGCGAGGCCGAAAATAATACTGGTTTGTCCCTTGTCCACTCTCTCCCTGTGCAGTCTGATCAGTTCCTGCTTGGAATGATCATCCTGGGACAGGGTGTTTAACTGCAGTTCTTCATTGATGCCCTGCAACACTGACTGCATCTGGCGTCGTGAAGAAAACAGCACCAGGGACCCTTTGTCTGGCTCAATTAATTGTGGCAAAACATCCACAATGGCCTGGGTATGCGCCTCGCTATTCGAGGGATCAAAACCCTGGGCAGGTATACGCAAGAGTCCCTTGTTAAAGAAATCAAAGGGACTGCCAATCTGCCTGAAAACCGTTTCCCCATGAAGCCCGGCGCGCATTTGAAGAAAGTCGAAACTGCCCAGGGCGGTCAATGTCGCCGAGGTCAACACCGCTGCAAAGCAGTCATTCCATAAATAATCATTAAGCGCATCTGCAGCAATGACCGGACTTGATGACAGGGTTATCTCGGTTTCAGCGCCGATTTGCCGAAACGTCAGCCAGCGCGCATTGGGTGCATAACCGCCGTGATCTTCAATAGAAAACGCACGCCAACACTGTATTGCGCCTTCGGCCCGTGACAGCATTATCCCTATCACCGGATACCAGTTCTCGGCAGTCTGGCGATCAATTTCTCCCATGTCATTTTCCATGAAGTCCTTAAGTCGATCTGTAATTCTGTTCAGACGATCTTCCAGATCGCGAAACTCCAGTAATATCGAATGACTGGTTTCACGGATTTCTTCACTGACCACACCCTGTGCGAAGGTGTGCTGGGTAATATCACCACTGGCATTGGCTGACTCTGCATGTTCAGAAAAGGACTGAAAAACCGGCAGATATTCCTGCAGTACAGCCCGGGTCTTATCTGCAGCATCCCGGGCTTTTTCCAGTTGTCTGACTATCTCACTGTCTTTTCCCAACTCCACTGTCATGGCCTTGAATACGCCAGTAATACGATCAAGCCAGGTCAGTGTGGACCGCAGACCAATAAAATGGGAAAAGTGGGATATTCCCTTCAGGGGTAAATGATGAGCTTCATCGAAAATATAAATACAGTCTTCAGGTGCCGGCAAAATGACACCGCCGCCAAGACTCAGGTCGGCCAGCACCAGATCATGATTCGCCACAATGCAATCTGCCTTCTGCATATTGTTGCGGCTTCTGAAAAAACAGCAGTTACTGTAGTTGGAACAGCGATTGCCCGAGCATTGTCCTTTTTCCACAGCAACGCCTCGCCATTGATTTTCGCTTAGTACCGTTTTCCAGTCATCGCGATCACCCTTCCACTTATTATCTATGAGGGCGTCCAGCATATCCTGATACAGGGCTTTATCTGCAACACTCGGATCGTCCAGTTCAAGACCATAGAGATCCAGCATGGCATCCTGACTGCTGCTTGATTTGAGTACATTATCCAGTTTGGACAGACAAAGATAACGCCCCCTGCCCTTGGCCAGCGAATAGCTGAACTTCATTTCACTGTGCAGAAGCAGATCAGGGATATCCTTGTTCATCACCTGTTCCTGAAGGGCCACTGTCGCTGTAGCCAATACGACCTTTTTACCCATGGCCTGGGCAACAGGAATGACAGCGAGAAGATAGGCAATGGTTTTACCGATTCCGGTTCCCGCCTCTATGACGCAGATGGGAGGCAGGGGAGAAATACGCATCCCCTCTTCATCAACGTCAACGCTACTCAGGCAGTTGGCAATTTCAGCAATCATTTGCTTCTGACCAAGACGGTTTTGCAGGTTTTTGTTTTTTACCAGCGTTGAGTAGTTTTGCTGGATGGCTTGTTTGAGTTCATCAGATAACATTGGCAGGCTTCACTCCGGAACAGGTTCGGAGTTATTTCACTCTAGTGCAGGTAAGGAAAAATTGCCCAACTATTTGCCAAACTATTTTCCAGGTTATTGGCAAAGTGGATTGCCGGAGAATATAGACAGTATTCACTTTTGAGCGGAGATTTCCGCTTTCCTGATGACCGGGTTGGCATACATATTGACCACGTAAGGTTGCAGCTTTTTAGGCATACTGTTAAGTTTTTTGTGAAACAGTTTTCGTTTCTGGCTTATCTGTGCTGATGATATGCCAAGTAATGCAGGCAAACTTGTAAAGTCCATATAGTCTTTCTGCAAGACTTCCATGGCCAGATAATTTATCGCATGCAATTTGTAGTGACGGATAATCTCCTCATCAATATGCCTTGCCACTCCTTCTGCCGTAACAGCATCATTAAAAACAATTTTCTTTCCAAAGGCGACATGAACCGCCCCCTTGTTACCGACTATACCGGTGAGAATACTGCGCACATCTGAATTCTCATCTTTTTCAAACTTACCATCGGTTTCAATGGTATGCAGTTCATCAGCCTTGAAGCGGTCGCAGGGATCAAATTCATAGGAAATGGATACCGGCACAATATTCAGGGAGTTGATGGATTCCTGTAGTGTCAGCTTGAGAACCGACTCCCTGTCTGCCATGTGCAGCATTTTTATAATCGCTGTTTCTGTTTTATCAATGCCATCTTTGGCACGGCCTTCGCGCTGGGCTATCCAGACATTCTCGCCACTCTTGATACAGTGGTGTATGTAGGCTGACAGTTGTTTGCTGGCCTTGAGCAAATCCCGGCCCTGAACGGAACGTTTAACCAGAAAGCTCTTATTCAAACGCATGAGATCAGATAAAAACGGACGTTTCAGCAAGTTATCCCCAATGGCTATCTGCAGGGTATCCAGACCATGGTGATAAATCATGTAATTGACCAGGGCCGGATCCATGGAAATATCCCGGTGATTGCTGATAAACAGATACGGCTCATCAGCATCAAGTTGATCCAGCCCTTCAGAGGTCAACCCGTCAGTGGTACTCTCGATCAACTTGTCGAGGTATTTTTCAATGACCAGTTGTACATCATGGATTGTCTGCACATGGGCAAGATCCTGACCAAGAGTGGCCTGAACTTTTTTGGTAATCCAGCCTGGCAAAAAACGGAATAGCAAAGGATGCTCAAACTTGGCTAATGCCCTGGACAACGCCGGGTCTTCCAAAAGCCGTTCAACTACAGGCCTGACCTCATCATCACGATAGGGCCTGATATCATCAAAATCATCCATATAAAGGTGTTTATCCGCGATTAATTATTGTTATCAAAAAAGAATGTAATTTTAAAGGCATCGCCACAAAATTGGAAAATTATCTGCGCTGTTTTCCTGACGGAAAGATCAGGGTTCTATTACAAACTGTTAAAGAAACTGGCCCTGCAACTGCACTATCAGCAAATAGCCAAACACCAGCATACAGGCAATCAACAGACTTTTACTAAACCATGTATTCGCTGCGTTCTCAAGCCAGACTCTATTATTGTTCATATACAACAGCAATGCTGCCAGCAAGGGCATAAAGAAGGCACCGGTAATAGTGTAAATAATCACAATCCACACCGGTCTTTCGAGTCTCAGCAGGCTCATCGGCAAAATAGCCAGATAGACCAGGTAGGCTCGATAGGCCCAGGATCTGGAAATACTGCCGCGGGTTTCTATCAGGTGGGTATGTTTACGGTAGTGAATGACAAAGTTCGCAAACAGAAAAGGCACTCCATGCCAGACGCCTATCATGGAACTGAATACTGCCCCCCAAAAACCAAACAGGAATACCCATTTCCCGGTTTCTCCCATCACTGGAACCAGCTGATCGGCCACGGCCAGTGCCATATTATTGCCGGACACGACTTCCGGTTGAACGCCCGCGGAAACGATAATAATCGCGATTCCAAACAGTGCTGTGAGCCCATAGGCGATACCAAGATCCCAGCGCATAGTCGACATCATTTCCCTGCCTTTCCAGCCTGCCTCACGCATCCAGTAGCCATAACTCATTATGGTAATACTGCCACCCACACCACCAATCACACTCAACACATAGGCCATACCGGATTCCGGCACCCGGGGAATAAACATACCACTGGCAATAATGTTTAAATCCGGCATTACCCTTAGCGCGCAATAAAGAACGGTAAGAAACATCAGGCCAATAAAAAACTTCATGGCTGTTTCAAGTGCCTTGTAGGCGCCGAACCAGACAATAACCAGGGCAATCAGTGCATGAATTATCCCCCACTGGGTGACCGACAATGCCGGGAAGAAGGCGTAAGCCGCCAGACCGCAGGCCGCCATCATGGCCGCCGCTACCATGAAAGTCCAAAGAAACATGTAGACAATAAAATACCAGCTGAAAAATTTCGGCAGCTTTTCTATCCAGCCTTCCAGCAGAGTGGTATCAGTGGCCAGTTGCCAGCGCCCTATTCCCTCAGTTAATCCGTATTTCAGCAGGCCGCCAAACACTACCGCCCATAGTAAAACAGTGCCTGCCTGTGCCCCGGCTGCCGAGGCGGCGACGATATCCCCGGCTCCCAGCCCGGTCGCCGCAACGATAATGCCCGGCCCGGTTTTTTTAAGAATATTAAATCCACTCAAATCTTGACTCCGAGTCGTTTACATAGCGTGGTGGCATAGCTTCTTAGGGAATCAAACAATGCCTTATTATCCGGCATTTCCCTGATCAGTTCGTCCAATCGCATAAAAAAGTCATTTATGGAAAGGCTTCCTTCCTGCGCACTGTTTTGTAGTTGCTCTGCACACCAGGCCTGCCAGTGTTCAGCTTCGTGATCATTCAGCGTTTCCGGAAAATTCCGTGCCCGATAACGAAACAGCATCTCAGGCAGACGTTTATCATGAAAGGGCAGATCCAGCGCTGACAGTTTATCGCCACTGGCGACACGGACCTGATTCATAATCTTCCTGTCATGATCATTAAAAAAGCCACCACTGTATAACATCTGATCAGGGTCGCTGGTAGTTTCAAAATCAGGTTCGGTAAACACATGGGCCAGTTTCGTCAGAATCGATGGATGTGCCAGTATTTTTTCCCGATGCCGCTGACAGGCTTGCAAATCAATCGAAAAACGCTTTACCGTATCATCACTGAGTACCGATATCGGGGCAATGGACGGGCACTTGTTAACATGAATGGTTTTCAGTGGTACCCGCTCAACACTGCCCAGATCTTCGCTGCGAGTGAATAAGCGGTGCCTGATTTCTTCTGCTTCCAGGTCCAGCCAGACAGCCGGATCCTGAGCCAGATCGACCACAATAATGCCATTGCTGTTTGTGGGATCCATGACTAGCGGCATAATCACTGCCAGACAACCGCGAGTGGCAGGAAACATACCTGATACATGTAACAAGATGTCCCTGTTTTTTAAATCCAGCAGGGGAATAACCCGATTCTTCTTGCGTAACTGATAGAGCCAGTCATACAGTCTGGGTTGGTGGGTTTTTACCAATTTTGCCATTTCAATGGTGGCAATGACATCCGCCAGCGCATCATGTGCACCTGAATGCTCAATGCCGTTAGCCGCGGTCAGACTTTCCAACTTGAAACTGGGGCTGCCATCCTCTTTTTGCGGCCAGATAATGCCCTCCGGTCGCAGAGCATGGGTGGTGCGCAGCAAATCAATAATATCCCAGCGCGAATTGCCATTTTTCCACTCGCGCTCATAAGGATCATAAAAACACCGGTAAAGCAGATGCCGGGTGACTTCGTCATCAAAACGAATACTGTTATAGCCACTCACGCAGGTATTGGGCTGCATGAACTGTTCAGCGATACAGGCACTGAACTCGGCTTCACTGACCCCTTTTTCAAGGGCAACCTGGGGACTGATACCGGTCACCACGCAGGCATCCGGATGGGGTAGAAAATCGGGTGTCGGACGGCAATACAACTCTACCGGGTCATCAATAATATTCAGGTCTTCATCAGTCCTGATACCCGCAAACTGGCACGGCCTATCCCTGCGCGGATTACTACCCCAGGTCTCATAGTCGTGCCAGAAGATGGTGTTATGAGTACTCAATGCCGGTGACTTCCTGAATTACGCATGACTGTTGAAGCATCCCATAATCTACCCTGCCATTAAAGGGAATTATCCCATCTGGAAAAATTATTCCCATGAATCCGCTTTCCAGACCACCCTTCAAACCCTCCCTTCCCGTCATACCTGTAATGCTCACCTTTATCCTTTATCTTTTTTCTTTTATCTTTTTTCTTTTATCTTCCCTCTTGCTCTTCCTCTTGTCTCTTCTGTCTTATTCCCTTGCCTCAGCCCGTCCTGAGCATTAAATTATCAACATGAAAAAATTTGTTTGCCTGCTAATACTCATCTGCCTGTTTGCAGAACCTGCCTTCGCACAATTTGGTGGTGGCGGCCGCGGTTATCGGATTCAGCAAAATAACCCGCCGGCTAAAGAATTTACTGCCGCGCGCTGGCATTTTGGCACTAATGGCTATATCGGACATATGGGCTGGTCACACAACTACCCCAGCTCTGATATCAACCTGAATGAGTTTCTGGAAAGAGCCACCTTGCTTGACCTGACCATTGATTCCTATCGCATTATTGAACTGGGCGAACCCGATGTTTTTGATTACCCCTTTGCCTATGTGAGCGAGCCGGGAGAAATGGAACTGACAGACCAGGAAGTCGGTAATCTGCGGGAATTTGTAATGCGCGGCGGGTTTATTTTAATGGACGACTTTGATGGCCCGGTCCAGTGGGGCCAGATGCGCTCACAAATAAAACGTGCCTTTCCCGAGAATGACTTTGTACCACTGGCCATTGATCATGTGGTATTCAGCGTCCATACCCCACTGGATAATTTACAGGCCATGGCCAACAGTGTGCCTGGCGGCGAAATTACCTATTACGGTCTATTTGACAAGCACGGCCGACTTGGCATCCTGGCCGGCCATAATAACGATCTGGCCAATTTCTGGGATTGGTATGAAAACGGCTCCATGCCCCTGCTCCCCTCCACCGATGCGTTTCGACTTGGCACCAACGCCGTGATTTATTCCTTTACGCATTGAGAAAAAAGTCTCAAGTCTCAAGTCTCAAGTCTCAAGTCTCAAGTCTCAAGTCTCAAGTCTCAAGTCTCAAGTCTCAAGTCTC
>CBFICR010000039.1:0-25696 GCA_965661105.1 Pseudohongiellaceae bacterium | reverse complement strand
CGTTAGGCATTGGGGGGTTATTTGGAGATACCGGGATTCGGGACACTCATTACTGGATTTAATTATTTCCCCCATAAGATTAAGTAGGAGGTTTAGTTTGAGATCCATCTTAATTAAGAATGGACTAAGCTCATGGTACTCATCAAGTTCCTGATGATCATTAAGCATCAAGCCGCCTTTTAGCAGCACTTCGTTGCTGTGGTTTGCACATGCCAATTCATAATCGCTTGGCATATTTTTCAGCTTTTTGATTGCTACAGGTAAGGCTCCTCTGTAAACCAATCCTTCGCTATCTTCACTCACTGCATTACCTATCCTGTTTTGTATCAAGCAAATAATACATTTATTAATAATTAGTGTTTTTCGATTCGCACAGACGCGTATTAAATGGATACTCTAGTAAATATTGGAATAATGTTTTATTCCGCTAACAACCTGCTGCCCGGCGTTAAAATCCTTATAAATCTGACTTTTCCCGGAAGCTACCAAGCTAGATATCTGATCATTGATTTCGAGCAATGTTTCATATGCCTCTGAAATGTCAGATGCCAACTGCACTTCATAGTCAAATTCATTTATTTCACTTATTTCCCTGCGCCTGGAAAATTCAAGTTCTTCTACTTTTTGCCAATCTTGTGCAGTAGCAAAAGCAAGCATGGATTCACTGGTGACAATTAATTGCGCAAGTTTGAAGCGTAACTGTTGGCTGGCTACTTTTGTTTTAGTGTCGTTGTTGGTCACTACAGAGGGGAGTAGACGCACGGGGCTATCTCCTGTATTCCTGAGGAATGGCATCCCAGCCTTCCTTGATTTCTCCAATAAGGGAATTTACTTCTGCAAGAATTTTCCTGTCATTACCCAGATTACCTTCTATCAAACGCCTTTCTATATAGTCATATAAAGACATAAGATTTTTCGCAAGATCACCACCTTTTTGCACATTCAAACCTGCACGTAAATTATCAACTATTTCTATAGTGGCACTGATTTTTTTTCCTTTCAGTTCAACGTCATTTCTTTCTATTGCTCCTGCCGCAATAGCCAGATTTTTATGAATTCCGTCAAACAACATGGAGACCAGAGTATGAGGCGAAGAGCCCACTACTCTGCACTCTACGTCGACAGACTGATACTGAGATAATCCTGCGTCGCTATACATTGTTAATTCCCGCTATTTATAGGTTGTTATCGATTTATATGTATTTAAAGTCTGACCTGCTAATACTATGTAACGACCAGATTCAGGAAATATTAATCACTAATAACTAATTTTTAGCCCCGGGTATCTGTAAAGTAAGATCTGATTATTTATTACTAATTCCCTCTGACACTATTGGGCTTCGGTAAATTTGCCAATTGAGACTCAAGAAATGAGCTGGTCGACTGTAAGGATGACATTAATGTGTCCAGGGCATTAAACTGTCTGTAATAACGATCTGAAATAGTCGTCCACTTTGCTTCCAGTTCTTGCTGGCGTGCTTCTAGATTGGTTTTACGTGTCTCTAGACTTTCGATTCTTGACTCAATACTGCCTTCATCTTCATCCAGCAATTGTTGTAAATATTGCGTGATTTGATTCGCAAGACCCCGAGTAAAGGAAACCGTTCCCATTGCGCCCACAGCATCACCATTGATAACCAGGTTAAGGCCATCGATTGCCGTTCCCTCTGCACCACTTAACAAGCGACCTGCTCCGGTAGCGACTTGACCACCGATTGAACCTGCCACATCAAGTCCAACAGTGCCTGAAATAGCATCCAGACCAAGATCAGCCAGCATATTGGTATCTACAGAAAGAATATTTACTGCAGAGCTGTTGCCTTCGGTACCGGAGATAATCTGCAAATTATTATTCCCGGGATCATAAACCACCTGAACTGTTTTTCCTGCTTCCTGCAACGCTACTGACCCATTTATCTGTGTTTGAAATTCTGCTGCCAGATCGTAACCTGTACTATAAACAGCATTGGTAAGTTTCAGCACCGCAGACTCAACGCCATCTATTTCAATGGAGAAATCATCATTGTCAGCATCAACTGTCAATGTGCCACCAGAACCAAAATTCGGCAGTACCGCTGTTCCTGTGAATATTCCTGAAGAAGCAAGCTGTGAAATATTCACACTATAATCCCCTACCTCTACGTTTCCCCCCGCACTCTGAAACACCACGTTTTTGTCACTGGGGACAGCAATCGCGGTAAAAATGCCAATTACATTTTCCTTGTTGGTAGTCAGTACTTCATTAAATTGAACAGCATCCAGAATAAGATTACCATTCTCATCAGAACTCAAACCCAGCTCACTCATATTAGTGAAATCACCATTCAATCCAGCAATATTATTGCGCATGATAGTGTCCACCTGATTGACAATTGAACGAACTGTAAAATCACTTTGCAATGTCCCCGCTACCTGCTTTTCACTATCATAAGAAGTAAGACCGTTTACTGTATTACGAAAGTTGTTATAACCATTGATAAAACTGTTAACGGCATTTACTACTTTTTGATTATCTTCACTGATCTCAATTTCGACTGGTGCTGTAGTCAGCGCTTTCAAACCAAGAGTCGCCCCGGGAATAGTTTGCGACACCACATTCTCAGCACTTGCTACGGCAAGACCATTAACACTAAATAATGCATCAGTCGCTGCTTGAGTCTGTACTGCATTGGTGGATGAAGCATTAAAGATAAACGCTGAAATCCCGGAAATATCAGTATCATCGCCATCACCATCATCCACCGAAATTTCAAGAGAGTTTTCCAGCCCTGTTTTATTCGAAGTCAGCAACAGTCGATAACCCGTGCCATCATTAATAATTGACGCACTTACTGCTATGTCTGACTCGTTGATCGCTGTCATAAGCCCTTCCAGAGTGTTATTACTACTGTCGATTTCAAGTACGGCGGTATTACTTTCAGGATTCAAGATGAAATTATTGTAGCTATCAGTTCCGGTGGTGTAATCTGTGGTGCCAAAACGAATGGTCAAGGTACCAGTTCCCAGTGTTGTACTGTCAGTATCAGCGTAAGCCGCACTGGCCAGTGAATGCTTACTGGCAAGCTGGCTAACTTCAACAGAATAAGTTCCTGTAATGGCAGTATTTCCAGCAGTAATAGAAATGGCGTCAACATCGCTACTTATAGCTGTTTTTTGGGAGTAATTGGCAAGCGTATCCAGGCCTGAAAGCGAGGACTGAAAATTGGTGAGCGAGGATTTGAAGGTAGAGAAAGCCGACAGCTCTACATTAATTCTGGAGCTTTCCCGACTGATTTGTAAATCAGACCCTGAACGTTCAGCGGCAACAATTTGTGTCACCAAACCATCGATATCAAGGCCTGAGCCTATTCCTGTTGCGGTAATCATTTTGCCAGTTCCCGTTATTGCTCACTACAAATTTTATTTCAGCAACAAAGTGTCGAACCAGGCCAACATCTTTGATGCAGATTGATAGAACTAAAAACTTGCAATATGCATACCAGAAATAGGGTTAAGCATCACCCTCAAACAAAATGCCTCTGGGTGTTGAATTTTTCATGCTGGCAATATTTCTGGCTAATTCAATTATTTCCTCGCTGGGTATCTGCCTGATTACATCACCTGTTTCATCGTCGATAACAGTTATTACCGTCTTTCCCAGTTCTTCATCCACACTAAAGTTAAGTTCCCGCGTGATATTTTGTATATACCCGGAAACTTCCTTTGCTGCCCTGCTAATTTCCTTGCGTTGGGCCTGGCTTAAGTTTTTTGTGAAATTTGTAGTAGGCATTTGTTTACCGTCAGCGGCAACGGATTGCCGGTGCTGATCAGATTTAACTTGCTTAACAGTATCCACCTGCTTAACACTTAACACTGTACCGGATTTAATCAGGTTCGATTTATCTATAGTAGACATAAATCAATACCTCTCACTAGTTAAAAAGGTGTAGCTCCTTTTGAGAGCTACACCTGTGATTAACGCATTGTTATTTTTCTTACTGCAGGAGAGACAATACGTTCTGTGGCAGAGAGTTAGCCTGGCTCATCATTGCTATACCCGCCTGCTGCAGAATCTGCGCCTTGGTCAAGTTAGCGGTTTCCGCAGCGAAGTCAGTATCCTGAATTCGTGAGCGGGCTGCTGAGAGACTTTCAGTAGTCGTCTGCAAGCTGTTGACTACTGACTCAAAGCGATTCTGAATGGCACCCAGGGTAGCGCGAGAACCATTCACCGTTCCCAGGGCTGTATCAATGGCAGTGATCAAGGAATTAGCGCCGGAAACTGTTGATACATCCAGTGTATTACCGCTCGCTGCATAGGTATTAGCAGTCAAACCTGCATTACCCGCCGCTGTTCCACCGACAACCAGATCTTCACCTGTACTGGTGACAGAAATCGAACCATAGGAAGTGGCATTGGTACCCGTAGCGATTGCGCTGTTTGCTGTACCCGTATTGACTACTGCGGAAACTGCCAGGTTACTACCGTCAGTTCTGGTAAATACCAGGTCATCACCTGCAAAAGAACCAGTGAAGGTAATACCCGCAGTGTTCAAGGCAGCTGTTGCCGTACCCAATCCAGTATCCATCTCGGCAGCTGTGACGCCGGAGGTACCTGCAGCAGTACCAACAATGTTCACACCACCCACAGTAACGGTACTGGTATTACCTGCAGTACTGGTTGTAGACGTATATGCACCAAAGGACACGCTGTTACTCGCTGTGGCTGTTACGTTGGAAGCACTGGCTGTAATAGCCGTTGCAATGGCTGCAGCATCCTGGGCAACCACACCGATATCATTACCGTTGATAGTTAATTGTCCAGCGGTAAGACCGCCTGTGACAGCCGTACCGGCAGAAGTACCTGCACCATTATCCAAACCCAGACCTGCCTTGGTGGTATCCGCAATAGCAGAGATAGAAATGGTTTCACCCACATTGGCACCCACTTGGAAGTTTTGTGCAGTAAAACTGCCGTCCAGAAGCGTAACACCATTGAAATTGGTTTTAGTGGCAACACGATCGATTTCAGCAACCAGTTGTGAAACCTCCTGCTGCATAGCGGAACGGTCAGAAGCACTGTTAGTGGCATTGGATGACTGGACTGCCAGTTCACGAATACGCTGCAGGTTATTGGTCACTTCGCTAAGTGCGCCTTCTGCAGTCTGTGATAGGGAGATTCCATCGTTGGCATTTCGAACTGCCTGGTTAAGCCCCCTGATCTGTGCGGTAAAACGTTCAGAAATGGCCAGACCTGCAGCATCGTCCTTGGCGCTATTAATACGCATACCTGAAGACAGACGTTGTAATGAAGTGGATAGCGCTCCCTGCGACTTGTTCAGATTCCTCTGAGCATTCAGAGACGCAATATTGGTATTGATCACTTGTGGCATGATATTTTCCTCTATGTTCTCTGTATTTAGGGTCTCACCAATTTACAGAGTTTGTCTTTAGTTAAAATAAATATAGCAACTTGTGTTGCCTTCATTCTTAATTACGACCACCCGAGATATTTCTTTAACTACTAAATCAGAATTTTTTTCTGGCGACTGCTTTCGTAAATAACCCGGCAGTACCGGTACTAAAACTAATTAACGGCTATGAAATAAAAACCTTAATAAATTTCTTCATTAATGCAGAAAAATATCATTCAGGTATGCACAAACTGGTAATCAACCAATAAAGAAAAGGCAAAAATAAATCGAAGAGAAACTGATAAAGCAGATCACTTAAGCTGGAGCCACTTAGAGATACTGGAATAGAGAAATATTACTGGTTTTTACAAAGGCCTGCTGGGCAGCTTGCAGTGCGGTGAGTTGCAGATTAAAACGGGAAATGGCTTCGGCATAATCTAGATCCTGAGTGTCAGAGCGGACGGTTTCAAGCTGAAGTTTAAAATCCTGATTGATTGAATTGACACTATCAAGATTATTAAGACGCGCCCCGACACCTGCGCGAAGATTATTCACTCTGGATAAAGCCTGATCCAGGCTAAGAATATTAGATGACATTTCATTATAAAAATGGGCATCCCCTGCAGCATCAGGCGTGGGGGTATTCAAAGCATCGGCAAGTCTCTTTACCGATTCAAACAGGCTTTTATTAGGTGCAGGCTCCAGTACAACTGTGTCTCCAGTCACTGGCTGACCGCTAAATGTGATCTGGGCTCCACCAATACCGATGGTCTCACCCTCATCATAGATACCCGATGAAATAACATTGGCAGGCGTAGCACTATCACTTACTACATAGCTAACAGGATCATTCAGGGTGGCCTGAGAAAAAGTCAGGGTATAGGTGTCTTCAACAAAATTGCTGTTGATACCATAACTTCCAACCTGAAGGGTGCCGGCATTGGACGCTGTCGCTTCAACCTGAATCTGACCGTTACCTGCAGGAATGGATTGAAACATGTCATTACCATTATTTCTAATAGTTATTTGATTGCCCTGCCCTACTTGAATCATGCGCTGTCCCTGGTCGCCCAGGTATTCAATATTACCGCCATTGTTAGCAAACGCCGGGGCATTAATTCTATTACCAGCGAATATATATTCACCATTGGCGTCTCTTGTATTGGCAAGTGTCAGCAATTCGTCCAGTCTTGAATACACTTCGGTCGCAATGCTCGCACGATCTGCATCACTGTTTGTTGAATTATTCCCTTGTATAGCCAGTTCACGAATACGTTGAATACTATTAGTCACATTGGCCATCACACTTTCTTCGTATGCCAATGCAGTTTCCGCGACTTTAATATTTCTATTGTATTGATCCAGAATATCAATATTGCTATTGAGGTTGAGAATTTTTACAGCAGCAGATGGATCATCCGATGGTTTCATTATTTTGAGACCACTACTTAATTGCAGTTCTGTTTTCTGCAATTGCTGTTGTTTCGTCTGCAGGGCACTCAGTCCCTGAGTAAATATCTGTGCGCTGGAAATTCTCATGTTTTTTCTGCCTGAATCAGTCTTGTTATCTGCCAATTGACATGAGCAGGGATTGAAACATCTGATCGGCCACTTTAATCAATTGAGCTGACGCCTGGTATTGCTGCTGATAGCGAATCATATTAGTTGCTTCTTCATCGAGATTTACACCAGTAGCGTTATCGCGATAGCGTGCGGCCTGTTCAAGCAGGACTGCCTCTACTTCCTGATTCGCCAATTCCTGTTGCGTTATAACTCCGACATCGGCAACAATGGAGCCATAGAGATTCTGAAAAGTATCCTGACCATTACGTAATAATTGTTCATGTTGCAATTTAGCGATCTCCAGCATATTACTGCTGTCCCCTGCTGCGCCGGCATTATTAATAAAATCGAAGGTATCTCCCGCTTGCGGATTCCCTGATACTGAAAACGTTATTCCCGGACTCGGAAAAGATACTGTTTTGCCAGCAGACTCTGACGCCGGATCATAGGCGATGGATCCTCCCGGCCCACCAGTCACATCAAATCCGGGCACTCCCGCCCCCAGGGCATCGGGATTGAATACCAGACTAATAGCGCTCGCCAATGGCAGGGTATTAGGCTCCATTACTTTAATCTCGCTAATGCTGGCGTTGCCTGTATTCGCCGGAATAGCATTCACCGCAATTGGACTGGCAGTCGCAATACTTCGAGGATCAGTCAAGGCAAGACTTATTGAATCACTTGCATCGCGAGCAGGATTAAAACGAAAACTATCACCACTGGTCGCTGTGCCCACACTCACATCAACACTTAATCCATCCAGAACGAGAGGGCCTGGCCCAGTAACAGTAGTGTTGTCTGAAAGGCGCATTAACTGCCATTGAACACCGTTAAAGTTCAGCTGGTAGTCACTGGCTTGAAGTTGACCAATATCATTCAAAGTGATTGCCGGTATCGCATTCCCGCCATTAAAAGTATGTGCTCGTGTCTGAATATTGCCGCTAGAAAATAAATCATTCCCGGAATTATTGTTCAGGTCCATACCAACTCTGTGCTGCTGATTTACACTTTCACTTATCCCCAGCATCATCAAGCCGATCTGTGCTTGCGCAGGATCCAGCACACGTTTTCGAAAATCCAGCAAACCCTGTAGTTCACCGCCATTTAAAAAACGGGTAATTGAAACAGTGCCGGATTGATTAACCAGACCGATTTCCAGTTTACTACTGTCATAGTGATCTGTTTGCGTCTGCAGTTCCGTGTACTCACTGCCAACAACCAATGCCTGGCCATTACCAACAAAGACACTAACCACGCCTTCTCCATTTTCAATAGTATTGACCGAAACCTTTTCTGACAGCTGTTGTAGCAGTCGATCTCTTACATCCAGCAGATCGTTTGGCGATGATCCATTCGCCGACAGGCTGGCGCTGAGAATGTCCTTGTTCAGAGTAGCCAATCTGCTGGAAATATGATTAATTTCTGCGACGCTGGTACGCAACGTATTATTGATTTCCTGATTCAGTCCTTGCAGCAAATCATTCAAACCACTCTGACGATCGACAAGCCCCTTTGCCTGGCTTAGCAGCACCTGGCGTTCCGGAAGCGAAGCAGGATTATTTGCCACATCCTGAAGGCTATTGAAGAATTGCTGTAATGAGGTGTTCAGGCTATTTCCTGAAGTGCTGAAAATTTGATCAACTCTTGAGCTCATGGCCGCCATTATTTCGCTCTGGCTTTGACTGGCGGTAAAGGAGCGAACCTGGTTATTTAGAAAACCATTATAGGAGCGTTCAATAGAATCTATACCCGCCCCCTGACCAAGATAGCCAAAGCCAAAACGTTGTGCTTCGGCAGCGGCAAAATTGATATTCTGGCGGCTATAACCTTGTGTATTGGCATTGGTAATATTATGGCCTGTAGTCGTTAGTGCCTGCTGCAAAGACAACAGGGATCTTGCGCCTACCGATAGTATGTCTGGCATAATGTCTCTTGCTCTCTTTTCTGTCTTTGGCTTTTTTCTTTTTTCTTTAATACTGCGTCAACTGCTTCAAGTAACGAGCACGCTGGATGGTTAAATATCTGAAGCCTTGAGTAATTGTTTTTCAATAATTTCAGCCAGCCCCAAGCCACCTTTTGTCGACATATCCACCGCAATCTGCTGATCAAACATATTCTGATAGGATTCCATACTGTGACTGCCAAACAGGGAATCTTCCGGGATCGTATTGCGCATTGAACTTAGCATCATATTGACAAACACACTTTCAAATTGGCGCGCGACTTCTTGCGCAGCCGCTTTCGGGTCAAGTGATGCTTGCGTACGCAGATTTTGCAGAGATGAAAAATCGTTATAGTTCACAGCATTTGTCATAAATTACTCCTCGGAAAGCGCTGATAAAGTATCAATAGTGTCAGCCTCATCAAATATTCTTTAAATGACAATCAACTGGGCACGCAAGGCACCGACCTGTTGCAAGGCCTCAAGAATTGCCACCAAATCACTGGGTGATGCGCCAACCTGATTAACTGCGCGCACCAGATCATCCAGAGAAACTCCTGGCTGAAACAAAAACATACGACTATTTTCTTCTTCAACAGAGACAATGGAATTATTCACTACTGTCGTGTCTCCTCCAGCAAAGGGGCCCGGTTGGCTGGCAGTATTGATCTCAGCAATGCTGACAATAAGACTGCCATGGGAAACGGCTGCTTCTTCTACTTTCACATGAGAACCAATAACAACTGTTCCTGTTCTGGAATTGATAATGACTTTCGCCGGGGCATCACCGGTTTCTACCTGCAGGTTTTCCAGTACTGAAACAAAGGCTACCTTGGTTGATGTTTCACTGGGACTGATGACTTCGACCGAAGCGCCATCAAGAGCATTCGCCGTCCCTGGACCAAAAACCTGATTAATCATTTCGGTAAGATTACGCGCCGTGGTGAAATCAGGGCTATTCAGGTTAAGCACCAATCTCGGTTCTCCATTAGTGAATGCCGTCAGTACTTCTCTTTCTACCGTGGCACCATTGGGTATTCTGCCAGTGCTGGGAATATTGACTGTCACACTGGAGCCATCTTCGCCTTGTACACCAAAGCCACTAACCACCAGATTACCCTGGGCTACAGCATAGATATTCCCGTCTACGCCCTTCATCTCTGTCATTAACAAGGATCCTCCTCGCAAACTCGCCGCATTACCGATGGAGGATACTGTCACATCTATCATCTGACCGGGCTTGGAAAATGCTGGTAAATTCGCATGCACCATCACTGCCGCCACATTAGTCAATTGGGGATTTACATTCGGCGGCACTTCTATACCCAGCCTCGACAGCATCATCAACATGCTTTGTACTGTAAAGGGCGTTTGTGCAGTCTGATCACCACTGCCATCAAGCCCTACCACCAGGCCATAACCTACTAACTGGTTAGTTCGTACACCGCCAATACTGGCGACATCCTTAATACGTTCTGCCAACGCATAGTGAACCGGCATCAGGTTTAATGAGAAAATAAAAAGTACTACAACGCTCTTTTTCATGTACTTACCTGTTTCATTGTTGACACCTGGTGTACCACTGTAACCGCTTGGAATTAAATCGGGATGATTTTTCAGAATGGCCAAAGTGAACTGAACACAATACGAGCCGCCCAACCCATAGTATTCATATCCTTGTTAACGCCATTACCGGCATAGGTAATGCGGGCATCGGCAACCTGAGTCGACAACACACTGTTATCAGGACCGATGTCTTTGGTACGGATAATGCCCTGTAGTTCGATGTGTTCGCGGCTCTGGTTTATCTGAATCCATTTTTCGCCAACGACCAGCAGGTTTCCACTGGACAAAACATCCTTAACGGTGACCGTGATACTGCCATTCAATTGATTGCTTTGACTGCTATCACTGTCTCCGGCAAAGCTACGGCCTGAATTCAGGTCGATTACCATATTATTACGTGTGCTACCGCCAAAGGTCGGCGCGGAAATATTGGTGCTTTGTGCCTGGCTAAGTGAGGTGTCAGAAGAGTTTTGACCAGATGTTTGTTCAATCAAAAAAACTGTCACAATGTCACCAACTCGCCTTGCCTTCCAATCCTGAAATAGTGAAATGCCCCTGCCTTCTTCATATATGGATCCGCTAGCGCTAAGCGATTCAACAGGTGCCTTCGAATAATCAGGCATTGGCATCGAATCAATATTCTGCGTCGTACTGCTACACCCGGTTACCAGCAATGCGGCGATGGGCAACAGCAAACTTTTGCAATACATGCCTTTGGAATAGTAGGTCATTGTTTTACTCGCTATAGATTATTGCTGACATACTGCAGCATCTGATCACTTGTGGAGATAGAACGACTGTTCATTTCATAGGCACGCTGGGTTTCTATCATACTGACCAATTCCTCTACCACATTGACATTGGATTCCTCGATAAAGCCCTGGAGTAATGTACCAAGGCCATTAACGCCAGGATTTCCGTTCAAGGGAGCGCCACTGCTGCTGGTTTCAAGAAATAGATTACTGCCCATGGGCTGCAAGCCTGCGGGATTGACGAAGTCAGCCAATTGAATTGTGCCGACCTGCATACTTGCCGCATTACCGGGCTGAGTCACAGAAACTGTGCCATCTTCAGCTATCGTAATACTCAGAGCATCCTGGGGAATAGTGACCGCGGGCTGTATACTAAAACCACTGGAATTTACCAACTGGCCCTGATTATCAATTTGCAATTCCCCGGCACGGGTATAGGCCATATTGCCATCAGGCATCATCACCTGAATAAATCCCTGCCCATCAATACCAATATCCAGGGGATTCTCTGTCTGTGACATATTGCCCTGACTAAAGAGTTTTTCTGTGGCGACGGTACGAACACCGGTGCCCAGCATTAAACCAGTAGGAAACAAACTGTCCTGACTGGATTGAGCACCAGGTTGGCGCTGATTCTGGTATAACAGATCCTCAAAAACTGCCCGACTTCGTTTATAGGCGCTGGTACTGGCATTGGCCAGATTGTTTGAAATAACGGACATCTTGGTCTGCTGCGCATCCAAACCTGTCTTTGCTATCCATAAGGCCTGATTCATAATCTCTCTCCTTTCCTAACTCAGTGTTAATAATTTTGATAGCACGCTGGCATTTTCCTTGGCAGACTGCATCAGCTGTATCTGGGCTTCAAACTGGCGTGCCAGGTCTATCATTTTGACCATTTCTTCAACAGAATTCACATTACTACTCTCAAGACTGCGTGGCGTAATGCCCACTGCAGCATCGGCTACCAGAGGATTGCGGTCACTGGTACGCATCATGCCATCTTCACTTCGCTGTATTTCGCCTGCGGCTGGCAACACCAGCTTGATGCGGTCAATGAGTGCCAGAGTGTTTGGGTCCTGCCCCGCAGGCTGAATGGAAATGGAACCATCGGTACCGATTTCAATAGCAGTAAAAGGCGGAATTGCAATAGGACCACTATTTCCGATAACAGGATTTCTGCTACCATCGGTTAATTGCCCCAGGGCATTGAGCTGCAAATCTCCGCGACGGGTATAGGCCTCAGTGCCATCCGGTGACTGAATGGCAATCCATCCCTCACCATTGACACTGATATCCAGATCCCGATCCGTTGTCCTCACCACACCCTGGCTAAAATCAGTATTACTGCGCAAACCATCATCTACATCACTGCCCATCAAATGGGATACTTCCCTCCGAAACCCGGTAGTACTGGCATTAGCAAGATTGTTCGCATTCACCGCCTGTGCCCGCATGATTTGCTTGGCACCATTCATGACATTCAGCATTAATTCAGACATGAGTTTTCCTCTACTCTTTATTGACTTTCAAGGCTTGCCTAGCGCAGATTAATCACAGTCTGGGTAATGGTGTCTTCAGTCTGAATCATCTTGGCATTGGCCTGAAAATTTCTTTGCGCAACGATCATGTCAACCAGCTGCTGGGTAACTTCGACATTTGAGTCTTCCAGAGCACCGGACTGAACATTGCCCAGTCCGGAAGTACCAGCAGCACCCAGTGTTGCCTGTCCGGAAGCAAAGGTTTCTATCCAGGTTGTGCCGCCCAACGGCTGCAGACCGGCAGAGTTATTAAAATTAGCGAGGGCAAGCTGACCCATGGCGCGGGATTGGCCGTTTGTAAAACGGGCGAACATAATGCCGTTATCCCCTACTTCCATGCCACGTAATTGTCCGGTGGTATAACCATCCTGCTTGATGCCGCTGACACTGAAATCACTGCCAAACTGAGTTGCTTCTGACAGCGCCATAGAAAAGGTCTGCGTAGCCGCACCATTGGCAGCTCCAGTGTTATCCAGTGGCGTCCAGCCACTGACATTAATTGATAAAGGCAGACTCGCTGCCGGGAGCTGGCCGGAACTGTCAAAGGTCATCGTGTCAGGGCCAGAGGTTGACACGCCATCAATCAGGCTATAGACATTCCACTCGTTGGGGACAGCGGTTTTAACAAAATAGATACTCTGGATATGGGCATTACCCAGGCTGTCCATGAGAGTGACCGAGGTCGATGAGTTATACATATCCGGTGATGGCGCTGTTGCCGGTGTTGCAAAGGCATCAAAACCAGCACCCGGCCAGGCTAGCGCTGGTGGAGATTGGCGTGAATCGAGGTTGGCACTGATATCCACCTGGCTTGTTGCTTGTGGCTGTATCAGGGAAGTATCAATTCGCAGGTCAATTATTTCACTGGTGGGCGTACCACTGCTGGTAGTATTAAAAGCAACCAGACGATTACCGGCCGGATTTACGACATAGCCGTCACGGTCTACCTGAAAGTTACCTGCCCTGGTATAGATATTGGAACCATTGTCATTGAGTACAAAAAAACCGCCACCGTTAACGGCCATGTCGAGAATATTATCGGTAAAACGGATATTTCCCTGGGAAAAAGACTGGCTGACACCAGTGACCGCAACGCCTTTGCCTTCATCATTGCTGAAAGCACCGGAGGCATAGACATCGGCAAATTCGCCCCGTGAAGTTTTAAATCCAGTAGTACCGGCATTAGCAATATTGTTACCGATAATCCCCAGACTGGTGTTTGATGCCTTGATTCCTGAGACTGCTGTTTCAAATGACATAATGTATTCCTCGTTTATTTATATTCACTGATTTGCGATAGACCTACGCTTTCACCACTGTTCAGGTGTAACTGAATGGTCGAATTGGTTTTATTAACGGAGACACTGTCCACGGTATTAAACATGCGCACCGGGACTCCAAGCTGCTGCCCATTACTAAAACCTTCAACCTGAAAACTGTACTGCCCTGGTGCCACCTGATCACCGTTGAAATCCGTTCCTTGCCAGCTAAAGTTCCGTGATCCCGGCTGAGCTATGCCCAAATCAACCACATCAACCATCTCACCGGCAGCATTGCGTATAGTGAGCGAGACTGCGCTGGCACTATTATCAAAATCCATAACGCCGCTCACTGGCAGCCCTGTCTGTACAATTGCCGTAGCAGATTCTGTAAGTACTTCACGTCCCACCAGCCCCGCTGCCTGCATGGCTTGAGCAGAATACAAAGTACTGGCAATACCATTAAATGATTTACCAAGATCATCGATACCTGACACCATATTGAACTGAGCTATCTGGCTGAGAAATTCACTGTTGTCCGCCGGATTGGTCGGGTCCTGATTTTTCATTTGTGCAACAAGCAAACGCATAAAGTCGTCTTGTCCCAATTCGGAACCACCGCCAAGCTGGTCACTTATCTTGCTGGTTCCGCTACCGAGAATTTGTTGTAAATTCATAGTTGACTCCTGCCGTTCAGTATTTTTCTGATCATCTTGCCCCTGACTACTAGTTACCCAGATTCAGTGTTCGCATGATTAATTGTTTGGATGTGTTCAGCACTTCTACATTGGATTGATAGTTTCTTGATGCTTCGATCATATTGGTCATTTCTTCTACCATGTTGACGTTGGAGAGGAAGACATAACCATCATTGTCTGCCAGTGGATGCTCCGGCATACGTTTACGTTCAATGAGACCGTTGCTCTGCAGGAAGCCATCAACCTGGACGCCACCCGCAGTCCCGCCCTTGGCGGAGTCATCCAGCATGGCTGAAAAAACCGGTCGTTGTGCCCGATAGGCCCCAGCCTCAGTGCCACTTATGACCTGGGCATTCGCCATATTTTTTGCGATGGTACTGATAGAAATGCTTTGCGCATTCAATGCGGTACCGGAAATATTAAAAGAGTTGGAAATGCCACTCATAACTATCGTGTCCCTTTAATAGCAAGTTTAAGTCCGGAAATAGTTCCACTAAGGAAAGTCAGACTGCTCTGATAGCGCATGGCATTTTCAGCAAAAGCAGTCTGCTCAACTTCCGCTTCCACGGTATTGCCATTACTCACATTCTTTGTCGGTACCCGATACAGTAAATCGCTGGATTGCCCTGTAGAGCTTTCACCTATATGACCAGCTCTTGTGGTGTCGAGTCTGACCTTCTGATTAAGTTGCTCTGTCTGCAGCATCGATCTGAAATCGAAATCCCGGGCCTTATAGTCAGCGGAACTGGCGTTGGCAATATTCGATGACAATACCGAACTACGTTGTGACAACAGAGTAATCGCCTGGGGATGAGTTCCAAAAGCCTTGTCTATCAAGTTCACTGCTTGTTTCTCCTTTAGCCCAATAGTCGTTATTTTTTAGCCAAACAATCATTGTCAGGCCAGATCGGGTTTTTAGCGTTCTTGTTAAAAACATAGCAATAGCTGTGCCAGCTAGAAAAATAGTCGAACTTTCAAAAGCTTGAGTATTTATTGATTAAAGCAATGGAATAAAACAGGTAAGTAGCGGCAAAAATGGTAGGTAATGACGGCAATTATTGCCGCTTGCCCATTGCAGCAGACACAGGGCGCAAGGGAAAATGAAAAAAACGGGTCAAAAACCTCGTTGTAATATTTTTGTAGGCTGGCACATGCTTTGCATATTCCATGACTATATTAGTAAAAAACCGCATTTTATTGGGGCTCAATCATTAAAGTGCCAAAAAAATGCCTGATTAGTTTATTTTCAACACCGGGAATTACCATGACAGTCAAAATAATGACAATTCTGGATAGAAGCGTCTTGCACCACCTGCTTCTGCTTTTCGCAGTGGTCCTGCCAGCTTTTGCAGTCAAATCAGTCAATGCGGAAAATCAGGCTCACGATATAAACGACATACGTAAGGCAGCAGAAAACTTTGCCCTGAAGCACATCTCACAATATTCAATTGACGTGTCTCGCGTAACTGCCACAGCCAACAGTATAGATCCACGTTTGCGCCTGGCTGTATGTGATATAGCGCTGGAAACATTTTCTATGACAAGCAGCGAAAACATGGGAAGAACCACAGTTGGTGTTCGCTGTAATGGTAATTCACCCTGGACACTGTACGTACCGGTGCAAGTCGATGCCCGTGTAGAAGTGCTGATAACAAATCGCTATTTCCAGCGTGGGGAATCGCCAACAATGGACACTCTGGAGCTAAAGGAAATAGCGCTATCGGAGGCGCCTGCAGGATATTTGACGAATTCATCCCAGCTATCCAATAAAGAACTGTTACGAAATATTCAGCCCGGGGATGTGCTCAGCAACCGACTCTTACGCGCGAAAGAATTAATAAAACGCGGTCAAGCAGTCGTGATTCATGCCAGCATCCCTGGTATTGACGTTAAAATGAATGGCATCGCCCTTGAGAGTGGGACTTCAGGGCAACTTATTTCAGTTCAAAATAAAAATTCCGGAAGAACTATTCATGCCATTGTTCAGGAAGATTCCAGTGTTGTCGTGAGAATGTAAATAAACACTAAAGTTATTAAGACATATAGTCGTAAACTATATATAGAATAGTCCCTAATGGACCAGTAGAACTTTTTTAGCAAAGGATTCAAGGCAATGAGTAACGATATCAATACAAAAAATACAATTTCAGCCGTACAGATGAAGGCTAATGAAAAGACACCCACTGAAAAAAAACAGTCGTCCACCGCCGCCACCAGCAGCAATATCTCTGGCCCCACTCCTGGTGAATCATTATCAGTGTCATCCCAGTTATCTCGCTTGAGTGAATTATCAAAAACCCTGACAGATATGCCTGTTGTTGATGCCTCAAAAGTAGCTGAAATCAAGCAGGCGCTGGCAGATGGCACCTTAACCATGGATGCTGAAAAAATTGCACAAAGCATTATTAGCTTTGAATCAGATAACAACAATCAGGATAGCTAAGCCTGAAAATCATGAAAGAGATCCACAACACATTGTTCCTCGGTCTTAATCAGGAAATTACCCTGGCTGGTGAATTACTGGCCTTATTGAAAGACGAAAAAACGGCATTAACTTCGGTGGACGATAGTAAAATGTCCCTGCATAGCCAGCAAAAAGAAAAACTCGTTGAACGTCTGCAAGCTGCAACCAACCAACGCACGACTGATATGCAGACGCATCAAATAAACAAAGACTATATTCAACGCCATGGCGATCTTGAAAATCTTTTTGCCCAACTTGCGGAAATAAGTACTCTTTGTTTGGAAGAAAACCGCTATATAGGTCAACTCATCCATCGCCGTAGTGGACTTATAAAAAGTCTGCTTGGAAAAATGACTGGGACGCTGCCTTCAGCCGACATGACTTACGGTGCAAATGGCCAGGCAGAGCCGGTTCACAATACACGTAATCACATTGCCTTATAAAGCCTGTTATTTTGTCAGTATCGGGAATAGTTAAATGGTAAATCAACAGGGAACAACGCTGGTTACAAGCCCAGCTCTGATAAGCCATTATCTGCACGAACTACATGAGCAAAAAAAAAATCTGCTGATTAGTTTTCCTGGAGCGGGCTCTCTCAAAACCTATCAATCAACAATTCAAAAAATTGATGATGAATCAAAGCTGCTTTATTTGCGGATGTTTATGCCACCGACAAGTGAACTTAATACTATTTCTCCACAAATTGAAATTAAAACATCACTCACTTATGGCAATCTTACTTTCGTATCCGAACTGGTAATCCCTGAAAGTAGCGAAAAGCCCGAGATTTGCCGCATGCACTTTCCACAATCCTTGATCAAGAATCAAAAAAGATCATCCTATAGGGTATCTCTTCAACAATTGCATACAAAAGTGAAACTGGAGTTACCGGAGCATGAAAGTAATAAACTGATAGGTATCTGTCATGACTTTTCTATGGGCGGAACCCTATGTCAATTAGACAATGACAAAGGAGCAATTCTGGAAACCGGTATGTCTATTGAAAATTGCCAAATAGAAATACAGTCCCTTATTCGATTTATTTGCAAAGTTGAGTTATGCCACATCAATGAGCTTCATAGTGGCCAAAAACAGGTAGGATTAAAGTTTTTGGACATGCCTGTTACCTTAAAAAATCGCATTTCACGGGTCATGGCAAAAATTCAGCGTAATAATATTAGGGGACTCGTCCATCTTGAATTACCTGGTTACGCCTTTCCCGATAGTCCGCAAGAAAAGGCTAGCTGAAACAGCCAAAACACTGACGAACTTTAGTCAAATATTTCACTCTGATTACACTATAAATTCAACCTATTGATATATATGGATATTTATAAGATCTATTATTGGCATGAGGGTTGCATGTTATACCCAATATGCCAATGTTAAAGGTTATTCCACTATGAAAAGCTATGAAATGCCGGCGCCACAGTATGAAAATGACGCCACAGGGAACACTGCTGCTACTGATCTGAAAGAGCTCCATACCACCCTGCCATTAACGGAACTCATTAATCTGTTTGAGAGTGAAATTCGCGAAGTAATTATTTATGACAGTTTTGAATATGATCATCCGCAACAGGCTGTTCATGTATTCAAAGGCGTGCAGAAATTACATAAATGTCGATACCGACTCAAAACCTCCGGTATCGACCTTGGGAAAGTGACATTATCGCGCAGGGAGCCATTTGAGGAGATTGAGGTTGTTATGCTGGAAAAAGCACTAAGCGCACTTTCAGTTCATATGAAGAATGCTATGGACTATCAGGCCAGTCTGGATGAAGAACAATTAACGTCATTCAAGGTAGATGCTGAATTAAGTCGAATCAGATAAGCAACGATCAGCTGCAGTATTCAGAAACTGGATTCTGCTTCTAATAAATTCTGCCTGAGTAATGTGATCTCTGAAAAATCACTATCGTCTGCCTCATTACTGGTATTTGCCAACACAACCACGACAACACGCCTGTTTTTAGCACGTCCCTCTTCGGTATCATTACTGGCGACAGGTTTAAACTCAGCATAACCAACTGAGGCCATTCTTTCTGGCTCAACTCCAAATTCAGCAAACAATCTAACCACTGCTGCCGCCCTGGCGGAAGAGAGTTCCCAATTGGATGGAAAAACCGGTGACTTGATTGGTACATTATCTGCAAAACCCTCTACATGAATAATGTTTGGATAATCTCTTAGCAATTCCGCAATTTTCCGCAGAATGATTTCCGCTTCCTGTGAAGGAGTCGCTGATGCACTGGTAAAAAGAATCTGGCTATTTATTTCAAGTTGCAGCATTAATCTGTCACGGTAAACATTAATGACACCCTCACTGATCATTTCCTCAAACGCATCCTCAACATCATCAGCTATATAATTTACCTGTGCTGAAGCCTCGTCCAGAGCCCATTCATTTTCATCCATGGAATAACTTGGATGCTTATCAGTTTCTTCAGGCAAGGTAGGTGGCATAATAATTATGGGGGTATAACGCATGGGAGCAGGCACATCCATGGACTGAGCCTGATTCCGTGGTGATCGGGCTAACTGTCCAACCTGGATAGGGTCCATGCTTCTTGCAGAGGTACGAAAAGCAGCATTCAATGATTCTGAAAGGACACGATATTTCCCCTCATTCACAGAAGAAATTGAGTACAGAACAACGAAAAATGCAAACAGCAGGGTAATAAAATCCGCATAGGACACTAGCCAGCGTTCATGATTTTCGTGTTCTTCATGCTTTTTTTTCCGTGCCATAAGGGATCACATACTGGTTTTAGCTGTAGAACATACATCTGGGCTTATATTAAATATAACCTTTCAACTTGCTGCTGATATTTCTTGGATTCTCTCCTTCAGCAATAGCAATCAGGCCATCAAGAATCATTTCCCGGTATTGGTTTTGTCTTCCAATTATGGTTTTTAGCTTGTTCGCAGCGGGTAGAAAAAATAGATTCGCCAAGCCCACGCCATAGATCGTAGCAACAAATGCCACGGCAATACCCGGTCCCAGCGCATCCGGATCTGCCAGATTTTCCATGACATGAATAAGCCCCATTACCGCGCCAATAATACCGATACAGGGAGCATAGCCCCCAAACCCTTCAAATACCTTGGCAGCCAGCAGGTCACGACTTTCATTAATTTCGAGCTCTACTTCAAGAATTTCCCTGATCACTTCCGGTTCGCCGCCATCGGCCAGCATTTCAAGGCCAGTTTTAGAGAACGGGTCTGTTTCCTCTTCAGCAAAAGCCTGCAAGCTTAACAAGCCTTCCTTACGTGCGGCTTGACTCCAACCAACAATTTTCTCAAGCATTTCTTCTGGATCGTTTACTGGAGGCTTGAACAGCCAGGCAATTCTTTTCATGGAGCGCATGAAAATAGACATTGGGGTCTGCACCATTACGGCACCAAGGGTTCCGCCGAAAACAATAAAAAAGGCGGTGAAGACCATTAACGAATCAGTGTGGCCACCCTCAAGTAAATTACCGCCAATAATGGCGATAATACTTATTACTACGCCAAGTATGGTCATTAGGTCCATAATAATTCCTATGCATAATGTGAAGGCAAGAAGACTTGCCTGTAACTTCGCACATCATTCAGGAATTTACCCAGTCCGGCATTCTTGATCTTATCCTGCCTACTGCCTGGCTATGAATTTGACAAACTCTGGACTCACTGACTTCTAGCACTTCACTGATTTCTCTCAGATTCATGTCTTTTTCATAATAAAGGGCGATAACCAGCTTTTCCTGTTCCGGCAGCTTACTAATAACCTCTGTCAGGTTTTTTTTCAGCAATTCATCCTGGGTATTCCTGAATGGCGATTTTTCCTCAGATTCAATTGACTCATAGTAATTATCGTCACTTGCACTAAAAACTGAAGTACCAGCTACCATTTCAAGATCCCGGGTATAGTCTGACAATGACTCTTGTAGTTCGTCTGCTATTTCACGATCTGTTGCAGTACGCCCTTCCCTGCTCTCCACATTGCGAATAGCTTGTGAAATCTCGCGGGATTTTTTCTGGACTGAGCGCGGTATCCAGGATTGCCGCCTCAATTCATCGATAATGGCGCCACGGACGCGAATATGGGCATAGGATTTAAATGTAGCCCCCAGTGAAGGGTCATAGATTCTGGAAGCTTCCATTAAGCCAATCAATCCAACCTGGATAAGATCATCAATAGCGATACCTGGCGGCAGTCTCATGCCAATGTGATGTGCAATCGATTTCGCCATATAAATATGTTCATTAAACAGATTTTCACTGACTTGATAGCTCGCTTCGTTATAAGGACTCGCTGCATTATTCATCAGCAGGTTAACTCCATCGCATATGATTTCTGGATAATACGTTCAAGGAAAAATGATATGCCACCATCATTCTCATGGCGTACTGGTAATTTAAGAATACTGTCCACCAGCGAATTAAACGCAACACCGGATGGACTTGCTGGAAACATACTTATTACAGGTTCTTGTTTTCTTACAGCTTCCTGCAGCCGAGCATCTTCATTGATGATGCCAAGATAGCCCAGCGACACATCCAGATACTCATCTGTGACACGGGAAAGGGCGGCGTATAATTTTCGTCCCTGCGGCTTATCGATAACCCGATTACAAAGAATCTGGAAGCGTTTTATACCATGCTCTCGACTAAGTACTTTTATCAGCGCATAGGCATCTGTTATAGACGCCGGTTCATCACACACGACAACAATAATTTCCTGACATGCCTGGGTAAAGGTGGTGACAGTCCTGGAAATACCCGCAGCAACATCAATCACCAGATAATCAAGCTGGGTATCAAGCTCACTGAAGGCGTTTATCAGATTAGCCTGTTCAGTCAAAGAAAGGTCTGCCATTTTGCTGATGCCAGAGGCGGATGGCACGACCATAATGCCTTCCGGTCCCTGCAGAATAATTTCTTTGAGTGCCTTTTTGCCGCTGACCACATGGGAAAGGTTTGCTTGCGCGTGAAGCCCCAACAGGATATCCACATTGGCCAGTCCCAGATCTGCATCCATCAGCATAACTTTCTTGCCTCGCATGGCGAGCCCGGCCGCGAGATTGACTGAAACATTGGTTTTGCCCACCCCCCCCTTGCCGCTGGACACAGCCAGAATCTTGATAGGGAGTGTGCTATTGAAATCAGCGCTAGGCATTGGCTACCCTCCATTCCATGGGGGCTTCTTCCTGTTTTGGTTTCTGTTCCTTCATAAATTTACGATAACTATTGAGCAAATTTCCCAACAGGAATCGATTATCGGGCTTCATTAGATCTTCAGGAACACAAGGACCAGTACCTATTAATGAAAGTGGTAACTGATGACGGATAAGATTGGAGAGCACTGGCCCAAGACTGCAACATTCATCGGTATGCGTGATAACCGCCGAGTGCAGACTAGCCCTGGAAAATGCTTTTATGGTTTCATGTATAAGGGCTTCCTGGGTAGTTGCAGACAACACCAGACATGCATGAATTTTCCTCTGTGGCAAAAATATTTCTTCGAGCTTTTGCGCTAATTCAGTGTCATGCCAACTAATACCTGCACTGTCTATAATGATCAGTCGCTTCTGTGACAAACTTGTCAAGGTCTTTTCCAATGAAGACTTGCTGTTAGCGAATTGCACAGCGATCCCCAGATTACTTCCGTAACTCAGAAGCTGCTCCTTGCCTCCAGTGCGAGTATGATCCGTACTGACCAGTGCTACTTCATTTTCACCATAACGGGCGGCAAATTGAGCGGCAATTTTTGCCGCTGTCACCGTCTTCCCAACACCGGCTGAACCGAGCAAGGCTATTACACCGCCCTCCTCCAGTATGGAGGATTCCGGAATCTGGATTGACCGGGCAGTCGCTTTCAGGGCATTTTTCCAGCCCTCATCCAAGTCATCACATGGGGTTACTTTCTCGGCGATCATGTTGCCAATAAAAGTATTCAGCCCAGCCCTTTCCAGGCGTGTCTGAATTGCGACCTTGTTTGGCTGCCGAATGCCCATTTCGCGCCAGGATAATTGCGATAATTCACCCTCGAACATTTTTCTGAGTCGAGATAGTTCCTTGCGAATTTCTGCTAACGAGGGGCCTTCTTCAAAACGCCCGCTCTGCTTACCAGATTGTTTATCGGGCTTCTCTATATCTCTGGTCTCCACCTCTCCAGTCTGGGCGATGGAGATACCAGAAGGGCTTTTTACGGTTGACTCCTTATCTACTGCGGCAACAATTTCAGTTTGGCCATTAATTCGACGATTGGAAAGAATCAAGGCATTCTCTCCCATGCCATCGCGTACCTTTTTCATCGCCTGACGCATGTCATCTGCTAAATAACGTTCCACTTTCATTATTCTTCTCCAACATTATTCCGGGGAATCGATGCTTCTTCTGATCTTGTAATTCCCAACTGCCCAATGGTTGCCACTACATTAATCTGTTTGCCTGGCAGAATTTCACTGTAGGCAAGTACCTTCAAGGATTCGTAACTCGGTCGTATAAAACGGGCAAGCCACAATCTGATCTCATCCGGAACAAGTAATACCGCTTGTTGTCCCTGCATTTCAATTTCCTGCCCTTTTTGTGCTATATCCTTGAGTATGCTTTGCGCGAGTCCCGGCTCAAGAAAACCCTTATTGGTCTGACCTACCAGACTATCTAGCAATAAATGTTCCAATTCAGGATCAAACCTCATGATGTTGATTTCTTCCTTGTTTCCTATGATGTTTTGGCAAAGTGTACGGTTCAGGGCAATGCGTACAGAGGCCGTCAAAGCGTCGGTATTTTGTCTATTCTCGCCATTTTCCGCCAAAGCCTCGGCTATTGTTCGGATGTCCCTGATGGGAATATCTTCCTCAAGCAAATTTTGCATAACCTTGAGAACAGTACCCAGAGTTACGGTGTCAGGCACCAGGTTTTCCACCAGTTTGGGAGCAGCCACTGCAAGTGTATCCAGTAATTTTTGAACTTCATCATGTCCCAGCAATTCGTGGGCATGTTGTTTTAGTGTATGACTTAGGTGCGTTGCAATTACGGTACTGCAATCAACAACTGTATAGCCTTTGCCCTGGGCATCTTCTTTTTGTGCCGGTTCAATCCATACCGTATCAAGACTAAATGCGGGGTCTTTGGCATTTATACCATCGAGATCACCAAACACATTACCCGAATCTATGGCCATCTCCATACCCGGGTGAACTATTCCCTCACTCAGTGGGACATCAAATAAAGTGATGCGATAGCTGTTGGGGGCCAAACTCAGGTTGTCCCTGACATGTACTGATGGAATTAGAAAACCAAGTTCTTTAGACAGCTTTTTCCTCACCCCTTTCAAGCGAGCCAATAAATCACCACCCTGTTTTTCATCTACCAGAGAAATAAGCCGATAACCAATTTCAAGACCTATGATGTCGGTGGAAATAATATCTTCCCAGTCAAGTTCATGATTTGCGGCATCTTCAATCTCATCTGCTTCATCCTGCACCAGTTCTTCAGCGGCAGACCCTGACTGCTTTCTACTTAATTTCCAGGCGATAAAAAGTAAAGACGATGAAATAAACAGGAATATAAAATTTGGCATACCAGGAACCAGCCCCAGAGTTCCCACTACGATTGCTGTGATGACAAATATTTTGGGACTCGCAAAAAGCTGATCGATGACCTGACTTCCCATTTCCTGGGCATCACTGACCCGTGTCACGATCAGTGCTGCTGCCGTTGACAGCAGCAAGGATGGGATTTGAGCTACAAGGCCATCACCGATAGTAAGTAATACATAATTGGTTGCTGCCTGATCAGCAGAAAGATTATGTTGCAGAATACCAATCAGAAATCCTCCGATGACATTTATACAGAGAATTAAAATACCTGCGATAGCATCACCGCGAACAAATTTACTGGCCCCGTCCATGGCGCCATAAAAATTGGCTTCTCTGGTCACAGTTTCCCGCCTACTACTGGCAGCTTCCTGGTCAATCAAACCTGAATTCAGATCCGCATCGATAGCCATTTGTTTTCCCGGCATCGCATCAAGTGTAAAACGTGCCGTTACTTCAGAAATTCTTCCCGCGCCCTTGGTCACGACCACGAAATTGATAATCACCAGAATCATGAAAACCACCAGACCAACCGCATAGTTGCCACCAATGACGAACTCCCCAAAGGCTTCAATAACACCGCCTGCGGCTCCGGTGCCTTCATGCCCCTTTAATAAAACAACCCGCGTTGATGCTACATTCAGCGCCAAACGAAGCAAGGTGGCAATAAGTAGTACTGTAGGGAATACGGCGAAATCCAGTTGCCGCATAATATAACCTGATACCAACCGACTAATCAGTGAAAGCGCAATGTTAAATGTAAACAGAAAATCCAGAATAAATGGTGGCAGCGGAATTATCATCATGGCCAACAAAGACAACACTAAAAGTGGTGTGCCCAGGCCAATCATTTTCAATTCTTTGCCAATATCACTATAGGTACTTGCTGGTGCCACTGTCTGCATTATGAATCTCCTGCACTATTCTTTGGC
>CBFICR010000038.1:0-29188 GCA_965661105.1 Pseudohongiellaceae bacterium | reverse complement strand
GATTACCGTTCTTCACCCCGACAAACCAGAATCCCAATGGTAATGGCTGGACTGGTGGGCGTATCACTGGTGATACTGCCACTACCCAGAAATCTGATTCCTGGGGAGCGTTTTTCAATGGCACCTGGCATGCGACAGATGCACTGAATGTAACCGCTGGTGTGCGCTTTGCCTATGACGAAAAGGATTATGAGCAGACAGAGTTTGCTTCAGACGACTTCACCCCGGCACCGGGAACCACTTCCACCACCGTTAACACAGATGACTCCTGGTCAGAAGTGGACTGGCGTGGCACCGTGGATTATCACCTCACTGACGACCTGATGGTCTATGGCACTATCTCCAAGGCCTATCGGGCTGGCTCTTTTGCCTTTCAGATTTTGGACAATGTGCCGGGACCTGAGCAGAGTGGAGACTTCATTGCGGCCATTCCTCCGGAAAAAGTAGTCAACAATGAAATAGGGTTCCGAGGTGAGTTCTTCGATAGCAGGTTGCGTTTTAACCTGACTTATTTCGATATGGAATACAGCGATCGGCAGAATGCGACCGCCGTCTCTGATCCGAACTCTCCGGTAGGCTTCGCCATTCAATTGGCGAACCAGGGCACGATCGATCTGGATGGTGTCGAAATTGATACCCAACTGGCCGTCTCGGATAATTTCTCCCTGAATGCCAGTGCCGGCTGGATAGACTCCAAAGTGAATGATGTCTGTGTCAATAACGGTATCTTCCTGTTTCCATCGCCCGCCGAGCGCAGCTATCAGGTAGGTGGAATCTGGGATTTCGATCTGGAAAATAATGGCGGACTGCAGTTGTCTGTTAACTACGCCTACACCGGACCACAACAGACCCATCCAGGCGGTGTTGAAGCCCCTAACGGGCCAGGCTCATCCGGTTGTGGCACCGGTCCTTTCGGTGTTCCTGTCGCGGAATGGTTCCTGGATTCGCGTTATGAATTACCCGGCTACGGATTGCTTAATGCCCGACTGTTGTATACCAGCCCCGATAATCGCTGGGAAATGGCCTTGTTCGGTAATAATCTTACAGACAAGAACTACGGCAACTTTGCCAGCCGCTTTGGTGGTGGTTACTGGGAAGGGGGTCCACCCGCACCGGTTAATCTGAAAGCACCGCTGCGTTCAGCATTGGGTGTTACCCGTGGCAGACCTCTTAACTGGGGCCTGACCTTCAAATACAGGCTGGGATCTGGCGGTCGTTAAGACTTGTCCGGAGCGTGAATAAAAACAGGGTGCAATTTTGCACCCTGTTTTTTTATATTAATTAGAAATAGTTTTGCCAGTGATTTAAACTCAAAATAAGCCCTTGTAAAAAAAGTAATTTCTCGAACTCAACCGATAGGCAAAAAATGAATAATATGGTGTTAAATAAATTCTTGATCCTGGTATTCATATCGCTTTTGTCTGGCTGTGCCACAGTAACTCCAGCGCCAGGGAATCTGGCTTGTACAGATCGCGAATGCCTGAAGACTCTTGTCGACAATTATCTGCAAGCTCTGGTGCAAGGCAATCCAGATCAGTTGCCATTTGCAGAGGATGCAGTGTTTGTGGAAAACGTGGAACGCAAAGCCATTGGCACTGGTCTTTGGGAAACCGCCACCGCTTTACCAGACAATTACAGGATTTATGTGCCAGACCCGGTTTCCGGACAGGTGGGTTTTTTTGGTTTGATGGAAGCAGAAGGTGATCCCATACTACTGGGTTTGCGCCTGCAGGTAGAGCAGGGGCAGATTATTGCTGCCGAGCATTTGATTTCCTGGATAACCAATGACGCCATGCTGGCGAATTTGCAAAATCCGAGAGCGGGTCTGCTAACGTCCATTCCAGAATCGCAACAACTGTCCAGAGAGGAATTACTTGCTATTGGCTATTCCTACTATCCGGCCCTGGATGATAATAACGGCATACTGTCACCGCTTGCCGATGATTGTGTGCGCTTTGAAAATGGTATGCAGACCAGCAACAATTCCGGCGCCGCCAGTATCTTCGGAAAAATGCTTTGCGGTCCGCAACTGAGCAGCAATTATTTTCAGTATATCGATACCATCAATAATCGCCGTGTCACCATAGCTGATCCCGAGACCGGCCTGGTTTTCGGTCTGTCCCATTTTCGACATTCGTTTACCGAAAAAGAAACGCCAATTTATGGTGTGGAAGGACAGAGCGTCCGGGATGTGAGTATGTTTAACCCCTTTGATATGCCTGCCATGCATATTTTCA
The DNA here is from genome assembly GCA_965661105.1 of Pseudohongiellaceae bacterium. Classification (GTDB taxonomy): domain Bacteria; phylum Pseudomonadota; class Gammaproteobacteria; order Pseudomonadales; family Pseudohongiellaceae; genus Eutrophocola. Next base: position 26,951 of record CBFICR010000038.1, on the reverse strand, counting down.
AGATCGGTCCGGAAGGCCAGATTCACGAGATTGAAGCGGTGGGAGTGCTGGTACCTTATCAGTCACCTACTGGCTGGGGTTGGTAAATCCGGTGTCAGTGATTGTGGGGAAAAGTCCGGGGGAAAAGTAACAGACTTGCCGTACTCTATCGAATAATCAACCAGCTGGTATAGGCACAATACAACAGTACCAGTATGACCCCCTCATAACGTTCCACCTTGCTTCGGGTGAACAAAAACAGATAAGTCAGCAGGCTTAGCAATACCATGCAGATAATATCCGCCCATAGAATATTGCCGGTTTTCAAAGGCGTGAAAAGGACCGTGATACCGAGAATACCCAATAAATTGAATATATTGCTGCCAATGATATTGCCAATGGCAATGTCGCCGTAACCGCGTCGAGCTGCTATCAGAGTGGCAGTCAGTTCAGGCAAACTGGTGCCAAGGGCAACAATTGTCAGGCCTATAACGGCTTCACTCAAGCCCAATAACAGGGCAATAGTAATGGCTGCCGTAACCAGCAACTTTCCTCCAATAATCAACAAGCCCAGGCCAAGAACAATGAGACCCAGGTCCATGGTGAGTTTGTTTCTGGTTTGGGGTACACCCTGCAGATATTCTTCCTTAACAGCTTCCGGTTCCTTGCTGGCCTGCAGGAAGGTAAATGCAATATAGGCAATGAGTGCTGTCGTCAGGATCAGGCCTTCAAGTCTGCCAAGTTGTTTATCAAGCAAAAAAACCACTACCAGCAACGCTGAGGCAAGCATTATAGGGGCATCCAGGCGGATAATTTTTGCCTGCACGACCAGGGGCGAAATGAAGGCAGACAGACCAAGGATCAGACCGATGTTGGCGATATTGGAACCAATCACATTACCAACCGCGATATCACTGGCATTATCCCTTGCCGCGTTGAGAGAGACGGCAAGTTCGGGTGCACTGGTGCCAAAGGCGACGACTGTCAGCCCTATGGCCAGTGGAGATAAACCAAAACGTGACGACAGTGCCACTGCGCCACGAACCAGAGTCTCGCCACCGTAGTAAAGCATGCTTAAACCGGCTATTGCCTGAAGCAGGGCGATCAATTTATTTCAGCATTTCCCGCAGTGGGCCATTTACTGCGTTGGCCCATAAACGGTAGCCCCTTGTGGTCGGGTGTAAGCCATCGCTCATGATGTCTGTAGAAATTTCACCATTGGCATTGAGAAAGATGTCGCCAATATCGCGATAGAAAACCTGTTCGCCGTCATCCAGACGCGCAATGACGGTGTTTATCTGTGCCAGTTTTTCCCGTACCGGATCATCAGGCGTACTGCGCGGGAAAATACCCAGCAGCAGGATTTTGGCTTGCGGCCAGCGTGTCTGCATATCCAGTACGATGGCCCCGACTCCTTCGGCGATTTCACCCGCCAGATTGGCTCGGGTATTATTGGTGCCGATCATCAGCATGATTGCCCTGGGGGAATAGCCTTCACCCTCGCCATTTTGCAGGCGGTATAAAACACCCTGGGTGGTATCACCGGCAATGCCGAAATTGGCGACTTTCATATCGGCAAAATATTCATCAAAGACAGGTTTGCCGGCATAACGGCCACTTTCAGTTCGCCACCAGTCCGTTATTGAGTCGCCCATGAATAGCACATCAATATTACCTCCTCTGGCGACCTCCAGATTGGCTTCGTGTTTTTCCTGAAAACGTGGATTAAGCGCAGGAATGATCGCCGTGTTAATGCCCGGGGGAGAGACTTCCAGCAAGAAGGGATAACGGCTGAATAATTTTTCGTCTTCAGTGCCAAGGCCAGACATAAAGGACGCAAGCAGCGTTTCAGCCCGCCTGACTTCAGCCTCATCCGGTCTTGGCATGACGACAGCATCCGGGACCGGCGCAGGAGTCGCACGTCGGGGTTGTGCAATAGCCGGAAAAGTTGACAGCGCACTGATCCATGCAACGATTAGAAACACCAGGCACTTACATGGTGGTTTTGCCGCTCGAATTACTATTTTCATAGATGTTCTCCTGCTTTCAATCTATTGAAGCTTATTTTTATACCTGGACTTCATTGAAAATCATTTTCCGGGGATGTTCAATCAAATTCAAAATCTTCAGTCTTGCGGATTAAATGAACTTTTCCAACAGTCAGAGGTTCCTTAGTTCTGAGAGGTGGAGCCTTTTATTCATTCACAAGATCAGAGTATCATCGGGATAACTTAACTGGGGAACAACAAAATGTCAGCATCAACCATAATCGTGTTAATTATTTTAGCCGTGGTGATTTTCTGGGTGGTTGGAATTTTCAACAAACTCGTCACCCTGAAAAATCGTTACAAGAATGCATTCTCACAAATAGAGGTACAGCTTAAGCGGCGTTATGACCTGATTCCTAATCTGGTGGAAACCGCCAAGGGCTATATCCAGCATGAAAGAGAAACGCTGGAAGCAGTAATCAATGCCCGTAATCAGGCGATGAGTGGTCTTGAAAAGGCTTCTGCAAACCCCGGAAGCCCGGCGGCCATGCTGGATCTGAATCAGGCCGAAGGTATGCTCAGCGGTGCATTGGGGCGTTTGAATGTGGTAGTGGAAGCCTACCCTGATCTCAAGGCAAACCAGAATATGATGCAGTTGTCTGAAGAGCTCACCAGTACTGAGAATAAAGTGGCCTTTTCCAGGCAGGCCTTCAACGATGCGGTGACTGAATACAATACCTACAAACAGACTTTCCCACCGGTTATTTTTGCCGGCACCTTTGGCCACGCTGAAAATGCCAGTCTGCTTGAATTCGCAGACAGTGAAGCCATGCAGGAAGCGCCCAAGGTTTCTTTTTAAAGCAAAGATAAGCTCCCTGTTATGAATTTCTTTGCCCATCAGGATCAGGCCAGAAGCAATACGCGCAAGCTGGTCTTCCTGTTTATATGCGCCGTGATCACGCTTATCGTGATCACTTCATTGCTGGTTATCGGTGTCCTCACCTATATTGAAACCCAAAATGAAGTAAGTATTAATGCAGACGTTCTGGGCTCAAAAATATTTTTCCAGGTAAGTCTGGTAGTGATTTGTGTCATTGGTCTTGGAACCCTGATTCGGCTGGCCCAGTTGCGTGGTGGTGGCAAGGTAGTAGCGGAAGCTATGGGGGGGAGACTGCTTAATACCAGTACCCGCGATGCAGATGAAAGAAAAATTCTTAATGTCGTAGAAGAAATGGCCATTGCCTCGGGAACGCCGGTGCCGCCGGTCTATCTTATGGAAGATGAATCCATTAATGCCTTTGCGGCTGGATACCGTCCCAGGGATGCTGTCATTGGCATCACCCGTGGTTGTATCAGGGAGCTTACCCGGGATGAATTGCAGGGCGTAGTCGCTCACGAATTCAGCCATATTTTTAATGGTGATATGCGCTTGAATATCAGGCTGATGGGCTTGCTCTACGGCATTATGGTCATTGGTCTGATTGGCTATCACATACTGCGTGGTACTCGTTATCGAAGCTCCAGTTCGCGCTCGGGCAAAGGCAATGGTGCCGGGGCGATCCTCATGCTCGGCCTTGGACTTATGGTAATTGGCTATGGAGGAACATTTTTTGGTAATCTCATCAAAGCCGGAGTAAGTCGACAACGGGAGTTTCTTGCGGATGCCTCTGCCGTTCAGTACACCCGTAATCCGGAAGGTATCGGTGGTGCGCTCAAGAAAATTGGCGGCTATATCTATGGCACAGAAATTAAGTCCAGGGACGCCTCGGAAATCAGCCACATGATGTTCTGTAATGGACTGAAAAGTTCATTCTCCGGATTGTTTGCTACCCACCCGCCATTGTCTGAACGTATCAAGCGTATCGATGCACGCTGGGCTGGCATGAAAGATCTCAAGCCTCAAGCTGCCGATGAAACCTTCACCAGCGCAGAAGGAGTTTCCCATTTTTCAGGGACTGGCAGTCAGACCGAATCCACTGTTCTGGATAGTGTAGGCAATCCCGGTCCCGCCCATCTGGCCATAGCTGTGACAACGCTGAAGGCTTTTTCTCCAGCACTGCTTGATGAGGCCCATAATACGATTGGCGCTTCGTTAATGATTTACAACCTTCTGATGGCGCTTTCTGATAAAAACACAAAGGCAAAACAGCTCGCCATATTAAAAGCAGAACTGGCGGAAAAAGATTTTCTGGCATTGCGGCAAATCGAGAGCGAAACACAAGAATTACCCAGAGAGAAATACCTGGCACTAATCGATCTGGCCATGCCCAGTCTGAAACAGCTTTCGCAGGTTCAGTATCGCGAGTTTATGGCGGTGCTGGGTAAACTGATCATGGTCGATGACGAGATTTCACTGTTTGAGTGGTGCCTGTACAAGATTTTGCGATACACCCTTGATGAGCGTGCGGACCGCAGGCTGAAATCAAGACCGATCACATCTCTGACCAGGGAATGTGAAGTGCTGCTTTCTGTGCTGGCCACGGCGGGAAATGAGAATGTGACACAGGCCGAAGCGGCCTTTCATGCGGCTGAAAAATATCTCGGTTTGACCCAGGACCTGACCTTCCATGTCCATATTGGCAGTAATACCGGCATACTTGAGAAAGCCGTAGATCGTCTGAATAGCCTGAAACCCTTACAAAAACCCATGCTGTTGAAAGCCATGGCGGCCTGTATTAACGCAGACGGAAAAGTGACCCCGGAAGAAAATGAACTATTACGGGCAGTGGGCAGCCTGCTTGACTGCCCGATCCCGCCTTTGCTGGATGGCCAGCGTTATCTTTAATCAGCATTTTGATTAATGCAAATCCTGCTGGCTAATCGATAATCGCCTGATGCGCCTTGTCGAAAAATGCCAGTGCCTGTGCGCTGGGGGGCATGTTTGATTCTGTCATGATTTCTTTCCCGGTATCAACACATTACCCGGCTCGTTTCCCGTGAAGCCCTGCAAGGCAGTTTGACCCTGGTCTGGCTGACAGATACCAGTAGAATAAAAAAAATTCCGCTGCCTTTCATTCTTGATCTCCGGGTAAAGAATCATGGTTTACGATTTGCTTTCAAATATACCAGTCTCAAAGCCATCTATACTAAGCTGGTTATTTTCTTCCCAGTAATTCCTGATGCCTTCTTCCCCTTTTTTTTCTGCCCATGTGTCCAGCGTATCTCTGTGTGATATGAAATCCATGAAGGGTACAGCAAAGCCACAGGAAGTTTGCACCAGTTCAATATCCATCTGATAAAACTGCCGTGTGCCAATATTATCGGGAAACAAGGCAAGGCAATCTGCCCAGCCATGGTCCTTGGGATGGATTGCGCTGGCGCTACCGTAGAGCCGAAGGATCAATGGTTTTTTCTCAAAGGAACAAAACATCAGGGTCATGCGATTGTTTTCCAGCAAATGGGCGGCTGTTTCATTGCCACTGCCGGTCAGGTTTTGCCAGATAAGCTGATTCTGGTTGATTATCCTGAGACTATCGCTGCCCTTGGGGGAGACGTTTACATGACCACTTGCCCTTGCGGTGCCGGTAAAAAATAATGGCTGCTTTTCAATAAATTTGATCAGCCCTTCGGTTAGTTGAGGAAACTGTTCCGCCATTGATTTTTCTCCGGGAGTGACTAGTCAGATGAAAAGTCAGAATACAAGAGGCAGGATAAGAGAAGCAAGAGGCACGAGACAGGCAACCCGTAGGTCGGATAAGCGTAGCGCCATCCGACAAGAGTTAAGCAGGAACGCCTATAAACTTTCTTCAGGGGGTCAGGGAATAATAGAAAATGACGCAATAGATGACTTTGAAGATCATGTGACCAATTTGGTCCACATGGATATTAATCCACTTTTCGCATTTGGCATAATCTATCAACCAGTGGCTGATGGTTTCCAGAATAGCAAAAAGATAGTTTCCGGTTAGAAGGATGACGATGCCGGCATGGGTAAGAGAGTGGGCAGTCAGCCAGTAATACCAATGTGGAAAACTTTCTCCATACTGTTCCTTGAGATTATTACGACGGTTTTTTGCCGCACTCATTGGCCCCGGTTGCAGGACATAGTCACCGACACAATGTCCAATCACCAGGTTAAAAAACAGTATTAATACTTCCATCCGCGACTTCTCCGGGGAATTCTTTACAACCCCTCAACCTGACAGTTGCCAGAGAGGGTCTTTATTATTCTTTTCTATCAAGGACTTGGCTAAACATTATTCATACTTACAAGGCTGTGACAATTTAAAACAGATAAGTCAGGAATTTTTCATATATTCAGGAAATATTCATTTACCTCTTGTTAAGGTGTTGTTCGTGACTTTATGTAACACAAGCGGCATGAAATCTGCACTGTTGCGACTGTTTTTTACGGTTAACGACAAGTATTGGTTGCGCTTATGGGTTTGTATTTGCCTACAAGGAAGATTATAACTTATTGAATATATTAGCTAATATTTATTTGTTGAGACCCCGGAATGGATGCGTTAGCAGCGGGGCTCAAAACAGAACTGGCAGAGAAACTTGACTGTTCCAGTAGTCGTCACCATTGTCGTTCCCATAATCCGGGTCTCCTGGGGCGGCAATTGGTGGCGCAATTGCTGTGGGCTGTTTGCAGGTTGTTTGTGTGCTATTGAAGAGGCAGACTATGCAGCCCGGAATGCCGCAAGATCAGGAAAGTGTTATCTGCGCTTGCTGTAGCTACTGGAGAAAGAGAAAATTAGTTGGTTATGAAGTGCTGTATGGCTACAATAGATGGCATTATCGGTGCCAATGATTGCGTCAATAAAACAGTAATATCAGGAAGATATGCCAGAACAGGTGGGCGTGTAGGAAGGTTTTGGTCGCTTTTGGTATTTTCCGGAAAGGGCGCCGGAAAAGAAATCAAAGCTGTAAGTAAGTAGATACAGCCCACCCAGTTAAGATCGTTAGATTAGCCTGAAACCTGGTCCAGAATGAGAGTCAGTAAGTGAAACGCAAAATATCCAGTCTCTGCCTCATGTTGGGAACTATGATAATTACGTCGATGGTTTCATCGATAGTTTCATTGCATGTTGTCGCTGCTGAAAATATCGAATTTTCAGAAAGAGTGGATACCCGTGTCCAGGCTAACTCCCTGCAGGACAATGGAGTCAGCAATCTTACTTCCCAACCTCCCCGAATTTCCCGTCGCCAGGCTTTAAATCTCGCCAGTGGTCGTTATGATGGGCGCGTATTGGGTGTTGTCCAGATGGAGAATAATAACTGGCGTGTCAGAATGGACAGGGATGGCACAGTATTTAATGTCTTTGTAAATTCCAGTTCCGGCGCGGTAAGTGCACCATCAGAGTAGACAATAGTAGGCGAAAGTTTTTATAGACGAGTGTGTTTGAACCGCCGTAATTGTCTTTTCCATTTATTAATCCAGGTTAGTTAACCCAGGTTTCACAACTCAACTTACTCGATCCAGGAAGAAATTCAGATGCGCCTGTTAATAGTTGAAGATGAAGATTTGCTTAGAGCCCAGCTAGTCAAAGCGCTAGCGGATGCAGGCTTTGTGGTAGACAGTGCGGGCGATGGTGAAAGCGGTTTATTCCAGGCTCGTGAATGCGATTATGATGCTGCCATCATTGATCTTGGTCTGCCTAAAATCAATGGTATCGAACTTATCAAAACTATCCGGGAAGACGGCAAAAATTTTCCTATCCTCATTCTTACAGCGCGTGACAACTGGACTGACAAGGTAGAAGGTCTGGATTCCGGAGCCGATGATTATGTGGTTAAACCCTTCCAGATTGAAGAAATCAAGGCCCGCTTGAACGCCCTGGTCAGGCGCGCAGCAGGCTTTTCCAAGCCGACCCTCGATTTTGCGGGATTGAGTCTGGATACCACAGCCAAACGTCTTAGCGTGAATGATGCGGAAGTTGAACTGACGGCCTATGAATACAAGGTACTTGAGTACCTTATGCTGCACCCGGGCAAGGTGGTTTCCAAAACCGAGCTGACCGAACACCTTTATGATCAGGACTATGACAGGGACAGCAACGTGCTGGAAGTATTCATACGGCGCTTACGTCAGAAACTGGATCCGGACGAGACCCTGAAGCCCATTGATACCATTCGTGGTCAGGGTTATCGATTTAATGTCCCAACCAACAATGTCCCAGAAAACAAGGCCTAAAGGCCCTTTCTCACTTCAAACTCGCCTGGTTCTGGCGTTTGGCATCCTCCTGATTCTTTTTCTCGGTCTTGCCGGCTTTGTTCTTGATCGTGCATTCAAGGAAAGTGTGGCTGCTGCAGTCGAGGAGCGTCTGCAATTACAGGTCTATGCATTGCTGGGGGTGGCGGAGCCGGATGAAGAAGGCTTTTTTCTACCGGATCTGGAAGAGGCGCGCTTTTCGCAGATAAACTCCGGTCTCTACGGCTTTATTCTGGATGCGGCAGGAAACGAGGTCTGGCGCAGTCCTTCTGCTCTGGATGTTAACCTGGAAGAGGCTAATTTCATGAGCCAGGATGTGGCGCCAGGGCAAACCGTGTTTGGAAATATGGAAACCGCCGAGCAGGGTAGTCTGGCCTACGCTGACTATGGCACCTACTGGTCATCCCTTGAACAGGAATTCTCTTTCATCGTGCTGGAATCTGTTGAGCCTACCGATGCAGAGATTCGTGAATTCCAGTCCAACCTGTATTTGTGGTTTGGTGGTCTGGCGCTGCTGTTGTCCATTGCCCAGTTCCTGCTGTTGCGTTGGGGACTAAAACCTCTACAGAAACTTGCCATGGAAGTCTCCAGTATTGAAGCCGGTGAAAAAGACCAGGTTGAACAGGGTTACCCACCTGAACTTGAAGCCGTCAGCAAGAATCTTAATTTATTAATTAAAAGTGAAAGAGAAAGACAGGGCCGCTATCGAACCACGCTGGGGGATCTGGCCCACAGCCTGAAAACCCCGCTGGCAGTGATAGCCGGAATTGTTGATCAGGTAAGAGAAAAAAGTCGGGCTAATGAGGCAGATGGTAAAACAGAATTGCTGGAGCTGGATGAACAACTGGAAAGAATGAACCAGATTGTGTCCTATCAATTGAAAAGAGCAACGCGTTCAGAAAAATCCCGACATTTGGGGGTCTCTATTCAGGTCTTGCCGGTGGTTGAAAAAATAATTAACGCGCTCCAGAAAGTCTATCTGGACAAGTCAGTTACCGTGATACGGCAACTTCAAGAGCAGGCGGTTTTTCATGGAGAAGAAAGTGACCTGATGGAGTTGTGTGGAAATTTACTGGACAACGCCTTCAAGTATTGTCATGGCCAGATTATGGTAAAGGTAAGCAGCCAAGACTCACAGCTGATTATCGAGGTGGAAGATGATGGTGATGGTATCGCCGAACAGGACAGGGAATGGGTGTTGCAACGTGGTACTCGCGGCGACACGCTCAAAAGCGGTCAGGGCATTGGGTTGGCCGTCACCGTAGATATTGTCAGCAGTTACAAGGGGAAGATCAGTGTTGGCAAGAGTGCGTTGGGGGGTGCCAGCATCCGTGTCAGTTTTCAGGAATGAGCTAAATACTCTATGAAGGATTAACGCCTGTATCTATACCACTATCCATACCACTGCCTATACCACTACCTATGCCCCTATCAATGACTGGCCCGAAAGCAGTGAGATTCAAAAAGACGGAGCCAGAGTATGCATGAGGAAAATCCCCGATTTTTCTCAAGGAGAACATTAGCGATATAAGTACTCGCGCTATTCCCCCTGTTCTCTTCATACTCTGGCCCCAGAACTGCCGCAGGCATTAAAAATTCTTCTCAATCGCTTCCAACTCCCTGCTTCCCACCCGAGATATACATAAAGCCCTTGTTCATGGGCTTTTTAGAAACTTGCAGGGTTCAGTCTAGTGCGCCATTCCTGAATCATGGCTTAATCTTAACGCGCCAGTGGTTTTTGACAGAAACACTGCGGTGCCGGCAAACCAGAACTGAAGCATTAATGCCATATTCCATTCAAAGGCATCTTCCAGACTGTCATAACCTGTCCCCATCCAGGCATCAAGAATCACGCTGGTGAGTCCGGTCAGCAACAGGCAAGAAAGTAGCCAAAACAGATACTTTTGCCAGTCAATTATGGATTGGCTGGCATTTGAAGCCCTGGCCAGTTTTCCAAACAAGCGCGTACATTGCAGCTGGGCCAAAAAGGTAAAAGCGAAAGACAGGGTTACCCCGATCCGGCGAATTCGTTGGTATGTATCGCCTTCTACTCCCAGAGCCAGGGTATAGAGAATCAGGAAAGATGCGGCCAGCAAGCCCGGCACCAATGTGCTGCTGAGGGTGGTGCCGGGAAGTCTGGTGAGCAGCCATTGCCTTATTCGCCACCACAGCCAGGCGGTGAGCAGGGCTGAAGGAATCATACCCAGTTTAAACAGGAGTTTTTCCGGCATCTGGCGACCGGTAGCACTGATGGACGTGCAGGCATCCCAATGGGGCACGCACCATTCAACATGACCGTAGCTGGCAGAGACCAGGTAACAGATGTGGATAGTGAGAAAAGGAAGGATGGCACAACACCAGGCCAGTACAGAAAGTGATGAGTCCGGGTTTTTTATCACATCATTTCCTTTTTAATTCCTGCATACTTGTTAACAACCCGCCACACTGTTGCCTCTTTACCAGCAATCGATACAGACCAAAGCGCAACTAGCCAAGGGTAAGTGATTAATATATCAGTTCAGTATTTATTGAAAAAATAGACCGCTTTGGCACGAAATCTTTTCTTATACCCAGTTCTTTTTTTTGCGACTGCCAAAGCATTTGTCTGCTCGCCAATATCTCTTTATTGCTACAAATTATAAAAATATTCATTGACCGGCAGACATATATATGTGAAATTCCACATATCTTAAATTTCACATGTAATACGGATGAATCCTTGCAGCTTTTTTAAATGCCTCGCTGATGATACGCGACTCAAATCACTGCTTCTGATTGCTATAACAAAGGAAGCGTGTGTATGCGATTTAATGGAAGCCCTTGAACTCGATCAGCCAAAAACATCGCGCCACCTGGCTCAATTGCGTAAGTGCGGTATTTTGGAGGATGAAAGACGCGGTAAATGGGTGTTCTATAAACTTCATCCCGGATTGCCACAGTGGGCGCGAGATATAATCGTTAACACCGCTGAGCATAACCGGGAATATTTTAGTCCTGCATTACAAAAATTGATTGCATCGCAATCTTCAACAGACTCCTGTTGCTAATCAAAAGCTGTCAGCTATGAAAATTCTCTATATATGTACACATAACCGATGCAGAAGTATTTTATCCGAAGCCATTACCAATGGAATCGCAGGGGGAGTTATCCAGGCCAAAAGCGCTGGCAGCCAGCCTGCTGGAATGGTTCATCCATTGTCACTGAAATACCTTCAGCAGACCGGATATTCTACTGAGGGCTTGAAAAGTCAGTCCTGGGATGACTTTGAAGACTTTCATCCTGATATCGTAGTGACTGTTTGCGATTCTGCTGCAGGTGAGGCCTGCCCATTGTATTTTGGTAATAGTCTGAAAGTGCACTGGGGCTTGAGCGATCCGTCCAAAGCAGAGGGAGATGAGGCGGAAACTGAGCAGGCATTTCTGGCTTGTATTGAGCAAATAACTGAGCGCGTAAATCAACTCATGGGCATCGCCGTTAAAGACCTGGATAAAACCCAACTCAAAGCTGCGCTTGCGGCAATAGGCGCGAATTGATGGCGACACAGGAATTGAGCTTGCCGAATATTGAAAGCGATTTTTTTCAGATTCCTGACGCGAATGCCATGAAGATGGCATCGTCCAGTCATAAACCCAGGATACTGCTGCTGTATGGCTCTCTGCGTGATCGTTCCTACAGTCGCCTGGCCATAGAAGAGAGTGCACGATTGTTAGAGGCCTTCGGTGCACAAACCCGTATCTTTAATCCACATGGACTCCCGCAACCCGATAGCCATGATGACTCTCATGCCAAGGTACAGGAATTGCGTGAACTGATGATCTGGTCTGAGGGACAGGTTTGGTGCTCACCTGAGCGTCATGGTGCCATGACCGGCATTCTAAAAAGCCAGATTGACTGGGTTCCTTTAAGCCTGGGTGGCGTGCGCCCTACGCAAGGCAAAACCCTGGCTGTCATGCAGGTGTGTGGTGGCTCTCAATCATTTAATGCCGTTAACCAGATGCGTATTTTAGGGCGCTGGATGAGGATGGTGACTATTCCGAATCAGTCGTCAGTGGCCAAAGCCTTTCTGGAATTTGAAGACAATGGCCGAATGAAACCGTCGCCTTATTACAATCGCATTGTCGATGTGATGGAAGAATTGATGAAATTCACCTTATTGCTGCGGGATAACAAAGACTATTTTGTTGACCGCTACTCCGAGCGTGTTGAGTCTGCTGAGCAAGTAAGTCAACGCGTGAACCAGAAATAATAGTCAGGAAACCAGATGGGATTATTTGAACGCTATTTAACAGTTTGGGTGGGGCTTGCCATTATTGCAGGAATTATTGCCGGTAGTACTGTGCCTGGCATATTCGCAATGATTGCAGAGTTTGAATTTGCCCATGTAAATATTGTTATCGCTATTTTAATCTGGCTAATGATATTTCCAATGATGGTGCAGATTGATTTTTCTTCGATCAAGGATGTTGGGAAGAAACCCAAAGGGCTGGTACTGACGCTGGTGATTAACTGGTTGATCAAGCCCTTCTCAATGGCTTTTCTTGGATGGTTGTTTTTTAAAGGTTTGTTTGCGGACTGGGTCGATCCGCAAACGGCTAATGAATATATCGCGGGAATGATTCTGCTGGGCGTTGCCCCCTGTACTGCTATGGTATTTGTGTGGAGCCAGATGACCAGGGGAGATGCCAATTACACCCTCGTACAGGTATCTATAAACGATATCATCATGATTTTTGCTTTTGCACCTATTGCCGGCTTTTTGCTTGGCGTCACAGATATCAATGTACCCTGGGACACACTTTTACTGTCGGTCATACTCTACGTGCTGGTGCCGCTCATTGCCGGTGCGCTTACCCGTAATAAACTGGACAATGGCAATGACCACTCTGGAGTTGACAGGTTTCTTGAAAGGATGAAGCCCTGGTCAATTGTCGGCTTACTGGCAACAGTGACATTGTTATTCGGGTTTCAAGCCGACACCATATTAAGCAACCCGGAAGCAATAGTGCTGATTGCGATCCCCTTGCTGATTCAAACCTATGGCATTTTTGCTATTGCCTACTGGTTGGCGAAACGAATAAAACTGCCACACAACATAGCGGCACCTGCCTGCATGATTGGTACCTCCAACTTCTTTGAATTGGCAGTCGCGGTTGCGATTTCACTGTTTGGTCTGAATTCTGGTGCCGCACTTGCCACCGTGGTTGGTGTGCTGGTGGAGGTGCCAGTTATGTTGTCACTGGTTTGGTTTGCTAATCGCACTCGACACTGGTTTGTCTAGGGAACCTCTGATTAAGTTTAGTGTGTCTCTGGCCTGAACCGCCATGCTGCGTTGTTGCAGCCCTTGCTAATAGTGACGCTACGAGCGGCGGACTGCGCCTGGCATCGTAGCGGTTCAGATAACCGCTTAAGATATACTAGACTTAATCAGAGGTTCCCTAGGTATGTTCAATCGCCTGTCCAATCTGAATAAAAAAAATCAAGGGCGAATAATTTTTTCGCCCTTGCTAGATGCCCGAATTGTCAGAGACTGTGTCCACCTGCCAGCGTCAAAGCAGGGCAGTTGCCGGGTAATTAGCCCGGCAGTTTCATCAGTTGATGACAACATTAACCTGCAGAGCGTAATTTAATAACTAAAACGCATGCCCACTTCAACTGAGCGTCCTGCCTCGGGCGCGAAATCACGCAATGTCGAGGTCGACAAGCGAATATCGTCATCGCTGGTATTGCGCCCTCTGGCAAACATCAGCACTTCACTGTCACGACCAACCGTCATGCTGTAATTTACACCCACATCCCAGCGCGTATAGCTGGCGGTCTCTTCCTCAAAAATACCGGGTTCTTTCTGTGCACTGGCATGAATGAAAGAGGCAAAAGCAGACAGGCCGCCATTTTTATAATCCAGACGAGAGCCGAAGCGGGAAGGGGGCATACGGGGAACGTCGCCATTGCCATCCAGCTGACCATTGATGGAATCACCAAATAACTTTAATTCAAAATTTTCGTTGAGGAAAAACGTCGCATCTACTTCAACGCCACTGAAACTGGCATCTACCTGTCGATATTCCCTGATCGGAAAATCATCAACCAGGGTGCCGGTATTGATCAGGGCAATATAATCCTGGAAATTATTATTGAAGGCGGTCAGGGTGAAATTGAAATTTTCCCTTTCCAGGTAAAGCGTTACATCAATATTGTTGGATGATTCCTTCCTCAAGTTGATATCGCCAATTTCGCAGGCGGCTGTGGCAAAGTGAATCACGCAATTTTCAGGATCGCCCAGTGCAAAATTGGAATACAGCTCTTCAATGGAAGGAGCACGTTCCGCATGGGAAAGGATCAGTCCAAGTGAGGCACCGGAACTAAGATCCCAGAGTCCGGATGCAGAATAATTGAAAGAATTGAAATCCAGCTCGGGCGCCGCAGAATTTTCCGGGTCATAGCTATAACGACCCAGGCGGGCGCCGAGTTCCATAGTGAAATCACCACGATGGAAATCTTCAACTACAAATAACCCCTGATTCTGGATATCTGTTACTGGAATAAAGCTTTCTTCACCAATGGCTCCAAAGGTTTCATTGGCTGTTTGCAGACCTACTACGCCGTGCCAACTGCCAACTTCGGCATGGGTAATCTGCAAACGCTGTTGCCAGGAATCATTGCTGAATCGGGTGCCGACCATACCAGGTCCTTCCATTTCTGCATGGGCATAATCAGTATAGGTTAGTCGGTAATCCAGATGTTCAATCCAGGGCGTGAGGTCCCGTAATTCACCGGTAAGGTCATAGCGGGTTTGTGCCATGTCGATGAAAATATTTTCTTCTTCACTCTCATGTCCTTCGTCCGCATGATCCTCATCATGATCGTCATCGATTACATCTCCATGGTCTTCATCATGCTCCTCATCGTGCTCCTCATCATGATGCTCACCATGAACGCCTGGCGGCAAGCCGTAAGTATTATCAATGCGGTTTACAGCCAGTCCCAAAAAGCCCTTGTCAAAAATCCAGGAACCACCAAAAGTAACTGCCTCTGTTTCGCCGCCGGTATTGGCGATATAGCCAAAGGTGTTTTCATCGTCTTCATCGGCATCACCATCGGCCTCCAGAATGGCAGGATTAATGGCAAACCCTGATATATCCAGATTGTTCCACTCACGGCGCATGCCATCCATATGCCAGGTAAAACTTCCGGTAGAAAACTCAAGCCGTGATACCACGGTGTCCAGATCAGCCGATGAGTCATGGCGTGCCTCAATAGTGAACACGGGGGCGTCCAAAAGTGAGCGCGGTATGCGGTTATCAATCACGTTGACGACGCCGCCGATAGCACCACCACCATAAAGTAATGTCGAGGGACCTCTTAACACTTCAATGGCCTCAGCAAGAATGGGCTCTACTGCCACGGCGTGATCAGCGGAGTTACCTGACGCATCGGCATTGGGGACGGCATTGCTCAGATTTAATACCCGGCGCCCCTGCTGGCCACGAATCACGGGTTGTCCGACTGCTGGCCCGAATGAGGCATTACTGATGCCCGGCTGGTTGGATAGGGTATCCCCAATGGTCGAGCGCGTGGCATCACGTAGTTCGTCACCGGTCAGAATGGTGACCGGCAGGGCGGTCTGGGAACGGATGGTATGCATGGCCGTAGTGGATAATTCATAGTCAGCTTCCTGGGCTACAGCAGATACACTCACGAGAGTGACCAACATTACTTTCATGTTTTTCATTGATGTCTTTACCTATTATTTTCAGGATTTCGTTATTTTTAATAACTGCAGGATTCGTACCAAAAACATGGCACGAACCAATCAAATCATCAGGCAAAGAAACGCGGGGGAGCGCGTGAATGAAAGGAAGCATGAATGCGGGAAATCAGAGGGTGATTTCCGAAAGGAATAAAAGTTAGTGCAAACTTGATTGCAGTATGAGGGGCTCCAGACTCGGTGAGAGCAGGCTCATTGGCATCACCATGACATAATATGCATCCAGCGACATGACTCAGGTGGTCATGTAGAGGCGATGCCTTGACAACCTGAACCCCCACCAGGGTCATGGTGAGCATCAGGATGGTCAGGAGCTGACGCATTTTATTCATGTGTATGATTTGTTTCATGATTTTACTGCATTATGCAAATCAAATACCGGGAACCAATCTATACAGGTTCCTGAATCTGGATAGCGACTTTAACAGATGACCGCCTTGGTGAAAAAGTCTTTCAACTATGTTGAAAAAGTTTTTTTCTGACTTCAGGCAGGGTCAAGCCGTCTATTTTAATGGTTTTCTGTGGGCTGCCTGAACCGCTACTGATGTTGACGGCAGCAGTAGCCAGGCCAAGCTTGCTGGCGATGAGTTTTTCAACAGCCTTGTTGGCCTTGCCTTTTTCCGGCGGGGCCGTGACCCTGACTTTTAATACCTGCTGTTCATCATCAAGCCACTCGCATCCTGTGCTACTTGCTCCTGGCACCACCTTGAGACGCAGTTTACAAAAAAAATCGGCCATACTCTTTTTTAAAGAATGCCATCAACGATAGCGTGCTTGCTATGGGGAATCAGCAACAGGTTTTTATAAAGGCGCGCCGGATTAAACGGGTAAAGGGCTGCCTTGCGGGCTTTGAACAGTCGCGTCAACTTACGCTTGATAAAGGCAAAGCTATGGTTTTGCCAGTACCCGCGATCGTAATTACTGCCCAGCACATAGATATTATATTCCTTGAACAAAAACTGCAGTTCGTCTGAACCATTCAGGCGTTCTATGGTAAGCGGATCATTCCATTCCATGGTGATTATGGGTTTGTGCTGCTGCAGGGTCTGTTTTAATCCACGTAGCACATACACTTCGTGGGCTTCCACATCGATCTTTACCAGATCCAGTTTCTTGATGCCGGTTTGGCTGAAAACCTGGTCGCCGATTTTTTTGCTGACCGTTACCGCCTCGACGTTGTCGTCACGTTTGTCAAAACTGGAAGCGCCCACGTTGCCTTCTTTAACCATATAGATGGTTGCCTCTTCTTCCTGATCAGAAAGGGCAAAGGGAAAGGTCTGAACATTGGCAAGCTTGTTTTCTTTTACATTACTGTCCAGCAATGCATAGACTGAAGGTAGCGGTTCAAATGCCAGTACTTTGTTGGCAGCAGTGGAAAACGCCAGCGTATGATTGCCAATATTGGCGCCTATATCCATGACTACCGGGGTAGTGATTTTTTTTAGCAATTCCAGTAACAGGCCCAGATTTTCTTTCTCGTAAAGACCGTTGAGGGCAATCTTGTCACCCACATGATCATTGGTGAAGGCAGTAATCTGGTGGCCTAGCGAGGTGGTTAACTGTTGGGTTTTTTTCGTCATGGATTCAGGGTCGTTATCAGGAGCTTTTCCAAACCAGCGTCAGGTTAAACACTGGGGATCAAAAGTATATTCACCATTTAACCAGTCCATCAGTTCAATCACCATAGGGTGGTCCTGAAAAGGGCTGTAACGCAGGATTAAGGCTGCTTTTTTCTCGGCGCTGATACCCGCCAGGCCGGCCCCCTCAAACAGGTCGCTGTCCTCGTACAGGAGTTCACCGAGTTTTTTCGGGCACAACACCGTGCAGGCTTCATGGAGTATTTCATCCAGGTCTACGTCTTCTCCCTGGAAAATTCTGCCCAGTGAATACAGGGGCAGTTGTGATAAGTGCGCCTGATTCATCGGGTTTGCCATCAGCCCCTGGGCAAGTGATTTTAATTCTGTGTCCCTGTTCTTAAATGGACCGAGATGCAGTTGGCCGGCCAGCTTTGCACTGTCATTGACGGGGTAGTTATCCCATAGCAGGGGTTTTCGGTGCAGACGTTCAGCCACATCCAACAGGTGATCTTCCGGGTATTCACTGGAAAAGACTCTGGGGCCGGTCCAGAAAATATCCAGACGCGAATCCAGCTGGCTACCCAGTTCTTCCAGGTAATCCTCGGGCATGGCGCCGAAGTGGCTAGTCAGTACCGGATCGTCAGAGTAGTAAGTGGGGCAGAAAATAAAATGCCGGGCATTACTCTGGCGCGTCACCTGGTCCATGATGCGCAGCTGTTGGGGAGCCAGATTATCAACGGCACCATGCATGTCATCGAATAGAATACACAGTGTATCCGGATTAATGGCATTGATTTCAGCCAGCTTTCTTTCCAGGGCCTGTTGATGAGTGTCTGAAAAATCCAGGTACAGTTCAAAGGGGCTTAAACCAATGGCGAATTCGATTCCTGAATCCTTGTAATGGGAGGCCAGGCGAGACAGGGCATCATGGTGTTCCTGTGGACAGGCTTGCATCCATTGTTTGCGAAACCAGGCATCATTCTTTGGTGCATACAGATAGCTGGTAAAGCCGTTGCCACTAAGAAACCGCGCATAACGGGTACGTGCATCCCAGGACCAGCTTTTGCCAAAAAAGCCTTCGACTACTCCCAGCCTGAAAGGCTTGACATCAACCATGGGTTACCGCTGTGTTCAGATATCTTTATTTACTGTCTGGTTTGCATCGCTGTTGGATTTTGCCAGTCGCCAATGCACCAGAAACAGAATTGATGATACCAGAATAATGATGCACTGGCGGAGCAGGGAAAGGCGGGCCCGCTGCTGGTGGAAGTCATATTCCGACTCGAGTTTTTCCAGCCTGAGGGCCGTTATTTCAGCCTCGCTCATATTGGCGTAGGGGCTTTCCAGTGCCTGTGCCGGGACCAGGCCTTCCTGAAAGATCGGCACCGGTGCCTGGAGTCTGGGCATGTAGGCACCGGGCGAATTAACAAAGACATCATTGGAGCTTAAAGTCTGGATTCGATAGGGATCGATAGTCAGCTGCGGTGCCGCCAGAGAGATCAGGTTATAAAGAGCAAAACCTGAGGTAATGGCGACACAAATAACGCTGACAAAACATACAGCCAGGGCATAAAACCTGATACTTGGTATCCGTTTCATTATAAATCCTCCAACCGAAGTTTTTGAATATATCAGACCCTTTTTGCCATACAGTCTTTTACTCTTGCCAGCGCATCCTTGATGTTGTCGGTACTGCTGGCATAGGAGAAGCGAATATAGCCTTCACCCATATGGCCGAAGCTGGTACCTGATACGGTTGCCACTCCGACTTCCTCCAATAATAGTTCTTCCAGTGCCTTGGACTTCATGCCGGTGCCGGTGATATTGGGGAAAGCATAGAATGCGCCCTTGGGAACGATGCAGGAAAATCCGGGCACATCATTGAGTAAATCAACAATCAGTTTACGCCGCTCATCAAAGGTATTGAGCATCATATCCACGGCATCCTGGGGACCCCTCAGTGCTTCGAGCCCGGCCATTTGTACCGGGGCAGAAGGGCAGGAAGTGCAGTTGATCTGCATGCGCTCGGCATGATCAATCAGGTTCTTTGGCCACACTCCATAACCCAGACGCCATCCGGTCATGGAGTAGGTTTTACTCCAGCCATCCAGCAAAATGGTACGATCACGAATAGATTCGTATTCCAGAAAACTCACATGTTCCAGACCGTCATATAAAAGTCGCGCGTAGATTTCATCGGACAACAGTACCACGTTGGGATACTTTTCCAGACCTTTAACAAAACGTTCGATAACGTCACGTTCCAGAACGCCGCCGGTAGGGTTGGCTGGCGTGTTGATAATAATAAGGCGGGTATTATCATTAATCTGGGCAAGCACACGATCCGGGTCAAAGGCGAAACCATTCTCTTCCTGCAACTCAATAGGAACAGCCTTGGCGCCCGAATACTTGATCATGGATTCATAGATAGGAAAGCCCGGATTGGGATACATGATCTCTGCACCCGGTTCACCGAACATCATGATGGCAAAAAACATGGTGGGTTTTCCACCCGGTACTACCATGACATTTTCAGGATCAATACTTACCCCGCGATACTTCTGTATATCATTGGCAACAGCTTCCCTTAGCTGAGGCAAGCCCTTTGCAGGCGTATAAAAATGAAAGCCGTCATCCATCGCCTTTTTGCCGGCTTCGACAATATTGTCCGGCGTTCGAAAGTCAGGCGCGCCAATGCCCAGGTTGATAATGTCGCGGCCTGCGGCCTCCATGGCTTTGGCTTTAGCGAGAATTTTGAAAGCGGATTCGGTCCCGAGACGGGACATGCTTGCTGCTAGTTGCATAGGTTCCTCATGTATTAATTAAGTTAATTATTATTCTGTTATGGCTGAATAGAGTCCGGCGCGAAGTTTCTGGAAGTCATCCAGTCCGGGATTTGGCGACAGTATCTGGGTCAGATACACCACCACCAGGTTTTCAACCGGATCAACCCAGTAGGTGCTGTGGTAGGCGCCACCCCAGCCATATTCTCCTACTGAGCCCATGGTGCCACGTGCCCCCACATCTTTTAAAACCGAAAAACCAAGACCAAAACCGGTACCGGCATTAAAGGGGATCTGCCGCAGATGATCTGTGGTCATTAATTCGATGGTTTTGGGCCCCAGAATCCTGACGCCATTGAGTTCGCCACCATTGAGTGTCATTTGCAGAAAGCGGGCATAGTCATTGGCCGTTGATGTCAGCCCGGCGCCCCCGGAAAAGGTCGCTTTGGGTCCGCTCAAATATTCACCCTGCCCCTGCATACTGGCAACAGCTGGCGCAGGTTCAATGCCGCCGCCAGCTTTGCCACGATAGACTTTGCTTAATCGGCTGGCCAGTTCCCGGGGCGGGAAAAAGTTGGTGTCATTCATGCCCAGCGGGGTAAAGATTTCTTCATCGAGGAAGACATCCAGTGGTTTTCCTGAGGCCACTTCAATCACGGCGCCGAGAATATCGATATTGTAGCCGTATATCCATTCCTGACCGGGTTGTGCGCGCTGGGGTAAGGCCGCCATTTTTCTGACAATCGCCTGGATGCCTTCAGGGTGACTGGCCAGATACCAGCCCGCAATGCCGGCCTGATCCCAGGCCGGGGTGACCGGACTGGGGCCACCGAAACCACCATAGCCAATGCCGGAGGTATGAGTAAGCAGGTCGCGCAGATTTATCGGGCGTACCAGTGGCACCAGATCCAGACCGCCTGCGTCATTAGCCACACCTACCCGGGCATTGCCCCATTCCGGAAAATACTTGCTCAGCGGGTCGGCAATATTTAACGCGCCGCGTTCATGGAGAATCATAATACCGGTGCTGACGATTGCCTTGGTCTGGGATGCGATACGGAAAAGACTGTTTTCCTGCATGGGGATACCGGCTTCACGATCCTGCATGCCCTTGGCAGAGGAGTACGCTATGCGACCGTTGCGTAATATCAGGGTAACGCTACCGGCAATTTGTTCATTGTCTACATAGGATTGTAGTGTGCTATCAAGCTGTTCCAGGCGATCCCTGTCAAAGCCCAGTCGGTCCGGGCGGGTGCGGGATAATTCCTGTGCCTGTAAGGCGACAGTGCTGAAAACAAGTAATGATAAAAGAAAGACCTGACGAGTCAGTTGAATAAGTTTCATGCTTTCCCCTGCTGGTTATTATTATGAACGGGTCCTGGATAAAGAATGTGATTACCAGACCTTATTAGGGTAAGCAGTATACTGCCATAGCCGACAGGGACAAAGCCGTCTGCCCGTAATCCCTAAACAAAGCCAGAGCCAGCGAATTAAGACAAGGGGGAAAGTCAGAGAAAAATCAATGACCGAAAATCAGGGCCGGTAAAACGTAATCAGACGTCCTGCACTGATAATGACAATCCAGCAGGTCAGTGATACCCCTGCCATTATCCTGACCTTGAGTGGCATTGAATCATCAGGCCCAAGCAGTTTGGTTTTCTGAAAAGCGCTGGAATAAAAAAACAGCACATTGATGCCGGCCACCAGCATGAACAGCATCTTGACCCGAAACGCATCATTAAAAATATACTGGTCAGCATCCCCGACCACAAACAAAGAGCCTGTCAACACGTTAACCAGATAGCCCCCCACCCCAAAAGGCACCAGTTTGTGCAGGGCTGCTACCGGGATGCCCTTTGCCATGCCGAGCATGCGCAGATCGACCAGGCCGACAGAGCCCACCAACAGGCACAGCCCCATAAAATGCAGTGATTCGCACAATGGCCAGGCCCATTGCCCCTGCGAGATAAAAGCATGGGAAAGCCAGGTGCTTTGCAGCCAGTCACTAATTGTTAAAAGCATTGTCCGAGTCCTTTGCTATGGCCAATAAACGTCTCATTCAAATACTCATCATCTGGTTGTAGGTATAAGCAAGCAGGCGACCAGCAACAATAGCGCTGCCCCATAACACTATTGAGGCAATGGCCAGCTGTCTGGTTTTTTTGGGGAGTACACCGACGTCGTTAACGGGATTGGTCAACACACTGTTACTGAACCAGCGCAGGTTCCAGAGTGCCAGCGCTATGCACAACAGCTTGAGATAGAACACAGGATTGGTCAGCGCTTTGGTTGGATAGCCGATAAGCAGCAATATTCCCGAGATGACATTGACGACCAATGCCAGCATGGCAACCGGCATAAACTGGCGTAACTTGCCAAGCGGTACTTGTGGTGCCAGGCCCAGTACACGACCATTAATGGCAAGCGCGACACCGACAAGAAAGCCCATGCCCAGTGCATGAAAAACAATAATTATGGGGAAGGCCATATGCCAGCCGGACTCTCCCCGTACCCAAAGGCTCAGGGGGCTGGTTTCAATCCAGATAAATAGCGCTTCCATGTTTTTTCCTGTTGCCTGTTTCCCCTGGGTGAGGTTTTAAAGCTGATTTTTTTTGAATCACGTCACAAGGATAGGCTGTTGCAGTGGTTGAAGGCAATTCATAGCTGCGACAGTTTTGTTTTTTTTTCGGCAGAATGGTTAAATAGGCGGCTTTTTTCAGCCTGAAACGGTTTTTAGCAGGAGTGCCAATGGGACTCCTGCACAACGCGTGTAAACAATGGATATCGCTATGAAATTAAAACACTTGTGCAGTGTTGCAGGTTACGGCATGGTTTTTTTACTCGCTGCCTGTGGTGGCAGTGATGATACTGGCTCCGGGACAACCCAGGCACCCAATGCCGGTGCTTCGGCCAGCGTTGCCCGGGAAGTTATCCCTTGCCCTTCGGATCCGGGAATCACATATATCTGTGGCCTGATGAATGCTGAGGATCTGCTCAGCATTGGTGATACCGGCATGATTCTGACCTCCGGAATGAGCAGTGAAGGGGTTAACGGCCACCTTTACATGGTCAATCCACTGGATGACAGCTGGGAAGAACTGGTGTCTGGCCCCAATTATTCTGAGGATCAGGATAATGCCATGTTTCCCAACTGCCCCGGCCCAATGGATGTCAGCAACTTCTCTGCCCATGGTCTGGCCTTGAATGAAACCGAAGCCAACCGTTTTGACCTGTATATCACCAGTCACGGCGCCCGCGAGGCTATCGAGGTGTTTGACCTGGATTTAAGTGAAGGTATTGCCGAGCTGACCTGGAAGGGTTGCGTCACTCTTGACGACACTATTATGCATAACAGTGTGGCCATCCTGTCGGACGGTGGCTTTGTCACTACCGAGTTTGCTGATGAGTCAGGCTTTGAGCCAATATTTGCCGGTGAAATCAACGGTGGTGTGAAGGAATGGCACCCGGGTGGAGAGCCTGTTGTGCTGGCAGGAAGCCGGCTTTCCGGTCCCAATGGCATCGTTGTCAGTGATGATGAACGCTATATGTATGTCGCTGCCTTTGGTACCCGTGAAGTAGTGCGCTTTGATCGCAGTCAGAATCCTCCTGCCAAAGAAACTATTAGGCTGGATATCGTGCTGGATAATATTCGCTGGGGTGAACCTGGTAAATTACTCACCGCAGGCGGTAATGCAGAAGGCGGCGGCTGGTCCGTGGTTGAAGTCGATACGGCCACCATGCAAGCAGTGCGTGTAGGTGGTATGGATGCTGAGGCTGCCATGCAGGGCGTCAGTTCTGCTCTCCAGGTGAATGATGAAATCTGGGTAGGCACCTACAGCGGCGACAGAATCGGTTATTTCACCAAACAATAATCTTTTACTGAAATTTATTGGGCAGAGGATATTTCATTGCCCGTTATCTGATTACTTTTATTTGGAGAGCACATGAACAACAGAGCAATGGCAATTCTGCCAATGGCCGTACTGGCGGCAACCTCATTGCAGGCGGTTGCACAGGACGAGAGCAGTTACGACGCAAGCATCGCCTTTGGTTATGTGGGCACCACCGGTAATACTGATACAGATACTTTCAATACTGAAGTTCTGCTTGATATCACTACCGAGAATTGGCTGCATAAAATGAAATTCCAGGGACTGGGTTCCCAGGAAAATGCCCAGGCCACTGCAGAGCGTTATTATTTTGGCAACAAATCAGATTACAACCTGGATGAAAACCAGTACCTGTTTTTGAAAGGCAGCTATACCGATGACCGCTTCAGTGGTTTTGAATACCAGATAGCCGGTTCTGCGGGTTATGGTCGCCATCTGATTAAAAATGATCGCTTTGAACTGCAGGGCTTTGGTGGTCTGGGTTATCGCGAAAACAGCATCATCAATGGCGGCAGTGAAGGCGAAGTGATTGTTTCCCTGGGCGAGGAATTTGAGTGGACTATCAGTGACAACGCGGTGTTCACGCAAAGCTTTACGACTGAAATTGGTGATGTAAGAACTACGTCGATACTGGAACTGGGTCTGGAGACCAATATCATTGGCGACATCACCACCAAGATCGCTTTTCAGGCCAGAAGCAACTCCGATGTGCCAGTGGGGCGGGAAAAGACTGATACGCTGACGTCTGTGAGCCTGGTTTATTCTTTTTAAACATCACAAGTTACAAGTCTCAGGTTACAAGTCACAAGAAAAAAAGGGAGCGATGAAATTCATCGCTCCCTTTTTTGACTGGTTATCTCTGTAGTTCGGATAATTCCGTAGGTCGGATAAGGCTGCAAGCCGCCATCCGACATGAAGCCAGCATCTATTTACAACGATTGATCAAGGCGTTGGTAGACCCATCAAATTTTGATGTAAGCCCATCATTCAGCAACTCGTCATAAATCCCTGTACTCAACACCTTGCCTAATTCAACACCCCACTGATCAAAGGCATTGATCCCCAGAATGACACTGCGGGCAAACACCTTGTGCTCATAACAGGCGATCAGACTACCCAGGCTTTGCGGCGTTAATTTATCCAGCACAAGGGTCGTGCTTGGCCGATTGCCCGCAATGACTTTGTGGGGAGCCAGCATGGCAGCTTCCGATTCGCTTAATCCCTGGCTTAATAATTCGGCAGTCGCTGCTTCCAGCGATTTACCCTCCATCAAGGCCTGACTTTGCGCAAAACAATTGGCCAGCAGCTGCTGGTGCTGCTCTTTGTTGCTGCTGGATGTTTCGGCAATCGCGATAAAGTCTGCGGGAATCAGGTGAGTGCCCTGATGTAACAACTGGTGAAAGGAATGCTGCCCATTGGTGCCGGCACTGCCCCAGACAATGCCTCCGGTATCCATATCAACAGGGGCACCGTCTTTTGCCACCGACTTGCCCAGGCTTTCCATATCCAGTTGCTGCAGGTAGGCCGGGAACAGATGCAATTGCTGGCTATAGGGCAACACCACCCTGGATTCGGTCGCAAAAAAATTCTGGTACCAGCAATCCAGCAAAGCCATCATCACCGGAATGTTTTGCTTGGCAGGCGACAAGCGGAAATGATTATCCATGCCATGGGCGCCAGCCAGCAGGGCGCGGAAATTCTCCATACCAATACCCAGCGCCACAGGCAGACCGATGGCTGACCACAGGGAATAACGGCCACCGACCCAGTCCCACATGGGGAAAATATTCTCGGCCGGAATACCAAACTCACCGGCTTTTTCCACATTGGCACTGACTGCCACAAAATGTTTTGCCAGAGCAGCGTTGTCATCACAGGCTTCATCAAGGGCGCCGAGAAACCAGCGTTTGGCGGACTGCGCGTTAAGCAGGGTTTCCATGGTGGTAAAGGTTTTGGAGGCGATAACAAAAAGCGTGGTCGCCGGATCAAGGGATTCCAGGGTTTCTTCCAGATGCGCAGGATCGACATTGGAGACAAAATGGCAACGAATACCATCCAGGTGAAAATCTGACAGGGCGGTATAGACCATGGCGGGCCCTAGATCTGACCCCCCAATACCGACATTCACCACATCAGTAATCGGGCTGCCGGTGTAGCCCATCCATTGCCAGCGCGTCACGGCATCAACAAAAGCGGCCATGCGGTTCAGCGCCTGGTGCACCACCTGACCATATTCAGACTGATTTTCAGGGGAACGCAGAGCCACATGCAAAGCAGGGCGATGCTCGGTATTATTGATCGCCTCACCACTAAACATGGCCTCGATGGCGTCACCAAGCCCGGCTTTTTGAATCAGATTTACAAATAAATCAATAGCTTGGGCGTCAATATGGTTTTTCGAGAAATCCAGTAGAAGGCCGTCAGTATTGAGACTAAACTGGGCGAAGCGATCAGGGTTGTCCCTGAAAAGCGTATTCAGAGGGCGTTCGGATAAGGCTGCCTGGTGCTGTGCCAGGGCCTGCCATTCAGGGCTGTCGGTAAGTGCGGACACTGCTAATCCTGTGAGGGCGAAATATGCAGAGAATTTTAACCTAAATATTGATCAAAATCGTGGACATTGGTAGTATGCGCGGCCTGTACACGAATGCTTTCAATTAGTAGGGATGAAGTTATCGCATTACATCCCTCAAAAACTTTCAGCCGCTATAGCTCAGCCGTGGTAGAGCAACTGACTTGTAATCAGTAGGTCCCGAGTTCGACTCTTGGTGGCGGCACCAAATAAAAGGCCTCAATCGAAAGATTGGGGCTTTT
>CBFICR010000037.1:0-29567 GCA_965661105.1 Pseudohongiellaceae bacterium | reverse complement strand
CCAACAATAAGCGCTAATGATTTCGACGAAACGGATCCCGAAGATGATGTCTGGACCGCTGAAGACCGTCAGGACAACAGTGATTTTGAATATGAAGCGCACGATTCTGAAGATGAATTTGAAGATGAAGATGAGGATGATCTCGAGTCTGAATTGATCGATTATGAGGATGATGCCGAACCTGAAACTGTACCGCTAAAGAAAGGCATGCTCGGCAGTCGCCCAAAAAATGAAGAAAGAATTGAGCCCACCTTTGGTGATCAGGACCTGACTTTCAGCAGGGATGATCAGGGCGAGCTGGATCTGGAGCATAATGATTTAATCGATGCTGACATTGAAGATGAAGACGATGATGATGATGTGGAGCACGTCGAAGAAGTCATTATCATTAACGTCATGGCAAAACCGGGCGCCTCGATTGAGGGTAAAAAGCTGTTAGCAGTTCTGCTAAAAAATGGCATGCGACTTGGGGATATGAGTATCTTTCATCGACATGCGGATAGCAGTGGCAAGGGGCCGGTCATGTTCAGCATGGCCAATATGTTAAAACCAGGAACTTTTTCCATGAGCGATATGGAAGAGTTTGAGACGCTAGGCGTTAGCTTCTTTATGCAGTTACCCAACAAGCTGGGCAATATGAAGTGTTTTGAGCAAATGCTGAAAACCGCTGAATCTCTGAAAAATGAATTGGATGTCATTTTAAAAGACGAAAACCGTAGCGTCCTCACCAGACAAACCATTGAACATAGCCGTCAACGCATTCGGGATTTTGAGCTCGAGATGCTGGCTAGAAAGTAGCTTCATCTTAGTATGATGGTGGCGCTTTTTTTCGTATATTCGTTAAATTTCTCTTTGAACACTTTTCTCAGGTGATGCAATTATGGCAGCACCCCCCGACGAACTAAAAACAGAGCTCACAGAGCTGCGTCTTAAAATAGAACACCACAACACACTCTACTATCGTCATGATGCGCCAGAAATACCTGATCAGGAATATGACCAGTTATTTGATCGCTTGCTGGAAATTGAAAATACCTGGCCAGAACTGATAACACCGGATTCACCAAGCCAGCGTGTCGGTAGCGAGCCGCTATCAGGCTTTACCCAGATTACTCACGAAATCCCCATGCTTTCCCTGGACAAGGTCACTGATGAAGAAGCCTTGCAGCGCTTCGAAAACAGAATCCACAAGCGTTTCGATAGTGACAAGGCAATTGAATACAGTTGTGAACCAAAAATTGATGGTGTTGCAGTAAGTCTGCTTTATGAGAAAGGCTTGCTGACGCGTGCGGCCACCCGTGGAGACGGAACTACCGGGGAAGATATTACACACAATGTCAGGACTATCGCTGATATCCCGTTAAGACTCCTCGGCAAACAAGTTCCCGACACCCTCGAAGTCCGCGGTGAAATCTACATGACCAAATCCGGATTTGCACAGATGAATGCCCAGGCAGAGGAGGCGGGTGAGAAAGTCTTCGTTAATCCGCGAAACGCCGCTGCCGGCACTATCAGACAACTGGATTCGCGGGTTACTGCAAAACGCCCGTTAACCATGTTTTGCTACAGCTATGGTTTAGTGTCACCGGGTTACTTGCCAGATACATTGAGCGCAGTCTTCGAATGCTTCGACGAGTGGGGGTTGCCGGTCAATCCGCAACGCAAAACCTGTACTGGAATAGAGTCAAGTTATGCCTATTGCCTGGATTTACTGTCCAGGCGTAATGATCTTGATTACGAAATAGATGGCGTGGTGATCAAGGTCAATCATTTCGACCTTCAAGACAGGCTGGGTATGAATGCCCGTACCCCACGCTGGGCAATGGCCTATAAATTCCCTGCCGAAGAAGTCTCTACGGTTTTGAAAGACGTGGAGTTCCAGGTAGGGCGTACAGGCACAATCACCCCGGTTGCGCGACTGGAACCTGTTTTTGTTGGTGGCGTGACAGTCAGTAATGCGACGCTACACAATATGGATGAAATCCAGCGCCTTGGCGTCAAAATTGGTGATGCGGTAATCATCAGACGAGCCGGGGATGTAATACCAAAGATTGTTTCTGTTATCCAAAACCGACGGCCCGATAATGCAACGCCTATTGTGCCGCCAAAGACCTGCCCAATTTGTGATTCCGAGATTGAGCATATTGAAAACGAAGTAATAATGCGCTGTACCGGGGGGCTTTTTTGTCGTGCACAACGCACCCAGTCAATCATCCATTTCGCCTCAAGGGGGGCGATGGATATCGATGGTCTGGGGAGCAAATTAATTTTTCAATTGGTAGAAAAGCAGATACTGACTTCTGTTGCAGATATCTATACCCTGCAGCGAGACAGTCTGCTGGCACTGGAAAGAATGGGAGAAAAATCGGTCGACAATTTGCTGGCAGCCATTGAAAACAGCAAGCAGGTTAGCCTGCCTCGCTTACTCTTTGCTCTGGGCATCAGGGAGGTAGGGGAGGCCACCGCGCAGTCTCTGAGTGCTCATTTTGGTACCTTGCAGGGCATCATTGATTCCAGTGAGGAGGAACTGGTTAGCATTCCGGATATCGGCACTATTGTTGCCCACCATATTCGTGCCTTTTTCGATGAATCGCACAATATTGATGTCATTAACGCACTCCTCAAGGCCGGTGTATGTCCTGCGGAAACCAAACCTGTTGATCCGAATGAACTGCCATTTTCCGGTCAGACATTTGTTGTGACCGGTACTCTGGAATCCATGGGCCGCAGTGAAGCAAAGGAAAAGCTGCAGAAACTCGGCGCCAAAGTAGCAGGAACTGTATCTGCCCGGACTACCTGTGTTGTGGCAGGCCCCGGAGCTGGCTCAAAATTGACCAAAGCCGAGTCCCTGGGCATAAAGGTAATCGATGAGAGCGAATTCTTGTCACTGCTTGAGCAGCATGACAAATAGCCTCTAAAAAAGGTAAAGTACCCTTCTCGAAGCGTGGATAGGCAAAAATCCTGTTTGTGTAGATTATTGCCTCAAAAAAGACAGAATTAGCTGGCACAGTGCCAGTTGAAAAATCTGGCTGAAGGCTGGCGGACTAGTTGACTGATAGCTGGGTTATAGCTGGGTAATAGCTGGGTAATAGTTGAGTGAGAGTTGAACAAGAGTTGATTGCAAGTTAGGTAAATAGATAACTGAAATGGAACCGATAAAAGGCATTCTTGCCAGTATACTGCTGCTGTTGCTGGTCTCCTGTGCGTCTTCTCCACCTCAAAATACCACGAACATTTGCAGTATGTTTGAGGAGAGACGTAGCTGGTACAAGGCGGCGGTTAAATCCGAGCGTCGCTGGAACACTCCGGTGTATGTCTCTATGGCTATTATCCACCAGGAATCCTCCTTTGATGCCAAGGCGAAACCGGAACGCATGAAATTACTGGGCTTTATTCCCTGGCGGCGCCCGTCCTCTGCTTTCGGATATGCCCAGGTGCTTGATGAGACCTGGACACAGTACAAGGAAGAGGCGGGCAACTGGGGGGCAAGACGCTCGAAATTTGATGATGCCGTAGATTTTGTCGGCTGGTATACCAGCAATTCACGCCGTATTAACGGTATTGCTCCGCAGGACGCCTACAATCATTACCTGGCTTATCATGAGGGGAATGGTGGCTTTGCCAGGCGCACTTACAATAACAAGGGGTGGTTAATAGATGTCAGCCGCAAAGTTCAGGCCAATGCCAATCTCTATCAGCGTCAGTATGCTCAATGTGAAAAGGAACTGGGTCGTAACTGGTTTATGAGGTTACTCTTCTGAGCTGGTGGGGCAAGATAATAGGCGGTGGCCTGGGCTTTATGCTCGGGGGGCCATTGGGCGCTGTTTTTGGTGCAGCTTTTGGTCATAACTTTGATAAGGGATTGGGATCATTCGGGGCGGGTAGCCCGTTTACTGGTGACGTTGAGCGTATCCAGACAGCCTTCTTCACTACAACCTTTTCCATGATGGGGCACATCGCCAAGGCTGATGGTCAGGTATCGCAGACCGAAATCTTTATCGCCGAAGACCTGATGCGGCAGATGCGACTGAATCCCGAGCAGAAAAGGGTTGCCCAGCGCTTATTTAGTGAAGGTAAAAAAGCAGGCTTTCCTGTTAATGATGTGTTGCAGCAGTTCAGAATGGAGTGCCACCGGCGCACCAATCTGCTGCAGATGTTCATGGAAATCCAGATCATGGTTGCGCTTTCTGATGGCACTCTGGATCCAAGTGAAAGCAGCATACTTGAACATGCCGCCTCGACACTGGGTTTTTCTGCTGCACAGTACAGTGCAATTCTTCAACGCATGCAGGCACAACGACATGTGCAGTCAGCAGATAAATACGGCATGGGTCTCGAGGATGCCTATAACTTGTTGGGCATCAGCAAGAGTGCGAGTGATCAGGAAGTGAAGAAAGCCTATCGTCGGCAGATGAATCAGCATCATCCTGACAAGCTGGTGTCAAAAGGTTTGCCCGAAGAAATGATGGAAATGGCCAACCGCAAGGCACAGGATATCAAAAGTGCCTATGAGACGATTAAAGAGTCCCGTAAACAGTAAGCTTTTTAAACCATGGTACGCCTTTTAGCGAATCATTAAGGTTGTCATTTAACTCTTTGTTAAATAAGGCAATATCAACATATAAATCCACTTCAATCTGGTTTTGAAGATAGTGTAGTTCAAGTCTTTTTATTGAGGCTTTGTTCAGTATCGGCTGCCAGCGTGAATACAAAACTTCCTCAACTTCCGCACGTTTTGGCAGAGCCGCAATGTTGTCGTGCTCTAAATCTTCCTCCGGATCTATATGAACCACAATGTCAGAAATATCAGGAAATGCCTTTTTCATTGAGCCACTGATGTAGTCAGCCAGAAAATGTCCCTCGGATACTGATATCCGTTTGTTAACCTGTACATGGAGATCGACAAAACTTCTTCCCCCATGCTGTCTCGTGCGTAACTCATGGACATCAACGATCCCATCCAGCTGATTGATATGTGCATAAATGGCATTGACTTTGTCTTTTGGCAAGGCTGTATCGACCAGCTCTTTGAGACTGGATGAAATAAGGTCCCAGGCTATTTTGGCAATCATCAGGGCGACAAAAATAGCCGCCAGTGAGTCCATCACTGGATAGCCCAGCATGGCGCCAAGTATTCCCACCAGAACGGCAATGGAAGAAAATGAGTCGGTTCGACTGTGCCATGCATTGGCCAGTAAAAGAGAAGAATTGATAAGTTCTGCCACCCTTTTTGTATAGCGGTAAATCCATTCTTTGGAAACTATACTGATAACAGCCACCATTAGTCCGATCCAGCCAGGTATTGGAGGGGCTGAATCTCCGCCAAGTCTTTCGATACTGTCAAAGGCAATAATACTGGCAACAGCAAAAAGCACGATACCAAGTGCAATAGTTCCCATTGTCTCGAAGCGACGGTGACCATAGGGATGATCCCGGTCCGGTTCTGCATGGGATATATGGGTGATTATCAGCACAAAAGCATCTGTAAAAAGGTCTGACAACGAATGAACGCCATCACTGATTAATGCCAGTGAATTTGCAGCTAATCCGGTAATAATTTTTGCCACGCCCAGCACCAGATCAAGCAGGGCACCGATCAGGGTAACCCGGGTAGCAGCTTGCCTATCTTTCTTGTTTTGTCGCTTACTCATTGAAAAAATTAAACCGTTATCCAGCCTGAAAAGGGTATAGCCATGAAAAAACTATCCAAGCATTAAATTATATAAACCAGAATCCCAAGCATGACACTAAAGCAGTAATGAAAGAAGCATGAAAGCGATAATAGGAGAATAGAGGGAGAGGTGAATAGGTGAGCAGGCAAACAGGACGAAAGGACCTTGATGAGAAACAAAAAAAAAGCCTGGTTAATACCAGGCTTTTAAAATCGAGAGAGACGCATGATACTACTACCACAATTCAATACGCTCCCAGTGATAAGATATTAATTCAGGGATTTAGTTCCCTTAAACGGACCAGTTTACAAATTAAATTTATTACTGGGCTCTCTCTGATGCATTTAGACACCTATTTTGTAATCACGGGCTTGTTAAAGCTGGCAGATTGAGAGGCCAAGTGACTCCAGCTGGCTTAATTGTGATTTATTACTGATGATGCCGATGCTGGGTTGCTGATTCGCCAGATATTTTTCAGTGACTTCCTTTAAGCTTTCAATACTTACCTGAAGCACATTTTGACGAAAGGCTGCCCGTTGCTCCTTGCCGCGGCCAAACAGCTCATTGTAAAAAGCCTGTTTAGCGGTGCCGGAAGGGGAAGAAGGCTTGTCCAGGCTGGAGATAACGCCAAGAATAGCTTCTTCCAAGGCACGAGAATCGTGGTCTGTTTTGAGCATCCAGTCAATTGAGCGTTTGTAATCTTCAAGAGTCTCCAGCAGACGCGGGTCCCGGTATGAATAGAAGCGGAATGAGGCCGTACCAGAGTCCTGGTTGGCTCCGCCACCATAGGCTCCTCCTTGCTCTCTTATGCTGCGATGAAGAAAGCCATTACGTAAAAAGCCACCTAGCACGGTCAGGGCTGCGGCGTCATCATGACCTACGGGTACTGATGGAAAGGCCATAGCGCAAAAATTAACCTGGGTATTGGCCAGCCATGCTTCCTCAACTCTTTCACGACACGAGGGAAAGTCAAAATGTGAAGACCCGGCCTGCGTATCAAGTGTACTTTTCCAGATGTTTTTAATGCTATCCAGCAACGCTTCTTTTTCACGGTCTTCACTGATCAGCAGAAACTGTTTATCTGCGTTAAGGATTTGACTGTGCAGCCGTTCAAAGCTATTGGCAAACTCAGCCAGATTTTCAGGATTCTCGAAACCCGCTATGCACTGCTTGAGATGCCGTATACCTGCCATACCTGAACTTTGATAATTCATTGAGGCAATAGGGCTCATTTTGCTACAGGCAACCCCGACAGCCAGACTATGTCCCTGACTGGTAATGCTTTGCTCTTTACGGGAGCTGATTTGTTCCATTAATTCCCGAATACGCTGATGTTCATCGAAGCGGCAATGCAGAAAGGTGTCTCTTAATAGTTCGCTGGTCTTTTCCTGGTTTGCATAAAGTGATTTGCTGGATAAAACCAGATAGTTTTTGAAGGACTGCTCATCATTAATGTCACTGCGAATTGTATTGTAGACATTGACGCCCCCGCAGATTGCTGACTGGAGCGATTGAACCTCCAGGTAACTTTTGTTCGAAATACCCAATTCAGGCATGCAACTGGTGAAATAGGGGAGCTGCCTGGTCAGTGATTCATCCAGGGCAGGCATAGCAAGAACTACCTGCTGATAGCTCAGTCCATTGGTCCCCTGGGCAAAAAAGCGTACCGGTAAGGTCTTATCTTTTACTGATACTTCAAGTTGCTCGGATTCCGGCCAGTTGATTTCCACCGGCACATCGTCGAGTGTCACGCTGGGCAAGATGGACGCATCATCGTCTTCTTCCTGTCGCTGTTTTAATTGCTGCGCTCTCTCAACAATAGCCAGCATTTCTTTGCTATCAAGTTTTTCCTTGATGCTGGCAAGTTTTGCTATTTCCTCACTGGCCATCTTGTCCGCCAGTTTCGTGTCGGGATGCACCGTGAGGGTTAAACGATGCGGATTATCCAGCAGGTATTCCTTGATCAGATTGGGAATATAGTTTTTATCCTGTATATCTTTTTCCAGTTGTAGCAAAACCGGATCTATATCGAGTAGTTCAAGGGGATCGCCACGGTGAGTTGCGGTTGAAAGTGCTGACAGTATTAATTGCAAGCCATAGGGATAGGAGTCACCACTGATTTCACGCTGGCTAAGTTCCAGGCTGTGTAATGCCGCTTTAACCTTGTCCTGATCAATACCATTGGCCACGATGTCTTCCAGGGTGCTAATAATCAGGGATTCAATGTCTTCTGTGCCATTTTCCGAGCAACCTTCAAGGCCACACATGAAACTCATCTCCCGATAGGAATCTTCCAGGCCACACAGGGGCGAAGGGGAACGACCCAAAGAGGTAGTTTCAAGCACATGCAGAAGTGGGCTGGCGCTATTATCGAGCAGCACACCACAAAGCAGCTGTGCTTTATACATTTCTGCAAGGTCAGTGCTTTTGCCCAGTAACCAGGCAACGACAACATGGGTTTTATTTGAGCTGTCTGCCTCATCGAGCGGATAGGTTTCAGTAACTCTTAAAGGTGACTTGAAACGCTCTTCATCGCCAACAGCAATATGAATATCCAGCTTTGAAAATTCCTTGAGCGCGAGATTTTCAAATCGCTCCTGATGCTGATTGGCGGGCATGTTGCCATAGGTCATAAATATGGCATTACTGGGGTGATAATGGGTTTCATAAAACGACTTCAGGTCCTGATAACTCAGACTGGGAATGTCTGTGGGTTCGCCGCCACTGTTGTAGTGATAAGTCGTTGTTGGAAAAAGGTATTTGCATACCTGCTGCCAGATTCTGGAAGTAGGAGAGCTCATTGCTCCTTTCATTTCATTGAATACAACGCCTTTGTATTCCAACGCAGATTTGGTGTTGTCTGGCTCGGCAAATTCAATGCGGTGACCTTCCTGTGCAAAGTCCAGTTCGTTAAGCGTCGAGAAGAAAACGGCATCAAGATAGACTTCAAGCAGGTTATTGAAATCCTTTTGATTCTGGCTGGCAAAGGGATACGCGGTCCAGTCACTGCTGGTAAAGGCGTTCATGAAAGTATTCAGGGAGCGCCTGATCATCATAAAAAAAGGATCACGAACCGGGTACTTTTTACTCCCGCAAAGCGCGGTATGCTCAAGGATGTGCGCGACCCCTGTTGAGTCCATTGGCACCGTGCGCAAAGCGACCAGGAAAACATTCTCCGGATTATCACTGGCAAGGTGGTAATGCATGGCGCCCGTTTCAATGTGCTCATATTCCTCTACGGTAATATTCAGCGTATCCAGCTGCTGACTGCGTTTGAGAATAAAAGTGGGGTATGGAGCAGAGACTTTTTGAGAAGAATTGCTTGTTGTTTGCGACGATTCGTTTGACTGCATAGGGTCCGGGCTTGGTTTGGTAAAGGCCTGAAGTATAGCGGTTATAAGGGGGTTTGTAGAGTGACAGGGCAAATAAACTTTGCTACTGTCGGCTCTCAACTCTGGATAGAAATGACCCGTCAGGGTTTTATAATTCATAAAAAGAAAAATACAAGTAAAACCATAAAAAACATAAAAACAATAGTTTTGACAGTTGTAGCCATTTAGATGGTCTGCCAGATCAAACATTTATAAAGGGAAATTCCAGTGGCCAGAAGAAGTTTGTTTTCGGTGCTCGCACTTGCCTCAACACTTTCAATACCTACAGGATATGCCGTTGCCCAATTATCGGATTATGTCCCTGTTACAGACGATATCTTGCAAAACCCGGATCCGGAGGACTGGTTGCACTGGCGACGCACACTGAACTCATGGGGATATAGTCCACTTGATTCGATAAACAAGGACAATGTAGGAAATCTCGAATTACTCTGGTCCACTGAAATGACTTCGGGTATACAGGAAGGTACGCCCCTTGTTTATAAAGGCATTATGTATTTACCCAATCCCGGTGATGTCATCCAGGCTTTTAATGCGGTAGGCGGGGAAATGCTTTGGGAATACAAGCGGGAAATGCCTGAGGATCTTGGGGATTATATCGGCGCAAACGCCACAATGCGCAATATCGCTATCCATGACCAATCGATTATCTATACCAGCAATGACGACTACATAGTTTCCCTGGACGTCCACACAGGGGAAGTAAAGTGGGAGACCCGTATTCTTGATTACCGCACCCATCCGTCACAGCAAAGTAATGGCCCTATCATCATTAATGGTATGGCTGTGTCGGGAAGAAACTGCTTGCCGCCTGCTGGACCGGACGCCTGTTTTATTGCAGCTCATAATGCTGATACGGGTGAGGAAATCTGGAAACTTTATACCATCCAGAGGCCTACCGGCGATGACGCCGACAGCTGGGGGGATTTGACCTGGGAACAGCGCTGGCATGTCGGGGCATGGATGGCGCCAAGCTATGACCCGGAACTTAATCTCATTTACATGGGAACCTCGGTTACCGCACCATCCCCCAAATTTCTTTTGGGCGGTAATGACAAGGAACATCTTTACCACAACTCCACGCTTGCCATTAACCCGGCAGATGGCACCCTGAAATGGCATTACCAGCACGTCGTTGATCACTGGGATCTTGATCATCCCTTTGAGCGTTTGCTGGTGGATACCCATGTTGCGCCTGATCCGCAGCAGGTTCCCTGGATCAATCCGGACATTGATCCGGATAAGGAATACAAAGTCATTACTGGCATTCCGGGGAAAACGGGTCTTGTTTATACCATCGACAGGGAAACCGGCGAGTTTCTCTGGGCCAGATCGACAATATTTCAAAACGTGGTAAGTGAAATCAATGGAGAGACCGGAAAAGCTAAAGTAAATCCCGATGCCCTGTTTCATGAGGAAGGCCAGACGCGGGAAATCTGTCCCTCTACCGGTGGTGGCAAGAACTGGTGGGCCGGCGCCTATAGTCCTCTTTCCAATGCCATGTATTATGGGGTCCAGAATACCTGCATGGATCTGACAGTTACTTCTTCAGAGGCGGATTCAGACGAGCTTTATGGCTTCTTTGCCAGGGAAAAGCTGGCCGAGGGCAGAACCAATGTAGGAACCATCTTTGCTATTTCGGCAGAAACCGGAGAAACCCTGTGGCAGTATGAAGCCGCTGGTACAGTGATGTCCATGGTTGCCACAGGGGGTGGCCTGGTATTTGGAGGCGATATTGAAGGTAATTTTCGGGCCTTTGATCAGATGACCGGCGAAGTCTTGTGGGAAGTTAACCTGGGCTCTTCCATCACGGGCTACCCGATAACTTTCGGGGTTAATGGCAAACAATATATCTCTGTTGGTACCGGCACTTCTGTAACTACAGCAGGGCAGGCCCGCTTTCTGGAAGGGACACCACCGGGTATTGAGAGCAGGCAATATATCTTTGCTTTACCGGACAGAGAATCAAGATAAAAGCTGGGGACAGACCTTGAAAGCATAGCGCAAACTGAAGGCTAGGCAGAATAGCCCTGAGAGAGAATACTCCCGTTGCAATTCTGACACCCTGAGACAGCTTGATTCCTGCCAGGTATCTTCATATTATCGTTAGCTCTCTTGCTGGCGATTTGTAACATAGGCAGGTTTAATTATTCTGTCTAATGGTAGCAAACTGTAAAGCAAGTGATCTGAGTCAACGTGACCTTGGTTTCAGTGTAGATAATAATTAAGACCTGCTTTTTATGGGGCAAAACCGGATAAAGACTTTCGAATTCCATTACGCAACAACACGACTTTAATAAATACTTTAAATACGTACTTTTAATACATAGAAGGGGAATTAAATGAGTTATAAGACGATGGTGGGGTCCCTGGACTCTTATGATAAAGGGAGCATTGAGTTAAATGATGATCTCAAACACTATGCCTTTTCCAATATTTTTGAAATTTGTAACAGCTCTTCACCTTATGAAAGGGTCATGGTTGCATCCAACCTTGAATACTGTGCAGAAGTAACCCGCGCAGAAGGTGAGTCGCCATGGTATACCGCACCCCATGATGAGTTCGCCATTGTTATGGAAGGCGAAATAGAATTTGAATTTTACCAGCTGGAAGATGATGAAAAGCCTGCTAATGACGCTGGTGCGGTCAGGCTCGCAGCTGACCCCAAGGGCAAGCGTATGGGGAAGATCACGGCACGTCGCGGCCACGAAGTCCTGTTACCTCAGGGCTCTGCTTACCGCTTAACATCCGCAAACCCTGGTGTGGTGCTTTTCCAAACCATGGCTGGGCCGGAAAGCGTTGAAAAATGGTCCGAAATTTGTGTACTGGGCTAAGCGAACAATCTAGGGAGGAAATAAATCATGAATACTGAAGTAACACTAGAAAAAGTGTCTGTCATTGCCTCGGAACCGGATCCGGTTCTGGGTTATCGTAGTTACCAGTTCGGGGAATTTAAATTTACCCGGGATGCATATTTTGTCCACATTGAGTGGCCTAAAGGTGTTCATACCATGGAGGTTGACCGTTTCCTGAGGGCTATGGTGCGTGACATCGGTTGGGGATTCTTCTATGGCTGGATTTTCTTTGATGATGTATTTGGCACCCAGAATCATTACGGTACTGTTGATATTTATGCAGGAGCTTACAGCAGGGGCCATAAGGATACCGGCGTTGATTATCTGCAAACCTTCAATACCGATGACGTTCGTGTAGCGTTTGAAACAATTTCCAAAAACTGGATCAATGAAGGCTATGACCCCTTGAGTGCTCCTCTGGAAACCGGTTCACCGCTGGGCGCAAAACAGCAGGAAGCATCTGGCCCACTTATTCGCGGCTTTGAGCCAGCTCGCCGTATGCTGGGTCTGGCTGGGGATGTACAGCCACGTTCGGATGAAACCGGACACCCGATCAATCGTGCTTTTGCAGACCTTGATTATGACTTGCCTGATATTGAAGCCGAACCAGGCTTCGAAGACCAGATTCATGCCATTAATCTGTTTGATCACATTGCCCGGGCTGACGTAACCTGGAATCCATCCTTTACGTCGATTTCTCGTGCCTGCATCTGTTGTGTTACCAGTGAAGAACATATGTTGCCGGTTATCCATGGTAATGACCGTAACGAATGGTTTATCCAGTTAACTGATGAAATTCACTGGAATATTCAGGATAAAAACACCGGTAATCCGCGCGGACGTATTGTCATGAAGTCTGGCGATATCTGTGCCATGCCAGCTGATATACGCCATCAGGGGTATTCTCCGAAGCGTTCCATGCTGATGGTACTTGAGAATGGAACTCCCGGACTTGAGGAAAAATATGCCAGCGGTGAACTGGAGCCATTCCCGATTACCGCAAGTCGCTGGTAACTTCCAATAACCAGATGGTTATTATGAAGTTGCATAATTAACAAGCTGGAAAAGGCGTCACTATAGGCGCCATCCATCGTACTTACCGGCCTGTCCAATGCCTTTCATCGTACAAGGTAATGCAGGCCGGACTTATTTTTAATACAGTAATCCGAACATATGACGGGGTAATAGATGCCAGAAGCTCAATTCAAGACCCAACTTTTTATTAATAATGAATTTGTCGATGCTGCAGATGGCGGCACCTTTGAAGTGCTAAATCCCTATGACAACTCATTGCTGGCCAATGTTGCTGAAGCCAAAGAAGAGGACATTAACCGTGCGGTTAAAGCAGCACGGGATGCATTTCCAGCCTGGGCCGCCATGAACCCATCTGATCGGGGCGTGTTGATAGGAAAACTGGCCGACGCCATAGAAAAGGACCGTGACAATATTGCTCTGGTAGAGTCTCTGGATACAGGGCATCCGATTCGTGATACGCATAATCTTGATGTGATGCGCACAGTGGCGACTTATCGTTACTTTGCCGGTATGCCAGATAAAAATGAAGGAACGGTTATACCCGTTGATACGGGCTTTCTGAATTATGTTCAACGTGTGCCCGTGGGAGTGGTAGGTCAGATCGTTCCCTGGAACTTTCCCCTGATGTTTACCAGCTGGAAACTTGGGCCTGCACTTGCGGCTGGGAATACTGTGGTCATGAAACAGGCGGAGCTGACGCCTTTATCTACTCTGCGAGTGGCGGAACTGGCGCGCGAAGCTGGCTTCCCTCCCGGTGTAATCAATGTCGTTCCCGGCTTTGGCCATACCGCAGGGCAATGTATGGCAGAGCATCCGGGAATCAACAAAATATCCTTTACCGGCTCCACTGTCACTGGCAGAAAAATTGTCGAAGCTTCTGCCGGGAACCTAAAGCGGGTTCAGCTGGAACTAGGCGGCAAAGGCGCCAACATTGTGTTTGAGGACGCTAATATTGATGCCGCAGTAGGCGGATCAGCGTTCGCTATATTCCATAATCAGGGGCAGGCCTGTATTGCAGGTTCAAGACTGTTGTTGCATGAAAGCATTGCCGAGGAGTTTCTCGAAAAATTCACTGCACTGGCCGCGTCAATCAAGCAGGGTGATCCACTTGACCCGACCACAGAGATGGGTCCGCTGACATCAAGAATGCACCAGGAACGTGTGTTAAGTTTCTGTGATGTTGCCAGGGAACAGGGGGGAGAGATTCTGCTGGGTGGTAAACAGCCAGACAACCCGGCCTTGCAAAAAGGCTGCTTTGTACTACCGACAATAGTTCGTGCCAAAGCCTCAGACCGGGTAAGCCGGGAAGAAGTGTTCGGGCCCTTTGTGGTCGTGTCGACTTTCAAGAACGATGAGGAAGTATTAGCCCAGGCAAATGACAGCATTTATGGTCTGGGTGGCGGTTTGTGGACGAATAATCTGACCCGGGCTCATAAGATGGCTCAGGCGATGGAAGCTGGCATGGTCTGGATTAATTGCTATAAACGCTTCCATCCTGGTTCACCTTTCGGTGGCATCAAGGATTCCGGTTATGGCAGGGAAATGGGTCATTTTGCCATGCATGAATACACCGAGCCGAAATCTGTCTGGGTGAATTATGATGCCAAGATCCCGCCGTTTTACCCACGTTAGGAATTAATAGGATGAGTCTTAAGGTTATTGGTGCCGGTCTCGGCAGAACCGGCACCATGTCGCTTAAAATTGCACTGGAAAAACTGCTCGGTGGTCCCTGTTACCACATGACAGAATTGTTTAACCACCTTGAGGAACATACGCCGCTTTGGCATGCGGCGGCTCGTGGTGAAGCTGTAGACTGGGATAAGGTTTTCAAGGGCTATGTGGCGGCTGTTGATGAACCCGTTTCTACGCAATGGGAATCCATTGCTGACTATTATCCCGATGCCCTGATCATTCTTTCCGTTCGCGACCCTGAAAGCTGGTGGAAAAGTGCCAGCTCTACCATTTTACCGGTAAAGCAAAACCCGCCGGCTGATCTTAGCCCGGCCCGCAGAGCATGGCTGGATATGGTGCTGGAATCCTATAAAGCGATTTATCCTGACGGCTTTTCCCAGCAGCATGCAGCGATGGACGCTTTTATTGCACATATAGATAAGGTCAGACATAGGGTGCCGGCCAAGCGCTTGTTAGTTTGGCAGGTCAGTGATGGTTGGGAGCCCCTTTGCCAGGCCCTGGGCCTGCCAGTTCCCAATGAGCCTTTCCCAAAAAGTAATTCTACAGAGGAATTTAAAGCCCGCAGGGCTAAAGATATCTGAATCTGTGGAATTATTGTCTTCTTTTGATCTCACGCTACTGGATGTCGCGCTAGCTATAACTATTGTCGCCATTGGTACTGCCATTCAGTCGGCTATTGGTTTTGGCCTTGCTATGGTGGCAGCACCATTACTGGTTTTGATCAGCAGAAATTTTGTACCTGGCCCGTTGATTGTAACCGCCTTTTTTCTGGTTATATGGATGTCTTATGCTGACCGGCATGCCCTTGATCTTTCCAATTTGAAAGCAGCCTTTTTAGGAAGGTTGATTGGTACACCGCCGGCAGCTTTTCTCATTGGAAGTCTGTCTGCCGTGACTTTTGACCTGGTTTTTGGCTCTCTGGTATTAGTGGCAGTCATGATCAGCCTGATTCATACCAATATCAGTGCAACACCCAGGAACGTATTTCTGGCAACAATTGTCTCTGGATTTATGAGTACTATTTCTTCGATTGGAGGGCCGCCGCTGGCGCTTGTTTACCAAAATGCCAGAGGGCCTGCTCTCAGAGCAAACCTGTCGATCCTTTTTACCATGGGCTGTACGATTTCCCTCACCGCACTGGTGCTGGTGGGGAAATTCCAGCTTAGGGATCTGGTCTATAGTGCAATTTTGTTGCTGGGTGTCATACCGGGGGTGGGTTTATCCGGCCCCATAAAGCGCAGAATAGATAAACAAACTGTGAGGCCAGTACTATTGGGATTATGTGCTATTTCAGCGTTACTGGTGCTTGGCAGAGCGCTGATCCTGATCTGACAAACCGTGGCCTCAGTCTTCTTCGATGGTAATTTGTTTTATATCTTTTGGTAATTCAAAGCTGAGCAAACCAAGTTTACCGGTCCTGATTTCATTGAGCAGGAGTTCACCAGCCTTGTTGAAATCAATACCTCCCTTGCTCAGACAACCACGTTTTTTACCCAGTTCTTCAAGTAAGTCAACAGCCTCCATGTCAAGGGTAGTGAAGCCATAACGGCTTATCAGTCTCTCAGGGTAGTTTGATTGCAGAACGCTGATGGCATAAAGCCCAATATCGGCAAATTCAAATGCGGTGTTCTTGATAGCGCCAGTAATAGCAAGACGATAGGCTGAATCCTGATCTTCGATCTTTGGCCAAAGCATCCCGGGAGTATCAAGCAACGCGAAATTATCGTTTAGCATGACCTGTTGCTGACCTTTGGTCACCGCGGGCTCGTTTCCTGTCTTGGCAATTTTCCGCTCCGATAACACATTAATCAGTGTTGATTTACCAACATTGGGAATGCCTATTATCATGATGCGAAAAGGCGGTTTTGTATTTTTTTGCAGGGCTGAGAAATACTGAATGACCCGTGAACGAATATCTCCGGGATTTTTGCCACAGGCCGTCATGGCAGAAATATGATTATTCCGGTAATGCTCAAGCCAGGCCTGGGTAATATTTGGATCGGCAAG
Source organism: Pseudohongiellaceae bacterium (assembly GCA_965661105.1). Taxonomy (GTDB): domain Bacteria; phylum Pseudomonadota; class Gammaproteobacteria; order Pseudomonadales; family Pseudohongiellaceae; genus Eutrophocola. The sequence goes on along the minus strand of CBFICR010000037.1, from coordinate 12,914 downwards.
GTCAGATTTATTGAGAACCTTCAAAGAGGGCTTGTCAGCTGCAAGCTGCTTTAATAGCGGATTCTCGCTGGAATAGGGCAAGCGGGCATCAACGATCTCAAGGACAGCATGAACTTTCTTAAGTACATGTATAATATCCTTCCGGGCCTTGTTCATATGTCCCGGATACCAGCCAATTTGCATGGTTAACCCCTATTGAAAACAGGCAAACATTGTCTCAAAAAAGGAGCGCCGAGTCGTTGTGGAAGTCACAAATAAACTAAAGGAAAAGATTGCCCAAAATTGCCAGCCAGAACATATGGAATTGATCAACGAAAGTCATATGCATGCCGGTCCGGCAACGGAATCCCATTTCAAATTGATTCTGGTTTCACAGCGCTTTACAGGGTTGAATGCCGTCAAACGCCATCAATTTATCTATAAACTGTTAAGTGAAGAGCTTTCAGGCCCCCTGCACGCGCTCGCTCTTCATCTTTTTACGCCAGAGGAGTGGAAACAGGAAAATACAGTACCAAATTCACCCTTGTGTGCCGGTAAAAATACTTAACTATCAATAAGATAGAAAAAGTGTGAACTTTTCCCCAGTTTCTCCCGTAAAGTGAGAATCTAGTGAAGGTAATCAGACACCTGTGTTAATATTTTTTCTCAGGCAGTTTTCATACATATATAAATACCAGATAAAGTGCAGTTAGAGGATAAAGAGAACCACTGAAATGCCGATACCCTGGAGTTCATATAAAGCTTCACTGACATACTGTCTTATCCTGCTGTTGTTTTTTCTGCCCATATCAATTCAGCTCAGGGATTCCCGGGAATCAGAGCCACCTGTATTTATTGAAATTATCCCTTTACCAGTGGAAATACCCGATTTCGCCAGCATCACGGACGTAGAAGAAAAAAAGCAGTCTTTTTTCGATTTTATTGAGCCCTTCGTAGACGACGTTAATGCAGAAATCATTGAACAGCGACAGCGTGTTCTCGCCATTCAGGAAAAAATCCATGGCAGGGAAGAACTCTCTGCCTCTGATTTCAGATATCTCTCCACACTTGCCGAGTTGTATGATCTGGATACAGATGATTTGACCGATGTGGAGTTTCTGGCTGTACTATTGCGACGCGTTGACAAGATACCGGCTTCTCTGGCATTAGCCCAGGCAGCGAACGAATCAGCCTGGGGGACATCAAGGTTTGCCCAGCACGGCAACAATTACTTTGGTCAATGGTGCTATTCAGATGGTTGCGGCCTGGTGCCAAATCGTCGACGGGAAGGGGCTAATCATGAGGTCAGAAGCTTTGACTCTGTAAAGGACTCTGTGCAGGCTTATATACACAACCTTAATACCTTTCCAAGTTATCAGATGTTGCGAAGAATCAGACAGCAGCTAAGAGCCCAGAACAAACCGGTGGATGGGGCTAGCCTCACCGATGGCCTAGAAAGTTATTCATCAAGAGGGCATGACTATATAGACGAACTCCAGACCATGATATACAGCAATAACTTGCTGTCCCGCGATAATCCTACTCTTTAATGGCAGGGTTTATCCAGGGAATGGAATACCAGTAGTATCTCCCGTTATTGCCTGGAGCGGTACAGTTATAACGAAAACGTCGGCTCCTGTTTTCAATATCAGTTTTAATCTCATAAATCCCCTGTGCTGAATTCAGCGCATTGACTTCAATCATTGCATTATTGTTGTAACAGGCAAGCTGTGATAATCCTCTCTGATCTTCACTGAAATCGAGGGTAGCCTGGGGGGAGGTCAATGTCGTCACGGGGCTGCGCGGGGAAAAAGCATCCAGAGTGAAGGCGAGGCTTAATACCTTGGTAGGAAAGCTGTTCATGGAGGCGTATATGCCGGAGAAAGGAAAACGGGGCAGGGCCGTAAAGTCCGAACTGGCATTAATGGGCCCGGAATGCTGGGCTATTCCAACAAAGCCGAGTTCTTGCACCAGAGCCTGAATAGCGGGGTTATATTCACCATAGGGATAGGCAAGTAGTTTATGGCTTTGTCCCGTTTGTTGAGCAATGGTTTGCTCTGCCAGGACTATCTGCGTCCTGACCCTCTCCAGCCAGCGAGCGTCTGATTCGTTACCCTCACGATCCAGCAAATAAGGATGGTCAATTGTATGATTGGCAATAGTTACCCCGGCACTTGCCATTTCCCGGATCTCCTCCCATGTGGAGTAGAGCCTGTCGTTAGTTCCTACCAGACCTGATGTTACAAACACCGTAAACGGCCAGCCTCGTCTTTGCAGTTGGGGAAAGGCGACTTCATAAACTGAGGTATAACCATCGTCAAAGGTAATAACGGCCGATTTGTCAGGTAGTGAAACGCCGTTTCTCAAATTGCTGATAACTTTTTCCAATGGCAGCACCGTAAAGCCATTGTTTTCAAGGTAATCCATGTGCTGTGTAAAAGATTCCGGGCTAAGACTGGTTACCGGTGGGGTCGCAGTGCTGACATGATGATACTGAAGAATGACAGCCTGGTTTTCAGACTGAGCCTGCACGAGCATGGGGCTTGCCAGCAAAAAAGCCACAAGTACAGTAAGGGAAATCAATGCACGTTTTGACAGTGGATAGCAGGACATGATTGTTCTCAATGGCATTTAGTTTTCTCAGGAATTATACTGTCGTCCCTTTGGACACTGCTACCACTCTAATGAAAGATACTCGAAAAACAACCTTTACCCTCAATCGACTGCAAAAAAATCTGCGCAGGGAAACCGGTCGTGCCATTGCCGATTATAAAATGATTGCTGATGGTGATGTCGTCATGGCCTGTCTTTCGGGTGGCAAAGACTCCTATGTGATGCTGGATATTCTGATGAATATGCAAAAGCATGCGCCCATAGATTTCAAGATTATCGCTGTCAACATGGACCAAAAACAGCCAGGTTTTCCTGAGCATATTTTACCTGAATATCTTGAGTCAATAGGGGTGCAATACCATATTCTGGAAAGGGACACCTATTCCATTGTGATGGAAAAAACAGAGCCGGGTAAATCCTATTGCGGCTTATGTTCCAGGCTTCGACGTGGGAATTTATATTCTCTGGCAGAAAAAATCGGAGCGACCAAAATAGCTCTTGGTCATCATCGTAATGACATAATGGAAACATTGTTTCTCAATATGTTTTTTGGTGGAAAATTGAAATCGATGCCGCCAAAGCTTTTAAGTGATGACAAGAAGCACATTGTCATTAGACCTTTGGCTTATTGCAAGGAAGCAGAGATCGCAAAATTTGCTGAACTCAGACAGTTCCCGATTATTCCATGCAATCTGTGTGGTAGTCAGGAAAATATGCAGCGTCAGGAAATAAAAAAAATGCTGAACGAGTGGGGAAAGAAATTTCCCGGCAGGCTTGATGTGCTTTTTAAAAGCATCACTAATGTAGCGCCGAGCCACCTGGCAGATACTTCGTTGTTTGATTTTCATTCGCTGGAAGCACAAAGAGAAGCTGCAATGAAACTACAAAGCGAAGAAGGCCACGGGAATGGAAAAGAAGTAGACGCTCTCGCAAGCAGAATTAACGCAGTAAGCATCTAACAAGTTAAGTCAATCTGACAGGCTGGAAATGAATCCTCAAAAAAGCAATTCAACTGAGCATTTGCTGGATACACAGGGCCTCTTTTGTCCCGAACCTGTGATGCTGCTGCATAAAAAAATAAGAGAAATTGATGATGGGGAAGTACTTGTGCTTGTCGCAACCGATCCTTCCACCACAAGAGATGTTCCCAAGTTTTGCCATTTCCTGGGGCATGAGCTGCTAAGTTCTGCTGAAAATGGAAAGGTCTACCGTTACACCATTCGCAAGTCCGCGTCCTCCTGATAAGCAAATTCAGAATACCTTCAATGAAAATTATTGCTGACCAGGATATCTATCGGGTTGAAGATTATTTTTCCTCAATGGGGGAACTGGTTTTACTTCCTGGCCGAAAAATCTCTAAAAGCAATCTTCTGGATGCTGACGCATTACTGGTAAGAACCGTCACAAAGGTTAACAGGGAACTGCTTGAAAACACTCCTGTTAAATTTGTTGGCAGTGCCAGCAGCGGCTGCGATCACGTTGATAAGTGTGTGTTGGAAGAGAAAGGAATATATTTCAATCATGCGCCAGGCTGTAATGCCTATGCAGTTGTTGATTATTTTTTTGCGGTTTTAGCCTGGTTTAACATTCATTATCAACTTGATTGGCAAAAGAAAACGGTAGGTATTATTGGGGCTGGCAATGTAGGTTCCAGAATAGCGACACGCCTGCATCAGCTGGGCATAGATTTTTCAATTTACGATCCATTCCTCAATGCTGATCATGAACTGGCTCCCTGGTTTACTTCTTTAGCAAACGTCTTAAAGCAAGACATCGTTACACTGCATACGCCGCTTACTTATTCAGGAGAGCATCCCACATACCATCTGTTGAACCGGGAGCGGCTTTCACACATTAAAAAACAAGCCTTACTGATTAACGCGTCGAGAGGAGAGGTGATAGATAATCAGGCATTATACGAGGTCTTGCATGATGAAAAGGATTTAGAGGTTGCGCTGGATGTTTGGGAGTCGGAACCGCACATAAACCCGCTTCTTCTCGAAAAGGTCAAGATAGCCACTCCCCATATAGCAGGCTACAGTACCAATGGAAAGCTGAATGGCACACGTAAAATATTTGAAGATTTTTGCCGTTTTTTTTCATTAGCAGACAAGGGGGGGCATGACTCACCGTCCAGATCAATCCTGAAAGGAGCCGTCGGCAAAACTGCGCTTGAAAGCATTAGTCTTAATATCCTGAAGGTTTACCCCATAGACAAAGATTTTATTGGCCGCGGGCAAAGTCCACAGCAGTTAGCCGCCAGTTTTGATTTATTCAGAAATAATTACAGGTTTCGCAGAGAAACTTCGGACTACTCACTGGCAGGCAATAATATCCCTATTGAGGTTATAGAGAGTCTGAGGCATCTGGGTGTCCACATAATCTAGATTACTGACTGTAGCTGCTGATGACTGTACCTACTGGCTGTAACGCTCGAGGAAATTACCCAGCTTGCCAATGGCTTCCTCCAATGTGTCCTCACGAGGCAGAAACACTATGCGGAAATGTTGCTTGTCATCAATATTGAAGCCACTTCCCTGAACCATCAGTACGTGCTCCTGAATTAACAAGTCGAGAATTAGCTTCTCGTCATTTTTAATATTAAATCGTGCAGGGTCCAGTTTCGGGAACAGATAAATTGCTCCTTTGGGCAACACACAGCTGACGCCAGGAATGTCGTTCAGCATTTTCCAGGCGATATCGCGCTGTTCCCTTAAACGCCCGCCAGGGATGATTAATTCGTTGATACTCTGGTATCCACCAAGGGCTGTTTGAATGGCCTGTTGAGCAGGGACATTGGAACACAGGCGCATATTGGAAAGTATTTCCAGGCCCTCAATGTAGTCTTTGGCTCGGCTTTTTGCGCCACTGAGAAACAACCAGCCTGATCGAAAACCAGCTACCCGATATGACTTGGAGAGGCCGTTAAAAGTCACAATGAGAATATCTTCAGACAACGTCGCCAATGGCGTATGCTTCGCATCGTCATAAAGAATTTTGTCATAAATTTCATCGGCAAAAATAATCAGGTCATTTTCTTCAGCCAGCTTAACAATTCCCTTGAGAAGATCAGGAGTGTAAACCGCCCCTGTAGGATTGTTGGGATTGATAACAACAATCCCGCGGGTTCTGCTGTTTATCTTGCTTTTTATGTCATCCAGATCAGGATTCCAGTCGGAAGATTCATCGCAACGATAGTGTACTGCTTTGCCGCCACTGAGAGTTACCGCAGCTGTCCAAAGCGGATAATCAGGGGCAGGGATCAAGATTTCATCACCATCATTCAGAAGCGCCTGCATCGCCATGACGATTAGCTCGCTGACGCCATTGCCCAGATAGATATCATCAATTTCTACACCAGTTATACCCAGGCGCTGGGTTTCATGCATGACAGCTTTGCGTGCGGAAAATAATCCTTTTGAATCAGAATAGGCTTGTGATTCTGGCAGATTCAGGATCACATCTTTTAATATTTCTTCCGGGGCTTCAAAGCCAAAAGCACCAGGGTTCCCGATATTTAATTTGGTGATTCGGTGTCCTTCTTCTTCGAGTTTTTTTGCTTCCTGCAGGGCCGGCCCCCTGATTTCATAGCAGACATGACGAAGCTTTTCGCTTTGTAATATTGAACTCATAGACTAGCATCCAAAATTGACCGGGCAAATCACCCGGTTAGATATGGTATTCTAACCAGGGTAGAAGGGCTGGGGATTTTACAGAAACGCAATTCGGAATTATATAGTCATGACAAAAATCAATAAATCAGATGATGAGTGGAAAGCAATTCTGACTGACGAGCAATTCAATATTTGCCGCAAGAAAGGCACAGAAAGAGCTTTTACCGGAGAATACTGGAAGTGCACTGGTGAAAAAGGACAGTATTTGTGTCGTGCCTGTGGTGAGGCGCTGTTTGATTCCGAAGCCAAATATGACTCAGGCTCGGGTTGGCCCAGTTTTTACAAGCCCGCAAATGATGATGGCGTTATTGAAATCAATGATAGCAGCCTGGGTATGAACAGAATCGAAGTAGTGTGCAGCAAATGCGATTCGCATTTGGGCCATGTGTTTAACGATGGTCCAAATCCTACTGGCCTTCGTTACTGCATTAACTCCGCATCATTGAAGTTCGACAAGGAAAAATAAGAAAGAATAGGGAGGCAAAAAACTGAAGCGCTCCAGAGAGGCTAGAGCTAAAGCTAGAGCTAGAGATGCTAGACTAGAACTGGTAACGCAAACCTGTCTGGTATTTTAATCGGTCAAAACTATAGAGATCTATATTGCTGTCATTTTCTGTGTAGGTGACATCGGTTGTGATATTCAGATTTCGGTTGAACTGCCAAATCCAGCCAAAAGAAGTTGAGAAGGTGTCATCTTCCCGGTCAATATTGAATACCGGTGCCACGCTCTTGTTTTCACTTTTATGAAAGGAGATACGGACATAGGGTATGTGTCCGGGACGAAATTGAATCTGCTCTGAAAAAGCGATGCCATAAAACGTCTGGGCATTATTTTTACCGGCACTACGCTGGGCATCTTCATCGCCATAATAAACACTAATATTATGCAAAAACCTGCCTGCGGCTTTGGCTATATTTCCGGATAGCAAAGTCTGATTGACATCCCTGAGGTTATTATCAGGATTAGGGCCGGTATCAAATCTAACAGCTGTATATGCCGCTGTTACGCCCTGTGACCACCCATTACCGGCATTGCGTTGCATTGTGCCCAGAATACTTGAACTGGACTGAAATTCCTGGTCATTCAGGTCAACGCGTTGAAGCCGGCCAGACATTGATAGCCGCACATTTTCACGTATTACGGCATAGCCTGCCTCAGCTGAAATAACATCAAGATCGAACTCGCTGGTGGAAAAATTATTATGCTGGTTAAAATTACCACGTACAAAGGCAGCACTGTTTTTATCAAACGGGTGGTTATAGTTAAAGCCTGCGCCAAGATCCATGAAATTATCATCAATGCTTTGACCGCTTGGACTCAACTCTACGTCGCCGATAGGGGTGTCGATAATGCCCAGTTCGGTAGCGCTGTTAATGTTTGAATCAACACCTATATTGGAATTCACATACCAGGTCAAAGTGCTGTTTACTGCCGATTCCCGCTGTTCAATTAAATCCAGGAATGCCTGAATATTGGCACTCACGTTAGGCCCAGGATCAGAGGCAAGAACTTCGTTAAACAGGCTTTTGGCTGCGGTGAGGTTATTGCTGGTGAAGTAGGCTCGTGCCAGTTCAAGTTTTACCCGTTCCTGATCCGGGTAGAGATAGGCAATTCGCTCAAAGGCAAATACAGCTTCAGCAGGTCTTCCAGACTCAAGGGCGGCAAGACCATAGAGAAAGTCGAATTCTGGCTCCCCTTCAAGATCAAACAAGCTGGCCTGCCCCAGGGTGTAAGCCTGACTGTATTGTCCCTGGGCAATCATCTCGTTCATCTGAGCGATAACATTTCCAGCTTCATCACTTGCAGCAAGCGTTATTGTGTTGAGCAGGAGGAATAACAGACCGGCAAGCAATCTGGACCGTTTAATTACAGGTGTGATGTGTCGATTAATGAAGCTCATGGTTCTAAATATATTTATCCATGTTTGTGAGATACGTCACAGTAGAGTGCCAATACTAATAAATTCAATAGGCTATCGCACTCTTTTTATCTTTTTTTTTAATCTTTATTTAGCGCTAAATGAACAAATCATTGACGTGGGAAATTTTCCCTTTTACACTTGTAGACTAATTTGCAATAAACAGGAGGTGATGAATATCAAGAGTTTTCAAGTTGGAATAATAGTCCGTATCTTTACTCTATAGGTGCAGTCTGTATAGTCGGGTGATGGTAATTAGGCCTACCCGTTAACAACTTTATAGCTTCTGTGGTTAACAAATTACCCGATTAATGCATCTATAGAGGGTACGGCCTATCCCAACAGGCTGTAGCAGGAACCTTCACATGAAAGAACATACTTTTCCCTCCAAATTTCTTTCATTCCAAAATCTCATAACTATATTAATACTCCTCCTGAGTCCTTTAGTGACTGGTCAGGAAGATTCCAAGGTCCACAAATTCACACTTGGGTCTTACTTCAGCCAGGGAGACTATGGTTCAACTGAGGAAACCGATATCAACTATTTTCCGATTTCCTATGAATTAACAACCTTTCCCTGGGTACTATCAGTAACCATACCTTATCTTGCCCTGCAGGGACCTGGCGATGTCTTTTTCGAAACAGGCAATATTGGCAGTGGCCGTGATGTAGAAAATGAATTTGTTGATGAACGCGGAATCGGTGATGTATTTTTGTCAGCGACCTACCAGTTACCCCCTGTTTTAAATGACAGGGTATTCGTGGATTTTACCTTACAGGCTAAATTGCCCAGTGCAGATGAGGGCAGAGATCTTGGTACCGGGGAACTGGATTTTGGGTACCAGGTCGATTTTTACAGTACTGCGGAAAGAAATACCTATTTCTCTACCCTTGGCTATCGCCAACGAGGTAAAACACCCTTGTTTGATCTTGAGAACTCTCTCTATGCCTCGGTGGGAATGATGCGCCAATATGGTGAAAAAACCTACCTGGGACTTGTATATGATTATCGGGAGAGAGCGTCCAGCAATGCTTTTGAAAGCCATGAAATCATGCCGTTCATATCCTATAACCCGGGCAAACAGTGGAATTTCATGCTCTATTCAATAGTTGGCTTTACCGCCAGCAGTGCAGACCAAACCATTGGTTTTCAGGCGTCCTATACATTGCCCTGAGACATCTCTGCCATTACATCTTGCGCCATCAACAGCTATGCATTAATTCTGAACACAACTGGAAATACGTTCAGCAAGGTACGATTCAGGGAAAAGCCGGGCTACCGGTTTAATAATGTCGAGAGGGTGCGCATCGGACGGACCGGAGGAGGGGTCGGTATATTAACCCTTTGTACAGGTGCGATACGGGCAGGAACACTTAGACGGTCAGGACGTTCCGGCCTTGCAGGCAAGGCAATCCTGTTGCGAATAGTATTATCGGCAAGTGCGATGTTTTCACTGGCATCAATACTTGTTTGGCTATCAGGAGTAGTGCCATTCATGATGGACTGCTCGCCGGTGGTCTGATCAAGACTGGCCTGAGCTTCAACCAGCATTAAGCGGTTCAATATATCCAGGCTGGAAAATAGTGTCTGATTAGTCATTTGACTGATTTCATTATCAACCAGATTATCCAGGTCCGGCGTACCCTTCATCGCATCAATAGCTTTACTTTCTGCGAGGGAGATCGTTTCTATTACAGCAGAGGTTTCTGAATTATTGGCTTTATCAGGACGGTCGTTAGCCACTGCTTTTGTCAAAGGGTTCGGCATTGGAGTAAGCCGCAACATGGAAATATCAAAAGTGGGTGCTTCGGGCAATGGCGAATTGTCCTGGCTACGTGCTGGCAGCTGTATTGCCAGTAGATTTTCAGCACTGGAAGTACTCTGAAATTCATCAAAATCAGGCATCAAGGTGTCAGCAAAAGAATCGTCATTATCAAGAGAATCACGATCATTGGCTCCCAATTTAAATCCCGGGCCGGTATCGGGTCCTTTCCCGGTGCCACCGAAGCCGCTTTCACCGCCGGCTTTACCAGTGCCGCCCAAACCACTCCCGCCATCGCTGCCAGGGCCCACCAGGAAATAATTTACAGCAAACGCAAGACATAGCATTGCCAGCAGGGTTGCCACAAAAGAGTGGTTCTCTACCAGCGTGGTTGCTTTAGCGGCCATGTTTGTCTTGCTGATTTTCATTCTGTTATTTTATCGCGTTTAAAAGATAAATACCCAAGTTTTCCGATGTTCAGGTTAATGGTTCGCGGGGAGCTGAGTTTTCAGCTTGCTGGCCATCTTCCCCTGCAGGCACCATTTCGGCCTGATAATTTTCATTATAGTTAAAAATCCCGAAATTCATTCTGTAGCTGGCATCAGCCAGGGCTTGGTCAGCGGTTTGCAAAGCCAATGCCTTCTCATTCATTTTAATAAGCGCGTCCATGCCCAGCTGATCGGCAAGTTCACTAAGTTGCGCGACTGAATCAGCAGACAGTTCATCATAATAAACGCTACGATCAAAGAACGGCGGTTGCTCACCACTCAAATTGTGAACACCTGCACACAAATGGTCCTGTATATTTTTTCCAAAAAAGAAAAGTTTCTCTTGCTGGCCACGATTTGGCGTAAAGGCTTTGGTCTTGAGGATCACATTATGGTCCGGATCCAGTTCAACCATGTCGAGGCGCATCAGTTCATCCAGAACAACACGGGGCCTGATATCGCCTTTGGCAATATTACTGACCAGCCCCTCAAAGGACTTGTTGCTGAATTCATCATCATCCTGCAAAGGCAGTTTTCTGGGGGAGTTATCAGGGTTTAAAAGGCTTTTATCACCAACCCAGCGGGCAACCAGTTGTGAGCCAATAGAAATATTCGCAGGCCTGCTCTCCAGATCTTCTGGTTCTGCACGCAGGCGTTTTACGTCTTTACGATGAACGCCGGTCAACAAATTAATTCTGCTATCCGTTTGTTTTTTCCCGGCGACGGGAAAGTCCTTTTCAGCAACATCCACGTAAACAGCTTTAAGCATGTTGCTGAGATAGGTATAGGTAATCTGGTTCGCAATCATGAATTTCACAAGCGGTCTCAGAACTTTTCTGAGCGCTGTGATGACTGCGCTATTTACCTGATCTGACGATTGAGTTTCCTGCATGGTCCAAATTATAGACTCTTGAGGGAAAAAATCCCACATTTTTGATCGGGTTCAGCCTGGCGCGCCGAAACACAGGCAATGGTAGCGGTTTTGTTATGCTCAAGTGGTATACTTCCGGGCCTTTTAACATGGTTCCGGTCATAGACTTTTCACTATTATGCTCTTCGAAAAATACATAAACCTGGTACTTGGCAAGCCATATATTGTCCTGGGTGCCGTTCTAGTCCTGACCTTACTCCTTGGCTGGAACGCCGGGCAATTCAGAATGGATGCCTCTGCTGATTCTTTGGTGGTGGAGGGTGATGCGGACCTGGAGTATTCAAGACTTATAAACAGCCGTTATGGTGCCGGTGACTTTGTCTTTGTCACTTATGCCCCGGAACAGGGCGTTTTTACAGCCCAATCCCTGAGCCAACTCAAGGCCTTGAGAACAGAACTGGAACAGATTGCCAGTGTGGATTCAGTGGATAGTATTTTTGACGTTCCTTTATTTAAAGTTGCGAACGTTTCCCTTAGTGAAATAACAGATAACATCATCACCCTTGAGTCGTCGGATGTAGACCTGTCCAGTGCCAGGGACGACCTCTTGAGTAGCGACGCTTACCAAAATGTTCTTCTAAGTGAAGACGGTCGTACTACTGCACTGATAGTGAATTTTACCCCTGACACTGAGTTGGCGTCGTTACTGGAAGAACGAACCGCTCTGCGAGAACTGGATAGATCAAATGCTCTTACAGGAAACGACACAGCACGTCTTGAGGAAGTTGAAGCTCTCAGTACTGCTGCAAGAGTAGCTGCAGCGGGCCAGTTGCATGAAGATATTGCAGATATCCGGCTGGTCCTGGAAAAGTATCGGGACAATGCCACGATTTATCTTGGCGGAGTACCCATGATTGCTGATGACCTTGTCACTTTTGTGCGCAATGACCTGTTTACTTTCGGGGCGGCAATACTCTTTTTTATAATAGCGTCTCTTGCCTATCTGTTTCGCAAAGCAAGATATGTCGTCATTCCACTAATTTGCGGGACAGCCATTGCCGTATGCGTGATAGGCTTGCTCGGCTTGATGGACTGGGCGGTAACCGTAATCTCTTCAAATTTTATTTCGCTGCTTCTGATCATCACCGTATCGTTAACAGTGCATTTGATTGTCCGCTTCCGGGAACTGGAGTTGGAGCAGCCCTCGCTCAGTCATCAGCAACGTCTCAAGCTCACTTTGCAGAGTATGATAAAGCCCTGTGCCTATACCAGTCTTACCACTATTGTCGCGTTTGGATCACTGGTAATAAGTGATATTCCACCCATTATAGATTTTGGCTGGATGATGGTTATGGGCGTTTGTTGCGCCTTCCTGCTTACCTTCCTGATATTCCCTGCAGTGCTCGTTTTGCTGCCGGAAAATGATTCCCGGGTCATGAATAAATCCATAGATATTACCCCTTCAATAGGACGCTTCACCCTGTCAAATGGCGCCCTGATATTGCTGGTTGCGGGTCTGCTTTTTATTGTCAGCAGTATTGGCATCAGTCGCCTGAAAGTTGAAAACAGCTTTATTGACTATTTTGATGACAGTACCGAGATCTATC
>CBFICR010000036.1:0-30053 GCA_965661105.1 Pseudohongiellaceae bacterium | reverse complement strand
TAGTGGCCGCTTCTCCCAAAGGGGAGGATCCATAGTCATTACGGGTATCAGGGTCAGCTTCAGCACGAATCAATCGCTGTGCCAGTTCTAGCTCGCCATAATAAGCCGCCCAGTGTAATGCTGTCGTGCCATCAACAGAGGCGCGATTAACATCGACACCGGAGTCGATCAGGGCAATAGCCTCGCTTACTTGCTGTGTCTGAGCCAGCGATACCAGCGATTCCTGTGCAGCAGAGACCATCAAACTGGTTGAAACCAGGGTTGCAGATATCAGTATATTGCGGATAAATATTTTCATAACACTCCAGTAAAACCTGTTCTTCGCTGAATACTGTTCCTAGACTTCAGAGAGCAAACCAGTGCTGTCACCGAAAGATTCTACCTGGACATTGGCACGGTCCAGAATGGTATGCATCATATTTGCCAGCGGCGTGTCTTGCGCATATTTCAGATGTTGCCCACCTTTGATTCGGCCATTTGCCTTACCCAGGATTACTGAAGGTACTTTGTCATTATTGTGAAGGTTGCTGTTAGCCATACAACTTCCATAAAGAATCATTGAGTTATCAAGCACAGTCCCCTGGGTATCAGGCATTGCTGCCAGCTTTCCAACAAAGCGTGCAAAGGATGAGGCATACCAGGCCTGCACACGGGTCAGGCGATCCAGTTTTGACGGATCATCCTGATGATGGGAAAGCGGATGGAAGGCATCGGAAACGCCGATATGGTTGTAGGTACGCATGCTGACCTCTCGATCAGACATAAATGTAGCGACCCTGGTCAGATCTGCCTGATAAGCCAGTGCCATCAGGTCATACATCAGATCCAGATGTGCTGGAAAATCACCCGGTACGCCCAAAGGTGCATCCGGAATATCAATGTGGGAAAGATCCTGTTCAGCCAGTTTGTCCATTTGCTTTTCAATCTCACGCACAGATTCGAGATACTCCCCCATCAGGATGCGGTCACTGGCTCCCAGCTCCTTATTCAGGGAAGAGGCATCTTCCAAAACCAGATCCAGTAACGAAGTGGTTTCTCCGGCGATGGCATTTCTTTCATCCGCGGTATCTCCCTGGCCAAACATGCGGAAATACAGTTTTCTGGGGTTCGACTCCATCGGTAGAGGCTGGGTTGGCGTGCGAAACGCAATAGTAGAAGAATAACTTCCACCATTGGCACCACTGGTGGAAAGCTCAAGTGAGGGGAATGGTGTTTCACCTCCCAGACTACGCGCGGCTAGCTGGTCAACACTGATTCCATCTTCGGGATTATTCGTCCCTTCAGGGGCAACGCAGCGTAACCAGGTACCTGCCGTAATAGCATGAGGATCCGGACTCTCTGCGGGTTTGTTTCGCAGGTCACTAATTACTGTCATATGACTTTTATAATCTGCCAGCGACGTCAGAATCGGGCTCATCTCAAAGGCTGAACCGGTCTCGGCAGGTGTCCAGTTCTGGTATACAGCACCATGAGGAATATAAACAAAACCCAGGCGCAATTTGGCCGCTGGCTGAGCAGATACCGCCGGAATCATCGCATCCAGAAAAGGTAAGGCAATACTGGCACCTGCACCTTTCAGCACCTTGCGTCGTGATAAATGTTTCTTGCTTATAAACATCAGGTTTCTCCCTGTTTACTCTCTATTTTCTTTATACGTTCAGCTTAACATCTGGTTTGTAAATGTTCAGTTTAAAATGCTTTCGGTTCTATTTTCAAGAGCCATGATTCATGGAAAACATTGTGTTTTTGACAATTATTTCAATGCTATACCAAGGTCTTCAACCTTTGGCGGCGCTTCTTTATAGCGGAACTGGTCAGTGCTGACGATGCTCTGAACAATATCATAGAATTCAAAATGATTGTCCGCAGCAGAATTTACAATTTCCCGTACTGCTGGCATATCCTCAGCTTCGATGGGCCTGCCCAGCGCATACATCAAAAGTTTTTCTACCAGATTCTGTACGAACATCTCCGGTCTTTCCAGCAGCGCATTACGCAAGTCTTCAACCCCTGTAATATCTGTGCCGTCAGGCAAAACACCATAGGTATCAATTGGCACCCCTGCCATCCTGTCTACAGTTCGGCTACGACCAACAGCATCAAAGCCATCAAGGGCAAAGCCCAGAGGATCTATAATGCCATGACAGCCAGCACAACTTGGATTATCGCGATGCGCTTCAAGGCGTCCTCTTACTGTTTTTGGTGTTTCTCCTGCCCTGTTTTCAGGCAAGGCTTCGACATTGGGTGGTGGCAGCGGCGGTGGCGTACCAGTAATATGTTCAAGCACATAAGCACCTCGTAATACCGGTGAAGTACGATCCGGATAAGCGGACACCATCAACACACCACCTTTACCAAGCAGCCCATAACGATCAGGATCCAGCACAGGCACTTTACGGAATTCATCCCCTTTCACAGTCTGATCACCGTAATGCAACGCCAAACGCTCGTTCATATAAGTAAATTTTGCGCTGAGCATTTCGGTGACATCCCTGTTATCCAGAAAGATCTCCTTCACAAAAAGCTCTATTTCCTTTTTAAACAGTTCACGAATTCCAGAATCAACATCTCTGAAAATAGCCGGGTCAGGGTCAATTTCATCCAGTCCGCCCATATTCAGCCACTGGTAGGCAAAATTCGATGCCAGGGTTTCGGCTTTAGGATCCTGCAGCATTCTTACTACCTGTTCAGATAACACTTCCGGTGATGACAGTGTTCCGGCATCGGCGAGATCAAGCAGGGTTTCGTCCGGGATACTGCTCCACAGAAAAAATGACAGCCGTGAAGCCAGCTCATAATCGGTCAGCGCAAAAATTGAGCCGGGGCTGGCTCCTTCAGGAAGCTCCTCAACACGATAGAGAAATTTTGGACTGGCAATGACTGCTGTAAGCGCACGACGAATTCCCATGTCAAAACCTTCATCCAAATTTATCTGTTCAAATATCTGCATTAACCTGTCGATTTCAGCGGCGCTAACCTGACCCCTAAATGCTTTGCGGGTCATGCTGGTAATAATTTCTTCAGCACAGGCATCAACCTGGGAAAAATCTTCAGGATAGCAACTGAAGATCCTGTTGCGTGCCGGTGTGGCACTCAGGCCAGCTGTATTAAACGGTCCCTGGATTTCAAATGAACTGAGGCTGATGACATTTTCACCCACCGCTGATGGCTGTAAACGATGCAGCCGGCCTTCATACTCGGCAAAAGAGCGATGAATAAAAGTCACAGCAACAGTATGTGGCCCGGCCTCAGCAACGAAAGGAATATTCTTCAGCCTGGCGTTAATAGCATCCACCGCTGTATCCCCGATCTGATCAATAGCCTTAAGGTCTTCGGCGCCACCAATATCCATTTCAAAAAAACGTTCACCGTCATAGGTAGCAATGACTGTATGGGTAAATTCCTGATTAAAAACCCATAGCCTGGAGGCCAGATTGCCGATATTAAGGACGTATTCGCCGTCAGCAGGAAAATAGTGTTCTACCGCAAGGCCTCCTCTGGTTCCCAGGGGTAAGCCGGCACGGTGTGCATATTGATTGCCACCGGCATTGTAAGTAGTGCCCCCGGGTCTTGCATTGGGATTACCTATTGCCTGGGAAGCAACCACTCTGGCAGAGTTGATAGACTGCTCCAGAAATGCTGGCGACACTCTTAGTGCCTGGGCTACGTTATCAAAGCCCTCAACGGAGTCATCCAGTGGCAGTAAGGCCGCAGCGTCAACCTCAATACCCAGAAGATCGCGAATGGCATTGGCGTATTCTTTTCGGTTAAGACGATGCATTCCCACATGCCCGACATGTTGTTCATAAGTGCCGGCATGATCGAGGTAATTCTCCAGCCAACTGACAAATTCATCGGTATCGGCGTTATCCGGTCGATCAGCCCCGGCCGGTGGCATAAGGCGTCCGCGCAGCTTGAGAACAACCTTTTCCCAAACGCCGACGTTATCCGCTATTTCTTCCGGGGTCATCAGATCAAACGCAAGGCTACCCGCCCAGTCTTCAAAGTTATGACAATCCATGCAGTTTTCCTGCAGAAAACCGAAATATTCATCAGACTCGTTAAAGCGATCAAAACTACTCGCGATTTCTACGGCTTCTTCACTTGCCGCAGCAAATATGCCAAATGCAGGCAAGCCCAGTACACCAATAAAGACTGTTTTGAGAATACTCATTTTGTTGATTACTAAATTCATAACTTGGTTGTTTCTCTCGCTTTCCTGTTTCTATTTTTTAAAGCAATATCTTTCAGGGACTATTACTTTATAGACCGGAACTTGTACCACTCCTTTCCAGCCTCCCACTTACCTCTCATCGAAATCTCATCAATTTGTCATCAATTTTTTAACAAAAGAGGCTCGCTGTTATGGAAATCCACCGCCAATCTGAGGTCCATTTCTCAAGTGTCCGTAAAAGCTTCGAAAGCCCTGGTCGAGAAATGCACTGGCATCACCCCATTCAGGCTTGAGTCCCTGGGCGGGATTGGCAATAACAACTTCCTCGGCACTTCGACTCTGTCGCAACAGTGACACCATCTCCGCTTTCAGATCATCATAGAGTACATGCAGCTCATCAAACTCAGCTTTACCCAGCAACGGGCCGGACGCCGGGACAATGACAGTCCTGTCATCAATCAGTTGATCCAGAGTCTCATAGGCATCAGTCAAGCCGCCGATAAAACCATTGGTGGTTTCATCCACAGTAGCCCATCCATCGGCAACAATTGCCGGCCCCGTGTAGAGCACATTGGCATCTTTGACCAGCATATAAAGATCACCATCTGTGTGAGCCTGCAATAGATAGCCAATTTCTATAGTGTCGTCACGAAACGGTCTCTCAATCTGGCCCCAGTAAAAAGTGAGTGTAGGTAGCTGCTCTTTCATCATCGGTGTATGGACAATAGTTTCACCACGCTCCCGTATCGTCGTACCCAGCCATTGCCTGGTGTTTTCATGGGCAAGTATTTCAACCCCTTGTTGACCCAGAATGGCATTCAACCCTGTCACTTCCGGATGCCAATGACTCAGGATCAGCGTCTTGATATTATCAACAGCGGTTTCCTCTTTAACAAACCCGAGATATTCACGGGCATATTGCGCAGGCACGCCGTCAAACAGAATGAGTCCGTCTGTATCAGCTGCAACCACAGTATTCCCGGCAGGTCCCTCAACCAGGTAAATAGATTCTGCTATGGGTCGAATTTTGAAATTCTCTGCCGCAAATGACGTGCTGGCAGAAAAGATCAGCAATAGCGTAGTCATTATTTTTAGCATTGTGTTCACCTGTTTTCGATTGCTTTCGATTGCTTTTGATTGTTTTCGAACTAATTATCTGACGCTTACAGCCGTTTTCTGGATCAACCATCAGCCGCTGGCAATTTTCATTTTACGTGGCAATAGTTTCTGGCTGCCTGAGTCCCTTATTCCTGTACGATCATTTTGCTACGAGTTAACCCATTATTAATGTATTTACGATTTTCCAGCACTAACAGATTAGACAACGCAGTTACTCAAAGATTTTTGTCATACAATTATTTTTTTATATTAATTTCAACAACTTATTATTATTGAGCAGTTTCTCGAAACGCTTGAAGAGCCTCACTGTAATCAATCTTAATCAAGGAATTATGCAAATAAAGTGCAATCCATGGCTTTGCGCAATACACTACGATCAAGCCTTGATGATAAATCCTCTCAACACTATAAGCCAGAGATAGTGTTTAAAATTCAACAGCTTATTATATTTCTCCAGGACTTTGCCAATTGCCTGTTGTGAGATCCTGCAGGCTTGATTTAGAGTGTCTACATGATGTTTTCAAAACGGCTTGTAAGTTCACTGCTCCATACCCTGGCGTGCCTGGCCGCAAGTTTCTCATTGCTTCTATCTCCCTGGGCTGCCGGCGCTGATAATAATGAGGTAGACACAATAGATGAAGATGTACCGGCCGTTTTCGGACTTGGCTGGCTCGACCAAACCCAGTCCTTTGCCTCTGACTCTGCCAATGCACTGGCCAATCAACTGGATCGTTTTTTTGGCGTTCAGCGCAGTGATATTGAAGCGGCTTACTCTGCCCTGCGCGTCACCGCAACGGAATCCTGGAATGATATTGATGATTTTGACAGTGGCCTGCGCCTGCGTGGAAAGGTTCACCTGCCCCGTATTAATGAGCGCATCAGCCTTATTTTTTCAGAGGAAGATGGTGATGGTACAACCTATTATTCCCAGAACAATGCCTCAATTGCCCAACAGGAAACCACCCGGGTAAACCTTGAGGTTAACCTGGCCGATGAAAGTGCCCATCGCCTGTTTTTTCGTGTTGGTCTTCGTTCCAGTCTGAAAGGCAGAGTCAGTATGCGTTACCGTTACGAGCCGGTTACGCAAAGCGATACCATCAATCGCTTTACCCAGTCGTTATACTTCAAGGATGGCGATGGCTTTGGCAGTTTTTCACGGTACCAGCTGGATCATATCCTGAATGAAGAGTCACTGTTACGATGGACCAACGACATTCGCTTTGAGGAGTCTTTCACTGGTTCCGAATATACCTCCTCCCTGGAGTTCCTGCAGTTAAGATCCAGCCAGACAGCAATGTCCTGGTATGCGAGGGTTAACGGTGTAACCAGCCCGGGCTTTGTCACCAGTTATGACCTGGGTTTACGCATTAGAAAAAATATTTCCAGAAAATGGCTTTTCATGGAACTTGAGCCCGGCTACACCTGGCGCAAGCAGGACTATAATATTGCCCGGGAAGGAACTCCTTATATTGTGTTACGACTGGAAATGGCAATTGGCACCTTCAATTAAAAAAAGCAGTCAGAATTTTTTGCGGTATCTTTATAGTTAAATGAATGACTCCTATGAATTCCTGATCACCATTGGTTGCCTGATGTTTCTTGGCCTGGCCACTGACCTGCTTGGTAAAAAAACATCCCTGCCAAGAGTTTCCCTGCTTATTGTTTTTGGTGCCATTATTGGTCCCTCAATGCTCGATCTGATTCCCGGGTTTTTCCTTGATTATTTTGAGATTGTCGCGCAAATGGCTCTGGTAATGGTGGGGTTTATACTTGGCAGCAAATTCACGCCAACAGTGCTGGCAGAAAATGGTCGGGCAATTATCTCTGTCTCGATGATTGGCGCCCTCGTCACAGGCCTGGTCGTGTTATGCGGCCTGTTAATGTTTCAGGTTGATTTACCGTTGGCTATTATTCTGGCTACCGTTGCCACGGCCACAGATGGCATTGCCACAGTGGATGTCATTATTGAGTCAGAAAAAGACAATGCTTTTTCACGACTATTGCTGGCAGTTGTCGCGCTGGATGACGGCTGGGGGCTGATATTATTCAGTATCGGCCTGGTCATTGCGACGGCACTCACAACAGTTTCCAACAGTACTTCCCTGTTTTTATTTACCCTGCATGAACTGGGTGGAGCCATTTTTCTCGGAGTACTTATAGGTATGCCTGCTGCTTATTTAACTGGCAGGATAAAACCCGGGCAACCCATGCGCTCTGAAGCACTGGGCCTGGTTTTTTTATGCGGGGGACTGGCACTGTGGCTGGAAGTGAGTTTTCTGATTGCCACCATGGTAATGGGTATCATCATTGCGAATTTTGCCAAACACCATAAATACCCTTTTCACGAAATAGAAGGGTTGGAATGGCCTGTGTTATCGATATTTTTTGTTTTGGCAGGCGCCTCTCTTGAGCTGGCCACGCTGAAAACACTTGGTGTGGTTGGGCTAAGCTATATTGGCTTTCGTAGTATCGGCAAAGTTGCAGGAGGGTATATGGGCGGTAAGATTGGCCAATGTACGCCCGATATCAATAACTGGATCGGCTTTGCCATGTTTCCCCATGCCGGAGCTGCCCTGGGAATGGCTCTGGTCGCCTCCAGTTACTTCCCGCAATATTCCGAAATCCTGCTCTCTGTCGTTATCAGTGCAACCATATTCTTTGAAATTGCGGGTCCGGTTCTGGCAAAAATGGCATTAAAAAGAAATATTGCCAAAGACTAGGATCAGACACTGATAATAGCCCTGCATAGCCCGTTTTATCAGGCGTTGGACAACAAACAGGTTTACTCCCCCACTACTTTATACTTTAATTGGATTTTCTCAAAACACTACAATAATAACTTCATGAGGAGAGCTTGATGGATTGTCCAAAATGTAACGGTGCCATGCAGGAACATACCACAACGACTCTGCAAGGCGCAGTGACCATTGATCGATGTGCCGACTGTGGTGGCATGTGGTTTGATAATGGCGAAGCCGAAAAACTAAAAAGTGACTGGATGTCAGATTTCCTCGATAGTGGAGATCGTTCAGTAGGAAAGGCACAAAACCTCAATACAGAAATCAACTGCCCTCGCTGTGACAAGCTTATGGATACTGCTCAAGACCCCGATCAACAACATATTACTTACGAGGTATGCAAAGAACATGGCATGTTCATGGATGCAGGGGAATTCGCAGATTACAAAAATGAAACCCTGATTGAGTCATTCATGAAAGTGATCAACAAAGCCAGGGGGAAAGTCAGTCTCTGAAAAATATCGCCCACCCTATTCTCAAAACCTGAGCAGACCTCTTTACAGAACAGCTTGAGTGGAACAATTAGGGAAGTTCAGCCATTTCAGTGGCAAACAGCATCAACATTCCTCCGGCCCTGTCATCAGGGCCGAGAAGTGCTTCCCGATTTAGATAGGCATCCAGCGAACCCTGCTTGTTCGTTGATTCACACACATTGACAAAAAACCCTTCTGAACTACTGCGCATCTGAACTGCTTGCCAGGCTTTCTCTACCGACGGCTGGTAACTTTCATCAAGCCAGCCTCTGGATATCCCCCGCCGAATAGCGGTTGCGATCATTGCGGTTGCACTGATTTCGGCAAAAGACCCGGGGTAATCAATGACCTCATGCCACATGCCATCAAGATCCTGATATGGCACCAGCGCTTTAATATGAGACTGATAAATCGACAGTAATTCATCAAAACCGGCCTGGTCTTCAGGGAAGTCACTTAATGCCAGTGCCATCCCGAGCGCCGGGAAAGCATTCCCCCTGCCCCAGGCCGCATCAGTTAACGGTGAATGACGATATAAGCCGTCATCACGAAGAACAAGATTCTCCATAAAGTGAATATGGCGTAAGGCCAAATCAAAATATTTTTGTTCCCCTGTCAGTTTGCCAACCTTTACCAGCAAGGGCGTCGCCATAAAGTACGCATCACTCATTTCACCATGCATTGGCATAGCCTCCAGCATTTCGCCATCGGCATCAAACCCCATATCGGCGGCACCAATAGCCAGATCCAGAAAATCAGGATTACCTGTGCGTTCTGCCATTTCTGCAAAGACCAGGTGGCCTGCTGTGACCAGAGCGGAGTTAATATCAATGTCTGTGCCATTGAGATATGGAGCAATTACATCACCGACATCGTCCAGATAGCCCAGGCGCATGCGCCCAATCAGCGCCATACCAGGGATGTAGACGGGCCAGGAAAAATCGTGCCCATAATGGCGGGCAAGTTGTTCGGCAAATTCTCTTGGTGAGCGCAACAAACGTTGATCGAGAATTTCATGGGCCGGGGAAATGGGAAGATTATCCAGTTCATCCATAATTTTCCCAAGCTCTTCGGGCTCATCATACAAGTGTAAGGCCGGCACATATCCTACTCCCGCGACTACAGAATTACTGAGGGCATCTGCCAGTTCAAAGTCACTATCACTTTCAATAAGCACAAGGTCGGGCCCGTGTGTACCCAGCCAGCGCCACAGGGAAAAAGCAACCGGGTTGTCCGAGTAGGCCCTGCCAACAGGGGGAAACTGCAGCTGCTCAGCCTGGGGATTGGCCGTCGGAATAACAATCAGGTTAAAAGGCTGCTGAGTTTTCGGACGCTTCTGGTATCGTGAATATTCCGCAAGCACTTTTTGACTGGACTCAGGATTACCATCCAGGCCCCCGATCAGAACCACAGTTGGCCTGGGGGCTGTATCAACCTGGTAGCCGCTGGCAGTAATCAGGGTACCGTTTGAAGACATGCCTACCTGCCATTGCTGGCCATAGCCAACTGTACTAAACAATGAACAAGCCAAAACCAGCAGGTATTTTTTCAAGACTTGATCCCGGCAGAAAAGCCACTTCATAATTATTAACTGCATCATTGCAATACCTGTAAGATTTCACGAAATAATACACAATTTCCGTTTTCCATACCTGCCCCTTTAACTTTCAAAGAAAGCCCTCATTTCGCGTCTTTTCCCCATCATCACAAGCAGACCGACAAAACAAAGCAAGGCGGCGATTATATTAGGCCACATCAGGCCAAACTGGTTGGCAAACCAGCCTATCAGTAATACCCCGACTGCAGGCGCTCCTCGAGTAAAGGCTGCCCACAAACTCAACACCCTGCCCCGCATGTCATCATCAATGCTGTTTTGCACCAATGTCTGTCCGGCAACACTACCAATAGTGACAGCGTAGCCAAAGAAGAACATCAAAACAGTAGCCAGCCAGGTAATCGTTATTGAAGCAAAACCAATCAGTGAAAAAATGCCGATAAGCGTCATCAGCAGAATCTCCCGAATCAACCCTGTTGTATGACCATCCATGGATAATCTGAGGCCCGCAAGGACGGCGCCAATTCCCATCGCCGAGGTAAACATGGCCAGAGTCAGAGGGCCCGATACGTAAACTGCGCCAACAAAAGCCGACAGCATAAAGGCCACCGGGCGAATAAAAAAAGACACTATTGTCAATAAAGCGAACATGTAAAACAGCGCTTTTTTATCAAGCACATAATTAAAGCCGGCACGAATATCCTGCATAAATGATTTTGGTTCTGCCGTTCGCGCACGAGCAGGGACTTTTATAAAAACCCAGGCAATTACGATGAGCAAATAACTCATCGCATTAAATAGAATGGCCATTGCAGGACTTGATATGGCTATGACTACACCAGCCAGAGCCGGGCCTGCAAACCTGGCGACATTAAAGGCAACGGCGGTAAAAGCAGCCGCACTGACAAGGTCCTCTTTTTTTACCAGATTGGGAATAATAGAGAGTCGAATGGGCTGATAAGCCGCCTGGATAATACCTTCCATCATCGCCAGCACAAACAACAAGCCAATGTTAAGCAGATTGAACCAGGCAAGAAAAAACAGGATAAATGCCTGCAACATCATCAGCAACTGGGCAATGACTGCCATGGATTTTCGATCAAAACGGTCAGCCCATACGCCAAACAAAGGGGTGATCAGAATCAACGGAACTATTTCCACAAAGGCTACCGCCGCAACCCAGAATTCGGATTCAGACAATACCCACGCCAGCCAGGATACCGCCAGACGCTGCATCCAGAAACCAATCAGGGAGATGCTGTTGCCACTCATGTAAATCGCATAGTTACGATTGGAAAAAGCAGAGCGCAGCGAAGAGAATTTACCTGCAGACCTGACCGACATAGAGCAGATAGTTGTCCTTGGTTATACCAATATTGTTGAAAGCATCAGGGCACAATATCTTTTATGGTCAATCTGATCGCCCCATCCTGCTCTGCCAGAGTAAAGGGTTCAGAGACGGCCTGGATATCACCGGATTGAGCAATGGCATTACCGGATTTGGAAAGTCTGGCTCCAACAATCACTTGCTGGGCAGAAGAAAGTGTCATATTGGCAATCATTGCCATGGAGTCATCCAGGGTGATCTGAAATGGAAACTCAGGAACTGACAGGGTTTGAGCAGCCAGTGGCATCGGCATGGCGGGGTTTCTGGCATAAACAAAGAGACGCATGGAATCATCAACCAGTTCTTTAATGGAGTCATCAAGCTCGATAACAACAGACACTGATGGCCCCTGGATTTCTGCTGTATCGGTAGTTGCCAGTGCTGATGCTGGCAACAGCGACTCCACCTGGGCAATGCGACTACTCAACACGGCAGCCTGCTGGGAGTTTCGATCCAGTTGCGCCAGTTGCCTGCGCCAATAGGTCAGTGCCTGGGCATAGTTTTCATTTAAAAAGGAATCTATGGCGAGCAAGCTCAGAATGGTGAATTCATTGGGGTTCAGCGATTGAGCCTGGCCTATAACCTGTTCTACTGCGGGAGTCATGGTGGAACCGGCAGCCATATACAAGGACTGGGCCAACTGTCCAAGCACCGTCGCCTTATCCGGGCTCGGCTCCATACCCTCTGCCATCGATCTGAATACAGGAATGGCCTCATCAAAATTTTCCAGCTCCAGATAAAGCGTGCCAAGCATATAGCCATTCTGAATATCATCAGTATTACGATCATAGCGTTGCTGCAACAGTTCAGCCAGTCGGTTAAGACCATCGAGTTGCTGTTCAGGAGTTTCTGCTTCAGACAGCTCCTGCATTATTTGTGGAAGTGCGAGATCTCTCGCCGACCCCACTACTTCATATAATGAGTAGCTGAACAGCGGAACAAAAAGCAGGCATAACAAGGGGATGAGCTTATTGGCTCTTTTACTGGCAACTTTGCTCCTGGTTTTTTCATCTTCCATATCTCTCAGGAAGCTGCGTTGTAACTCTGCCTGGAGCTTTTCGAATTCTTCCATAGAAATAATTTCTTCTTCCCTGTCCTGCTCAATTTCTGCAAGGCTTTGTTGAAATACTTCTATATTTTTTTGTTTACGAATTTCATCATCTGCAGTTTTAATGACAGGACGGTAGCGCAGTACCGGCACCAGAATAAACAACAAAGAAAATATCAGCAGAATTGCGCTGTAGAGCCAGAAGGATGTCATAAAAAATCAGTCCGCTTGCTTATCGAGTAGGCGATGTAGTTTGTCCTGCTCTTCGGAAGAAAGAGCGCCATCGTTTTGTCCTGACAGCTGGCTCGCCACCATCATTCGCCTGACGATGAAAAACCCGGCCAGCAATAAAAAGGCTGGACTAAACCAGAGAAAGAATGTTGCTATGGTCAAACGCGGACGGTAAAGAATGAAATCACCATAGCGACTACTCATGAATTCAATAATTTCGTCATTACTGCGACCTTCTGTAATCTGATCGTAAATTTCACGCCGTAAATCAGCAGCTATCGGCGCATCTGAGCCGGCCAGATTCGAGTTGAGGCATTTGGGGCAACGCATTTCATAAGTCAGCTTTTTAAACCTGTCTTCGTCCTGCTCGGATTCAAACGCATACTCCTGAATAGCCCCTAACGCCTGAAAGGACAGTAAAAGCAGGACAAGTGCTGTGAAGCGGGATAATAGCATCATGGATTTACCTGATTTGTGCCAGCAATGGTTCAAAGGTGTTTTTCCATATGGTGCTATCGATGGCGCCGATATGACGGTAAAGAATCATGCCATTGGGATCAACAAGGAAAGTTTCAGGAGCGCCTGTTACCCCGAGATCTATGCGCAGGGATCCCCCCAGATCTACAAAATTGTAGTCAAAAGGATTTCCCCTTTCTTCCAGAAACAGACGATCTTCAGGCATGGAGTCGTCATAACTAATCCCGATAAAGGTGAGAGAAGGATCTTTCTCGCTCATTTCAAGTAAAAAAGGATGCTCAATGTGACATGGCAGACACCAGGAGCCCCATATATTAACTATCAGAATGTCGCCCACCACATCATCTCTGGAAAACTCACCGGCCTCTGGATACAGGCTTGGCAGGGAAAATTCGGGTAATGGTTTGTCTACCAATGCCGAAGGCACAATATTCGGGTCACGTGTCAGTCCAAATAACAGAAAGCCGGCCATGGTGATAAAAAACACAACGGGGATAAATAATTTCAGGCGTCTATTCATTGGCTGTTTTGTTTCGTTTGACATATCTGACTCAACTGAATGCTTAGGTCGCTTCCCCTAACAGGTCTGGCGACTGTTTGGATTTTTTTTGACCGACAGTTTCCAGCTGGACGTTTTTAGGTTCTTTTACTCGATAGCGCTTGTCGAGAATGGCAGTAACACCGCCTCCAGCCATCAGAAAAGCGCCCAGCCAGATCCAGAAAACAAACGGTTTCACATGAATTCTGACCACCCAGGCGCCTTCACCCCGGGGATCGCCCAGCGCGGCAAACAGGTCGCGGAAAAACCCGACATTAATATCTGCCTCAGTCTGAATACTGCCGGTAGCTCGATAGGTGCGCTTTTCCGGAAACAGGGAAAGATAGGACTTTCCATTTTTCAGCACGGTGATTTCGCCAGCGTCGGCAGTGTAATTTGGCCCCTGAATCGGTGACACCCCTTCAAAAATGAATGTATAACGACCAATATCCAGTTGATCTCCCGGGGCCAGACGAACATCTCTTTCCACACTGTAATGACTGGTGAGGCAGATGCCGAGAATAATCACGGCCATACCAAGATGGGCAATCTGCATACCATAATAACTAAGACTGAGACTTTTCAGCCCTGCCACCAGAGAAGTCTTGTTCGCTGTCTTGACCTGGATATCACGCACTATTCCAAACACAATCCAGAACGCCAGGGTAACTGCCAGGAAAATTGCGACATTAACCTCACGTGTGACTACCAGGGGCACCACCACGCCAAGCACGACGCTGCTGACCAGCACTTTCACTAACTGCTGTTTAAGATAGGCCACAGAGGTTTTTTTCCAGCGCGAAATTGAACCAATGGTTAGAAATGCTGCCAGTATGGCCATCAGCGGGAGAAAAATAGTATTAAAATATGGCGGACCCACCGATACCATATTGGCTTCACCATTTATTGCCTCATGAATTAATGGGTACAGCGTTCCGAGTAATATCCCCGCGGTAGAAACCACCAGCAGGATATTATTTATCAATAAAAAGACTTCCCTTGAGGTTGCCGTATAGCTGGCTGTTCCCTTAACCACCGGCGCTCGCAGCGCATACAGAAACAGCGATGCGCCAATAACCAGTAACAATATAGCAAGCAGTACCAGACCTCGTTCTGGATCCACAGCAAAAGCATGTACCGAGGTGATCAGTCCGGACCTGACGATGAAAGTACCCAGCAAGCTCAAAGAGAAAGCAGCAATTGCCAGCAGAACAGTCCAGCTTTTAAAGACGCCACGTTTTTCCGTTACCGCCAGAGAGTGAATCAGCGCTGTTCCTACCAGCCACGGCATGAAAGCAACATTTTCCACCGGGTCCCAGAACCACCAGCCGCCCCAGCCCAGTTCATAGTAGGCCCACCAACTACCCAGTGCGATTCCAATAGTAAGAAAAGCCCAGGCTGTATTGGTCCACGGTCGCGTCCAGCGTGCCCAGGCCGCATCAAGTTTTCCGGTAAGCAGTGCGGTAATAGCAAACGCATAAGCCACGGAAAAACCAACGTAGCCCATATAGAGAAACGGCGGATGAACGATCAGGCCAAAATCCTGCAGCAAGGGATTCAAATCAGTACCTTCAGCAGGTGTGTTTAACATCAGGCGATCAAAAGGATTGGAGGTCAGCAACATGAATAAAAGAAAGCACACGCTGATAATACCCATCACTGACAATACTCGAGCAAGAATATCCAGCGGCAGGTTGCGGCTGAACAGGCTGACCGCATAGGTCCAGCTGGCAACCATCAGCACCCACAATAAAAGCGAGCCTTCGTGGCCACCCCAGACAGCAGTGAACTTGTAGTACCAGGGTAACAGTGTATTTGAATTTCTCGCCACATAAGCCACAGAGAAATCGTCATGCAGAAAAGCCCAGGCGAGACAGCTGAAACTGATTACCATGAACACCCAGATACCGGAACAAATTGGTCGCGATAGCGTCATTAGCAACTGATTGTTTCGGTATACCCCTACCATCGGCAGAACACTTAAAAGAAGCGCCAGGCTAAGGGCCAGTACCAGGGAGAAATTACCCAGTTCAGGAATCATTGATGACATACCTCGGTAGTATTGGTTTCAGCAGCATCAAGGGAAGCTTTCACTTCCGCAGACATATAATTCTCATCATGCTTGGCGAGGATCTGGGTCGCCCTGAAAACCCCGCTTTCATCGAGAGCACCGTCGGCGACTACACCCTGCCCCTCACGAAAAAGATCAGGCAAGGGACCGCTAAAACTGACAAGAATGTCATTACAGAAATCGGTAGCAAGAAAATTGACTTCAGTGCCATCCAGGCCATCTTTAACCAGACTGCCGGGCTTTACCATGCCGCCTACACGAAAATTTTGTCCCTGTGACACATCTCCCGCAGAGACTTCAGTAGGGGTATAAAAAACATTGATACCTTCATTCAGGGCAAGCAATAATAAGCCGACAGCGATTGCTGCCCCAAAGACTATGAACATCACTATGGCCAGTTTTTGTTGGCGATGGGCTAACATGATAATTTTCTCTCGCTATTAAAAATAGACAATATTCGGTTTTACGTTTTTTATTGTTTATTAGACCGTTTATAAAACAGTTTGATCCCTGGCGACTCTCTTTTAGCTATCAGCTCACACTCAGGAATTATTTCTTTGCAATCTGGCTTTCTGTGTCTTGATAATTTTTCGTTTTGCCAGTATCGGTTGTATCAGGTTATACGCAATCATTAGCGCAAACACGCCATAGGAAGACCACACATATTTAGCGTGTCCACCCATGGCAAAAAATTCGGCAAGACTTTGAAACTGGAATTCAGGCATCGCCGGACTCCTTCATATTGTTTGCCACAAGATCGCTTACCCA
Source organism: Pseudohongiellaceae bacterium (assembly GCA_965661105.1). Taxonomy (GTDB): domain Bacteria; phylum Pseudomonadota; class Gammaproteobacteria; order Pseudomonadales; family Pseudohongiellaceae; genus Eutrophocola. The sequence continues at coordinate 13,414 of CBFICR010000036.1, read as the reverse complement.
TTGAGATCGGCGTTCCCGTATCAAAATTTCATTGCGCGTTCTGAGAATCAAGGCAATCAGGAAAAATCCAAGAATACCAAAGCCCACAAAAAATGCGGGAATCCAGACTTCAGGCGGATTGGCCGCGGTATCACTGAGGGAAAGATTACTGGCTCCCTGGTGCAGGGTATTCCACCAATCCACCGAGTACTTGATGATTGGCAAATTAACCACCCCGACAAGACTCAAAACTGCGCAGGCTCTGGCGCCGGAATCAATTGAATCAAAAGCCGAACGCAGTGCAATTATACCAACATAAAGAAAAAGCATTATCAGGGTTGACGTCAAGCGTGCATCCCAGATCCACCAGGTTCCCCAGGTGGGTATTCCCCAAAGCGAACCTGTGGCCAGTGCTACTGCGGTAATACTCGCACCGATCGGAGCACAGGCTTTGGCAATCATATCGGCCACCTTGATCTTCCATATCAGGTAACCCGCGCTGAAACAGGCCATCATGGCATAACACCCCATTGCCAGGGTGGCCATTGGTACATGGATATAGGCAATACGGTAATTTTCGCCCATCTGATAATCAGGCGGGGTAAAAGCCAGGCCCCAGGCCAGACCTGTACCCAGCAAAATGACGGTAAACCAGGTCAGCCAGGGCAGATACCGGTCAGTCATACTGTAAAACAGTCTGGGTGAGCCCAATTGTAAAAACCACTGCCACATATGTTTCGTTCAAATCCCGTAAAGATAAAATTTTTCAAAAAAGTGTTAATTCACACTGATTCGCAAAGCCGCTGCAATGGCCAGCGGCGATAAACAAACGGCCAACACCAGCATGGCACCCATAAGCGCCAGTAAACCGGTATAAGGCAGGCTGCCAAGGGCCGCTGAAACCATTCCGGTACCGAATACCAGCACCGGAATATAAAGAGGCAATATTAGCACAGCCAGCAATAAACCACTTCGTGAAAGCCCTACCGTCAATGCCATGCCAATAGCACCAAGCAGGCATAAAGTCGGCGTTCCTGCCAGCAAACCCAGGATAAGCGGCAAAATGCCTGCCGCAGGCAAGGCCAGCATTACGGCAAAAAAGGGAGCCAGAATCAGAATCGGCAAACAGGCGACCAGCCAGTGGCTCAATACCTTGGCCAATAACAAAAAATATAAGGGCTGTGGGCTCATTAACAACTGTTCCAGAGAACCGTCTTCATAATCGGCACGAAACAGGCTTTCCATGGAAAACATGATAGCCAGCAAGGTGGTCACCCAGATCACGCCCGAAGCAATGCCACTTAAAAATTCGGAATCCGCGCCGCCACCAAGTGGAAACAGCGTCACGGCAATAATAAAAAACATCAGTGGATTGATCACATCACCAGGAGAGCGAAATGCCAGTAGCAATTCGCGCCTGACTGTCGCCACAATGACAGATCCCAGCCCCATACGCGGATTATTCATCATGAGTTATCTGCCTCATCGTTACTGCGGTCAAGATCAAGCGCCGTAATGGGGCATTCCAACTGCAGGGGGTGATGAGTGGTCAGCAACAGCGCCCCCCCTTCTTTGACAAAAGCCGCCAGCATCGTTTCAAGTTCAGCAACACCACGTTTGTCCAGCGCGGTAAACGGTTCGTCCAGAATCCACATTTTTGCCGGGATCAGCTTCATCCTGGCCAGGCTGACCCGTCTTTGCTGCCCTGCTGACATCACGTAACAGGGCACATCTTCGTAACCCGCAAGCCCGAATGCGGCGAGAGCCGCCGGAATATCGCCGTTATCACTTACGCCTCTTGACGCACAGAACCAGCGCAAATTTTCAAGCGGGCTCAGGCTCTTGTTAATAGCAGGCGCATGGCCAAGAAAAAACACTTCGTCGCGGAATTGCGTCCGCAGCTTCTGGATAGGCTGATTCTGCCAGAGAATCTTTCCCTCATAATCAGAATTCAGCCCACAGAGTATTCGCAGCAAGGTGGTTTTACCGCTGCCATTGGAACCCTGAATTTGCATTACCTGTCCCGGAGACAGGGAAAAATCCAGGCGCTGGAACAGCACCCGGTCATCCCTTTCACAAAACAGGCCTTGGGCTTCAAGCATTTTTCTTCCTCAGGTATGCCCGGCTTGCCAGAATCCGTGCATAGCTTTTTAAAGGCGGCGATTATACCGAAATATCAAGGGGATAATGCTGGATAACCGTGCAAATAAAGCGAACAGTCTATGGAGAAATTTATACTCAGGATTTTGGCGGTGTTACGCCGGTCTGCCCCATGTATTTACCATTACGATCCTTGTAGGTGACCTCGCATTGTTCATCAGATTCATAGAACAACATCTGGGCTACCCCTTCATTGGCGTAGATTTTGGCCGGTAATGGCGTGGTGTTGGAAAATTCCAGCGTCACATGTCCTTCCCACTCCGGTTCCAGCGGCGTGACATTAACAATGATTCCGCAGCGGGCGTAAGTGGATTTGCCAAGACACACCGTCAGGACATTGGAAGGAATACGGAAATATTCCACTGTTCGGGCCAGGGCAAAGGAATTGGGAGGAATAATGCAGGAATCAGCTTCAATACTGACAAAGCTGTTTTCATCAAAATTTTTCGGATCCACCACGCTGGACGTCAATACATTGGTAAAAATCTTGAACTCGCTGGCACAGCGCACATCATAGCCATAACTTGAAGTGCCATAGGAAATCACGCGTTTACCATTTACTTCCCGTATCTGGCCAGGCTCAAACGGTTCGAGCATGCCATGCTCCTTCGCCATGCGCCGGATCCATTTATCAGACTTGATTGTCATGCTGGTTTCCTTTCAATAAAAAACAGCAAATACTACTGCGTAAAGAGCCAATACTCCATGAGTAATAGCGCCTAAAACCGCAAATCATGCGCTTTTATTTTGCCCGAATGTTGCTATAATCGCGTCCCGTCCAAACAGCCTGAGATAAATTACAAAGCAAACTCCCAGTTCCTGGCAACTTGGCCATATGACCCGGTTTGGCATGTGATCAAATTACCGGAGGAACGCGTAAAACTATTTAGACTTTTGGCTAGTTAAGCAAAATAGTTAACGTGAAAGGAACACCCCACAGCGGTGTGCGTTTCAAAAATAATTCAGCTGATGTTCAGTTAACCCGTTATTAAATAGTTAAAACTTAACCAGGAGTAACACAATGAAGTTGAAAGCAACATTCGCAATTGCTGCCCTCGTCTCCCTGTTTGCCTCCAGCGCTTTTGCTGCTGGTGATGCAGAACGCGGCAAACCCCTGTATGCAACCTGTGGCGCCTGTCACGGTGCTAACGGTGAAGGTATGCAGGCCCTGAACGCTCCATCTCTGGCAGGCCAGGAAGAATGGTACGTAATTCGCCAGCTGAAAAATTTCAAGGCTGGCATTCGCGGTTCTGATTCCAGAGATACTTTTGGCATGCAGATGGCGCCTATGGCGATGACATTGCCAACAGACCAGGCTATTGAAGATGTAGCTGCCTACATCAACAGTCTGGAAAAATAAGCATAAAAGTGTTGAAAAAACCCGGTTATTACCGGGTTTTTTTTGCCCGTCATTTGCCTGCAGTGTCATTAATAACGCCAATTAACGCCCGCTTCCATGCCACGATGAATGAGCACGCCAACTATCTGATCAGACCAGGTAACAATCAGGCTAGCGAGTAATCCACGATTGCATCCACCATCAGTTGCGCACTACTAATGCCACGAAACTCATTAACATCCAGCCGATAAACAACATTGATAGTGGCCAGTCTGTGCTCCAGTAAAATCTGCTCGGTATTAAATGCAATAGCATCAATCAACTGGTCGGTGTCTGGCACCTGCAATGTCAGTTTCAGGTGTTTCTCGCCTACCACCCGGCTGTTGATGACGATAAATTCACCCTGAAACTCTGGTTCAGGAAAATGCTGCCCCCAGGGTCCGGCTTCACGGAGAACACTGGCAAAATCGAGAGAGAAACAGTCATTTTCCAGCTCACCATCAATGTATTTTTTATGCTGTAACAGATCCTCGCCAAGCTTACTGGAAAGCACCTTGTCAAAAGCGCTGACGAAAGCCTGGAAATCTTCCTCCCTGATGGCAAGCCCTGCAGCCATGGCATGCCCACCAAAGCGTTGCAGGATATCTGGATGCCGGGTGGCGACGGCATCCAGAGCATCACGAATATGCAGACCTTCGATGGAACGGGCTGAGCCCTTGATCATTTTTTTGCCGCCTTCCATCTCTCCACCTTCGGCAAAAATAATGCAGGGACGGTGATATTTTTCCTTGATGCGCGAGGCCAGAATACCAATCACGCCCTGGTGCCATGCAGGATCATAAAGGCAGACGCTTAATGAGTCATTGGTATTAATGTCCAGATGCTCAAGGGCAGTCATTGCCTGACTCTGCATATCCTGCTCGATCTGTCTGCGATCCTTATTCAGCGCATCCAGCTCATGCGCCATTTCTCTCGCTTTGGAAGGATTATCTTCAAGCAAACAGTCGATCCCCAGAGACATATCATCAAGCCTTCCTGCGGCATTCAGACGTGGCCCCGCAGCAAAGCCCAGATCACTGGCAACAACGTTTTGCGGGTTGCGCCCTGCGACTTCCAGCAGGGCTCTTATTCCCGGTCGCCCCCTGCCACTTCTGATAATACCCAGACCATGCTTCACCAGACGCCGGTTATTCTGATCCAGGGGCACCACATCAGCCACAGTGCCAAGTGCGACCAGATCAAGAAAGCTGGCCAGATTGGGCTCTGGCAGCCCCGATAATTCAAAATAATTTTGCTTGCGTAATTCTGCGCGCAGGGCGCTCATCAGATAAAAAACCACGCCTACCCCGGCCAATGACTTACTGGGAAAATCACAGCCCGGTAAATTGGGGTTTATGATGCAACTGGCATCGGGCAGAGAGTTGCCTGGCAAGTGATGGTCTGTCACAAGCACGTCAATTCCCGCAGCATTGGCCTGGCTGACGCCATCATGACTGGCTATGCCATTGTCCACCGTGACAATCAGGTCAGGATTTCTTTGCTGGGCGACGCTGACAATTTCCGGCGTGAGCCCGTATCCATATTCAAAACGGTTAGGCACCAGAAAGTCGATATGGTGATGCCCCATGGCACGCAGACAGATAAGAAATAATGCACTGCTGGTTGCTCCATCCGCATCAAAATCCCCTACCACAAGAATATTTTTTTTCTTGTTTACAGCCTCCATCAGAATCTCAACAGCCCTGTCTATATTCTTCAGCAGGTAAGGCGGATGCAGACCGGCCAGCTCAAGGCTCAGGCCATCTTCATTGACCACGCCCCTGGCGGCATAGACTTTTCTTAATACCGGATGAATTGAATTATCAAGTCCTGATTCCTGCTTCGATTGTCTTTCCAGAATTTTCATACTTTTCTCAAGAGCAGCAATTGTGCTGATGTTTTTTTATCTTGAATACTGTCAATGGCGCCCCTATATAAATTATAGAGCATTAAGGAACCTCTGATTAAGGCCAGAGACACACTAGACTTAATCAGAGGTTCCTTAACACTGATGATAAGTGAAGGCGTAACTGTTTTAGCCAGATCCTGCTTTTGCTGCTCAACATGCTGGTGATGCTGAAGTGGTCAGGATTCATTCTGACGGAACTTATTGCGGTAAAATCGGCCTAATGATTTATTGCAATTTTGACGGTTCTTTTCATAGAGCACTTTTTCATAGAGCACTTTTTAAGAGAATACTTTCCATAGAACATATTTTTCTTTTAATGCTTGTTTTGTAATTCTGGACAGATGCTTTTCAACTGCACAGACTATAGATAAACATTTAAATAAACGTTAAGACATAAAGAAATGATGCCGTTTTTCACGGCGTTCACAAACAGGTCAGACCATGAAAATTAAAAACTTGATTACTATTGTATTCTTTTCCCTGTGCGCTTCAGTAACTTTTTTAATCCCTGCCCTGAATGCTTCGTCTGCCAATTATCTTTCCTTTGAAACAGAGGATGAAGCCAACACCATCGAGATTTTTAAAAGTGCCAGTCCGTCCGTGGTTTTTGTGACCAACAATGCCTATCGTCGTACCGGCGTATTTTCCCTCAATGTACAGGAGATACCTCAGGGTTCAGGTACCGGTTTTGTCTGGAATGACAGTGGTTTGATTGTCACTAATTTCCATGTCATTCGGGGTGCCGATCGCGTCACTATAACGCTACAGGATCAGAGCAGCTGGGATGCAGAATTAATTGGTGCTGCTCCTGACAAGGATCTGGCACTGCTTCGAATTGATGCCCCACGGGAAATACTCCATCCCCTGCCTTTGGGAAACTCAGCGCAACTGGAAGTGGGCAGAAAGGTAATCGCCATTGGCAACCCCTTTGGTCTGGACACCACGCTTACCGTGGGTGTTGTCAGTGCTTTGGGAAGAGAAATCAATTCAATGACCAGCAGAACCATCAAGGATGTTATCCAGACAGATGCTGCTATCAACCCCGGCAACTCTGGCGGTCCACTACTCAATTCAATGGGTCAACTGGTCGGAGTCAATACCCAGATTTACAGTCCCAGTGGTGCCTATGCCGGGATCGGTTTTGCAATACCGGTGAATACTGTAAAGAAAATTATTCCCCAACTGGAGGAATACGGCCGGGAAGTCAGGCCGGTTATTGGCGTTGACCTGTCCTTATCCGACAGCTGGGCAAGGCAACGGGGCATAGAAGGAGTACCACTGGTGCGGGTTTATGAGAATATGCCAGCATCAAAAGCCGGCATGATTGGCCTGCAACGCAACAACCGTGGCGATGTTTTTCTCGGCGATGTCATTATCGGCGTCAATGGCAAAAAGATTTCCAGCCAGGATGACCTGCTCAATGAAATAGAACAGTATCAGCCAGGAGATACAGTAAAAGTATTAACGCGACGCAATAAGGAAAACCTCGAGTTTGAGGTCCAGCTGGCACCGCCGGGCTAAACCAAAAACCAGTACGTATTGTGTGAATAATTTTTCGGTGGTGTTTGAGATTGCCCGGGATTTCTAGTGTTTTTGCTTGAGGGATTCCTGAATAAATCCCTTCACCGCATCAAGACTGGATGGCAGTACCGTGAAACGCTCTTCCCTTTGCAGCAGATCGGCAAGATGCTCCGGTAATGCCGGTGTCGCCAATCCTGCCTTTTCAATAGCTTCGGAAAATTTTGCCGGATGCGCTGTGGCCAGACAAATGACCGGATTCTCACTCCCTGCCCGACACTCTCTGGCCGCTTTCACACCAGTGGCTGTATGGGGATCCAGTAAATAATTATACTGGTCATAGACATCCCTGATAGTTTCGCAGGTTGTTTCATCATCTACCCGACAACTATCAAAAATGGCTTTTGCTCGTTCCCATTCCTGTTGTGAAACCTGCTGTACGTCCTGGTTCAATCCGGTGACAAATGCTTCTACTCTTTGTGCATCCTGGTCAAACAGATCAAACAGATAGCGTTCAAAATTACTGGACACCATGATGTCCATGCTCGGAGACAAGCTGGCTTCCAGCTGCTCAAGGTTGTACTGATTCCTGCTCATAAAACGATGCAAAATATCATTTTTGTTTGTCGCAATGATCAGACGGTCGATCGGCAGGCCCATTTGTTTGGCAAGATAACCGGCATAAATATCGCCAAAATTACCCGTAGGGACTGAAAATGAAACTGCCTCATTCTTATCAACAAACTTCAGCGCAGCAAAATAATAGTAGACAATTTGCGCCATGATGCGCGAGAAGTTGATGGAGTTCACCGCAACCAGCTGGTAACCCTCGGGTAGAAACCCCTGGTCAGAAAAGGCTTTTTTGACAATAGTCTGGCAATCGTCAAAGTTTCCTTCCACCGCCAGGCTATTTACGTTGTTGCCCTGAATTGTGGTCATCTGTCGGCGCTGAACTTCAGATACCCGATTGTGTGGATAAAGAATATACATATCCACGAATTCACAATGTCGACAGCCTTCCATAGCGGCAGATCCGGTGTCACCCGATGTCGCCCCCAGTATCGCCACATGTTTCTGTCTGCGGGCCAGAAAATAATCAAGCAATCTACCCAGTAGTTGCAGCGCAAAATCCTTGAACGCAAGGGTCGGACCATGAAACAACTCAAGCACATATTCCTGCTCACCCAGCTGATGCAGAGGGGCTACTTCGGGATCAAAAAATACCGCATAAGTTTCATCAACAATTGTTCTGAGATCTTCATCTGGAATGGAGTCAGCGGTATAAAGACGGATAATTTCAAAGGCCAGCTCCGCATAACCCAGGTTTTTCCAGGACAACATGGTTTCACGATCTACCTTGGGGACTGATTCCGGTACAAACAAACCACCATCCGGTGCCAGACCGGTTAGCAATACTTCTTCGAATGATTGTGCCGGGGTTCTGCCCCGGGTGCTGATGTATTTCATTTGATAAACCTGAACTATTTATAAAACTGTAAATGCTTTTGCTTTTGTCTGAATCAATTTTGATAATTTTTATTTATTAACTTTCCATTTTTTCCAGACGGATACGCGCAACTTTGCCGCCTACCGCCTCCAGTGCCTGTATTTTTTCAATGGCGTCGTCCATGATTGCTTCCTGGATCTCATCAGTAAGGATGATTACTGATAACACCTGTTCCGCATCATGATCCCTGGGTTCTTTTTGTATTACAGCCTCAATATTGATGGAAAAATCACCGAGTATTTCAGTGATATCGGCAAGCACACCGGCCTTGTCTCTGGCCATGATCCTGAGGTAATACTCGCTGATAATTTCACTGATAGGCAAAACAGGAATATCAGAAAGGCTGTCTTCCTGGAAAGCCAAAGCAGGAACGCTGATTTCAGGATTGGTGATTATTCTTGCCACGTCTATGACATCAGCCACAACGGCTGAAGCCGTAGGCTGGGCACCGGCACCGGCACCATAAAACAGTGTGGGACCTACAGCATCGCCCTGGACCATCACGGCATTCATCACACCATTTACATTGGCAATGAGATTCTCTTCCGAAATCAGGGTGGGATGCACTCTTAACTCTATGCCCTTGTCTGATTTTCTGGCAATCCCCAGATGTTTGATGCGGTAGCCAAGTTCCTCGGCGTAACGAATATCTTCAATAGTGATATTGCTTATGCCTTCGGTGTACGCCTTGTCAAACTGCAGTGGAATACCAAAAGCGATAGACGCCAGAATGGTAAGCTTGTGTGCAGCATCAATACCCTCTACATCAAAGGTAGGGTCTGCTTCTGCATAACCCAATTCCTGAGCCTGCTTTAGAACAGCAGCAAACTCACTGCTCTTTTCTCTCATTTCTGTGAGAATAAAATTACCCGTGCCATTAATTATACCGGCAAGCCACTGGATATCATTAGCAGACAGGCCTTCACGAATGGCCTTGATAATAGGTATGCCACCAGCTACTGCGGCTTCATATCCAACGATGACATTATTCTTTTTCGCGGCTGAAAAAATTTCATTGCCATGAACTGCGATTAGCGCCTTGTTGGCAGTAACTACATGTTTACCATTGGCAATTGCCCTTAACACCAGTTCCCGGGCCGTTTCATATCCACCAATCAGTTCAAGCACGATATCCACATCCGGATCTTCTGCCACCGCAAAAACATCAGCACTGACTTTCACATCTCCAATTTGCTGATGCTCTTTGATGCTGCGTGTCGCAATATGTGAAACTACAATTTCACGTCCAGTGCGCCTGCTTATCTGCGCACTATTTCTTGCCAGTACAGAAAAACTGCCGTAACCAACAGTTCCAAGTCCGCAAATGCCAATGCTGATGGGTTTCAAGTTGAATACTCCAAAAATAGTTTTTTCGCCTGTTCGGCGCTGACAGAAAAAGCGTTAAGTATACGCTTCAAGGAGGTCTGCAATCCATCGGGATCGATCAGGAAAATAACCTGAGAGCGATAATTGGAAGTTAGCTTGTTTACTAGGGAGTAGCCGGGTTTAGCAGGTATCCCGCAAGCGTATCTGCTGGAATATAGCCCGGCAGGATAGTGCCGTCTTCAAGCACCAGTGCCGGCGTTCCTGTGACGCCTACCTCGCGTCCCAACTGGTAATGTCGGGCAATTGGATTATCACAATCAGCCTGGGGCACATTTCCGCCGCGCGTTGCACTGGTCATCATGGCTTTAGGGTCCTCTGCACACCAGGTAGAAATCATTTTGTAATGGGTTTCAGTGTCCAGCCCGGTTCGTGGATAGCCCAGGTATCTGACAGCAATACCCAGCTCATTGAGTCTGTCAATTTCACCATGTAACTGTCTGCAGTAGGGACAGTCTACATCGGTGAAAACTGTAATCGTGGCCTTGCGCCCGCTTTCCGGCTCGAAAATAATCATTTCACTTTCAGGAACAGCTGCAATTTTTCCTGCGCGTACAATATTACGTTTTTCCTCACCCCTGTTTACCAAACCTTGAGGCATAGCTTCATAGAGGTCACCCGGGATAAAGAATCGGGCGTCTGCTGAAGCGTAAATTACCTGGGCATTCTCCAGTGTAATCTCATAAAGGCCGGCAACTGGACTGACAGCGATTGACTGTATCAGCATACTAGGTTGAGTTGCAGAGATTACGTTACGAATAGACTCTATTTCCTGTTGTTGCTGAGCTGATTGTGCCCATACAGGCGACTGAAGGAATAGAAAAACTGCAAGGAAGGTGACAATTGAATTTCGTGCGAATGCGAATTTATTTGCTGTCTTAGCCATGAATGTCACCTGCTGGAATTAATTGTCAGAAGTTTACTGTAAGAGGAGGGTTAATAGTCAAATAACCAATGTGTGCCTTTAATAAGCAAGACACATGCTAATGGAACTTTATTTCACAGAGAATATCAAGCTGGCCGGAACCAGGGGTTCCGGCCAGGCTATGATCTAGTCTTCTTTCTTCTCTTCTTGCTGATCTGCTGCAGGCGCTTCTTGCTGATCTGCTGCAGGCGCTTCTTGCTGTTCTGCTACAGGCGCTTGGTCAGCTGTAATTACTTCTTCTTCAACCGCTGCTTCTACCTGTTCGGCAATAGTGGAGGTATCCGCAAGAGGAGCTGGTGCTTTTTCACCTTTCTTGCCCAGTTTTTCAGCAATACGAGCAGCACGACCGGTAAGATCACGAAGATAGTAAAGTTTCGCCTGGCGAACATCGCCACGACGTTTCAATGTAATGCTTTCTATCTGCTGGCTATGGGTCTGGAAAGTACGTTCCACACCTACACCGTGGGACATTTTGCGCACGGTAAAAGCTGAATTCAGGCCGCGGTTGCGCTTGCCAATGACAACGCCCTCAAAAGCCTGAAGACGTTCACGGTCGCCTTCCTTAATACGTACCTGAACAACCACTGTGTCGCCGGGAGAAAACTCGGGGACATTGGTTTTCATCTGGTCCTGTTCAATTTTCTGGATAATGCTGTTCTTGCTCATTACTTTTCACCATTGTTAAACAATCATTAATCTGATTCATGTTCACTGATAAACATCTCCAGCAATTGCCTATGCTCATCAGTCAATTCTTTCGCCTTACTCATCCGCTCTATCAGCTCGGGTCTACGCTGCCAGGTTCTTCCCAGGCTTTGTTTCAAGCGCCATTTACGGATCGCTGCATGATCGCCACTGAGTAAGACCGGTGGCACCACCTTTCCTGCAAATTCTTCCGGCCTCGTATAATGCGGACAATCCAATAGTCCGTTCATAAACGAATCCTGTCCTGCTGACTCTTCATGACCCAGAGCACCAGGCTGTAACCGAATGATTGCGTCAAGGCAGACCATTGCTGCCAACTCGCCCCCACTGAGAACATAATCTCCAAGGGAGTATTCTTCGTCTACATGGGTTTCAATAACCCTTTCATCAATGCCTTCATAACGACCGCATAACAGTATTAGGGAATCACGCTGTGCCAGCTGGTTAATCGCTAGCTGCTCCAGCGGCTTTCCCTGAGGGGTCAGATAAATAACCCTGGCCCCGGGCAGTTCCTGCTTTGCTGCATTGATGGCCCCTTCAAGCGGCCCCGTTTTCATTAACATGCCGGGACCACCGCCATAAGGCCTGTCATCCACGGTCCTGTGTTTGTCTGTTGAATAGTCTCGCGGGTTCCAGAAACTCAGTTCGGCAAGTCCATCCCTGATTGCGCGACTGCTGACACCAAATTCACTCAGCGCTACAAACATATCCGGAAATAGTGTGACTATACCTGCCCGCATCATTTATCCCGGACTCTTTTCCAGATCGTTTGGCACACTGCCTGACTACTCTTTTTATTTCCCTTTGCACCACCCTGGCATTGCCCTGGGCCAAGCAAGGGGAAATCAATAATCTTTCTCCCAATCCACCTGGATAACTTTCAGCGCCAGGTCCACCTGCTTGATAACCTGATCCTTCAAAAAGGGAATCAGTCTTTCCTGGTCATCAATGCTCTCGTTGGTTGCCCTGACTACCAGCACGTCATTGGCTCCGGTTTCCATCAGGTGATGAACTGAACCAAGATTTTCTTCCTGAAGGTTTATGACCGTCAGGCCTTCCAGTTGAAACCAGTAATATTCCTGGCTATCAAGTGGTGGTAGAGCACTTTTCTCTACCTTCAGTTCACAGCCGGTAAATAACCTGGCCTGTTCCCTGTCATCGCATCCTTTAATATGGCCGATGAATTGTTTGCCCTGGGCACGGCACTCATCGATTTCGATCTCTTCCAGATTCCCCACTGGTGCACTGCCCCCGGGAATACTCTTTGGAGAAAGATAAAAATGCCTGTAACCAAGAATGTTGTCTGCCGGATCCGTAAAAGAGATCAGTCTTACCCAGCCCTTGATGCCATGCACGGCACCAATCCTGGCCAGGGTAGTTAACTCATTTTCTGGAGCAGATGGCTCGTCCGTCATGACGGCCGCACACTGGCCAATCAGGCAGCAGTCGCTGCTGCAGCCTGGGCGTCTTTCAGCAATTTAGCGACACGATCACTGGCAATTGCCCCCTGATCAGTCCAGTGCTTGACCCTTTCGAGGTCAACACGCAGTCTTTCTTCCTGTCCGCGCGCACCCGGATTAAAGAAGCCAACACGCTCAATAAACCGTCCATCACGGCTAAAACGCTTGTCTGCTACAGTCAGATGGTAAAACGGACGCTTCTTGGCGCCGCTTCTTGAGAGTCTAATTGTTACCATAACTTGTTGTTTCCAATGATAAAATTTAAATCAAAACAGCCTGTTCGCCAAACACTTTCCAGGGCAGGCGAAAAAGGCGGGTATTCTACGAGAAAAGACGCGGGTTTGGAACCTTATATCACATAAAAACTTAACTAAATCTTGGGGTTATTAGAACACGCAAAATCAGCTGAAGCGGCACAGGGAAATGCCTGATATAACACAATAACTCTGATTTTGCGTATTGACACACTCTACATGCCTGGAAAGCCTCC
>CBFICR010000035.1:0-30301 GCA_965661105.1 Pseudohongiellaceae bacterium | reverse complement strand
TGCAGATGACACTATTGAATTTGAAATGGTAATCGAGGATCCGGAAGTGCTGGCCACAGGCTCCTATACTGTCGCCTATCCTACTTATCTTGATAACGATTACGAAATTTATGAGTATGCCTGTCACGAAGGCAATACAACTATTCGTTATTATATTGAAACATCCCGTTTTGAAAGGCAGCAAGCGCAAAACTAGGGGATTCCTGCTGTTACTGGCTACATGGAATGATCAGTTACAAAGGAATTATAGGTCTCTGTGATCTGGTTCATTTCGGCCAGTAATTCATCTCGTTTTTCAGGTTGCTCCATCTCAATTTGCAAGAGAGCAAATGAGTTGACCAGCGCTTCACGAATATCCTTCAGGTTACCGCTGATTTCTCTTAGCTTCATTTCATTGGGGACGGTATAGAAATCCAGCTGCGGTACCTCTATTGTTTCACACATCTGTGTCACTGAGCCGTTAGCCAGGCGAACAAAAAAGCAGCGGGTAGTAGTAGTGGAACGTTCTCTGCCGGGTGTCTGATATTCGGTTAGAGGACGATCATAAATCTGCTGGGCCAGTCTCATTTTTAATTCTGCCTCCCCCAAATACAAACTGGCCAGAGTCAGATTATTGCCTTCAAGTGGCATGGTTTGCAGCAGTTCAATTTCTTTCTCATAGGATGCAATTGCGCTGCCTATGGCGTTGGAATATTCACTCAGTAAATTTTCTTTTTCAGCCTTTAGTTTCCAATTGCCCATTTGTTGCAGGGCCGCGAGGCGTCTTTCATCTCCAGCAGCAAAGCTTTTACGTGCCACGTAATACATCAGGTGTGCATACAAGTCTGCTTCTTCCCAGTCGGCGTTGGCGAGATTGCTATTATAAAGCTCCTGTAGCATGGGGAGTTGAAGAGGACTGTTGAGCCCATCACTTATCCTCACGGATTGAAGCGCTTTGTCAAAAGCCTCTGTTGCTTCATCATGCTGTTCAAGGACCTGCAGAGTTAGCCCCAGATCCATATACGCCTGACTTAATTCCGGGCGATAAGCATCGTTTCCCGCTTCCAGTTCGAGTTGGTTAATTAGTTGAGTATATTGTTCGCGATTTGACAGGGCTTGTTGCATTCTTTCTTGCTGCTCTGGCGATGAAGCTTTAATAGCTTCCGGATCAGCGGGCGTCGGGCGGTCTTCAACTTCTTCTGCCGCGGGTTCGGTAGCTATGGTAGTGTCGCCTTCAGCAAAACCCTCGGCAGCGTTGAGACCCAAAGGGAGACTGGCCAGCGCCAGAAGGTACAGGGCAGCAATGAATGTATTTAAAGATGCTGTATATGTGGCTAGAGCGCCTGAACGGATTCTCATGACTGTTTTATTCACCATGCCCCTTTCGATAAAGCTTTTATTAGTAAAGCTGTTGCCTGGGAGAGCTCTTTTAAGGAGAAGTATATAAAATTTTTTCCTCGCAACAGAATAATATAGCATACCGTTGTATCTCGAAAAGCCATATCACGCCGCTATAAATACTAGTATCCTGAACTTCTTCAGGCTGTATTAAGGTTAAAGGAATCTAAGGAGCCTCTGATTAAGGCCAGAGACACACTGGACTTAATCAGAGGTTCCCTAATTTTAAGTCTGGATCGTCAATTGGATTAATTTTTTCTACCATTGGTAGCATTCAAAACAATAGATGGAGTTTGAATTATGAGTAAAAACATTGCCCTTATCGGGGCCAGTGGGAACATAGGGACTAAAATTACCGAGGAATTATTAAGCAGGGGCTATAACGTAACTGCCATTGCCCGTAATCCTGAAAAAATAGCTGCCAAGGACGGAGTGAATCCAGTCGCGGGCGATATTTTGCAGCCTGAGCAACTTGCGCAAACCCTTAAAGGGCACGATGCTGTAATTTGTGCGGCCAGTTTCATTCCAAATGAATCTGAAAAGTTACTGGAAGCGGTTCGTCTCTCTGGTGTTAATCGTTACCTGATGGTTGGTGGCGCAGCCTCCTTGATTAATGCCGATGGGATAAAAGTTTGGGAAACGCTGGAAGGTTTGCCCGATGGCGTAATGAATTATATCCAGGAGGGCATGCGGGCCCTGGATCTGCTTAAGCAAGCCGATGATTTTGACTGGACTTTTTTATCACCAGCAGTAGTAATTGGACCAGGTGAGCGCACCGGGAATTTTCGCCTTGGTAAGGATAGCGTGGTAGCCGATGAAAATGGTGAAAGTAAAATTTCCTACGATGATTATGCTATTGCTCTGGTGGATGAGCTGGAACAGGGCAACAATATCAAAGCACGTTTCACCCTGGGCTATTAATTACTTGTTGGCATAACTTACTTTAGTCACTGAGTGAGGCCCAGCACTCCAATTCAACGCGTGCACCCAGGGCAAGGCCGTTAGCTCCCAGAGCTGACCTTGCCGGTTTTGGGCCAGGGAAATAGCTCGAATAAATCACATTAAAGGTCGGCCATTCAGAGATATCTGCGATCATCACTGTGCATTTAACAATGTCTTCAAGAGTGGCTTCCTTGATGGCCAGTATTGATGTCATGTTGCTGAAGATCTGGTGGGTTTCATTTTCTATTCCACCTTCGACGAGGGTGAACGTGGCAGGATTCACTCCCAGCTGACCTGACATAACCAGGATGTCTTGAAACAGCACCGCATCTGAAAAGGGCAGGTCAAGTTCGGCACTTTCATCGCTGACTATATATTCAATATCATCAGCCATAACTTTGTGAAAGGCTGTGATTAATAACATGGCAATAAATAAATTAAGGGGTTTTCGCAGGGTTCGCATTTCAGGATTTCCATGGTTCTGATTTCAAGGCAAGCACGGACAGATTAAATGGCTCAACTTTCATAATTGCATTCATGATTACTGTCATTATTTTAATTTTATTAACTGCAGAAACCATGCCAGT
Organism: Pseudohongiellaceae bacterium; assembly: GCA_965661105.1. Classification (GTDB taxonomy): domain Bacteria; phylum Pseudomonadota; class Gammaproteobacteria; order Pseudomonadales; family Pseudohongiellaceae; genus Eutrophocola. The sequence continues at coordinate 27,395 of CBFICR010000035.1, read as the reverse complement.
CAATACGGCTAAATACACGATAAAAAATTATTAAAATTCATGGGCTTGCAAATTTGTCCCTTATTGGTTCGCACCAGCTTCGTGCGCCAGGCGGGTTTTTGCTTCAATTTCGGGAAGCACAATGATGAATACTGCTTTTAATGAACATTTGGACTGCTTGATTTAATCAATGATGTTGGTCATTCAGGTTTGTCATTTCAGAAAAGAAAAAATGATCAGTTTGCAGGAGAAACTCAATACGCTGGAGAATCGTTAAGCGATTACTATGCTGCAAGATTCATATTTTACATTAGTAAAAAACAATGCCCTGGAAGAGTTGCAGGGTGAGTTTGAATCAAAGCAACGGATCAATGGGAAGTTTGAAATGAATTATCGAAAACAACAGGGGGCTGGAAGATAATCCCGGTCAAGCTTTTGTCATAAATAAGCATGGAAATTTTTTCAGCCAGTCAATAATAACCATAATATAAGTATGTGTAATCTGTTTTTTATTGCCATTCCTGCGCGGATATAAAAATTTATTTCACTGTCACGCGTGAATTGGTGGTTGAGCCTTTGGGGCAGGCACAAATTTACTATTTAAACTATACTTAAGACATTGATATATATAGGAAATAATCCTTCTCCAGGCATTCTTGCCGAGAAAGATATTCCCTGCGGTGGTATAGTGGTGATTACCGTTCTATTGGCATCCGCCGAAAAAACTTCCATTCACATTTTTTCCTTGTTATGTTCACGTTTCCGGAATTTACGAGCCGGGATATTTTCTATTTTTACAAACAAAAAAACCAAAGGGGGTTTTACATAATGCGCAAACAATTCCTGCGTAAGAAAAACCTTGCACTCGTCGTTTCAGCTGTATCAACCATGCTGGCCGGTGGAGCAAGTGTTAATGTCACTGCACAAGAGTTAGAAGAAATTACTGTTACTGGTTCACGTATTGTCAGACGTGACCTGGATGCAGCAAGTCCTATTGTTACCATCGGCAGTGAAACATTTGATAACTCGGCGACGACTTCTGTTGAGTCTGTACTAAACCAGCTGCCACAGTTCGTTCCCGGTGGTACCCAGTTTGACTCCAGTGTACAGAACAGTGCCACCAGCACACCGGGTGCCGCGACCCTGAACCTCAGGGGCATGGGCGCCAACCGTAACCTGGTATTGATTGACGGCAAGCGTGCCCAGCCCGTTAACGCCACTATGGTTGTTGACATCAACACCATTCCAGCAGCAGCCATTCAGAATGTCGAAGTGATTACCGGTGGTGCTTCAGCGGTATACGGTCCTGATGCCATGGCCGGTGTTGTTAACTTCATCCTGAAAGATGATTTTGAAGGTGTTGAGTTTGACTTCCAGCGCGGCGAAACCGCCGAAGGTGATGGTCAGGAAGAACGCTTCAGCATGTTGATGGGTATGAACTCAGCGGATGGCCGTGGCAATCTCATGGTTGGTATTGACTGGACCAAGCGTGGCGAAGTGTTGCAGCGTGACCGTGATTTTTACATCAATGGCTGGAGTGATCCAGGCAACCCCGGCGGCGACTTTGTTGTTCCCGCAGCTTTCGCCGGTAACGCGAATCCGAACCCTGCCTCACAAGCGGCGATTGATGCATTATTTCCCCAGGTTGCCCCCGGTACTATCGGTAATGCCTCTGACATCTACTTTAATGCGGATGGCAGTCCTTTTGTTGTGCAGGGAGGTCTCGGTTATAACGGCCCGTTCAACTGTGTTGATTGTGGTGACTACAGCCTGATCAAACAGCTTGATAATGGTAATCTGGACCAGCGCGGTCGATCAGCGGACCTGTTCCTGTCCACACCACTGGAAAGGCATTCTGTGTTTGTTCGAGGCAACTACGAGGTCACGGATAATATCAGAGCATTTACACAGGCAAATTACACCAATATCAGTGTTGATCAGCGCGGTAATACGCCTCCAGCCATTACTGTCTGGCAGGCGCCAGCCGTGCCCCGTGATGGTCGTGCCTTGCCGCCGGTACTGGATACCCTGCTTGATTCCCGTGCAAATCCCGATGCGCCTTGGCCACTGTTCCATGTACTGGACTATAACGGCAACAGCAGGGGCGCAAACAATAACAATGTCTGGCAGTTTATGGTCGGTCTTGAAGGTGAAATAAGAGACGGCGACTGGACCTGGGAAGCCTATGGTTCACGCGGTAATACTGATATCCAGGCTGTCTATTCGAATTTGCCTTCCCTGCAGCGCTATCAGGAACTGGTTTACGCACCAAACTTTGGCCAGGTATCCGGTTATACTCCGGGCACTGTTAATGGTGTGGGTACCGGCCGTGGTTATAACCTGACCTGTACTTCAGGTTTGCCCGTGTTTGAAAAGTTTGAGGTCAGTGAAGACTGTCTCACCAGCATTGACTCCCAGTTGGTTAACCGTAGCGTGCTGACCCAGGAAATCCTGGAATTCAATATGCAGGGTGGTCTGGGGGACTGGTTTGAACTGCCTGCTGGCGAAGTGCGTTTCGCTGCCGGTGGAACTTACCGCGGTAACAGCTATTCATTCAATCCCGGTAATCCGGTACAACAGCTGCGTGACAATCCTATCGGGGTGTTCGCCAATAATGCTACAGGCGGCAAGATCAGTGTTCGCGAGTTCTATGTAGAGGCGCTGGTTCCCATTCTCGACACTCTGACCGCTGAACTGGGTTATCGTTATTCTGACTTCAACACAGTGGATGGTGGTGTGGATACCTATAAGGCGATGTTCACCTGGAATGCGCTGGATAATGTTACCGTCCGTGGCGGTTTCCAGCTGGCAACCCGTGCACCCAACATTGCCGAGTTGTTTACTGCGCCAACCCAGGAAGTGGTAGGTCATCCTGATCAGGATAACTGTTCTGTAACAACTCTTGCTCCTCATGGTAACGTTCCATCCAACCCGGATCGTCAGCAGGTGATTGATCTTTGCCGTGCCATTATTGGTAATAGTAACTCCGGTTTTGACACCCAGACTTACTCCATTACCGGTATTCCCGGACCAGAAGGTTTCCACAGGCAGAACCCTCCGTTCTTCCCGCTGGAAATTGCCCTGCGTCAGGGTAACCCCAATGTAGGTCCTGAAGAAGGTGAAACCATTACCTTTGGTGCAGTCATCTCCGATCCTTTTGGTCTGGAAGGTTTGACTGTAACAGCGGATTACTATGATATTTCATTGACTGACACCATTAACCCATTGAACGTGACGACTGTTTATGACGCCTGTTTCAATGCCAATGGCACCTCAAACCCAACCTATGATGTCAATAACCCAAGATGTCAGCAGATTCGACGTAACCCCTTCACCGGTGACCGTGAAGAAGTCGATACCCCGTTTGATAACCTGGGCACACTGGAAACACAGGGTATTGACCTGACAGTCAACTACAACATGGAAGTTGGGCCAGGTACTCTGGCCATTAACAGCACCATGAACTTCCTGGACAGCTTCGAGTATCAGCTGGCTCCCGGTGACAGGGTAGTTGATGCAACCGGTACGCTGGACCAGGGCGGTCTTTATGACTTCCAGGCATTGACTCGCCTCAATTATTTCTGGGGTGACTTCAATGTTGGTTTGTCCTGGCGTCATCTGGCCAGTGCCGAGGCTGAAGCAGCATCGCTGAGCCCGAATACTACTATTCAGGGTCCAGGGTCTTATGATGTCTTTAATTTCAATGGTGGTTACAGCTTCGGCGAAAACTACAGCTTGAGATTTGGTATCGATAACCTGTTCGATGAAGATGCTGAGCTCACTCAAAGCAATCCTGCTGGCGGTGACACCAACTCAGATCTGACCAATGCAGCGCTTTATGATCTGCTGGGACGTCGTTACTTCGTAGGACTGAGAGTTTCTTTCTAGGTTTTTAGAAAGCAACGATCAAAAAAACCCCGTCATTTGACGGGGTTTTTTTATGCCTGCATTATTTGGGATTAGTCTGGAATCAAGTCCGATTTAATCCAGAATATATCTAACTTCCCGGTTGCGAATGAATTGAGAAATAATCCATTTTTCGCCGGACTGGGTGGGTCGACCCGCATGTTTGGAGCGCAGATCAGAGGAGCCGTCTGCCAGGGCATTGACAAAAAACAATCCGTCACCGATATTTCCCTTGTAACTTAAATCAAGTTCGGGAAAAACGGTTTCTCCACCTTCATAGTCATCATTCAAATAAATAAGAAAGGTGATAATGCGTTGACCATTGTCCCTGATTTCCTGTTCATAGTCAGGCATGGAAGGATTCACAAAATCAAAGTGATCTGAGATTTCCTCACCAGGTTTATAGTTGAGAATAGCGGTGCCTTCCATTTGTGTCATCGGGATTCCGCAAGCTGCACTCATCTTTTGCTGAATAAGAAAATGCAGTAATTCATTTTCCACCAGGTTAAATTCAGCGATAGAGTTGGTTCGGGTTTCGGACTGGTAATTCTGACGCTTGCTTGCATTGTAAACCAGGGCAGGTTTCAGGCGACTTTCAGAAAGTTTAATGAGCCAGCGGCATATAGGCGCCGACAATAATTCCGGAAATACTTTTACCTGAGGCTCATCATTGATGACTTGTCCTGCAGGTTCTTTTATCCATTGCTCGAGATTGATGCCTGCTGACAGGCTTTGCCAATAATCGGACTCATTGTTGGTGGTCAGAGCAGGCTTTAAAGCAGGGTCTCCGGCGTTGGACAAAAGAATGAGTTGCTCTCTTGCCAATTTTGAGCCGAGTATTGCTGCATGGGTCAGTGTATTAATTGCCTGGGGCCAGTTTTTTTCCTGAAAAATTCCCGTGGCCTGAAATACCGCGATAACAGAAACTGCCTCGGCAACACCAGCCTGCGCCGCTTCCATGATAAATGAGGCCCCTTCTCTTGGTAGGTATGGGCAACGATCGCCTACCAATAGACGCTTGCCAAGCCTTGTTTTGGCTATTTCATCGCCATTCTGGGTCGCTCCTGCCAGCACATTGATAGCTTCATCATGATTGCCCTGGGCATCCAGCTCATCTACCTGTGCTAGTACTTTGTTTGATCCGTTGTTATTCATATGCAGATTATTGCTTCTTTAAACGTTAACAAATCCAATTCAAGGCGCAGTGTAGAATGCCTGAAGGGAGTCAGTCCAATAATTAAGTCCATTTCCAGTGTTTACACCAGTATTTACCCTGCAGTCATACTTGTCCTGTTTTTGCCTTTCCTTTACTCTTGTCATCCTTGTTTATTGGAGCGTTTAAAATGTTGGTAAATCCGGGTAAATTTTCTCTTGGCATAATGCTTTTTTTGATTATTCCTGCCTCTTATGGGCAGCAGGTGGATAATTTTCTGGCTTGTGGTGAAATCACAGACAGGGTAGAGAGAGTACTTTGCCTGGAAACTGCTCTGGAACAATCTGTTTCAGCCACTCAGGAACAGTCAGAGGAAGTTTCAACTGCCGTGATCGATGCTCGTGAAAATGTTGAGAGCAGTGAGACTGTAGAATCGTTTGGGCGAACAGATGAATCCGCTGATGTCAGTATTGCCGATGAAGAAGCAGATGGTGGTGGCTTCAGGTTGCCAGTGATTGGCAACATTTTTGGAAGAAATCGTGACGTAGCTGTGGATCAGAAGGTTGAAGTAGATGAAGAGCCTGCTTCTGATCGGCTGGAAAATTTTGGCCGCGGAACAACAAGCAAGGTGGTCGAAAATGCTGAGGGTGAAGAAGAGCTTTTTGATACGGTTACTGAACTGGTAATGGCAAAACCCAATATGTGGCTTATCCGGCTGGCCAGTGGCCAGGTTTGGCGCCAGACCCATGTAAGACGCTTTAACCTTAGGGAGGGGGATGAAGTAAGAATATATCCCACCAATTGGGGCGAAAATTACAGACTTGAAACACAAAGGTTAAGTGGTTTCATCCAGTTGGAGCGGATTCAATAATTCCACTTCCCGGCTTCAGAGCATCCGCTTTTTTTGATCTGTAGCAGACCTTCTTGCCCGGCTTTTCCCTGTTTTTTTATAGACTGAGTTTCCATAGCTGCAACTTTATTATAGCCGCAACTTATAGCGGCAACTTTTCATAGTCTCAGGTTTTGCAACATCAGAACCACAATCCGGATAAATTAATTTATCCGGTATAGGTTCGTAGCTGAGTTACACCAGGCACAAGTATTCAACTGCAGCTTGGTGTCACTATTCAAAACTGAAAATATCTTCTTCTTCGGGTCGAGTCATGTCCTGCTCAAAATATTTTTGCCATAGATAGTTCCAGGGGCGGCCATACATATCAGGGATTTCATACTCGATGACTTCTCCTGGATTTACCGGAGTGGCAACACCATTAACCGGAAAAATTGACTGGATACATTCAACAAAAACATAGGGTGTGGCTTCTGCATCATCAAATTCATTTTGCTTGGTGTAATTTCGGATTATACGAATTGGCTCCACCAGAGCTTCCGGGTCATAAAAAATGGCCTCATGATTCAGGCCAATAAAATTTCCCTGCTCATCCCTGTTAGGGGTATAAATTTCGATGGTTTGTAATAAGTTGGAAAAATCAGGGGCAGCATGAACTTTCCATCCCTGAATATTGGAAGTCCATGTAATGAGTACATCCTTGTCCCAGAAACCAATGGTTTCCCCATACCAGCGCGGCACATCTTCTCCCAGTCTGGGCACCAGACCATCCATCTTGAATTCCCGGCCAATATGAATATTGGTAATGAAGTTACGTGCCACACCGGCCAGAATCTGCACCATGTTCGGTGTCACCATAATGTAATTTTCCCAGATCGCCGCTTCATGCCAGCGACGCATAAAGCCCTCGGGCCAGCAATACTGTGAGGGCCATTGTGCCGCGTTGGTATTGGCATGGTGGTAGGCTTCCTGCACAAAGCGAGTCTGATATTCATCGGTCAGCAGGGAAAGAATCGTTGGAATCTGGTTATGACGCATCCGATACCAATAGTAATTCTCAGGCGTGCGTCCCGGGTGTGCATAGATACCTGTCCATTCGCCAGGTACGGTGGCATAGCTATGCTGGGTTGGGCCTCCGCGCTTCCGGGTTTCCTCCATCAGAGCCTCGTAATGCTCCTGCGCACTGCTAAACCGGTATGGGCTGACTATGGCTTCTCTTGGATAATCCCGATCACAATATCCCCAGGCAGCAGTAGCAGGGGGGTTATCGCCCACCAGGGCTCTGCGATTACCGCCCCAGATATCTTCAAGAGCTGCGGAGGTATTGCAGCGGAAATAACGCGGATCCATCCATAAGTCGCGGTCAGCATAAAAGTCATCGGAGGTAAATAAATCCCGTTCCAGTGGCGTTATGTCTTCAGGTGTCTCTCCGGGTTCAGCGGCGCCGGTAAAACGTCTTGGTCTTTGTTCAAAGGAACCAACAGCGCCCATTACCCGCATTGTCGCTCCGGTAAACGGATATTCATTAATATCGGCGGCCAGCGGTGCACCGCGGCCTACACTGGTAAAACCGATATCTGCAGTTTTTTGTGCGGATGCAGCATTGGTCATTAATAGAACCGATAGCGCTACAAGTAATTTTTTCCCTGTCATTCTTATATCCCCCTACAGAATGCGGATTAATACTTAATCAAAGACTCCTTAATATACAACCGGAATGCTCCCTGATAAGGTTTTTGTCTAAAGCAGGAAAGCTCATTTTCCAAAGAAAAAAAAGCGGGGTAATTACCCCGCTAGATTGGTTAATACTGGTATCAGTCTGCTCCGGTCACTCGACCGATTTCCTCTCCATCCGGTGTCCGCAGTGCTGTTACGTAACCCCCATCATTGCCATTACGCATGGGTGCTATTCGAATGGTGACAGTATCTCCTTCAGTAAACATGTCAGGCATCAAGCCCTGTCGACGCATGTTGTTACGACTATGACCTTCAAATTCGATATTCCGGGTGCCACGGGCATCGTCTGTAACTTCCAGTACCAGGCGCATATGCGGGTTGGCAAAACGGGCTTCCATAACCTTACCTTCAACCAGTACAGTATTTCTGAAGTCGAATTGTGCCGCAGAATGATGTGCATAAAGGGAAGCACTGAAAAGCAATGTTGAAATTATAATGACTGAATACTTAAAAAAAGATTTCACTTTATTTCCTCGTCGATATTTTAGGTAAAAATACTATTTATTCCTGAACCATTTCCAGTCCAGCATCTCTATATAACTGTTCCATTTCATCAAGCCATAAGGGCTCGCTACATTCGTAAGTCATTACATGATAATCGGCAAGTTCCTGCCAGCGTTTGGTAGTAACAAAAGGCTCTTCCAGCCATAGTGGATCGGTCATGATAAGGTCAGCTGCCAGTACCCGGGTGCCGTCTTCAAGTGGCGTGTCGAAGTAATACTCTTCGCGAATGGTGGCCTGATTACTGTGGGGATAACGGGAATCTACCTGATATTTCAAACGGCTGGTTTCCACTATCAGTCTGTCACCTTCCCAGTGAGCTGCAGAGTATCCGTTACGTTCCGGGAAAAAAGTCGAGGGATCTTCGGCTTCATCGCCAATATATATCCGGCGTATTTCGTTATGTGCTTCGTATATGGCAAAGAGTTGTTCCGGCCGCTGGATGATTTCCATCGGGTAACCACCTGAGCCCAGCATGGACGCAGGCATGCCATAACCCACGCAGGCATTGCCTGCGCCATAATTTGTGCCTTCAGTGACAGAGATAAAGTCCTGTCGGGCTTTCATAGCCTCAGGGGTGAGTTTTATTTCGCCCGGAGGTGCAGCAAAAGCCCCGGCTCCGCCATTTCCCCTGTAAGTAGTCCAGGACCCGGAAAAATCGGGTTTGTCTGCAGCACAAGCAGGTAAGGAAATAAACAGAATACTAAGCACTAAACCGAAACAGGTGCTGACTCGAAACTGGGGGATTTTTTTTTGCATGGATTCTCCGGTGATTTATAAAATTCTGATCTTTAGCAATTGGCTATTATAGGCATAGCTTGAGGTTTTGGTAAAAAGCTTCAGCTGGGCTGTATCTTTTTAACCAGCCAGAACGCTCTGTACAGCATTAAGATGTGCAGAGCGGCTCTGATCATTTGCTGTTCTAGCTACCTTCGGGCCAAACAAAATCAGGACGCAGCCCCTCAAACACAGGGCGACCATCACCGGGCTGAGGTTCACCGGATGCCGGATCGTAAAAAGCATGATAGCTGGCCTGGGGAAAATCTGCTGAATATCCCATCAGATTTGGTACCACAACTCGAATACGGCCTTGTTTGTCGTCCAACATAATAGGAGTACCGCAATCATTACAGACACATAGTTCAAGTGGCCCATCTGGATTCTGGTCATTGAAAGGTATTCTGTTCAATGCGCCTTCATTGTCGACAGTCAGGTCGTCATGATTAAAAAATACAACATGAGTGGTGTCTTGCCCTGTTACTCGTTTACAAACTGAACAGTGACACGTGTGATTATCGATTGGGTCATTGTCTGATTGTGTGTGTATGTGCTCACACCCGCCTGCGTATTTGGACATAGTTTATTCCCTTGGAAAAATGAATGAAAATTATACTTATTGTTATAGCCCGACTGAGTATAAAAACCCTTGGTACTATGTGGCAATACTATTTCGTTCTAATCGGGAAATAGTTTCTGGAGTAAAGGGTCAGACATCACTGATTAAAAGACTGCTATGGGGGAATAACTCTATATAAATTCTTGGCTTGCGTATGTGTCACTGTTCAAGTATTGGGTACAGATGGAATCTGTAAAAAAACAAATTATGAATCACTGGACGATAATCAACGGTGTGTTTATGCTTGCTCATCTTTTTTTAAGTCCGATGGGAATACCAGATGAAATCATTATTAAGATTAGCAACAATAGTTTTTGCGCTGACTGCATCTTTCACGCTTTTTGCTGCAGAGCCTGAATACGTCAGTATTGAAATGGAAATTGATATAAACAAGTCAGCTGAAGAGGTTTGGGCTGCGGTAGGCGGCTATTGTGATATTGCTGAATGGGGTGGCCTGGATTGTGCGATCACTTCCGGTAATGGCGGGATGGGAACGGTGCGTGATCTGTTGGGTGGTCGCATAGTCGAGATACTGGTCGCACAAACAGAACTTTCCTATGGTTATACACAGCCAGTTCAGGACGGGCAGTTTTACAATCTCTACCACGGCTTCATGGAAGCCAGGCCGGTAAGCAGTAATTCATCAAAAATGCTTTATACCCTGGTATATGATGTCTCCAATCTCGAAAATCAGGAGGCCAAGGATGCAGATATGGCAAGGCGACGCGGTATGTTCGAGGGTATGCTTAAGAATATGAAGGATATTGCCGAATCACAATAGTACTTCAGCAATGATGGCTAATAATTAGACTGATATTTTTTATTTAGAGCGGATTTTTCCGCTCTTTTTATTGCTGGTTCGTATTCAGTTCAAGGCCGGGATAAACCGGAAAGCTGGACTGCTTCAATAATGCAATATATGCTTCTTTTCCATTTTTTATGTTATAGACATGCGTTTTTCAGGGGGAAATATGATCCGCATTCGTTTAATCCCGTTTTTTCTTTTACTGTCAGGGTTGGTCGGCTGCTCTCCGGCAGATAATGAAACATCCCAGACCTCCATGCAAAGCGATGCTTTAACCTCTACAGGTGCAGAAGCTGTTGCAGCAGGTTCAGCAGCCAATGTTTCCCAGCAACGATTACTTGATGCTGCAAATGAGCCCGGTCAATGGATGATGGTTGGCGGGACTTATGATGAAAGACATTACAGTCCTCTGAATGAAATTAATCGTGACAATGTTAGCGAACTTAATCTGGCATGGTATGCAGACTATGATATTAACCTGAGTCAGCAGGGTACTCCCCTTTATATTGATGGCGTTATCTATGTTTCTACCGCCTGGAGCATGGTCAATGCTTTTGATGCCAGAACCGGCGAATTGCTCTGGCACTATGATCCGCAGACCAATCGGGAAATTGTTACCAAAGTCTGTTGCGGGATTGTTAATCGAGGCATTGCAGCCTACGAAGGCAAAATTTACCTCGGTACACTTGATGGCTATATCGTTGCAATTAATGCCGATACTGGTGAAGAGGAATGGCGCAAGCTTACCGTTGATCCCGATGCCCAATACACCATTACCAGTGCGCCTCGAATCATCAAGGGGCAGGTTCTGATCGGTAATTCCGGTAGTGAAAAGACTGCGCGGGGTTACCTTGGTGCCTACGATGCCGAAACCGGCGAAGATCTTTGGCGTGTGTATACCGTGCCTGGCAATCCGGAGCTTGGCTTTGAAACACCACAAATGGAAATGGCAGCAGCTACCTGGAGCGGTCAATGGTGGGAGCTTGGTGGTGGCGGCACAGTCTGGGACGCCATTGTCTATGACGAACTGAATGACCTGGTGATTTTCGGTACCGGTAACGGTACGCCCTGGGACCAGCGCGCACGCGATCCTGAAGGCGGTGACAATCTGTTTGTTGCTTCCATTCTGGCAGTAGATGCTGATACCGGTGAGTATGCCTGGCATTATCAGACCACTCCCGGGGATACCTGGGACTATGACGCCATGAGCCCAATGATGCTGCTGGATCTTGAAGTGGATGGTGAAGAGCGTCATGTGGTGGTGCAGCCAAACAAAAACGGTTTCTTGTATATGCTGGATGCTGGCAGCGGAGAATTGCTACGCGGCTACCCGTTTACCGAAGTTAACTGGGCCACTGGCATTGACATGGATACAGGTCGACCAATTGAAGTCCCTGAAGCCCGCTATGATTTTGAAAACATCTACAATCTTGCTCCGGGGGTTCAGGGAGGTCATGGCTGGCACGCCAATGCCTGGAATCCGGAAACCGGCTATATTTATATCGCCACACAGCGCGCCTACTTTGCCATGCAAAGTGACGCAAACTTCACGCCTAATCCTGCAGGTAACAACCTGGCTATCAATATGGGGGCCAATTTTGCCTATTACCGCGATAACCCTGATGCTCCAAGAGAATTTGTAGGCTACGTTTCAGCCTGGGATCCCGTCACTGGAGAAGAAATCTGGCGCAGTGAGGAAAATGAGGGACCTACCGGAGGCGTGCTAAGTACCGGGGGTGGGCTGGTATTCTCTGGTGGTGGTAACAACACCAATGAATTTCGTGCCTACGACACTGTTACAGGGGAAAAACTCTGGTCGTTTGATACCCAGACTGGCATGGTGGCAGCACCAATTACCTTCGAAATGGATGGTAAGCAATATATCGCAGCCAGTGTCGGGATTAATCAGGCGGGCAATTATTTTGCGCCTAATTATTCAAGACTGCTGGTTTTCAGCCTGGGTGGCGATGCCCAACTGCCACAGCCTTTGACATACACTCCAAGAGAGCTTAATCCGCCAGCACTGACTGCGTCGCAGGATGTTGTTGCTAGCGGAGGCCAGCTTTATGGCCAATACTGTTCTGTATGTCATGGTATTGGTGGTCAGCAGCGTGGTGCCAATTTTCCCAACCTGATGGTGTCACCCATGCTGCACAGTCAGGATGCTTTTGACCAGGTGGTTCTGGAAGGCATCAGAGCTGACAAGGGTATGGTGTCTTTTGCTGATCAGTTCAGTAACGAGGAGAGTGAAGCTATTCGCTGGTTCATCGTTGCGCAGGCAATAGACGCTGTCAATGCCACTCCACTTGCTCCGCCACAGGATGTGGATGTGCCAGAAGATCTTCATACAGAAGAAGAGTAAACGGAATGTAAAAAAAGCGTAAAACCAACAAGTGCCAGAAAAAGCACCGGCCCCTCAGGGGAGCCGGTGTTTTTTTGTCCGCTATAAACTCCTGCTGAATTTGATCCAGGGCAACTGCGCCAGGGTGGCGAGCGTATAAAATACCCTTCTGGAATAACCATTAGGCGAAAGCGGTTATAGTGGACAATGTCCTGTTTCTCCCTCAAAATTCAAGAGCTAGGGGGAATTTCCACATTTCTTTATAATTTCGCTTGTAAAATCGACCTAATATCCATAACCGTGGCACATTGAGTATGATTACGAATCTACGCACAGTATTTTTACCGGTTTTATTCGCATCCGGCCTTTTTATTCCCGTCACAGTCTGGTCTGCCAGCAGTTCTGACCAGTGGCAGGTTATTGAAGAATATTGTTACCAATGCCATAACGATGAAGACTGGGCGGGTAGTGTTGCCTTTAACCTGATGTCTTCGGGCGAGGTGGCGCATGAAGCTGAAGTATTCGAAGAAGCCATCAGGCGTTTGAAAGGCGGTCATATGCCTCCTCCCGGGGCGGAAAGACCCAAGGAGTCGGAACTAAAGAAGCTGGTCTCCTGGCTTGAGGACACACTGGATTCTGCTGCACCGGCGACAATAGCGGGTAATGTTCCATTGCGGCGTCTGAATCGTCGCGAATATGAAAATGCTATCCGTGATTTGCTGGGTATGGAGATCGATGCTACAGCCTTGTTGCCAGCAGATGACATCGAAGGTGGCTTTGATAATAACGCCAAAGCTCTTCAGGTATCGCCAGCATTTATTGACCAGTATCTGAATGCTGCAAGAACGGTTGCCCATAATGCTATCGGTGATCGTCGTCCCATTCCCATTATGGAAACCTATGGCAGCGAAGCAGATATGATCATCTCTCTGCCAGCCAGGGGTACGCCGGGTACCGGTGTCCAACAGAACCATATGGCAGGTATGCCATTTGGTACCCGTGGCGGAATGAGTATTCGTTACAATTTTATGGCTGATGGTGAGTATGAACTCAATATCGGAGACCTGGCGCTTGGTAGAGAAGTGCCTAACATGGAGTTCAAAAACACCGTTATAGCTTTGCTGGACGGAAAAGAGTTTTTCCGCACGGAACTGGGGGGCGATGAAGATCATGAGGCCATCGACCAGGAGCAGGCCGATGCCGTATCAAGAATTAACCTGCGTCTGAAAGGTATTCGATTTAATGCAACAGCCGGACAGCACATTATCAGCGTGACCTTTCTGCATCGCAGTTTTGCCGAAAGTGATGAGAGAGAACCAGCCTTGGCAATGGAAGGTGGTCAGAGCAGGATTCATAAGCTGCATGCACTGCAGGTTCGTGGCCCTCTTAAAGTAACCGGCATGAGCGAATCGGAACCGCGCAAACGTATTTTTGTCTGCTACCCCAGAGAAACTGCTGAAGAAAAAGCCTGTGCGACTGAAATTATCACCAATCTGGCAGAACGCGCATTTCGTCGTCCGCTGGAACCTGAAGATCTGGATAGCCTGGTAGCCTTCTTTGAAAGCAGTCGTCAGTCCCAGGATTTCGAAGCCAGCATCAAGGAAGCCGTTAGTGCCATTTTGGTCAGCCCCCATTTCATTTATCGCGCCGAAGTCGGTGCCGAAGAGGGCGGAAGTATTTTGTTGTCAGATCTGGAATTGGCTTCACGCCTGTCGTTTTTCCTGTGGAGTAGTTTGCCCGATGAAGAATTACTCACCCTGGCAAGTGAAAACAAGCTGAGCAACCCTGATGTGCTGGATGCCCAGATTACAAGAATGCTTGCCGATGAAAGAGCTAAAACCCTGGTAGATGACTTTGCCTTTCAGTGGTTGAATCTTGCCAAGCTGGATGAAATCTCGCCAAACGGACGTCTGTTTCGCTATGCCAGCCGTTTCCTGGATCCACGGCCCATGTTCGAGCAGGAACTGAGCCTGTTTATTGACAGTGTGTTACGTAGTGACCAGTCTGTAGTGAGGCTGCTTGATGCCGATTACACCTTCCTTAATGAGCGCCTGGCCGCCCATTACGGCATTGAAGATGTGAAGGGCAGTGCCTATCGTAAAGTGACCCTTGAAGACGGATATCGCAAAGGACTGCTGGGTAAAGGTGCCATCCTGATGCTTACCGCGAACCCGAACAGGACTTCTCCTGTATTAAGAGGCGCCTGGATTCTGGAGAGGCTTTTAGCCTCACCGCCACCACCACCGCCACCTAATGTGGAAACTGATTTGTCGCAGAAACCCGGTCAGGCTCCCAAGACTCTACGGGCAAGACTGGAGCAGCATCGTGCAAACCCAAGTTGTTATTCCTGCCATGGGGTATTGGACCCTCTTGGCTTTGCGCTGGAAAATTTCAACACCGTTGGACAGTTTCAGGAATATGATCTGGACACACTTTCGTTGATCGACGCATCCGGTGTTCTTCCCGATGGCACCAGGATCACCAGTCCTGAAGATCTGGTTACTGCACTTGTTGCCCGCTCTGACCAGTTTGTGGAGTCGCTGACCGAACATTTGATGACCTATGCGCTGGGCAGACTGGTAGATTACCGGGATATGCCAACGGTAAGAAAAATTGTACGAGCATCGGAAAGCGATGATTACAGCTTTCAATCTATTGTATTCAATATCGTGAGCAGCGATGCTTTCCGTATGCGTGAGAGCTCGCTAAGTGCAAATGAGGCAGAAAATTTGCAGCAGGTATCACTCTAGGAACCTCTGATTAATTAACGTCTAAATTTATTTAGAAACAGGAAACGACCATGTTTATCAGCAAAAGACATCTTTCACGTAGAACTTTCTTGAGAGGGACAGGCGCTTCTATAGCACTGCCAATGCTGGATGCGATGACGCCTGCCCTGGCCCAGCCTGTCAATGGTTATCCTCGCATGGGATTTATCTATTTTCCCCATGGTGCTGTTGAGCATGAATGGGCACCGAAACAGACTGGTACAGATTTCGAGTATTCAAGAATCCTTCAGCCACTGCAGTCACTTCATGACCACGTCACAGTGGTGAGCGGCTTGCGCAACAAGAGTGCTGAAGGTGGGCCAGCGCCTCATTCGGTGACTGAACAAACATGGTTGTCATGTGTCGCACCGGGTGATCGGGACAGGGATCCGGCAAGTATTAAAGGCATGACAGCTGACCAGATTGCTGCCAAAATTATTGGTGATTCGACACCGTTACCTTCGCTGGAATTATGTGGAGAGCCAGGTGGAGCAATCAATTATCGAACCCCTCAGCAGTCCCTGCCACTGGAAAGCAATCCGCGCAAGGTCTTCTACACCATGTTTGGTCAGGGTGACACTTACGATGAGCGCATCCAGATTCTTGATCAGTCCCGCAGCCTTCTCGACTATGTGCGTGAATCCACCGCCAGTCTGAATCGTAAACTGAGCGCAGCTGACCAGATACGTGTATCTGATTATCTGGACTCTGTGCGAGAAGTGGAAACCCGAATCCAGAAACTGGAAGAAGGGGCCCGTGAGCTTACTGGTTTGCCGGACGCGCCACTGGGACCACCTGATGATTTTACCGAGTTACTGGATATCCAGTTTGAAATGATCGCATTGGCTTTCCAGAATGATCAGACCCGTGTTGCTTCGATGCGTATGATAAAGGAAGCCAGCATGCGCGTATTCGACAATCTGGGCATTGCCGAATCCTTCCATCCTCTTTCTCACCATCAGGAAGACCCGGTCAAATGGGAATTGCTGGTACGTATTCAACGTCATCAGACTGAGCGTGCTGCCAGGTTTGCCCAGCGTCTCAAGGAAATGGAAGATGTCGACGGCAGTATCCTCGACAACTCCATCATTCTCTTTGGTAGCAATATGGGTAACAGCGATGTGCACGGCGCCGACCATTTACCTTCTGTGTTGATTGGAAAGGGAGGGGGTATCAAGGGAGGACAGCACTTGCACTATCCTCAGGATACGCCCCATGCAAATCTAATGCATACCATGCTGGACAGGGTAGGTGTGCAACTGGATGAATTTGCTGACAGTACGGGACCTTTTGCGGAAGTTTGATATGACGCTATTTCGATTTACTGGTAACGCCACTGTTTTGGTATTTGCGTTGGCTGGCGCAACCTTATCGAGCGCGCAAAACTTTATTCCTCTGGAAGTGCCATCTCCACTGGGAGACATGGTTCGCAAACTGGACGTCAATGAGCGAGGGCCTGATGGCAGTACGCCTCTACAATGGGCGGTCTATGACCAGGATGTCGCAAAAGTACGGGCTTTGATTCGAGCAGGTGCTGATGTTAATGCAGTCAACAATTTTGGTGCCAACGCCATGCAGCTTGCCGCTGAAGTCGCCCATCGTGAAATCATGAATTTATTGCTGGATGCAGGCGCAGATGCAGACTCTCCTAACCCGGAAGGGCAGACTGCCCTGATGCTGGTGGCACGTACCGGCGATGTTGCGGCGGCAAAATTACTGGTTAAGAATGATGCGACCATTGATGCTCGCGAAAATTGGGGTCAACAGACAGCTCTGATGTGGGCTTCCGCCCGTCGCCATCCGGCGATGATGGAACTGCTGATTCGCGAAGGCGCGAATATCAATGCTATCTCGGCAGTGCGTGATTACAACAGTCATGTTACTGCTGAAGGGCGTGCCAAGCGTCTCGACAGCGGTGGCCTCACTCCGTTGATGTTTGCTGTACGTGAAAACTGTAAGTCCTGTGTTGAACTGCTGATTGAGAATAATGTGGATCTGGATCTTACCGATCCTGATGGTGTTTCACCATTATTAATGGCGATCCTTAATGCCAATTGGGATATCGCCCGTGAATTGATTGAAGCCGGCGCAGATGTTCAACAGTGGGACAAGTTTGGTCAGGCACCCTTGTTTGCTGTCAGTGGCAATCGCAATGAATCAGGTCTAAAAGTAGACGGGATCCTTAATGAAACGGATGGTTTGACCATTGCCAGGATGTTACTGGATGCGGGGGCTAACCCGAACATGCAATTGTTTTACCGGCCTGCCAAAGCACGCGGTGGCCCCCTTTCCAGAGGAACCACTCCCTTGATTCGTGCTGCCAGTGGTGGTGATGTAGAGTTAATGAAACTGTTGCTGGAGTACGGTGCCGAGGCAGACATGCCCCAGGCTGACCTGCAAACACCGGTTTCTGCACTGGCTGGTGCCAGAGGTAATCAGGAAGCCCTGGTCGAGGGGCTGGCACTTCTGGTGGAAGCCGGAGCTGATCTGAACTTGAGGGCTGTGCCCCACCATCTGCAAAGAGCTCGCGGAGGAACGCCATTGCATTATGCTGTTCGCGCAAGGAATGACCTGGTGGCTAAAGCCCTGGTGGAAGCCGGCGCCGATATAGATGGCAAAGATATCGACGGATTAACTGCGCTGGATTATGCGGAATCACGAGGACAAATTTCTTTTACGGCCACACGCCAGCCACCGAATAAAAAAATGGCTGATTTATTACGTGGCCTTGGTGCCAGTGAAGAACTGGATACAACACCATTTTGGCCCAATGTTGGACCGCCGTTCTTTTATCCCTGGAATATCTTTCCTCTGGACCCGGAAGCAGAGCGCCATGCACTGGTACCCGGCTCCTTTGATCATCAGTAGTAAAATAATAATGAAAACAGATTATTCTCGCAGGAATTTCCTCAATAAAGGCACTCGTGCCCTGGGCGCTGCTACGGTTGGTGGTCTTCTCTCTCCCCTGTCAACTGGCGCCATTGCCCAGCAGGCAGAAACCGAAATTACCCAGGTTGAACTAGGCTATGCCTGGGTACTGCAAGGGGCGGGCTGTAATGTGTTTACAATTCCCGGCATGAATGAAAACGGCGCACTTATGGTCGATGGGGGCTTGGCACAACACTCCAATGCCTTGCTTGATGCTGTATACAATACTATTGGGCAGGATCGAATTCATACCCTTATAAATACCCATTGGCATCCTGAACAGACAGGCTCAAATGAACGCCTGGGTGCAGAAGGCGCAGAAATCATAGCCCACGAGAAAACATCAATGTTTCTCAGGAATTCGGTCATGTCGTCACTGTATGAAGGACGTTATGGACCTTTGGCTGATGCCGGGCTTCCCACCAAAACCATTAAAAATACCGGCACTATGAAATTTGCCGGTCAGGAAATTATTTACGGCTATTTGCCAGCCGCGCACTCTGATTCTGATATTTTTCTTTATTTCCCGATGCTTGATACCCTGGTGGCTGGCGGCCCCGTGACATCAGGGCAGTGGCCGATTCTGGATATACGACACGGTTCCTGGATGGGGGGCTTATTAAGGGCTTACGAAACACTGAGTTCGGTTGTCAGTTCAGACACGGTGGTAGTCCCTGCTCATGGGCCTATCATTAGTGGTACTGATATTCTGCGCATGCGCGCCATGTACACAAATCTGCATCTGGACCTGGCCGAGCAATTGAATTTAGGCATGGGACCAAAAGATATCGTCAACATGGGGTTGCTTGATCCGTATATTGATGATTTTGGTGACCCCACCGAATTTCTTGATCATGCTCATCGCAGTCTGCAGCAGGCTTACGTACCCGACTGATTCAGGATGCTTGGTTTTAATCACAGGAAAGCGGTTTTCCCCTGCTATCCTCCGCAATCCCGTCACCGTCCATATCACGCGCAAAACGTGTTCTGCCAATCTGGTTAATAACAATCTGCCTGATCATTTTTGGGTCTTTATTGGCTGGACAAAAAGTAAAATTACCACTTTGATAGTTAGTCATTCCTCTGGATGTCATCTGTAAATACTGCTTGTTTTGAAAAGAGTTAAAGCTTAATTCTCCACGCTTATTCAAGCCTTTGAAGCTGAAAATCAAACGATCATCTTCATTGATTTTACGATCGGCATTTCGGTCAGTAAAAACGATGCTGCCATCATGCCATTTTCCCTGGCAATTAATGCCGTCATTACTACGGCAAAACGTCACTGTGTTGCCTTCCGAAATGGCGGTCACTCTTGCCAGCGCAATAGCGCCAACAAGTCTTTTCATGGAGGCGTTAATAGCAGTGCTTTCAAGAATTCTTGAGAAGTTCGAGCTGGTAAATCCAATTAGCAGTAAAGCGATAAGAGAAAGTACCAGTAATATTTCAATTAATGACAAGCCCCATGATTTTTTCATCCAAAAACACCTCCCTGTGTTTTCAGTCAGTTAAGAACAGGAAGTGTTTTTTGTAAACAGCGAATGTGTTAATTCCTGACTTAGTAGTCTTGTCTTTTGGGTTCCAGTGCAGCTCTATAGTTCCAGGGAGCAGCCTGCGGAGAATGTAAACTGTTAATTGAATATGAATAATTTGTGAATTCGATTATTTACTGTTTACTATTAAAATCAGTTATTTATACTGCCATCCTCAAG
Source organism: Pseudohongiellaceae bacterium (assembly GCA_965661105.1). Lineage (GTDB taxonomy): Bacteria > Pseudomonadota > Gammaproteobacteria > Pseudomonadales > Pseudohongiellaceae > Eutrophocola. The sequence continues at coordinate 7,322 of CBFICR010000035.1, read as the reverse complement.
GCTTTTGCCGGTAAGGCTGGATATAAATGAGCACAAATAATAATAACCATGTCCTTTTTTCCATTTTTCTGAAGTTGGTTTTAAAACGACTATTCCTGCTGGCAGGTTTCTGGCTTTTGGCCAGCCCTGAATTGATGGCGCAACAGGAGGGTGTTACCAACAACCCTTCCCGAAAGCGTTTGGAAATAAAAAGAACCGAGTTAGCCCCGGAAATTGATGGGGTACTGGATGATGAAATCTGGAAGACTGCGACGGTTATTTCAGACTTTCATCAGTTTCAGCCAGTAGATCATGGCGAGCCCAGTGAAAGGAGTGAATTTTATATTGCTTACAGCGAGCGGTTTTTCTATGTGGCTGCCCGTTTGTATGACAGCGACCCCTCCGCCATCAGTGCCAGGCAAATGGTACAGGGGGGCAACATGCAATTTGATGATGCCTTTGAATTCATTCTGGATACCTTTAATAACGGGCGCACCGGTTATCAATTCCAGGTAAATCCAAATGGTATTCGTCGCGAAGGGGTGTTTGATCAACCGAATAATCTGAATCGGGACTGGACCGGTATCTGGCGGGTGGAAAGTAAAGTTGATGATCAAGGCTGGACTGCCGAAGTTGCCATTCCATTCAATACCTTGAATTTTGATCCTGACACCGAAGAGTGGGGATTTACCATTGCCAGGACTATTGCACGTAAACAGGAAGAAATTGCCTGGTCTTCTTTCAACCGTAATATCAATCCAACTACAACAGGGTTAATCACTGGCATAACTGATATCCGTCAGGGTATTGGTCTGGATATTATTCCTTCAATCGCCATGGCAAGGGCTGAAGATAATGTGACAGGAATTGCTGATGACCGTGTCGATCCTTCTCTAAATGTTTTTTATAAAATCACTCCAAATCTCACCGGGGCGCTAACCCTTAATACCGACTTTTCTGCTACAGAAGTCGATAACAGACAGGTAAACCTGAGTCGGTTTTCGTTATTTTTCCCCGAGAAACGAGACTTTTTTTTACAGGATGTTGATATTTTCAGTTTCGGCGGGCTTGGTGGAGGCGGCAATTTCAATAATAACCAGAATGGCATTCCTTTTTATTCCAGGCGAATTGGTTTGAGCAGTAGCGGACAGGCAGTTGATATTGATGCCGGGCTCAAAATGACTGGTCGGGTAGGGCAATGGAATGTTGGCGCGTTGGCTGTGCAACAGGGAGATACCAATGCGCTTGATGGACAAAGTTTATTCGTAGGTCGTGCTGCAATGAATGTTCTATCAGAGTCCAGCGTGGGTGCTATTTTTACCCAGGGTGATCCCAATAGTGAGACAGACAACAGTCTGGCTGGAGTGGATTTCAGTTACCAGAACACTCGTTTTTCTGATCGTTACACCATGAGAGGAAATACCTGGTACCAGCAGACGGATACTGATGGCAGGACCGGAGATGACAAGGCCTATGGAGCCAGAATAAACCTGGATACACAGGGTAATGGATTCGGGGGAAATGTTGGTTACACCTATATTGGAAAAGATTTTAATCCAGCTCTGGGCTTTGCCAACCAGCGTGGAGTTGAATCTCTGGCTTTGCAGGGAAGATTTCGACATTTCCTGCGAAACAATCCGCTAATTAGAACGTTCAATATATTTGGGCGCTTTACCCACGACCGCGATCTGGCTACCGGCGAATTGGTCAGTGAGAATTTTTTTACGCGAGTCATCAATCTTAATACGCATCGCGGAGATCAGATCGGACTCGGTGTGGGGAGAAGTCGGGAAGGCCTGGCTAATGATTTCGAGATAAGGCCAGGAATTGTCATTCCTGCAGGAAAATACAGTTTTATGAATATCAATGGGCAGATTGAAATTTCCAACCAGCGAAATTTTGCCCCTTTTGTCAGTTTTAATATTGGTGAGTTTTATGACGGCGATCGCAACCAGTATGGTGCTGGATTGGAATGGCGCCCTGATGAACATTTTTTTCTGAATCTCAGTTATAGTTACCAGGACATTAAACTTCCCTATGGCGATTTTGTCGTACGCCAGGTTACAGCAAACGCCAATTACGCGTTCAATTCCAAATGGTCCTGGGTAAATCTGGTGCAGTTTGATAATGCATCAAGTTCAGTGGGTATAAACAGCAGATTACGCTGGAACCCTGAGGCAGGTGAAGACCTGTTTATAGTAATAAACTATAACTTCGATTCTGAGGGCACGTTCTCCCGATTAAGTCGGGAAAAGTCAGAGATTGCGCTTAAATACACTAAAACATTTCGTTACTAAAGTGACGTTGAATCAATGTCAGCGTTGAGCTAATGACGTATTATTGACTAACACTTCATTAGAGCAATTTATTTTAATTATGCTTGAAATACATGCCAGGACTGATGTTGGATTAGTAAGAACCAATAATGAAGATTATTTTTTCATTGATCCGGAAAATAAATTAATTATTGTTGCTGATGGTGCTGGCGGTTATGAGTATGGTGAAGTAGCCAGTCGCCTTGCAGTAGAAAGTTGTTATCAGTACCTCACCAGGGAAGACTACCTTCAGGATACTTCAGATATCACACAGACGTTGATGGATAGTATTACCTTTGCAAATCAGCAAGTCATCGCCTACAAGAAAAAACATCATTCCGGCAGTCAAATGGGCACCACGCTTTCCTGTGTTTATGTAGATAGCGAAGTTGCCAACTTTGCCTGGATGGGCGATTCGAGAATTTATCTCATTAATTGTAAAGCGAATCGGGTAACCCAGCTCAGTACGGACCACACCTTGTATCAGGAAATGCTGGCCAGGGGAGAAGTGGGTCAAAGCTATAAAAAGAGTATTCTTAGCCGAATGCTGGGAAACAATCCCTATACCCGCCCGGATGGTGGTGAGGCAGAAATACACAAGGGCGATTTATTACTGGCCTGCTCTGATGGCTTGAGCGACCTTGTCAGTGAAGAAAGAATGCTTGAGGCACTGGTGGCTGCGGGAAATGATCATGTGAAAGCCATTGAAGCCCTGATCGAGTTGGCCAAAGGGCAGGGTGGTAGAGACAATATAACCGTGGCTATAGCCGAAGCCAAAGGGGCAAGTGATCAAGTCTGAAGCTGCTTATACTTAATCTGGCTCTCTGGTTTTTTCGTCTATTCCACGCGAATGGTCTCCTGTAGCAGGCGCAGCATTTCGCCCATGGTCTGGATCCTGTCCGCAGGATCTTTTTGCAGGCAGCGAAGTGTCACTGACTCGAGGATATCCGGGATATAGTAATTGACGATCTCTGAAGGTGGTTTTGGAATATCCTCAAGAGTGCTTCTTACCAGCGCATCCATGGTTTCTCCCTGGGCAGCAGTTTTCCCTGCAAGAATTTCATAAATAATGGCGGCAAGACTGTAAATGTCTGTCCGGGCATCGATTGCTGGATCTTTTTTTATCTGCTCTGGTGACATGTAACAGATTGTGCCCTGAAGCTTGGCCTGTCCAGTGATACTGATATCCTCTGTATCCAGCGGCAAGCCTTCACCCAGCTGCTCCTGCGTGCCCTGAATATCCCAGACCTTAGCCAGTCCCCAATCCATCAATATGACTTCACCAAAAGGGCCTACCAGAATATTTTCCGGCTTGATGTCACGGTGTAAAACGCCATGGCAATGCGCATATTCAAGAGCATGACCGACCTGGATGATGACATCGGTCAGCTGGGTGAGATCATAACGATCGCGATAATCAAGGATTTCACGCAGCGTATAACCATGAACCAGTTTCATGGTGAAATAATAGTGGCCATTATTGTCCCGGCCCAGTTCGTAGGTTGGTATTGTATTAGGATGCTGAAGCATTGCGGAGACCCTTGCTTCCCTCAACAGGCGCTGCTGTTCGATTGGGTCACCGGCAAACTCTGGTTTTAACGTTTTGTAGCAGACAAATCGACCCAGATGCATGTCCTTACAGGATTTGATCAGGGATTTTCCGCCCTTGGCGATGGTAGAGAAAAAGGCATAGCGCAAATTGTAATCAATTTTGGCGGGAAGAGGTTTGTCTGTATCTTCCTTGTAAACGTTTGCATATTCCTTGACCTGAAATTCTGGAAACTTCGGCATAGTAGTTCAAGCAGTAGAGTGGATCATGAGTAATAAGGTTTAGGTGGTAGTAACAGCCATAATGGGCTCTAACCTGTGATTATTGACTATTTTGACAGATCGTACCCGTCATGTCTTCATGGACTTAAGCACCAATAAAGAGCGATTATGATCCATATTGGTGCATAATGTGATCAAAAAAGTGCGCCGCTGCTTTGCAGGCCCGGAAGATGTAACTAAAATTTACTATCTTCAAAATTACTCAAGTGTCCGGAAACCATGGTTTTTGGCACTTTAATCTTTTGCAGAGCCATAGGCTGAGGTACACTTGAGCGCTTTTCTGCACCGTTATGTGACAAAACACTACTTAGGTATACAAATTGCATAATGGAGAGCTCAACCTATAAAAACATGTTAGGAGAATAGAACACATGAAATCCAAGTTGGAATATATATGGCTCGATGGTGACGTACCTACCCAGGGCCTGAGAAGCAAGACCATGGTCAGATCTGATTTCGGCGGTACTCTTGAAGAATGTCCAATGTGGTCATTTGACGGCAGCTCAACCGGACAGGCCGAAGGCGGCGATTCAGATTGTCTTCTGAAGCCGGTATGCATCATTCCTGATCCGGATCGTGCTAATGCTTATTTGGTCATGACTGAAGTACTGAATGCCGATGGAACGCCTCATTCGACCAACAGCCGTGCCAAAATTGATGATGACGATGAGGATTTCTGGTTTGGATTTGAACAGGAATATTTCCTCTGGGATCCCGATACTAACCTGCCTCCCGGGTTTCCTCATGCGGGCTATCCTCGCCCCCAGGGCCCTTACTACTGTTCAGTAGGTGCTCGAAATGCCTATGGTCGTACAATGGTTGACGAGCATCTGGACCTTTGTCTGGAAGCTGGTCTGAATGTTGAAGGGATTAATGCAGAAGTTGCTGCCGGTCAGTGGGAATTTCAGGTGTTTGCAAAAAGTGCTGCCCGTGCCGGTGATGAAACCTGGCTTGGCCGTTATCTTTTGGAAAGAACTGCTGAAAAGTATGGCATGGCCATTGAATGGCATCCAAAACCCCTTGGTGATACGGACTGGAATGGCTCAGGTATGCATGCCAACTTCTCCAATGGCCCAATGAGGGAGTCTGGTGATCAGGATGTTTTCACTAAAATCTGTGAAGAGTTTGGTAAAAATATTGAGCGCCATATCAGTGTCTACGGTGCACATAATGACCAGCGTTTGACAGGTAAGCATGAGACACAGTCTATTGATGCTTTTAGTTATGGTGTTTCAGACCGTGGAGCGTCTATCCGTATTCCTATCGGAACTGTGGAAGATGGCTGGAAAGGTCGTCTGGAAGATCGTCGTCCGGCTTCCAATGCCTGTCCTTATGCCGTTGCGGCAGCCATTGTAAAAACTACTAAAGAAGCTCTCGCCTGATTTAGTGAGTTTTACAAAAATGTTATTAAGGCCGGTTGGTTATACCAACCGGCTTTTTTTATGCTTATAAAAAATTCTTCTGCTCCGTCTCAATTTCTCAACTCAAGGCGCCTGGCGAAATTTGGCTATTTACCAGGTAACAGATTTTGTGATTTCATGTGATCAGGCACAGCAACTCAGTCCATGCTCCTGGACAACTGGAGAATAACTCATGATCCGCAAAACACTTTCCATTGTCATTTTTCTCTATGCCAATACTCTACAGGCACAGCCTCCGCAATTTCAGGTTCCCCAGCTTCCTGAGGGAGATGGCAAGCAGCTCATCGAAATAGCCTGCTATAGCTGTCACAGTTCCCTGAACATTGTGCGATCTGCAGGCTATGACACCGCTGATGAATGGAAGCATGTTTTTTCTGCAATGGTGAATTTATCTGAGGCGCAGTCAGCCACTATTGCTGACTATCTGGCAGAGCATTTCCCTGCAGACGAAACACAACGACCTACACTGATTGCCGGTGAGACACAGATTAATATCAGGGAATGGATGGTGCCAACATTGGGGCAACGCGCCAGAGATCCCATTGAGGCGCCTGATGGGTCTATTTGGTGGACGGGCATGTGGGCAAGCCTGGTGGGAAGGCTTGATCCTGCAACGGGCGAAATGAACGAGTACAAACTCCCCCTGGCAGCCAGGCCTCACAGTATCGTGCCTGATGAAGAGGGCAATATCTGGTATACGGGGAATAGTAACGGCACTATTGGCAAACTTGACCCTGACACAGGGTTGATCACCGAGTATCCCACGCAGGCCCGTGACCCCCATTCTGCCGCATTTCACCCGAATGGAAATCTGTATTTCACTGCACAGGGAGCAGGTATGCTGGGGCGTCTGGATCCTGAAACCGGGGAATTAACAGAAGTAGCGTCAGAGCCGCGCCCCTATGGTATTCAGGTAGCGGCAAACGGCACCGTCTGGGTTGCCTTTAATGGCACCAACAAGATCGGCGCCCTTGACCCTGAGTCCATGCAAGTACGTTATTACGACATTCCCGACCAGGCGTCGAGAATCAGAAGGCTTGGCCTGGACAGCAAGGGGGTGGTCTGGTTTGTTAATTCCACGCAGGGGAAAATCGGCCGTCTTGATCCGGCTAGCGGCGATATCCGGCAATGGGATTCGCCCAGCGGTTCAAGCTCACATCCCTATGCCCTGGCCGTGATAGATGACAAGATCTGGTATAACGAGTCCGGTATGCGCCCGGATGCCCTGGTGCGTTTTGATCCTGACACCGAAGCATTTCAGAGTTGGGCAATCCCTTCCGGTGTCGGGATTGTCAGGAATATGTGGGTCACCAGAGAAGGTAACCTTCTGATTCACCAGAGCAGTTCCAACAGAATTGGTCTGGTGGAAATACAGTAGACGTTTTGACTCAGAGGTCTGGATATTGTGCCATAGTTTGTTGAAACTGGGCCGCAAGTGAAAGCGTGGGGTCCAGCTCAAGCGAGCGGCGCATTAACGGAATCGCTTCAGCGATCAAACCGTTATTGAGATAAAAAACCGCCTGATTGGCAAGGACCGGAGCGAACTCTCCAAAATACTCCTGATACTTTTCAAAATAATGAGTCGTCATTCCAAAATCCTGTAAATTAATCGACATGCTGTGCAGCATATTGTAGGTGTTAGGGTGCTGGCTTAATGACGATTCGGGGTTCGTTTTGACAGAATCATAGAGTTGGCTGTATTTATCTATATTGCCGGCTCTTTGGTAGATATCCATCAGATAGAATTAACTGAAATAGGAGTCATCCATCTGGCTGT
>CBFICR010000034.1:0-30873 GCA_965661105.1 Pseudohongiellaceae bacterium | reverse complement strand
ATAAATGCCCGGGGTAAGAACAACCACCTCAGGATAGTCTTTAGGTGTCGGTGAGATATCAGCCAGGGTATCAAATAACTGACTGGGGTATTCGGTAATCGGCTGAATGTCGTAATTTTCAAACAATTCGGGAAACACACGTTTGGTAACGTTGCGATTCTCCAGCATATAGGAGACGCCGGATGGCACACGCAGGTTATCTTCCAGCACATAGAATTCACCGTCAGCACCCCTGATCAGGTCAGTGCCACAGACATGTGCCCAGACCCCATGCAGAGGTTTGATCCCTTCGCACTCTTTCCTGTAGTTACCGGAATTATTGATCAAGTCCGCAGGAACAACCTTGTCCTTCAGAATTTTTTTGTCGTTATAAAGATCGTTTATAAAGCAGTTAAGCGCCCGCAAGCGTTGCTCCAGCCCCTTGCTGGTAGCTGACCATTCCTTGGCTCTGATAATTCTTGGGATAATATCGAAAGGCCATTCCCTGTCTATATTTCCGGCATCACTGTACACTGTAAAGGAGATGCCCATCGTTTTTATGGCATCCGCCACGGAATCCTTCCGCTGTTTTAATTCTTCGGGTTTCATTGAAGCAAGATACTTTGTTAAGGTACTTGCTCCGGGCTGGGGACGACCTGATGAACTAATTATTTCATCGTAAAAGTCATCGTGGTGATATGATTTCCAATCTATTTTCATAAAATTTTTGAATTATTTTGCTAGGAGCATTCTAAACATATGGCAATCAAAATTGCTATTAAACACCATACCGAATACAGATTTGACCGACTTACGTCGATCATGCCACATGTAGTGAGACTGCGTCCAGCACCACACTGCCGAACTCCTATTGAATCCTATTCTTTAAAGGTGCAGCCAGAAAATCATTTCATCAACTGGCAGCAGGACCCTTTTTCCAATCACCTTGCACGCATGGTTTTTCCCGAACCAGCTCGAAAACTGGTGTTTGATGTCGAAGTTATTGCTGACATGACAGTGATAAACCCTTTTGATTTTTTTCTTGATGAAAAATATGATTACTGCCCTTTTCGCTATGACAAACAATTAAAGAAAGATCTGGCGCCTTACCTGCAAATTACAGAAAAAGGTCCGCTACTATTGGAATGGCTTACTAAAGTGGATCGCAGAAAAACACCGACCATTGATTTTCTGGTTGCCCTGAATAGCCGACTGATGAGTGAGCTAAGTTACCTGGTCAGAATGGACCCGGGTGTACAGACCTGTGAAGACACCCTGACCCTCAGACAGGGTTCTTGCCGTGACTATGCCTGGTTGCTGGTTCAGATTCTGCGCCATCTTGGTATGGCTGCGCGTTTTGTCTCGGGCTACCTGGTCCAGCTCAAGGCAGATATAAAAGCGCTCGATGGACCTTCCGGGACTGAACAGGACTTTACCGATCTGCATGCCTGGGCTGAAGTCTATATACCAGGTGCTGGCTGGGTGGGATTGGATGCTACTTCCGGATTATTTGCCGGTGAAGGCCATATCCCCCTCGCCTGTACCCCAGATCCTTTCAGTGCCGCGCCGATTACCGGGGCAACCGGGCCCTGTGAAGTAGACTTCAGGTTCTACAACAAAGTTACTCGCATCCATGAAGATCCGCGGGTGACCAAACCCTATTCCTCGGCTCAATGGAACACTATCAATGCCCTTGGCAAGGAAGTCGACAAAAAATTAAACAGGGAAAAAGTAAAACTGACCATGGGTGGCGAACCCACGTTTGTATCAATCGATGATATGGATGGCGCGGAGTGGAATACCAATGCCCTGGGTGAGAAAAAACTCGCGCTGTCTGAAAAACTTCTGCAACGACTCAAGGCGCACTATGCTCCCCAGGGCTTCATTCATCATGGCCAGGGGAAATGGTACCCGGGTGAACAGCTGCCAAGATGGGCGCTGGGTATATTCTGGCGCACCGACAAAAAGCCTCTATGGCATGACCCTGCATTACTGGCCACACCCGGGGATGACACCAAAGTACCTAAAACAGCAGCAAGAAGTTTTCTGAAAAACCTGTGTGAAGAACTTGGCTTGCCGGATAAATACATCGTGCCAGGCTACGAAGATAAGGAATACTATCTGGATAGGGAAGGCGCGCTACCGAAAAATGTTAGTGTTGCTGATAGCAAGATCAATGATGCCCAGGAACGTGCACGAATCCGTAAGGTCTTCGATGACGGGCTCACCACTCAAACAGGTTTTGCCCTGCCAATTGCTGCAGCGGATACGTCAAAAAGTGGCGGCTGGCAAACAAGTGCCTGGAAATTCAGACGCAATAAAATGTTTCTGGTTCCCGGTGATTCACCTATGGGACTGCGTTTACCGCTGGACAGTCTTCCCTGGGAAATAGAGCGTGAAGTTGATTTTGACAAGGATCCGTTTTCTGACTGGGAACCATTGCCTCATCCAGTAAACCCAAAAACCGGAGAAAAGCTGAAATCTTCCCGGGCTCTCAAGGGTAAGCAGAAAGTACAGCAGAAAGTTATTCATACCGCTCTGTGTGCCCAGGTCAGGGATGACAAGCTTTATATATTCATGCCACCCTTGAAGCGACTGGAATCCTATCTCGAATTACTGGGCTGTATTGAAAAAATAGCCACCAGAGAAAAGTTGCCTCTGGTATTCGAAGGCTATGAACCACCCAAAGACCCGCGCCTGACAAAATTGATGATCACACCGGATCCTGGCGTCATTGAAGTCAATGTGCATCCTGCTAAAAGCTGGAATGACCTGATAAAAACAATATCAGGGCTTTATGAAGAAGCCAGAGAATGTCGTCTGGGTACTGAAAAATTCATGCTCGATGGTAAACATACCGGTACTGGCGGAGGCAACCATGTCACGCTTGGTGCCGCAAAGGCAGAGGACAGCCCTTTTCTCAGACAGCCCCACCTGCTCTCCAGCATGTTGCGCTATTGGCAAAACCACCCCAGCCTCTCCTATCTGTTTTCCGGGCAATTCATCGGGCCTACCAGTCAGGCCCCCCGTGTTGATGAAGCGCGCGATGACAATATGTACGAACTTGAAATTGCCATGCAACAGCTACCTAAAGCGGGCAATAATAAGCCCTGGATGATTGACAGAATCCTGCGTAATTTTCTGGTGGACCTTACTGGCAACACCCATCGATCAGAATTCTGTATTGATAAACTTTATTCTCCGGATTCATCCACAGGCAGACTTGGCCTGGTGGAATTTAGGGGCTTCGAAATGCCACCACACTGGCAAATGAGCGCCGTTCAGATGCTATTGATTCGCAGTATGGTGTCATGGTTCTGGAAAAACCCCTACAACGAAGACTTGATTCGCTGGGGTAGCCAACTGCATGACCGCTTCATGTTGCCTCACTATATCTGGGACGATCTGTCCTGGGTAATTCGCGATCTGAATGACGCTGGCTATCCAATAGATCTTGACTGGTTTCTGCCATTCCAGGAATTCCGTTTCCCTCATTATGGACGCTTTCATGTGGCAGGATTACAAATGGATATCCATGGTGCCATCGAGCCATGGCATGTACTGGGTGAGGAAATGAGCGGCGGTGGAACCGCACGTTACGTGGATTCTTCAGTAGAAAGAATCCAGGTGCAGATTCAGGGCATGACAGGAAATCGTCTGGCAATATGTTGCAATGGCAGAAAATTGCCGATGCAGGCTACCGGCCAGGAAGGAGAGTTTGTGGCCGGCATACGTTACAAGGCATGGGATCCCTATTCAGCCCTGCATCCAACTATCAAGGTACACACACCATTGGTGATTGATGTGGTAGACACCAGCAATAACCGTTCAATGGGAGGTTGTGAGTATCACGTCTCTCATCCGGGTGGGCGTAATTATGAAACCTTCCCGGTGAATGCCAATGAGGCTGAAGCGCGGCGTGTTGCACGCTTCAATTCCTTCGGACATACCCAGGGCGAAATTGAAATCAGGGAAGAAGAGCCACATCCCGAGCGACCCTATACACTGGACTTGCGTTATCTCGATATATAACGGTTGTGAAACTTAACCCGTTATAACCGCAAAGATATAACAGGGCACTGCTATTCCTATGCATTGCTGTAAATTGCTATTTATTGCTATAAAGAGTGCCCTGTTAGCCGATTATCGAATAAACCCTACACTCACTGTGTTTTGATTTCCGCCATCTATCAGGATGAAGCTACCGTGAGCTGGATTTATTTTATAAGGATCAAACTGCACCGGTTTGTTGAGTCGTAAAATGACATCTGCAATTTCATTCATGCTCACTTTCTGTTTGTCTGTGCTCACGGTGAAGTCCATGCCATGGATTCCGGTGATTTCTTCCACCCTGGCAAGCAGCCGTTTAACCCCCGCCTGCAGGATGTAGCGGTCACCTGCCTTGAGAGTAGAATTGTTGACCTGGCAAAGGGTTGCTTTAAGAATATTATCTTCATCAGGCAGCTCACCGCTTTTAACAATCATGTCGCCACGGCTGACATCCAGATCATCCTCCAGTACCAGAGTAATGGATGTACCGGCTTGTGCTTCAAGAAATTCCTGATCATGGAAATGAATATTTCTGATGATAGAATCCTTGCCACCTGGCAGAACTGTTATTTTGTCGCCTTTACGCAAGGAGCCACCTGTCAGCATTCCGCTTAGACCTCTGAAATCGTGATACTCATGAGTCTTGGGCCTTATTACATACTGCACCTGGAAACGGGCATTCTGATAATAATTTTTTTCCAGCTCCAGACTGTCCAGCCATGACAGCATGGTGCTTCCTTTATACCAGGGCATTGCATCTGAAGAGCTTGTGACATTCTCTCCATAGAGCGCACTGATTGGTAAGTATTCTACCCGCGAAGAATCATAATCACTCTTGGCAAGAAGCCCTTTAAAGTCCTTGCAAACAGCTTTATAGACGTCCTCGCTGTAATCTACAAGGTCCATCTTGTTGATGACAATCAGGACTTTTTGCATGCATAACAGGTGGCTTATGTAAAAATGCCTGATGGTCTGTTCATTAATCCCTTTCCTGGCATCAACCAGGATTAGCGCCACATCAGACGTTGAGGCGCCGGTCACCATATTGCGGGTATATTCTTCATGTCCAGGTGTATCGGCGATAATGTAGCGCGACTCTTTGGTGGAGAAATAAATATGCGCCACATCTATGGTGATGCCCTGCTCTCTCTCAGCGACAAGGCCATCGGTAGCCAGGGAAAAGTCCAGGTAATCATAACCCCTGGCAGAACTTTGTCTTTCTATCGCTTCAATTTTGTCACTTGCCAGTGACTTGGTGTCATAAAGCAAACGTCCAATAAGCGTGCTCTTGCCATTATCCACTGAGCCAGCGGTGGCAATTCTTAAGAGTTTATTTCGCTTGTTCATTCTTACTCCCCCGACACTTGCTGTTTTTTCCAACAAGCTTTACTGATATTCAAGTGATTGAAAAAACTGATTATCAGAAATAGCCAACGCGTTTTCGCTCTTCCATGGCAGCCTCTGAACGCCTGTCATCAATTCTGGCGCCTCGTTCAGATAGCGTTGAGATACGGATTTCCTCAATCACATCGTCCAGGGCTGAGGCTGAGGATTCTACTGCTGCGGTACAGGTCATATCCCCAACGGTACGAAAACGCACTATTCGCTCTTCAGAGGCTTCATCACTGCTTTTATTTACAAACTGGTTATCCGGCCAAAGCATTCCGTCACGCTGGAAAACCTTGCGCTTGTGGGCAAAATACAGGGAAGGAAGCGCCAGCTTTTCCCTGCGGATATATTCCCATACATCCATTTCTGTCCAGTTTGAAATCGGGAATGCCCTCACATTATAGCCCTTGGGGATGAGCCCATTCAGCATACGGAAAAATTCCGGGCGCTGATTTTTCTCATCCCACTGACTAAAATCATCACGAATAGAGAAAACTCTTTCTTTCGCCCTCGCCTTCTCTTCGTCCCGACGCGCACCACCGATACAGACATCAAAATGAAATTCCTCGATGGCATCAAGCAGCACAGGCGTCTGCAGGGCATTCCTGCTTGCATAGCGGCCGCTTTCCTCAGAAATTTTTCCCGAATCAATGGCATCCTGAACTTTTCTAACTATCAGAGTAAGTCCAAGTTCTTCCACCAACTCATCGCGACAGACCAATGTTTCAGTAAAGTTATGACCGGTATCTATATGCAACAAGGGAAATGGGATCGCCGCCGGAAAAAATGCTTTTTGTGCAAGACGCACAAGGGTAATAGAGTCTTTTCCACCGGAAAAAAGCAGCACAGGATTCTCAAACTGTGCCGCTATTTCCCTGAAGATATAAATAGCCTCTGCTTCCTTTTCATCCTGGACCAGTACTGCATTTATTGATGTATTCATGTTCCCCACCTCACACACTAACGCTCTATACAGCACGCTCTATCTGATCAAGATTATTGATGGTTCTTAAACCACACCCAGCTTCGGCGCTTTCATTCTTAGCCTGTCAAATCCACCAAGCACTTTGGTTTTTGCCTGCATGATGTAGCCATTTCGATTGAGACATATTTCAAAGCGTAGATTATTCACATCATCATTAATTACATAAACAAAAGGGTTTTTTTTGCGCTCTTCATGAAGAATCGGTGACTCAATATGCAGGCAAGAGGGAAACAGCATGAATGAAGAAAAGTCGTGCTGTTTGGAAGATTTATAAGCAACACGAATCATCTGCGAGCTGTTGAGCTGGACTTTGTAATGAGGCCCCCATTCTCCGCTCAGCTCACATTCGTTGTTTTCCACATCAGGAATTCTGATTTGTACTTTTATAGTATCGAAAAGGTTCTGGTACTCGAATTCAAAATTTTTGGGACCAGCAAGCTGCTTTGGTAAAGTAGTTTTAAACACGATTGTCTCCTCTGGTTGATATGTATTGTCTGCTTAAGTTACTGGCCCTGGGCTAACGAATAACCCAGCTCCCCATCAAATGAATAAAGCATTTCAGTTTTAATAATGTCGAAGCCATTCTCAGTCAACGTAGTGAGCAAAGACATGAGGTGTTTCTGGGAAAGCGATCCACCGGCATTTTCCGGCTTGAAACGGCAGCGCCAGTGATCCGTGCAATAGGTTTGCGGATTACCATTCGGGAACACTTTTATTCCTCTATTGGTGACCATCTGCAAAACAAGATCGCTACTCTGGCTAAGTTCAGCAAGTTTATTGCCTATATAGTCAGGATCGCGATTTTCCTCGTACAGAAATACATCAATGCCCTCCAGCTTTCTTTCCTGCATGGTCAGTGCTGACTCAGTCAGATCCCATTCACCACCTGTTTGCTGTGTTGTTGCAACTGGCAGGTGCTCTGGCTGCTGACCAAGTCGCCTGATAAGCTCTTCAACAAAACCACTGGTTCCCACTTTACTGGTTGATACTTCAGAAAATATATCCGGTGTGGCAACACCATCTTCAATCGTTTTCAGCCAGGCATTTTTGATTGAGTTAGCAACATCAACCTGTCCCAGATGATTCAGCATCATGACGCCAGCCATCAACAGAGCACTTGGATTAGCCTTGTCCTGACCCGCAATATCTGGCGCTGACCCATGAATCGCCTCAAACATTGCTGACTCTTTACCCACATTACATGAACCAGCTAATCCTACAGAGCCGGAAATCTGGGCAATAATGTCACTGACAATATCCCCATACAGATTTGGTAAAACAATAACGTCAAAGTTTTCCGGCGTGTCTGCCAACCTGGCTGCACCGATATCGATAATCAGATGATCCGATTCAATCTCAGGGTATTCTTCCCGAATATCATTAAATACCTTGCGAAACAGACCATCAGTCATCTTCATAATGTTGTCTTTGGTCATGCAGGTGACTTTCTTGCGCCCCATATGTCGTGCATATTCAAAGGCGTAGCGAATAATTCTTTCACAACCGGATCGACTCATCAGTTTAAGGCACTGATAAACCTCCTGGGTCTGGCGATGCTCTATTCCTGCGTACAGGTCTTCCTCATTTTCCCGAATGACCACCAGATCCAATTCCGAATGTTTGGTTTTAACGAAGGGATGAAAAGACTGAACCGGGCGAATGTTTGAAAACAGACCGAGTGTTTTTCGAATAGTGACATTCAGGCTTTTATAGCCGCCACCCTGCGGAGTCGTAATGGGGGCTTTGAAGAAAATCCTGTTGCTAACTATTTTTTCCCAGTCCTGCGGGCGGATACCGGAGGTATGCCCCTCGAGATAACATTTTTCACCTATCTCGATGACATCATAGGACAGGTCCGCACCGGCAGCCTGCATAATTTTAAGACATGCCTGCATAATTTCAGGTCCGATACCATCACCATATGCTACTGTTATCTTGCTTGTCATATATTCTCCGCAATTATTATTTATTAATTTATGGTCAGGTTTATTGACCCAAAGCCCTTGTCAGTCATTCAACGGGGCGCAGTTTATAGCTATGGCAATAGATCTGTAAAATATATAATATGTATATTATTTATCTTATATATAGATATATTGGCAGTGCCCGGAGGAGAGACTTTTGGAGTGGATTAACTTTAGACACCTTTATGCGTTCTGGATGGTTTGCAAGCATGGCGGGTTCAAGCATGCCGCAGATCAAATGTATGTCTCACAATCCGCTGTCAGCGAGCATGTCTCGCAGCTTGAACAATATTTTGAAGAGAAACTTTTTGATCGCACAACCCGTTCGGTGAAACTCACCCTGACCGGCACTATGCTGATGAAATATGCCGAAAATATTTTCACGCAGAGCCGTGAAATTAACCAGGTTATTAAAAACAAACAGATGGCGGGAGCACCAAAAAACCTGAATGTCGGTATGGTTGGTGGTATTTCAAGAAACTTCGTCTTCAGAAGTCTGTCCAGCATCATCAAGGATAATGATGATGTGTCTATTGATGTGATTAGTGGCGCTTATGAAGAACTGATGTATTTACTGAGAACCTATGAACTGGATTTAATCATTTCAATCGAAATACCACAGAAAAAAGACCTCGGCATTTTTGGCTACAGTAAAATTGGTACCAGCCCCTTATGCCTGGCCGGCAAAGCAAAAATACTTAATAGCAGTCAACAAACCTCAAAAAAATCAAACACACCTGAAGACGAAAAACCTGTCGATGTCTTTAATTTCAAATTTCCCTATAAAGGCGATGTCATCAAGGACATCCTTTACAAAAAAATGAAACTACAAGTAAGTTCCCGTATGGAAACTGATGATATTTCCCTGCTCAGATTTTTCGCCAATTCAGGTCAGGGCCTGGTTATCATCCCGGAGGTTGGCGTGCAGGAAGATGTTAATAACGGAGCATTGAAGATACAAAAACTGGAAGGACTGCCACAAATCAACTTTTATGCCATCTACCTTAAAGATGGCATTCATCAGCAAATGATCGGCGATTTTTTTGCTACCGAAACGATGTAAGGCTATAACTGCACGTTACTTTTTCAACGTCAGGCTTACTGATCAATACCCAGCATTCTGTCAGGGTCCAGATTATTTTCCTGGCAAAGATAGTCAAACGGCTCAACACCATCACCCCAGGTCATATACCAGCCACCGGTCCAGGGCCTGGTGTAGGCACCCGGATCATCGATAGTCACTTCGTAACGCAGGCGATCCCAGGAAGGACGGGAAAACTTCTCAATGGTTTTCAGTTGTTCGGTATGCGGGAAGCCACCACGACTCATCCAGAAACCGGTGTTAAACCCTCGAGTTTCCACCACCAGCGTATCGTCTTCCCAATGCCCGATTGAATAGCCATACCAACCTGGCTCAATATCTTCCGGAAAGGTTCTGCCATCAACCCAGATTCGGCGCCAGGAATGCGGCGCACCAACATTGATAAATAACATTTCTTCGCCAAGATCGAGAAATTCCATGCCGTAAGGTGTGTGAAACATTCTGGCTACACCGGAAGGTTTGCAGCGAGTATGGGGATCATAAGCGCCACCTTTAGCCCGCCGCTCAGCATGCAGCTCTGCCGCCCATGGCTGAAAAGGGACTTCATCATAGAAAAGGGCTTCTGGAATATTGAATGCACTGGGTTCTTCTCCCCTGTGGGCCAGAGTCCCCAGTAAGCCCTGCCAGTTACCTACCCGTTCTGGCGTACCGGCAAAGCTTGGGTGCCCGAATTCATTACGCGGAACCGGCATGGATTCGCCTTCCCCATCCTGGGGTAGGGCCGATAAAGGAAAAAGGAAAAAGGATAAAAGTGACACACTGATCACTTTGTATGGAATCCTGATAAATCGCCTAATCATAGTGTTACTCCAGAAATCTCTCATTTCACTACCTTTATCCTTTATCCTTTTTCTTTTATCCAACTAGTTGCCGCCACCTGTCAGGGTCTGGTCTTCACTGGAGGCTGCACCCAGCACTTTTCCAGAATTAACCATGGTGACCGAGCGGGCATTGGAAGTCGTGCTGCCATCTCTGGCCCGGGTCGCTTCAACCAGCAATTCATCACCGATCTGCATATCATTCTTTTTCCAGCCGCGATTTTGCAGCATGTGGGGAGGCCCCATTTCCACGCCCCAGTTCTCAATTTCACCGGTGTCAGGATTTTCCACATCGATATAGAAATAAACATGCGGGTTATACCATTCCACCTTGGTGACATAGCCCTGCAGTGTGACCGGTTTGCTGGCATCATATTGCGCCGCAAATGAGTGGTGCGCCTGGGACTGAAAAGCAACCAGCAGCAATGAGCAAGCAAGCACACCGATCCCCTGTTTTATTAATTTTTTCATTTTAAAATCCTCTTCACTTAACCAATAAATTCAAGCTTTACCCTTACGTCGGATGGCGGCTTGCAGCCTTATCCGACCTGTTTATCCTCAAAAAACGTTCCAATCCAAATTCAACCTGAACTATGGAAATTACCTTCAGGTAATTAAGGAACCATGGTTACTTTTACTGTTTAGCTTTACCCTTCTGTCGGAAGACGGCCTTGCAGGCCTTTTCCGACCTGTTTATCCTACAAAAAAACGTTCCAATCCAAATTCAACCTGAACTATGGAAATTACCTGAAGGTAATTAAGGAATCATGGTTACTTTTATTGTTTAGCTTTACCCTTCTGTCGAATAAAAGCTCTGCACGCATTTCCTGCCTGCACGACTTTTATCCTTTTTCCTTTTTCCTTTTTCCGCCTTTCTAATTATTCCCCGTGTACTGATCAATCGCTTCGATCTGCTCACAAAATTTTTCGCTTATTTCACCGTCAACCCAATCCAGCGTCCAGGAGGCGTTCCAGGGTCTGGTGTAGGCAAGCGGGTCAGTAATTTCCACTTCATATTCGAGGGTTTCATAATCCGGACGACTAAAACGTTCAATCAGTGTCAGCGCTGGAGTATGGGGAAGCCCTCCATTGGAGAACCAGAAACGATCATTGAAGCCGCTTGACTCCACTACCAGTGTATCGCCTTCCCAGTGACCCGCTGAATGCCCGTAATAGGTACCAGCAACTTCGTCGGGATCCGGTGCCTGCCTGCCATCCATATGAATCAGACGCCAGCCTCGATTACCGCCACCAAAGATCAGGTAGACACGGTTATAGTTGCGGTCCTGAATAATACGAAAACCACCTTCATAATGAAGATGTCTGGGACCCGCAGGCGAAATACAGGCATTGACCGGATCATCGGCCAGGCCATTGGCCTGCCGGTATTTATAAAGACCCAGTGCCCAGGGCATAAAAGGAGCAACCTGATCAGCAGCATTGATATCTGTCAGCAGACCATTTTCATCCATACTAAGCTGAACACCGTCTTCAATCAGGGAAGATTTGCTTGGATTACTCCAGTAACCCAGTTCTCCAGGAACCCGATCAAAACGCACCATGCCATCATCAAAACGCGGCGTCTCTCTCACCACCTCAACAGGCGAAGCTGGCAAAGCCGCCATCTCTTCAGAGGGTGCACCAGAATCTCCACAGCCAGCAATTAACAACGCAGCTGCCACCCCAAAACCCATACTGCCAAAATTTTTCAAACCCATTTTCATATTCACTTTTTTCTGTTTTTACTTGTGACTTGAAGCTTGTAACTTGAGACTTTTTTACTCTCTGGTTAACACCAGCTGGTTCTCAACTCCACCAATGGTCCAGGTACCGGTTATGGTTCTGTCATAAGCACCAATATTTTCCAGCGTGCCTGAAAACGCAATGGGCTCACCTGCCTTGGAGGTAGAAGTAAAATTAACGATCCAGTTTTCAGGATCAAGGTCGGCGTCTTCAAAGAAGATCATGTTACGGCCGGGATTAATTCGACCGTTGATGTTTTCCCCATCCCAGTTCATCACAATCACAACAAGGGTTTCTTCGCCACCAGGGACACCCCAGTAGCCACGCCAGGTGCCATCCAGGGGAAAACCTTCCTGTGCATTAACACTGGTGCACAAGGATAAAGACAGTAACAGGAACAACCATGCGGCTTTCATTGATATGACATCCCCCCAAATTTTTATACTTATCCGATAATCTGTGTATCGGTATATTCAGTCACTGGAAATATAACCCAGTTTTCCGGAAAAATAACTACCCGGGATAGTTTTACAGAGCCACGGATTGCCCTTCTGATACTTTTCCCTATTATTTGCACAATAATCTGTAAAAAGTACCCAACTACTTGACAAATAAGAATAAAAGTCTATTCTTCACGACCCATGACAAACAAGCTGATCTATTCCATTTTCATTTTTATTATTCGGCGCTGATCCGGGCGGATGAAGAGTAGATCTTTGTAATAAAGTTTGAAAAACCCGCCACCAGGCGGGTTTTTTATTTTAGCTGCCAGCGACTAACTGATAGCTAATAGATAGACGAATAGATAGAGCGCTCATTTTTTATTGATACTTTCAGGCCAGACAAGTGACAGATACTAAAGAAACAACCAACGAGAGCTTTTCCTTCGTTCAGGCAGAACATGATGTGCTCGACTTTTGGGAAAAGGAAAACGTTTTCCAGCAGTCCCTGGAGCAGAGCAAGGATAATCCTCCCTATATTTTCTATGACGGCCCCCCGTTTGCCACTGGTCTGCCTCATCATGGTCATCTGGTGGGCTCCACCCTGAAAGACATTATTCCCCGTTACTACACCATGAAGGGCAATTATGTGCAGCGCCGTTTCGGCTGGGATTGCCATGGCCTGCCCATCGAACATGAAATTGACAAAGCCCTGGGCATGTCTGCCAGCGAAGCCGTCGAAAAACTCGGCATGAAAGGCTACAACGATGAATGCCGCGGCATTGTACAGCGCTATACCACTGAATGGCGCAAGACCATTACCCGTATCGGCCGCTGGGTGGATTTTGACAATGACTATAAAACCATGGACCCCTCTTTTATGGAGTCGGTCTGGTGGGTGATGAAGCAGTTGTGGGAAAAAGACCTGATCTACCGCGGTGTTAAAGTGGTCCCTTTTTCCACTGCCCTGGGCACGGTACTGTCAAATTTCGAAGCTGGCTCCAATTATCAGGATGTGCAGGATCCGGCGGTCACCGTTCTTTTTAAACTGAAAGACGAAGACGCCTATTTGAGCGCCTGGACCACCACACCATGGACACTACCCTCCAACCTGGCGCTGTGTGTGAATGCCAACATCACCTATGTAAAAGTCCATGACGCTGAACTCGGCAAGGATATCTACCTGGCTCAGGAGCGTCTGGACGCTATTGGCAAACACAAGTCCCTCGAAGTCATCAGCGAACATGCTGGCAGTGAACTGGTCGGCAAGAAATATGAACCGCTTATGCCGTACTTTACTGAACTGGAAGCTGAAGGCGCCTTCGTGGTGGTGGCAGACAATTATGTCACCACTGAAGCCGGTACCGGTGTTGTGCATCAGGCCCCCGCTTTTGGTGAGGACGATTTCCGGGTCCTGAAAGCCAATGGCATTAACGCCCTGGTTTGCCCGGTTGACCTGGAAGGTAAATTTACCGAAGAAGTGACAGATTTCGCCGGCATCTACGTCAAGGATGCCGACAAGGACATCATTCGCAAACTCAAGGACGAAGGAAAACTCTATATCCAGGAAGTGTATCAGCACAGCTATCCTTTCTGTCCCCGTTCCGACACCCCCATCATCTACCGCACCATTCCTTCCTGGTATGTGAAAGTGGAACAAATCAAGGAACGCATTGCGGCCAACAACCAGCAAATCAACTGGGTCCCCGATCATATCCGCGACGGTCGCATGGGTAACTGGCTCGACAATGCCATCGACTGGTGTATTTCACGTAACCGTTACTGGGGTACCCCGCTGCCTATATGGATCAACGATGTCACTGACAATCGACTCTGTATTGGCTCAATCGAGGAACTGGAAAAATACTCCGGCACCCGGGTCGAAGACCTGCATCGGGAATATGTGGATGAGCTTGCCTTTAGCCTTGACGGCGAAGAAGGCGTCTACCGGCGCGTGGAAGAAGTCCTGGACTGCTGGTTTGAATCAGGCTCCATGCCCTATGCGCAACTGCACTACCCGTTTGAAAACCAGACCTTGTTTGAAGCCGGCTTTCCTGCTGAATACATTGCTGAAGGCCTGGACCAGACCCGTGGCTGGTTTTATACCCTGCTGGTGTTGAGCACCGCCCTGTTTGACAAACCGTCATTCAAGAACGTTATTGTTAACGGCATCGTGATGGCGGAAGACGGCAAGAAGATGTCCAAGCGCCTGCAAAACTACACTGCGCCGGACATCCTCATGGAAGAATATGGTGCTGATGCCTTGCGCCTGTACCTGATCAACTCTGGCCTGGTTAAAGGCGAAGAGCAGCGCTTTACCGACAGCGGCGTAAAAGACATGGTACGCCGCGCCCTGCTGCCCTGGTACAACTCGTTTAAATTCCTGCAGACCTATGCCGGCATTGATCACTGGAAAGCCGATACCCATCATGTAGTCCCGGAAAACATTACCGACCAGTGGATTCTGTCGCGCCTGCAGTCATTAAAAGCCAATGTCAGCCAGGAAATGGCAGAATATAAACTCTATAACGTGGTCCCTGCCCTGTTTGAATTCATAGAAGATCTGACCAACTGGTATATTCGTCTTAACCGCTCGCGTTTCTGGGTGGAAGAAATGACCGCTGACAAACATGCGGCCTACCAGACGCTTTACACGACTATCAGTGAACTTACCGTCTGCATGGCGCCTTTTGCGCCCTTCCTGGCAGAGCATATTTACCAGGAACTGGCTGCCTTTGCTGGTGACAGCGCAACACGCCACAAGTCTGCCCATTTATGTCATTACCCGGAAGCCGATCAGGACCTTATTCAGCCCGTATTGGAACAGGCGGTTTCGCGTATGCAGAATATTATTCTGCTGGGACGACAGAAACGCGAACAGGTCAAAATCAAAACCAAAATCCCGCTTTCGCAACTTACTATTATTCATGAAAGTCGGGACATGCTGGATGAGATCGCGCGTCTGGAGGATTACATCAGTTCCGAGTTGAATGTGAAGGCTATTGCCTACTCCACCGATGAAGACAAATACATCACCCTGTTTGCCAAGCCCAATTCCCCGGTACTGGGCAAACGCCTGGGTAAGGAATTCAATCGTTATCGGCAGCAGATCCAGGACCTGGATGCGAAACAACTAAACCTTCTGCAGGAAGCTGGCAGCATTACTCTGGACGACGAAACCTTCAGCACTGAAGACATTCTGGTGTTCCGGGAGGCTAAGGAAGGCACCGAAGCGTTGTCCAACCGCTTTATTTCCATTGATATGGATTGCGCGCTCAATGATGAACTGATTGATGAAGGGCTCGCCAGGGAAGTCATCAACCGTATTCAGAAAACCCGCAAGGATATAGGTCTGAATGTCACCGATCGCATTATCATTAATTATGCCGCCGGAAACGCTCTGGGACGAGCTATTGAAAAACATAAAGACTATATTGCCAGGGAAACCCTGTGTACCGATTTCACTCAGCAGGACTCTGCCAGTGAGCATAGTTTTGATGTGGAAGGCGATGCACTGACACTGGACATTCAAAAAAACGATTAACCCATAAACGAAAAGACAAAAGAAAAGAGAAAAGAGAAAACACCATGGTATTGCAAGCAACTGACGATCTCAGAATAAAAGCCATGAAAGAGCTGCTCTCTCCAGAACAGCTGCTGCAGGAATATCCACTGACAGAAACAGCCTCACAAACAGTCCTGAGCGCCCGCTCCGGTATTCAGGATATATTACGCGGCAAGGATGACCGGCTATTGGTAATTGTCGGGCCCTGTTCCATACATGATCCCAAAGCCGCGCTGGAATATGCCGATCATCTGGCCGAGTCCATGCAGGCTCTCAAGGATGATCTGCTGATCGTCATGCGCGTGTATTTTGAAAAACCCCGAACCACGGTAGGCTGGAAAGGTCTGATCAATGATCCCTTCATGGACGACAGCTTTCAGATCAATGAAGGCCTGCGTACTGCGCGCAACCTGTTACTGGAGCTGGCTAACCGGGGCATTCCGGCAGGCACTGAATATCTTGACCTGATCAGTCCACAGTATTTAGCAGACCTGATCTCCTGGGGCGCAATCGGTGCCCGCACCACGGAATCCCAGTGTCATCGAGAACTGGCCAGCGGCTTGAGTTGCCCGGTGGGATTCAAGAACGGCACTACCGGCGATGTACAAATTGCTATTGATGCCATCGGCTCCGCGTCCCATTCCCATCATTTCCTGTCTGTGACCAAACAAGGTCATTCGGCTATTTTTCAGACAGCGGGTAACGAGGACTGTCATATCATTCTGCGCGGCGGCCACAAACATACCAATTATGATCCGGAAAATGTTCAGGACGTGTCTGAAAAACTGGTGAAGGCCGGCCTGCGCCCCAACATTATTATTGACTGCAGTCATGCCAATTCCAACAAGGATCCGGGGCGGCAGATTGTGGTTTGTCGTGACGTTGCCTATCAATTAGCCAACGGTGAGAAAAATATCAAGGGCGTGATGCTGGAAAGTCATCTGGTGGCGGGTAATCAGAAAGTAGTACCCGGTCAGGAGCTCACTTATGGCCAGAGTATTACAGATGCCTGCATGGCATGGGATGATACCCGTGGACTGCTGGCCGAGCTTGCCGACTCTGTGAAGCAACGCAGAATCACTGACTAAACACCCCGTAATCCTTTTTTATTCTCTTCGGGCCATTGATTGCTATGGCCCAGCCCCTTGTTGTCACGCCATAAATGAAAGTTATGGGCTGGTCTGCCTGTCAAGCCGTTTCCCTGTCATCAAATCCAGTAATCCCAACCAGTTCAAAGTTTTTAACATTACTGCTGGGGAAAAACCGGAGTGTGACCTGGTTAATAATCCGGTTTCAGATGCTGACATAGACTGGGTTCCTCGTTGAGCCTGGATGAAAAAGCATTTGCCCATGAAATATCTATCAACGCGATCATTATTCGCACTAAACACCTTGCTGGTTTTTCTGTTATGCAGCTTCAGTAGCATGCTGAGCGCAGACCCGGCAACCATACAGGGAAAGTATCTGGTAGTACCCAGGGTAGATTTTGATGATCTGGGCCCGGTCGAAATACGCTTTAACATAGACACCGGTGATGGCATTACCCTGATTACCAGCGATTATGCAAACGCGCCAACTGATTTGCCCTTGTCGGGTGTTTTCACCCCATCAACAGGGTCGCTGGAAATATTCGAAGTACGCCTGCCCAACGGCAAACGTTTTCATGCTGTACTGGAAATGCTATCCCCGGATGACAACCAGCGTTTTGTCCTGACCCGGGTGAAACGCCTGGAAAATTCCGAAGCGCCTCCTCCTGACAGTAATCCAGATCACACTGCGCTGGGTGCGCAGTACGATGCGCAGTGCGCCAACTGCCATGGTGAAACCGGTCTGGGTACAGCAATCGCTCCGTCACTTATTTCCTGTGCCAACTGCAACAGCTTTAGCTCACTACAAAACTATATTCGCGACACCATGCCGCTGGGTAACACCGGTGCTTGCGATGACAATTGCGCAGCCAACATGGCAGAATTTATCCTGTCGGTTCTTAATGCCCCCAATCAGGCCATCAAATCCATCGATGGCCTTATTCTGATGAGCGATACCGAAGTGTTGCGCAAAGCCAGCCTGAACCTGCTTAACAGATTGCCCACCACGACAGAAATTGCCCGGGTACAAAATGATCCAGACACTGGTTTAAGCGATGCCATTGAAGACATGATGGAAGAAGAAGCGTTTCTGGATCGGGTAGCAGAAATTTTTAACCTGTACCTGTTAACCAACAAGTACCTCAGTTCAAACAGCGCGGAGGGTGCTATACGACTGTTAAACAAGGACGACTTTCCCGACGCACGCTGGTTTGACCCAGAGGGCAAGGAACGCGCTGAAAATTATGACGACATTCGTAACAGCACCAACAATGCGGTCGCCATGGAGCCGCTGGAGCTGATTAAACATGTGGTCAAAAATGATCGTCCTTTATCGGAAATTCTGACAGCAGACTACCTCATGCTAAGCCCGTTCTCTGCGCGCAGCTATGGTGTGGAAGGGCTTGCGTTCAATGATCCGGAAAACCCGTTTGAATTTGTCGAAGCGAAAATTCCAGGTATTCCCCATGCCGGCATCCTCACCTCAACCATGTTTCTGAATCGCTATCCAACCACCTTTACCAATCGTAATCGTGGGCGAGCACGGGTCATCTATGACTATTTTCTTGATACCGACATTCTTGCCATTGAAGGTACCCGACCTGGTAATGCGGTAGATATCGATAATGCCATACCCACTATCGACAACCCGGAATGCTCCAAGTGCCATTCGGTGCTGGACCCCGTGGCGTCGCTGTTTCAGAACTGGACGGATCGCGGCGTGTATCGCCCCAGCCGCTTAAGTAAATACGGCTGGTTCAGTGATATGGAAGGCCGCGGATTTGCCGGTAAGCCCATGCCATTAAAAGGCAATATCGACAGCTCCCTGCAATGGCTGGCCAGTGAAATTGCCAATGACCCGCGCTTTGCCAAGGCCATGGTCAGGATCATGGTGCGTGGCCTTACCGGCAAGGAACCCATGTTGTCGCCAGGGGAAGATGCAGATGCCACCGCCCAGTCTGCCTATGTATCGGAAAGAGCCATTCTCAGTGACATCCAACGGACTTTTGAGCAGGACAATCTGAATCTGAAGACTCTCGTGCGAGAGATTCTCCTCAGTCCTTACTGGCAGGCCAAAGGTCTCACAGCCGATGCCAACGAATTGTTACACAGTGATACCGGTGCAAAAATGTTACTCGCCCCGGAACAACTGCATAAAAAACTCTCGGCAGTCACCGGCGTTGAATGGCGTGGCAGTCTGGACAACTACCACAAGAATATTGAAAAAGACTGGGAGGCTCGCCTCTTAAACAAAAGTCGCTACTTTCAGCAAATTTATGGCGGCATTGATTCTGATAACGTGATCAAGCCCCTGACCGATCCCAATGGTTTGATGGGCGCCGTCCAGTTTCGTATGGCAAACGAAATGGCCTGCTACACCGTGCCCAATGAATTTCTCAACCAGCAGCTTGGCAAGGAAGATGAAAATATTCTTTTCCCGTTCGTCACTCTGGCCAGCAAGCCCTGGTATGAAAATGGCGATCCCTATCCCAAGGGACTGGAGGCCATCAGAAAAAATATTCGTTACCTGCATGCCCTTCTGCTGGGTGAGGAACGCAATTATGACGACCCCGAGTTTTCCTATACCGAGGATCTGTTCATGGATGTAGTGGCACTGGGGCAGGCAGAAATCGCTGCGGCTGAAAAGAAGTGGGAAGTTAACCGACTGCCTTCCTACTGCAAACGTAATCGTGACCTTGACAGCGGTGAAGACCTGCGCGATGAAGCGAAAGACATTGATAACAGGTTAAGCGAAGACCCGGATTACATTATTCGCGGCTGGATGGCTGTGGTGTCTTACCTGCTGGCTGATTACAGGTTTGTCTATGAATAAAAAAATTGACAGAAGATCGTTACTGAAACTAATGGGAGGCACCTGCTTCACTGCAGGCTTACCCATGTCCCTGACGCCTGCCTATGGCGCAGATCCGAATCGTTTCTGGGTCATGGTCAATGCGGGAGGCGGTTGGGACCCAACCTTATTTATAGATCCCAAAGGCAACACACCGCGCACCGATGGCCGCGGTCCGGTGAATAACTTTTCCCGTAATGTGATTAAGCGCGCTGGCAATATTAGCTACGTAGGCGGCTATGCTGAAGACTCGGAAGCTCCGGAACCCGGTTCACCCGGTCACCTGGTGACCTTTTTCCAGAAACATTATTCACGCTTGCTGGTAATTAATGGCATTGATACACAAACCAACAATCATGACGCTGGTTCCCGTTTTATCTGGAGTGGCAAGATAGAAACCGGCTACCCCAGCTTTGGTGCACTGGTGGCGGCAGCCACGGCACCGGAACAACCGCTGTCCTTTATTTCCAACGGCGGTTATGACTTTACCGCCTCACTGGTCGCCCCCGCGCGTGTGGCCGGCTCTTCTACCTTCCAGCAACTGGCCTATCCCAATGCGGCTTCTCCCCAGAATGACCCGGAAAAACGTAACCCCTATTTCAGCGACGAGGTTTATGAAAAAATTGAAGCCGCCCGTTCTGACCGGCTTGGCCGTTTACTCAGGCGTTCCACCTTGCCGCTGGAAACACGACAACTGCAGCAACTGCAAACTGTGCGCAGCGAAGATAACAATCTTAATCGTCTGGTAGATGCCTTACCCGAACGGGTATCCAATGGCATGGCGGGACAGGCAGAAGTTGCCGTGGCGAGTTTCACCAGCGGGCTTGCGGTGAGTGCGAACCTCTCCATGGGTGGTTTTGATACCCATGGTAATCATGATCGCGACCACGTTCGTCGCCTCACAGAGTTACTGGAAGGGATAGATCACTTATGGGAGCAGATAGAATCTGCCGGACTCCAGAGCAAGGTAACGGTAGTGGTGGGTTCCGACTTTGGCCGCACGCCTTTTTACAACTCCAATCGAGGCAAGGATCACTGGAATGTCACCAGTATGATGGCCATGGGTGCCGGCATCAGGGGCAACCGCGTGATCGGCGCCACCGATGACAACTTTGAAGCCAGGCCAGTTAATTCACAAAGCCTGCAAGTGGACAGTAACGGCATCATTCTCACACCGGAGCATATTCATGTCGCCCTGCGCGATCTCGCCGGAGTCCCAGGCAATCTGGACAACCAGTTTGGTATCCAGGCGCCGCTGCTGAACCTGTTTAAATAAAGGGGACGCAGGGATTTATTTTAATCCCTGCGTCCCCTTTTTTCCGTCCCCTTTTTTCCGGCATCCAGGCGCCGATACTGAATCTGTTCTCCTGATTTTTCCTCGTCAACTGACATTTCCGGATTATCCTGATCCGCAAGCCAACCATTTGTTCAAATTGTCTGGATGGGATTTATTGTCCGTTTCTGGACTTTTTTAACCAGCTGGTATTAATATGCCATCAGTTCGTCGTTTTATGTTGCGAATAAGCCCCGAATTTTAAAGTTAATGAACTGGAGCCATTATGCGCTGTTACACTCATTTTTTTTGTAAATTAGTATTTGTACTCACCCCGTTTTTATCATTCTCAATCCCGACTAACGCACAAACCGACAAAGTCATCATTGATGAATTCGAGGTTACACAAGGGACGTTTATAATCCCAGTAGCGCCAGTCACTGTTGAATCTGTGGTAGATCCGGCCAACCATCAATGTTGTGTTACCCCCCCACCCTCCTCGATTTTTCTAAGCATCGACGGGGGCATTATTACAGTAGAAAGCGAGGATCCTGACCATTGGTTAAATTTTGAGACTGAATTGGGAGATGGTCTGTTTTTTCAGGGAGCAACCACAGCTGAAGTGGCCGGCTTTGAAGATGTAAATAACACCTTTATCGGCGAAGTGTTTGAAAATATTATTCGCGTTGAGGCAACTCTGGGCGTCGAAGGGGAATTATTTGACCAGACTATTGTTTATAACCTGGAAATAGACCCGGGCAATGCCTTTGGAGGCGTCGATCCTGCATCGATACCCCAGGAAACGGCCACGAAAGTAAAAGCAGTGGGTGGATCAGCAAGCAACGCCAGCTTTGCCAGCGGTGCTTCAGCTGATGGCGGCGCCACAACAAAAACCCAATTTACCTCCAGTGATGACGTCACCATAGCCGGCACTATCAATATTGATCCGGCAGATCAGGGCATGGCGGGTGAAGTGTATGTCGTTCTTCTGTCTGTCACCAATGATGGCCCGGTATTATCCTTTATGAATGAAGATGGCAATTACGAAGTCTGGGATCAAACTATTGCCGGGCTGGGTTCGCATATCAAGACCAACTCACTGGAAGAAAGCTATAACGTCACCATCAGTACCGGGACTTTACAGGAAGGCACCTACAGAGTGGCACTGGCCTATTCAAAAGGTGGAAAGCTGGTCTATGCGCCTAAAGCGATTGTGGTAAAAGTAATAGATTAATCAACGGTAACAATCAATGTAGTTGAAATATAAAAAACCGGGATTCATTCCCGGTTTTTTACAACAAAAATATCTGTCCTGATAATACTTTCCAATTATTTACTCTTGTAACGCGCCATCAGGTCAACAAGTTCATTGAACTTCTTTTGCTGCTCTTTTGTATTCCCCGATTTAATAGCACTGGCCACGCAGGTATTGCTGTGGTCCTTGAGAATGGCATCCTCCACTTTCGACAGGGCTGCCTTGATGGCCTGCATTTGCTGCAACACATCTATGCAGTAACGCTCTTCCTCAATCATTTTCTTGATACCACGCACCTGGCCTTCGATCCGGTTCAGGCGTTTGATCGTATTGTCTTTGTCAATCAGCATCTTCTTACCTTCATCAACAGTTGTAATACACTGCTCTTGCAAATATACCCCATAGGGGTATAGGATAGCCCACATGAAAACCTTTCGCCAGCACTCCGTGCACTTGACCAACCGTCGCCGTTTTCTCTCTCAAAGCCTGCTCCTGGGCAGCGCAACGGCTTTTCAAAGCCTGTTACCAGCCTGGGCACAGCCAGCCCGCTTCATGGCAGACCTGCCCGGTATGCTGGCGACTAATAATATTTCCCTGACTGTTGAGCAGGTCAAATCCGCGGTGGCCGGCAAATCTGCCAGACACATTACCCTGAATGGTCAGTTCCCGGCCCCCTTGCTGCGCCTGCGCGAAGGCGATGATCTGAGTATCCGTGTTATTAACCGTTTACAGGAATCCACCTCAATACACTGGCACGGGTTTTTATTGCCGTTTCAAATGGACGGTGTGCCCGGCCTGTCCTATCCAGGGATTGCCGCGGGTGATGAATTTACCTATCGCTTCCCCCTGAAACAGTCCGGTACCTACTGGTACCACAGTCATTCAGGTTTGCAGGAACAGTTGGGGCACTACGGCCCGATTATTATCGATCCGGCCGAACCTGATGCGGTGGCCTATGATCGCGAGCATGTCATCATGCTGTCTGACTGGACCTTTGAAAATCCCAAACGCGTTTTCGCCAAGCTGAAAAAAATGAGCGACAACTACAATTTTCAGCAGCGCACCGTAGGTGAGTTTTTTAGGGATGTTGAGACCGAAGGCTTCGATGCGGCCATGGCCAATCGCCTCATGTGGGGTGATATGCGCATGACCCCTACCGACCTGGCGGATGTTACCGCAGCTACCTATACCTATCTGGTGAATGGACACAGCCCGGCAGAAAACTGGTTGGGCCTGTTTCGTCCGGGAGAACGGGTAAGACTGCGTTTCATTAATGCCTCGGCCATGAGTATTTTCAATGTACGCATCCCCGGTCTGCCCATGACGGTGGTCCAGTCTGATGGTCTCAATGTAAAACCTGTCGAGACTGATGAATTCCAGATCGGAACCGCAGAGACCTTTGATGTCATCGTCCAGCCAAATGCTGACCAGGCCTTCACCATTATGTGTGAAACCAATGACAGCTATGGTTATGCCGCTGCTACCCTGGCACCGCGCGAAGGCATGCGTGCAGCAGTGCCACCACTGCGACCACGCCCGACCCTGACCATGAAAGATATGGGCATGTCCGGCATGGAAGGAATGAACATGGACACTATGAACCATAGCACCATGAACCATAGCTCCATGAACCATAGCTCCATGAATCATGGTGATAGTGAAGCCATGGCAATGCCAATGGATCACAGCAACATGGATCACGCCTCGATGAATCACAATGAGAGTAATCAGTCCGCCATGGCGATGGACCACAGCGCCATGGATCATTCAGCGATGAATCATGGAAACAGTGAAGCCATGGCAATGCCAACGGATCACAGCACTATGGATCATGCCTCGATGAATCATAGTGAAAGTAATGAACAGGTGACGATGTCCATGGATCATAGTGACATGGATCATAGCGCCATGAATCATAATGAAATGAATCACGCCACCATGGCCTTGTCAGACATGGATTCCATGGCTGCACAACCCATGACCATGCAGGCACATAACCATCCGCAGGGGCCCGGCGTCATGAACACCGCCATGAACCCGGTTAACCGTTTGCATGAGCGTCCCCTTGGACTGGAAAATGTCCCCCATCGTGTTCTGGTCTACTCCGACCTGGAAAGCCTCGACCGCAATCCTGACACAAGAGAACCCGGTCGCGAGATGGAACTGCATCTGACCAGTAATATGGAACGCTATATGTGGTCCTTTGACGGGGTGAAGTTTTCCGAAGTGAAAGCGCCCATTGTTTTTCAACAGGGCGAACGCCTGCGCCTGACCATGGTCAACGACACCATGATGCCACACCCTATTCATCTGCATGGCATGTACTTTGATGTGGTCACTCGAAACGAAGAGCATCATCACAAGCCACGCAAGCACACCATTGTGATCAAGCCCGGAGAAAAAATGTCTGTGGATATCACGGCAGATGCGCCCGGAGACTGGGCCTTTCACTGCCATCTGCTATACCACATGCATGCCGGCATGATGCGCGCGGTCTCGGTAAGAGAGCAGTTATCATGAGAGGCTTTGTTAATTACGCCCTGTCCTGCTGCATGCTGTTAACAGGGGCCCAGGCCACTGCGCAAAATGCCGCCGATGAATTTTATGATCCCGCCGCCATGGCTGCGGCTCGAAAAAGTGTTCGGCACATGCATGGCGACAGCCTGAACTCACTAATCATTGGTGAGCGCCTGGAAAACCAGACCCATGATGGTGACAGTAGCCTGGTGTGGGAAGCCCAGGGCTGGATTGGTTATGACATCAATAAACTCTGGCTGAAAACCGAAGGCCACTATAACAATGAAAGCAATGACACCGAGGAATTCGAATTACAGGCCTTGTGGAGTCATGCGATCTCACCATTCTGGGATTTTCAGGCCGGCTGGCGTCATGATTTTGAAGACTCCCCAAAAGACTATGCGGTTATTGGCTTCATGGGATTGGCCCCCTACTGGTTTGAAATGGATGCCGCTGCCTTTATTAGCGAGGATGGTGATGCCAGTGCCCGGCTGGAAGCCGAATATGAATTACGCTTTACGCAAAGACTGATCCTGCAACCACGCATGGAACTTAACTATGCCTTCAGTGAGGACCTCAACGCCGGCATCGGTAAAGGCCTGCACAAGGCAAACCTGGGCCTGCGTCTGCGCTATGAATTCAAACGGGAAATAGCCCCCTATCTTGGCATTGCCTGGGAAAAATCCTTTGGTGACACTGCTGACCTGCTGCGCAGCTCAGGCATGGACAATGAAGAAGCCTCACTGGTAGTGGGGCTCAGGGCCTGGTACTGATTATGGCTGACCATTGCTGCCATCCGCCTAAAAAGAAAATCGATTTCCTGCTCTGGGGCTCGCTGTTTTGTATTGCCTTTTTATACCTTCACTTTACGCTATTTGATCTCGCCGGCGCCTATGCCCTCTGGTACACCATCCTGGCTGAATCCGTTTTTGATCTGGTCAATACCATGTGGTGGGGGGTGACTCTGGGCATCCTGATGATTTCATTATTAACCCGTATCCCGCGCGAGTTTGTCATGTCCATCCTCGGCACATCAAAAGGACTCAATGGCATACTCAGGGCAACGGCCGCCGGAGTCTTGCTGGATTTATGCAGCCATGGCATCCTGATGGTCGGCGCCAAACTTTATGAACGCGGCGCCAGCATTGGTCAGGTCATCGCCTTTCTTGTGGCCAGTCCCTGGAATTCGTTTTCTCTCACCCTGATCCTCATTGCCCTGATCGGTTTCTGGTGGACCATGGGCTTTATTGCGCTATCCATGGTGATTGCCATTATCGCGGGACTGCTTTTTGATAGTCTGGTGAATCGCGGTGTATTACCCGGTAATGACAATAACATTGAATTGCCGGAGAATTTTCATTTCTGGACCAACGCCCGCACCGGCATCAAGAACACCGATTTTAGTGCCAGCTTTATTTTCTCAACGCTGAAGCAGGGAATAAAAGAATCGCGCATGGTCATGCGCTGGATTTTATTTGGTGTCCTGCTGGCCGGACTGGTACGCGCTTTCCTCTCACCGGAAACCTTCGGTACCTGGTTTGGTCCTACGCTTGCGGGCCTGGGACTGACGGTGCTGGTGGCGACAATAATGGAAGTCTGCTCCGAGGGTTCAACCCCCATCGCGGCCGATCTGCTGACTCGCGCCAATGCCCCCGGCAACGGCTTTGCCTTTCTGATGACCGGGGTCTCCACCGACTACACAGAAATCATGGTGCTCAGGGAAACTACCGGCAGCTGGAAAACTGCTTTCTTCCTCCCCCTGATAACTGTCCCACAGGTATTACTGATAGCCTGGCTTTTAAATGGCATGACTATCTGACTCGATAGTCTTATAGCAAAGTTATAGTGCAATTTCTCCTGAAGCCATCTTAATGACTTTGACATTTTTAGTGCTTCAAAATCACGTTATTCGAAAATAAGAATATATTTGAGGTACTGATAGCATTCGCTAAGGCACATACGCCGAGAATCCATCCATATCCTACACCCCGCTTCTGCATCAACCCGGACTGACTGTCCCTCTATTCCGCCTCTATTCCGGCATCTTTTTTATTTTAATTGTTGCTATTGAGAATCATTCTCATTATTATTTGCATCAAATCAAACACACCCAACGGAGTAAAGCAGTATGAAATTCGGTAAGTTCGCGGCCAAGCCATCACTGATCTGCCTGGCGATAACAACAAGTTGTGCAGTGTCTGCACAGAATACGGGCGGCCAGATCGAGGAAATTACAGTGGATGGCAGATACCTTTCCATCGATAAAATGAATGCGGTGAAGACGCCAACTCCTGTCATTGACGTACCACAAAGTCTTTCCATCATCAGTAGCCGCCAGATTGAAGAGCAGGCTTTCAGCAATGTCGGTGACGTGTTGCGTTATACCCCCGGCCTCTCCATCAGCCAGGGTGAAGGTCATCGGGATGCCATTATCATTCGTGGCATTCAGTCGACCGCCGATTTCTTTATTGATGGTCTGCGTGATGACCTGCAATACTACCGGCCGCTCTACAATGTAGAGCAGGTGGAAATCCTGCGTGGCTCCAATGCCCTGTTATTTGGTCGCGGTGGCGGTGGCGGTGTCATCAACCGCGTATCCAAACAGGCCATTATTGGGGAAGCGTTTTCTTCCCTGAACTCCGGTGTTGATACCTTCGGTGCCTATACTGTCCAGGGAGATGCCAACTTTGATGCCGGAGACAATCTTGCTTTACGCGTTAACGCCTACTACCAGTCCCATGAAAACCACAGGGATTTTTACAATGGCGACAGTTATGCCATCAATCCGACCATGAAAATCAGCTTCAGTCCGCAGACAACTGGCGTCTTCTCTTATGAACATGTCATTGATGACCGGGTAGTCGACCGGGGCGTACCCTCGGTCACTGTGGCAAATGGCCCCAGGGTACCATTGGAAGGATTCTCGCAGACCTTCTTTGGCTCTGCCGATGCCAATCTGACAAACCTCGAGGCCAATATTTTCAGGGGTCGTATCGACCACGAGTTTACTGACGGCCTGCGTGGCAATGTCACCGCGCTGTTTTCCGACTACGACAAGGCCTACCAGAACCTCTATGCCAATAACGCCGTGACATTGAGCAACGGGATCTTTCCTGATCTTGAGCTGGATGGTTATCGCGATGCCACCCAGCGTGAAAATGCCATTATCCAGGCCAACCTGATTGGCGAATTCAGCACCGGGATCATCAATCATACTCTGCTAACGGGAGTTGAGGTTGGCAGCCAGAAGACCGACAACAATCGCGGCGACAATGTGTTTGCCGTTAACAACGCTGATCGACTTGTCATTCCCTTCAGTGACCCCCTGAGTATTCCTGC
The DNA here is from genome assembly GCA_965661105.1 of Pseudohongiellaceae bacterium. Taxonomy (GTDB): domain Bacteria; phylum Pseudomonadota; class Gammaproteobacteria; order Pseudomonadales; family Pseudohongiellaceae; genus Eutrophocola. The sequence goes on along the minus strand of CBFICR010000034.1, from coordinate 2,515 downwards.
CTTTGGCTTTGACAACCAGGTGCGTGATCGCAATTCAAATGTCGATTTTCTGTCCTTTTATATACAGGATCAATTTGATCTCACTGACCACTTCAAGCTGGTACTTGGTTTGCGTTATGACGAATTCGATATCAATGTGTTTGACAGAATTGAAGCCAATAACGGCGATGACATAGATGGTAATTTCAGCCGCCGCGATCAGGAAATCACGCCCCGCTTGGGCGCGATCTACAAGCCTGCCGAGAACCTGTCTTTGTATGTCAGCTACAGTGAAACCTTCCTGCCCCGTTCCGGCGATCAGTTTCTGACCCTGAACCTGGATTCAGAAAGCACACGTCCACAGTTCTTTGAAAATACCGAAGGCGGACTAAAATGGGACATAAGACCCAACCTGAGTTTTACGGCAGCCCTGTTTACACTTGATCGGGAAAGCTATACGTCCGTTGATCCTGAAGACCCGGGCCAGGTCATCCTGGTGGAAGGCTCCCAAACTTCAGGCTTTGAGCTGCAGCTAAGCGGTGTCCTTATGGACGGCTGGACCATCAACACTGGCTACTCCTATCTGGATGGCCAGGTGCAGCGTGCGGATGGTAGTGGTAATAATGGCAACCGAACCCGTCAAACCCCTGAAAACATGTTCTCTATCTGGAACAACTTCCAGCTTAGTGACAGCTTAAGTATAGGATTGGGTGCCACCTATCAGGACAGTTTCTTCATCCAGGAAGATAATTCCGTGGAAGTACCAGACTATACGCGCGTGGATGCAGGAATTTTCTATGACATGTCTGCGCAGGTCAGGATGCAGCTAAACATCGAAAACCTGCTTGATGAAGAGTATTTCCCCGATGCCCACAGCAATAACAATATATCCGTCGGCAAACCCATCAATGCCCGCTTTACGCTGACCGCAAGGTTTTAAATCAGGGCTATCCAGAACCGGAGCTGCTTTACGAAGTAGCTCCCGGTTTTCTTTGGCAGGTTGCGCTTTTTGGTATTGATTAAAATCGGGTTATTTTTAAACTTCCGGTTTCCGCAAGAAGCGGAGACTAGCACACATGCTACGGCCCTAAATATCAAAAGTTATGTGTTCAAATTTGCTCGCTCGATAAATTGAAAACCTGTAAATCACTGATCTTTCCATCTTGGAGAGTGTAAAAAATAATCATGTGTATTAGGAACTGGTCCCCGATTTTTATAGTGCTACCCGGAGGACTTCGGGTCATAGTTTGAGTTTGGATTGCTTCAACTGCAATTGCCGATTCATCTCCGACTATCCTTCTGATGTCCATTGAGATATCAACAAATTGTGCCTGTTGCATTTCATATTGAATCACTCCATCCAGGTCCAGGATGTTTTCTCCAAATTTGACTCTTATATCGTCAGAATAAAAGCCTCTCAAAGCTGCATAATCACGATTCTCCAGGGCTAAATAATACAAAGAAAAGTTCTCTTTATTTAAATTTGCAGGGGCTTCTCCAGCAAAAGAAAAAATGCTGATTAGAGAGAATGCTATTGTATGCATGAATTTGCTCATCTTTGAGAGCATTACGCACCTCCTTAATATTATTTTATTCCACTGGATCGACCCACTTGTAGACACTAAAAGTTTGATAAAAGGGCAATTAATGCTTTTAAATTAATATCCAGTAGTTCAAAGAATACAGGCTATTTTCCTGGATTTAAAAACACACTAATTCAATGAAGATCTATAATCAATTTTATAAAATTCAGACGATTGGATAAAATTTCTAGCACCTACTTTGGGTCGAAAGCGGTCATTATTGCAACGCAGCATATATTTGTCGAAAAAGTACTGCTTTCAGGGTAAAAATATTATTCTATTATGTAAAATCCAAAAGGTCTGCTTCCGACCCAAAGCAGAAATTAAAAGTATCTATCTAGCCTTTACTTGACACTATGTATGCAATGGTCAAAAACAAATAATATTTAAGGAGTGTTGAATGCCAGTAACATACAAGGTATACCCTGAACATAATATTGTAATAGTTCGTTTTAATGGATATGTTAAAGGTGATGAACTCATTAAGGCTTATGCTGATATTTATTCACAAGACGAAATGACACCCGGAACCAATGAGCTTGTTTTTTTTGAGGAAGATGCCGTTCTAGATTTCGATAATGACTCATTGATTTTGGTTGGTCAGATGACTGCCAAATTTAACGCAGGTATTCATACTGTGACTGGATATGTTGGCAATAAGCTTCACCAAGAATTAATGGCTCGGTATTTCGATAACCTCGTTAATTTGCTATCCCATAGAACTGAGTCGCTTAAATGGTTCAAAGATCTGCCATCAGCGCTCGAAGTGTTAATTCCAGATCAGGAATATGAGTCTGTTCTAATGGCTGAAAATCTTCTTTGATGCTTTGGTAGAAGTTCAGTTTCTGGCCGAAAGCAAAAACTCGGCTCGGAGAAATGGTAATTCAATTTAGTGGGCATGTTGGGTTCGAACCGTTTATCTTTAAAAAGTATATTTACGGTTAATGTACAGT
>CBFICR010000033.1:0-32017 GCA_965661105.1 Pseudohongiellaceae bacterium | reverse complement strand
ATACCGGAAATTTTGGTAATTGGGACTCGCTATTGGTTTGGATTGAAAATTTTGTCGGATGGCGCTGCGCTTATCCGACCTACATAGTATCCAGGCCAAATGAAGAAGTACGGCATTGCCGTATTAGGGAGTAAACAATAAAATAAATGTATAACCAAGTTTATACATAAGCCGGCTACTAACGCTGTTTGCCAAGAGTGATAAAACCGACATTCCGGCAAATGATTTGAAAAGAATGAGAGAGGCTATCTATGAGTGAGAAAATGAGTCCTGCCGGGCAGGAATTACTGGATGATATTCTTGCCATCAAGGCTGGCGCACCTCACAGAAGATATACACCAGAGCAATTACTAGTGTTGATTGTCCGTAGGGATCTGAATAAGTCACAACCAGAGTTTGCCAAATTGCTTGGTGTGCCTGTGGGTACCATTCGGGATTGGGAGCAAGGCAGAAAGCAGCCAGGTAGTGCTGCCATAACGCTGCTGAAAGTGGCCGAAAAACACCCGGACATTCTTGAAGAGATTGTTGCCTGAAAAGAGTCCTTGAAGGCTATCAGGACCGAATAATTATATTAATCGTGCCGGCATTCCTGCTGTCCACGGCATAGGAGACAATATAGCCCTGCTGCTGATAAAAATATAACAGCCCCTGCACTTCTTCTTTTATCAGCCCGCCACCCACGATTAATCGCACCCGTTGCGTGTAATTATTAATGGCCAGATTCAGCTGCCGATGTAATTTGGCCAGGGCCTGATCAACGGTTTCATTGCCATGGGCGATATCGCAGGTATGGGTCGAGCCATCACTTTGCAGGATTAATACAGCATCACATTTAAGACACCTGTCTTTGTCGTTCCAGTCCGTGATGTCGAAGACCGGGAGGGAGTTCATCATCCCGCAGGCAAGGCACTCTTTATTCATTTATCGTATTGGTTATTCATTTAGCGTATTGGTTATCCATTTATCGTATTGGCTCGTACTGGGGGTGCAATTAAAACACACGCCGCAAATGTCTGATTGAAATCACAATACCGGTAATTGAAAAGATAAGTCCACCCATCATCAGCACAGTCATCACGCTGATCCAGAGTGGGCGTTTATTCACAAAACCTGGAAAATCGAGGCTATGCAGACCGTTGTAAAGCCAACGATAAACACGCCTGCTGCGATCCATGACAGAAATGATCTCAGCATTGTTTGCGTTTACATGAATCCAGGTCGCCTGTTCATCATCAAGTTCGATGCGCAGGGTGCCGCGCGGTAAAGCGCCTTCGCGCAAACTGGTATAGCGATCATTTTCCGGCACGCTATATAGCGCCGTTATTTCTGCATTCGGCCACGCCAGTTTGATCCCTTTTCTGATTTCTGCCTCGGCAAGGGGCGGCGCTGCCACAGGATTTTCACTGCCATTACTCACCACAATGGTCTCGCCAGCCAGGGCATGAATGCTGATTTCCCTGGCAGAGGAAATTGCCTGCAGATCCGCTATTGAAATTTCACTGGCGAGGTCATTGATGCTATTGCCACGAAAGGCCGCAATCTGGCCCGTTGCCGGATCAGGCGTCGAGAAGAGTCGGCCATGATCCATGGATAACCAGCCACTGACTATCCAGGACAGCACGATCAGGCCGGTAAAAAGTCCCAGAATATGATGCCAGCGCATCCAGGAGCGATAGGGACTGATACCATCGCGCCCGGAGCGGCGTGATCTCAGAAATGCCGAAACGCCCAGATAAAGACCGATCAGTACACTACCAATACCCGCCAGCGAGAGCCACCACACGGTGTTATCCCACAGCACCCAGTCCTTGCGTAAAATGGTTGGGTAAATCCAGTGCACCACAGCGCCGAAATAATTCCAGACGCGCTGCTGCCTGGTGGTTCGCTGCAGCACTTCCCCGGTTCGGCTCGATATATACAATTGGGTGCCGGCCTCATCCTGCAGGTCATGCCGGAAGAAAGGCCGGAATGGATCAAAGCGTTGATGAACCACCCACTGGTCATAAGCAAAGGGTCCCTGAAATTCGTCGCGGGCGATGTCATCGAGAGAAAGATTGCTGCCATCATCCGCAAACACCGTGGCCACAGGTGCTGACGAAGAATGACAAACATAGGCAGGACGCTGGTTGATATTCAGCAACCGGAAACCGGACAAATCTTCGGCACTACACCGCCTTACTGCTTCATTCGGGTCGATGCGGATGTCCGCTGTGTTAACCGGTTCAAGAAATGACAGGCGATCCTGATCCGGCAAGGACGGGAACGGGACATACATCATGACCATCCCGCTGGCAAACCACATGGCGAAAAAAAGACATAAGCCAATTCCCAGCCACCTGTGAATAGAGACCAATAAGCGCATCAGCGAACTACCCATTAAAACGCGGCTTGAACACTAAACTCCCAGGTTCTGGGCGAACCCAGCAGGACCTGATTGGCATAGAGGAATCCGGGGTCGTTCTGCTGCATGTAAAAAATATCTGACCAGGGGGCATAGGCTTCATCGGTCACGTTATTAACACGCCCGGTAAAACGGTAATTGCCCAGCGACCAACTGGCATACAGATCCAGCACCATATAATCATGCAGCAATACCGTGTTGGCATTATCCCCGAAACGGTCGTCCACATAGCGGACCGCCCCGCCAATATCCAGGGGCAGATCCGCCACCCGGCTGTAACTTGACCATATATTGGCGGTTACTTTTGGCACATTGGGTGGGGTGTTGCCGGCGAAGGTAATGAAATTTGTCGACTCATCGAACTGAGCGTCTGTCCAGGCGGCGTTGGCACCAAAGCGCCACTGATCTGTCAGCCGCAAGGTGCTTGAAAACTCCAGCCCACGGGAACTGCGACCACCGACATTGGTGGCGCTGTCGACACCAATCTGCTCCAGTACATCATCGCGCTGGATATCAAAATAAGCCAGCGTGGCCTCGGAACGCCCATCCATAAAGATGGCTTTAAGGCCAACTTCCCATTGCCGGGCATCGGTGAGATCGAGATTTTCACCGGAGCTGACCAGAAAGATATTGGAATTGACCGGGTCTTTGGCGTTGCTGTATTGGCCATAGGCAACGAAGTTGTCGTTGAAGCTATAGACAGCACCAAGGCGCCAGCTCCACCAATCAAAGTTGCGCTGGAAACTGGAAGCTTCCAGCACACCGGCGCCATTAATATTCTCCCTGTTCAGATCCAGTTCCTCGTAGCGCAAGGCACCAATGAGGGACAACTGGTCACTGATTTCCAGTGCATCTTCCATAAACACAGCGCGGGTTTCGATATCCGTGGGGCTGACGCCTCGCAATTCTTCCGGTCCATACCGTCCTGGCACCGGATTGTAGGGGTCAACAGAATCACCCGGGACCAGCGGAGCGCCCAGCCTGAAACCGCGATCGCGAACGAAATCCAGATTCGTTACCTCAAACCCGCCCAGAATCTGGTTCTCCATGCCCCCGATGTCGTGTTCATAATTAATGGTAAAACGGTTTCCCATCAGGTCCTGATCATGGAACACAAAGAAATAGCCGTAGTAACGCTGAATCACATCTGTCTGGGTACACACATCAACGATCTGGGTACAGTAAACATAACCTTCTGCATTCAGCCACTCCCTGTCCGCATCAAAACTGTAGAGGGTATTTTTGATCTCCAGGTTATCGGCCGGGTTCCAGATCATGTCTGCTCTCAACATAAGCTGGTTCGACTGCGCACGGCTGTCAGCCACGTTATAGTTTCTAAAGCGCATGGTCTCATCGACGGTTTCGCCAGATAAGGTGGAAATCACATCGCTCATGGGAGAAATGGCAGAGGACGCGGGTAACAATGGCGTTCCCCAGTAGTCAGCCAGATCATCGTCCAGATAATCCGCCGCCAGCTTGATGGCCAGATCATCCGTTGCCTGCCAGTACAGACTGCCGGTAAAGTTCAGTGACTGCGGATCCATACGATCCACAAAACCGTCGGAGCCAAACTGGCTGACATCGGCGCGGTACCAGACGGAATCTCCCAGCGCACCACCGGCGCCAAGACCGGCCTGGTAAGTATCAAAGCGGCCATAGGAGGCCATGGCATCGACAGACTCTCGCTCATCAGGGCCGGCACTCTTGTTGACCGCATTGATGGTGCCGGCTACCGCCCCCTGTCCATTAAGCACCGAGGACGGGCCTCGCAGCACTTCAACCCGATCCAGATTAAAGGTGTTTTGAGGACGCATTACCATGTTGGCAGGTCCCACCCAGAGACCGTCACGCAGTATGGTTAACTGGGAGCGGGTGAATCCGCGCATCGACACCATGGAAGGCGCGGCGGGTGATTCCCCCGATACCACGCCCGGCAGACTTTGCACCGCATCGGATAATTTTTGATAGCCACGGGCGCGCATGACTTCACTGTCAATAATCTCCACAGTGGCTGGAATTTCCATTAGCGACAGACCAAGGCGGGACCCGGTTTCAGAACGCTGGTCCAGTCCCAGCTCACCAATCGGATTGCCGGTAACGACAATTTCCTCGATCTCCTGCGCCTGGAGGCCGTCCACAGACAAGGTAGTGAGCGCTAAAATACTTAGTAGTTTCCCCGGATTTTTCATGGCGTTTCCTGTTTTAAATCTAAAGTAGTCGCAAACTGAGTAGTCGAATAGTGAAAAGAACCCGCGCCTGCATGAATCCATGAATCAAGTCATGAACCAGGAACCAAAAAAGTGTGATGATTTGGGTTCGGGACGCGCTCACCTCAAGGGAGGCAATCCTATTCTTAAAGTGCGCCAATCCGGCTTAATGAACCGTTTTAAACCGTTAATTTAACGTTAACGTTGGGTCGCCGACGTTCGTAAGATAGGGACGCTTGTAAGATAGGGACGCTTGCAACTTAGCAACTTAAGATTGCGTGGGATGCCAAGTTGCTAAGTTGCAAGCGTCCCTATTAGTCTAGCGTCCCTATTGTTCTAAAGATTTAACCCATAAATCGTTAAAGTTTTTTATTCTATTTACCGGTTTTAGATAAATAATATTTCCAAAACCATTTCGGTAACTTTTCCGGATCCATCTCTTTCAATTCCTCGTCCCACTTTTTCTCACCGTGAAAAACTTTAAAATGCGCAAATGGTTCATACCCACTATCAATATGGGAATTATCAAAGAAATACGCCTGATAGGCCAATTCTGCAGCTTCATACAATAACTCCAGAGATCTTTGGTAACGTGAATATATTTTCTCTTCCGGCACATCATGTCCACCCTGCTTTGTGCGAACTTCCTTAATCCGGGAAGCATTAATAATCGGGCTCTCTGTAGAAACAAAATACAAATAGATCTTGTAGCCCATGTGGCTGGCTTTACGCATGAAGTCCAGCTTGGAAGCGTGTGAGAATACTGTTTCAAAAGAAATCTTCTTTTCCAGCTTTAATAACCGGTTACGCAGGAAGTCTGCCATCAGCTGGGCCATGTGTTCATCCCACGCGGAATCAACTAACCTGAATTTTCCGACATTGCTCAGGGTAAAACTGTTTTTGAAATGTGCTTCAGGAAATTCGGCATTAATCAGCCCCGATTGAAGGGCATGCCCTACAAATTCTGCTCTGGTGACTTTGCCAAGCTCAAATTGGTCAAATGAAAACGAGTCATCGCGAAGACTGTTGGCAATATCATCAGCATTGATATAAATACCAAAATCAATGGCACGGCCATCGACTTTAATATTACGCAATGCATGAATAATGGTACTTTTACCGGAACCATTGGGACCGGCAAAGACGCGGAGTCTTTTGTCGAATCTAGCTGAAGGCGAGTTTTTTAACGGAGGCTTTGACACGGGCTGCTGGCGCTTTGTTCAGCTTTTCAATTTTTTCAACCAAACCATCTGAATGCTTTCTTACAACCCAATCCCCTTCCACAGCAACTACAGAACCAGCCGTTTCCATCGCCCGTTTGGAGGCTTCTTCAAAGCCTTTACGTGATGCGGACTTGACGTGCCGTTTTGTCAGATAGGGTGAAGTTTCTTTTTTGGTAGTCATAAAAATAATGCCGGGATATATCAGAAATTTGTAAATAGATATAAGAATAACTGCTGGTCATTAGAATAGCACACTATCGAAATTTTGCAGTACTTGAGCCCCCTGACTCTTTCAACCATGAATAGAGATAGGGACGCTTAAGTTGCTAAGTTGCAAGCGTCCCTATTGTTCCCGCCCGAACGCTTCACCGCCGGCCGCGGGATCATGGGGTGGCATGGGTTGCCCGGTGACCGGGTTGGGATAGTGGTATGGCTCTGCGTAGTAACTCGGGTAGGCCAGGTAAATGACTGACGGTGGCAGATCCGGTGGTGGCGGAAACTTGGCCGGCCAGGTATTGATGATGATATTGTCTACCCAGCCAATGTCGTAGCCGGAGTACATATTGAAGGGGCCATGCAGGGTCTGCATTTTCCACACGCCGTTTTCCTTCACGAAATCATTTTCATAATAGCAGTGTCCCCAACCGCCGCTGGACATGACCATGGCGATGCCGCGCAGTTCGGCGCTCTGGCCGTCGGCGCTGATGGTGACAATATTCTGGAATTGCTGGTGGTCCACCAGCAGATTCCGCGCCGGGCCCACCGGACCCAGGCCGACATTCATGTATTCAAACACACGCTCCTTGCCGGTGAAGACGCCGCGCCCGCCGATTTCCAGAGTACCGTCTTCGGTCCACAGGTCATGCAGGGAATACCACAGGGATTTGTCGACGTAATAACCGTAACTGCGCTGGAGGATTTCGATTTCCTCGACGTCCTGGAGGCGCTCTACTCGGACGCTGAGCTGATTTAGTTCGGCTTCCAGAGCAGTAAGTTGTTCCGGACTCTGCGCTGAGGCGGCGCCAGAGGCAAGAGACAAGAGGCAAGAGGCAAGCAACCAATTTTTTACTTTCAGTGAGAGGTTCTTTGCTTGAGTTTTCATCGGACGTTCCTCCCGGCGGCTTTGTCGGCGGCCAGGCGGCCCATGTCGTTGTGGGGTTCGCCGGTGACGGGGTGGTCGTAGTGGAATGGCACCACATAGGTATTCGGGAACGACTGGTAAACTACGCTGGGCGGCGCATCCGGGGGGTTGGTGGTGCTGGCCGGGGCCATGGGGATGATGCCGGCGCCGGTCCAGCCCTGGTCGTAGTCGCCCCAGAAGGTGACCCAGTAATGCTGTTTGCTGATGCGCCAGGTGCCGTTGTCATTGATGTATTCATTTTCATAGACGCCTCCGCCCCACTGACCTGTGCCACCGCGCGCCAGCATGACGTCGCTGCGAAAGCGGCCCCAGGCACGGGAGTTGTCTTCGGACACATGGATTACCGGCTGCAGCATGGGATAGTTATTGAGCTGGCCTGACTCCAGGCCTTCAGGGCCCATCAATGCCAGACCGCGGCGGATACTGTCAGGGCCAATGTACTGACCGCGCTGACCGAATTCCCAGACACCGTCCTCGCTAAACAGGCTGGCGGCCTCGGTCCATTTACCCTTGTCGATATAGTAGCCATACATGGCCTGCAGATTTTCCACAGCGCGGGTGGAATGCAAACGCGCCAGTTTCAGTTCCTGGGCATCGGCGCTGGCTTCAAGCTGACCCAGCACATCATTGGGACGTCTTCTCAATGCTATCGGGCCAGGTGCGGTAATGGCACGGCGATCATTGGCGTAGTGATACGGGGGGGTATAAACAGAAGGGAATGGTCGGTAATTGCCCGGTGCCGGCTGGTCAGGTCGAAAAGTGCGGGCGACGTCGCTTTGCCAGCTACCGAATGTGGTTGGCAAAGAGGCCCAGCCGCCCTCGTAGGGCGCTACGAAATTGGTATAGAAACGCATGGCGGAAATTTTCCAGACGCCATCTTCCTTGATGTAGTCGTTTTCCTGTATGGCATCGCCCCACTGCGCCTGCTCCTTGTAATTGCCCAGCAGTGCCCATTCACGCCAGCGCGCACTGGCGGTTCTGCCGCCAGGGGCCACGGTGACCAGTGGCTGTAATTGCATGTGCAGGTTCAGGCGACCAAAGGGCAAACCCGGGCCGGCGTTCATGCTGCCACCGCCATGACGGGTAAACAGTTCCTTAATACGATCGCGGCCGATATAGACCCCGTCCATGGCGTACTGCACGCGACCCGTGTCGGTGAACAGGTCGGCGGCTTCGCCAAAATAGCCTTTGTCCAGATAGAAACCAAAAGCCCGACCCAGTCGCTGGATCTGCAGAATATCTTCCACCAGGGTGGCTTCCTGTTTCAGGGATTCAAGGCGGGTGAGCAGTGCGCTATAGCGGCTGTTGTCATCATTACTCTGGGCCGCCAGAGACAGGGGCAAAGTCATTGCTGCAAGCAACAACATGCCGGTAATTGTGGCGTAGAGTTTTCTGAATATTGTTATTTTTATCATGCCGCTTCCCCTGGTATTTTTTTAGCGCCTGGCAAGCCAATGGATGGTGCCAGCAAGGGCTAAAGCCTATAACAAGTTCAATGTTGATGACAGCCCTTCAGTAAAGGAGAGTTCATAATGCTTTTTGATGATTCAAAACTATAGTTAAGTAAGAAGGCATATTTTATAAAGGAATAAATACCGCAAATAAGTATATACATTTGTATATACATATTCAGATGCTTCAGGAGTATACTCCACTATGGATTTTGAATGGGACCCAGGGAAGCGGTCCAGGAACCTGCTGAAACATGGACTGGATTTTCATGATGCCGCCAGGATTTTCGAAGGTAGTGTATTTACCAAAATGGACACTCGAGAGAATTATGGTGAAACACGCTTCATCACTGTTGAGTCCTTGAATGGCAGAGTTGTGGTGGTAGTTCACGCAGCAAGGGGAAACACATGCCGGGTAATTTCTATGAGGAAAGCCAATGAGCGGGAAAGCAAAAAATATCAAGAGCAACTTGAAACACCTTGATACCATGACCGATAGCGATATCGATTATTCAGACATTCCGGAATTGGGTGACGAATTCTGGAAGGACGCAAAATTGCTTGCAGGTGGAAAGAAAGCCATTTCATTGCGCGTTGATGAAGATGTATTGGCATTTTATAAAGCCAGAGGTAAGGGATACCAGACGGTAATGAACAAGGTGTTACGCCAGTACATGGAATCACAAAAGCGCTAAAGATAAATTGAGGGTCAGGATACATTCCCCAATAAAAAAGGCCGGAGTATTTCCGGCCTTTTTGGTTTTTCATTTGTGACTTGCGACTTTAACCTCGTCGGATGGCGCTGCGCTTATCCGACCTGTTTATCCTGCAAAGTATATTGGTAATTCAGCCTTCCCATTAAATGCTGGTTTTTGCCTTAAGGTTTTTACGGAACCGTTTTCGCATCATCTTGTCGGATGGCGCTGCGCTTATCCGACCTACGGCGTATACCAGATCGGGCTGGAATAGGCGCGCTCCTGAATGGTGGCGGGCCAGCCGGTATCTTCTGCGGTGAGTTGCAGGGCCAGGGCATCAAACAGCGAATGTCGTGGCGTGGGAATTTCCAGCACGCGTACATAGTAGAAGGCATTCAGATCGGCATCGAAGTCCGGGTCTTCCCAAACGGTGGCGAGCTGGGCGGCGCCGATGCTGTTGGTGTAATGGGTGGTGGTGACGTCGACGGTGTTGCCCACTGGCGGCAGCTTGCCATTGGCATCAATTTCCCGATCATCGGACCAGGCCACGTCGTAGACTTTTTCCCGGGTATTGCCGTCGGCATCAATCCATCCCTTGATGACCTGCACGCGATCCAGGTTGGCACCCACTTCATCCTTGGCAGCATGTATCAGTAATGAGGGTGCGCGGTTGCGTGGCGCAGCGGTGATATCGCTACCCATGGGTACGCCCTTGCGATAACCCACAGCGGCAATGTCATTGGCGCGGGCATCACGGTTGTTGAAGTTGAAGCCGCCAAACACCCTAAGTGAGATACGTGGCCCGGTGGTGCCATAGACTTCCTTGCGCTTGAAAGCGCCATAGATGGATTCGCGGGTGTTCTCTTCTGCCCACACGCCAGTCAAGCCGGAAGCCGACATGTCCCAGGCGGGAAAGACAAGACCATTGGCCTGGGATTCAGCGCGCACGCTGAGCTTGGCATCGGTGCCGATCTTGCCCAGAAAGTTGGCCTCTTCCACGGACGACATGCCGATATGACCATCGGAAGCACCAACAAAACCAAACTTGAAGGGGTTCTCGCCAATGTCCTGCTCAATGGCCATGCCGCGCAACAAACCGCCACGGGCATAGTCCCCGACAGTGGGAGGTACCACCTGGCCGGTGAGCAGTTTCTCGCGGATTTCGAAATTGGCGAATTCATCATTGGGCGAGAGTTTCGGATTGGTTTCCGAGGTGCCTTTGACCTGGGTAATTTCCATCAGCAGTTCCCAGCGCATGCGCTCGCGCGCGTATTGGGCGGTGATGGGTCGGCCGTCAGCATCGTTTTCGGAAAACATCAGACCGCCGGAAATATTCGAGTTGTGGGGAATGGCAACAAAGTCGGTGCCGGTGCGATCGGAGGTGCTGCGCAGAAAGGCAAACAGATCTTCCGGGTCAAGGCTGTCGGCATTGCTGAAGGGCACAAACTGGGTGGCTTCTTCCGCACTGCCGGCATTACTGATGATATTGCGATGCAGATTACGAATGCCGTTGTTACCGGGGATCAACGCGGTCCATTCCCAGGCATAGAAGGTAGTGAACTTGCCGGGCTCATAATGACTGGTGGCGGCGTCCACCTCCATACGCCAGCCAGCGGCGCGCATTTCCGGAGAAAACACCTCTTCCATGAGAGCCTCGCGATTTCCGTCCGGGGCGCGATAACGCATAAAGCCCGGCCATTGCGTCTCATCACCCTGGGTCGCAGCGATCAGCGCCCTGCCCCGTTCCGTGGCCTGTAATAATGGATGGGCATTAAGAGACATGACATCAATGCCCAGATTGATGGCGTGATCGGTAATAGCGAGAAAATCCAGCGGCCGGTCGATCTGTACCTTGGTGTCCAGATTGGGGTGATAAATGGGAATGCCCTTGGCAAAGCGGTAGGCATCATTGGGACCCACGCCCTTGTTCTGGGTGGCATAGGAATCCGTGGACAGATTGGTGTGCAGATGCAGATCGCCCCACAGCAACTGGGTCTGGGCCGCGGCGGCCAGGGGCAGCAAGGCAAAGGCCAGGCTGACAGCTTTTGTGCTCGCCTTGGCCCTGGCTAATACAGATGTTTTTTTACCACATGGTGATGTGGTGTTGCTGAAGTCTTGCATTGCCAGCCCCCCGGTATTTCTTCCTGTTAAGATGATTGGAAAATTTAGGGATATTTGTTGTTAAAAGCAAACCCTGATTTTCCCTGTCTTAGTTTTGCCCATGCTTCATTTTGTTCAGCCTTAATCCTGTTCAGGCAAAGGCGTCACAGTACCCAGCTCAAAGGTCAGGGTAACACCCAAAATTTTATTGAGCGTCATGCTGGAAGGGCCGTCTTCGGTCATGATGCCGGGAATCAGAATTTCCTGGTTGCCATAATAGGCATGACACAGGGACTGGGACATTCGCGCATCCGCCATGGGTATGGGGATCAGATTGGTGACCGCGTACCAGCCCCGGCTGTCACGCATGAGCTCGGCCTGATAGCGCTGGTTGGCGTAGGCCACGCTGCCCAGACGAATACGGCCTTCACTTTCCAGCCATTCGGTACCTTCGGGCACGGTGTAATTACAAATCTGACCCAGCGTCTCCACACTTTCCAGCTCGCCCAGTTGCCCCGCTTTTGACAACAGGTCACCACAATCGGCATTAACCTCAAAGCCTGCATCCAGCGAGATATCTGTCTGTAGCACATCAAAGGAGTTTTCCAGGTTACCGAATAACAGGCCCAGTCCCTGATAGGGCTCGACCCGGGAATCCAGGTTTCGAATCGCCTCCGGCGGCGTCAGTAGCAGAAAATTGCTTTCACGAAACTGGTACATCACGTAGGCCAGGTTGTCGAGATTCACCGGAAAGGTAAGACCGACCTTGCCTTCCTTGTCTACCAGTGTCATCAGGGCATGGCTGCTACCAAGATTGCGCAGGTTCATCGGTCTGCCGCCCATGCTCAACTCAATTTCACGACCCGCTACACGCAGGGTTCTGTCAGCAAAATTGTACAGAGGGCTTACTTCGCACAAACCGACTTCAATGCGCGACAACAGACTGGTATTGATATAACGAATAGCCACATTGCGAGAGCCTCTTACCGCCGGATCCGGCCGATTCACGGTTTCCGGGGCCAGCAGATCGGCACCTGCCAGGAAAGCCTGTCGGTGCTGCACGCCCATCAGCTTCAGTAAGGTTGGCGCCACATCCATATGGGTGCCAGGCGTCTCCACAACATCAGTAATACCGCTATTGAGTATGTTGACAAACAGTCTGCGGTCATAGTTTTCCGGATAATAATCCATGCCGGTATTACGCATGTGCAGGTGGTCGCTCATCATCAGCACCACGGTATTGTCCCAGGCCGGGCTTTGCTGAATATGGGTGATAAATTTCTCGACTAACTGATCGGTGCAATGCACAGCATGAAAAATATTATTATCGATGGCCGGGTATGGCGTGCAGCTTTTTGACACGGTGCCGTCAGGCGGATGGGTGTCTACGGTCAGGACGGTTAAATTAAAGGGCTGATCCGGATTCGCCGCCAACTCATCAAACTTGTCCTTGGCCAGCTCCAGCAGATTGTCATCATAAAGCCCCCAGTTGTTCAGGTAGTCCGGCTCATCCATGAGTGGCTTCAGTTCTTCCAGACCCAGTACTTCCCCATAGCCATGGGCAGACAGAAAAGTACCCTTACCGGCAAAGCGGGTGGAGGCTCCGCCCATGAAAACATTGCGGTAGCCTGCGGCATTGAGAATATCGCCAAAGCAAAAGGCTTCCTGAAGGAAACCATTCTTGAGCACATCGTTACCCCCGGGGCCGCTGGGAAACAGCAAGGGAGTCCCGCATTGTGAGGACAAAATTCCAGCCACAGTAAAAGTGGTGCCGCTGGTCTGGTGCATGTTTTCAAACTGCAGGGCATTGCCTTTCAGGGAATTAATGAACGGCGTCAGATCCGGATAGACCGCTTCATCGGAGTACAAACGTTCCATGCCTTCCAGATAAATCATCACCACGTTCTTGCCGGCGACGATATCCTCGCTCATCTTGTAGATAGCATCACGATTCAGGTCGGTGGCTTCAAAATCAATGGTGGACAGCTGCAGGCCACGATTGAGGTTGGCATCCTGCATACTGAGGTTGGCGAGGCGGAACAAATCCGGGTCCAACACCAGTACCAGCAAAAGGCCAGGCAAAATCAACACGGTCCGGTTATCAAAGGCGCGTCCCTGCATGGCATAGACGCTGAGCCAGGCACATACACCCACGACCAACACATAAATAAAGAACAGAGTCACAAAACCCGGAAAAGCGCCGAAGGCAAAACCTATGGTTTCCGGACTAAAGTGGAAAAAGAATTCCTCGTTGAAACTTTCGCCCTGGTAGTAAAAAGACACCAGGCGTGCGGCCGCATAGATGGCCAGCGTCTCTACCAGTATCACCGCAACAATGCCACGCACCCAGGATTTCTGGATATGCACACAAAGGCGCCATATCAGGAGCAGCGATAATCCAAAAAAAAGCGCGGCGCGCAGAAACCAGATATCGCCATGAAAGATATTGAAATACCAGCCACCCGCGACAGTCAGCAGCAGCAGAACCATAATCAGGTCTGCGGAAAAGCGTTTGATGGTGTCGGTGACGGTGGCGTTCTGCATAATTGTCAGGGCAGATATTCGGTGCTGAATTTTGAAAGGCCGTAGTATAGCAGGGGATATGCCATATCTTTAACGCACACTGCCAATAAACTTTTCAAAGCCGGTTTGCTGCCAGCGGGCTGTGTATGTTGTGAGCGCCCAGGATGGGCGAGCAATATCATGACATGCTTGCTGTAAATGGCATTTGAATTTGCAATTATTGCTCGCTGTAGTTATTTTCATCGGCCAATAGTTTAAGGAATCTTCAATCATGTTTATCGCTGATGCCTGGTATATGGCTGCATGGGCCGACGAATTAACAGATGGGCCCATCTCGCGGCGCATCTGCAATCAACCCGTGGTGGTTTATCGCTCAAAAGAAGGTCAGGCCGCGACGTTATATGACAGCTGTTGTCATCGTGGCGCACCGCTGAGTGTGGGCAGCATCATTGATGAGGGCTTGCAGTGTGGTTATCACGGGCTGGTCTTTGGACCCGATGGTGTCTGCGTACATATCCCGGGACAGGCACAAATTCCGGGCAAGGCCCGTGTGCGCAGCTATCCGACGGTAGAAAAAGATCAGATGATCTGGGTCTGGATGGGGGCGTCAGAGAAAGCCGATCCTGCGCTGATTCTCGACTACCCTTTTCATAATGATTCCAAAAACTGGCCCCATAGCCATGGCATGTATGAAATCGATACCACCTACCAGATGATGATGGATAACCTGATGGACCTGACTCACCTTGGCTATGTGCATGCCAAAAATGTCGGAGGCAAGGCGGCCACTCTGGTGGAAGCCCAGATGGATGTAATTACCACCGATAAAGGCGTTGATGTTAAACGCTGGATGCCGGACTGCGAACCACCACCCACCTATTTGAAATGTGTCGATCTGCCAAATCAGATCGAGCGCTGGCAGGAAATGGAATACATCGCACCTTCGGCCGTCCTGCAATGGACCGGCGCGGTTGCCAAAGGTCAGGGCGCGCGCGAGGATTTCAGCAAACGCGTGGGCGGTTTTTCCATGCGCCTTTATCATTTTGCCACGCCAGTCACACAGACCAGTTGTTATTATTTCTGGTCCGCTGCGCATAATCATTTGCTCGATGATCCGGAGGCGACAGAAAACCTGCGTAAGGAAGTGGAAGTCGCGCTGGAAGAAGACAAGTGGATCGTACAGGCGCAACAGGATCGTATCCGGGAAACCGGTGATGACTGGCTGGTGGATGTGAGATCGGATAAAGCCAGAGTCGCCATGCGCTATGCACTGCAGAAAATGGAAAAAGCGTCCGGCCCGCTGGCAGCAGGCCCGGTGCCCGACGCCAGCTAATTAGCAACGTGGCAGAACTGACCCAAACAATATCCCCGAAGAGAAGGCACTGCGATAAATGCAGAAAACCCTTATCGGTATGCTATTGCCACCTGATCAGGTCCCACGAGAATCATTGGCCGGTTGGGATTATCCAGCACGCTCAAGAGAAGCGTCATGCCATTGGCACCTCAAGAATTGCCGAATTATCAATAACCAACATCAACGTTTCTGAAGCCAAAGACAACACACCTTTTACAGTAGACCCGGCGCAATCAGCGCGCTGGGAAAACGCTGTGCTTATCTATCCCGGTGCTGACAGCAAAGATATCAGCGAATTATCAGATCAGCCGCCACGCCCCCTGGTGTTCATTGATGGCACCTGGCGCAAGAGCAAGGCGATACTGCTGGGCTCGCCCTTTTTGCAGTCCCTGCCACGTTACAGCTTCCAAGCGATTAATGAACCGCGCTACCGAATACGCAAGGCAGCCCGGGCCGATTATTTTTCTACTCTGGAAGCGATAGTCACTGTCCTCAACAGTGTCGAGAGACCCTCAACTGATTTCTCGCAACTACTGGACGTGATGGACTGGATGATTGAACAGCAGCTGGAATTTATTAACAGCAATGACCAGCTGGAAAAAACCGCGGTTTAACTTTTTTAAAAATATTATCTGCCCCCGACTCTCATAGTCTAAACGCTAACTACATCCTGGTGTTTTTGGGGCTGTTTTTAACAGCACACTTCAATTTAGGCTTACGAGGCTTCCTGGTTTTCTTATTCGAGTCACCCTTTTTTCTTCTGTGCAGATCTGGGATGCACTTTATCTTCAAGGTCAAACACCGCAGCTTTTTCAAGGACGATTTTCTGATCAAGCTTTTCGAGGTACCGGCCTACATAATCCAAATCATTTTTAAGGTGATCAATGTCTTCTTTAGGGGGTGAATCAACCTCATCCATTACCTGCTTTAATTCGAGTAATGCACGATATTCATCTAATGCATTTTCGTGGGCATGCATCAATTTCCTTAACTGTGAAATTTCATTTGCTATTGCCGGACTCACAATAGAATCCTGGCTAACTCCCTGGGATGGATTTTTCTCTTTTCGAGCAGCTGATCTTGATTTCATTACCAATAAAGCCCATACACATAAAAATACAAGGCTTGATAATAAGAAGCCCATCCAAAAGGCAGCACCAAATATAATCCCGGGAAATTGCATTAATCCGTGTTTAGACTTTTCATTAATAGAGTTTGAAGATTTTTACTTCGCTATTTTTTCATCAAGGCAGTATATATTTTTTTAAATCTACTTCTGCTCGTTATCAAACCCTGGAGTTCTGAGCAGTTCAGGACAGGATACAGGCTCTCTGTTTATACAGTCTCACTTGAACAAGATCATCATCGAAAATAGGGCCAGACCACGTTTTCAATTGATTTAACCCGGGACTGCCCTGAACCTTTAAAACTCCAATTGCCTGCAAACAATCTGGAAAGTTTCTCAGTCCAGGAGAGGGTGGAGCTTGCCGCATTATGAAGCGCAGCTTCATGGCAAGCGGAACGCGAGCGCTTTATCAGCGAGTTGGGTAGTCCTCTGTGGCATTCAGGGTTGCGGCAGGGATATTTGCGCGGAGGCTTTAGCGACATATTTAAATATTTGTGATTCAGGTAACTGAGTTTCCATGGCAACGGGTTGCTATAGCTTCGATCAGGATAATGTGAATGTTCAGGATGTCAGATTCCTGTTTTTGTTTTGAGCCCTGTGATTCAGGAGAACTGCGTTCTCCCTACCGAAGACAGGTTTAATATCCGAATACCAGAAATACGAAAAATTCACTGATCTGTAATTCGAGGGTTTGGTGCCCAGGAGAGGACTTGAACCTCCACGCCCTTGCGAGCACTAGCACCTGAAGCTAGCGTGTCTACCAATTCCACCACCTGGGCCTTAGATGAGGACTGTGCCTTGCGGCACGAGGAGCGCACTTTACCCATCCAGCACGCCCCTGTCAATCTGACTTTTGGTCAATAAAACCCTTTAATACCAGTCTCCGACCCGTACTTCGATACCGTCATCCACCAACTCGGTGAACAGGGCAACATCGCTGCCACGGTAGTGGTAGGGATAAACAATCGCGGGACGGAATGCATTAACGGCAGCCGCCGCCTGACCTTCAGTCATG
Source organism: Pseudohongiellaceae bacterium (assembly GCA_965661105.1). Taxonomy (GTDB): domain Bacteria; phylum Pseudomonadota; class Gammaproteobacteria; order Pseudomonadales; family Pseudohongiellaceae; genus Eutrophocola. Next base: position 14,781 of record CBFICR010000033.1, on the reverse strand, counting down.
GTGTAAGGCAGGTTGAAGCAGATAAAGGCGACATCGATATCCTTGAGGGCGCGCATTTCCGGTATATCTTCAGTATCACCACTAATATAGACATTGACGCCCCCCATGGTCACCACATAGCCATTGCCCCTGCCCTTGTCATGGTACTGCAGGCGATCTTCGGTGAGGTTATACATGGGAACTGCCTTGACAGTGATACCAAAACGCTCGGCAATGGCACCATTGGATAAAGACACCGCGCGTTCTACCAGGCCGCCGGGCAGCTCGGACACGACAGCACCGGGGGCGAGAATTTCTGCATTGCTGACTACGCCCTGCAGGGTATTGCCATCCAGGTGATCGCCATGAATATCAGTAATCAGGATCATGTCTGGCCGTGGCAGCCCGTCATAGGCCCCTACTCCCCCGACCGGATCCACGTAAATGGTTTTGCCATTCCAGCTCATAACAAAGGAGGCATGGGAAACCGGATGGATGACCAGATCACCTTCACTGGTCGGAACGGTGCTGCCGGTCAATACCTGCGCGTTGACACTGGTTGAAAATGCCAATATTGCCAGCACGGAAAACAGTGGAAATTTGAATTTCATGAAGCTACCCCAATATAGTCAAATAAGTAGTGAAACAAGCACTAATAATTTTAGTCATCACAAGATACACAGCAAAAGAGTAAACCTGCTCTGTCACTGCGTCAATGCACCTCTTTAATGCACCCCTTATATAGGCGCTTGTTACAGGCGCTTGCGTGTATACTCTCATATTAAACAACGCTGTGTTGTTAACTCCCGGGAAATCAATGCCAAAAAACACCAAAATCGACGACCCCCATGCCTCGCGCGAAGCAGCGAAGTATGACAATCCCATTCCCAGCCGCGAGTATATTCTCGAGCATCTGGAAACGCGCGGTGAACCCGGCGAGTTCAGTATCCTGTGTAAGGAACTCAAGCTGGAAAGCCCCGAAGACTGCGATGCCCTGAACAAACGCCTGAATGCCATGTGCCGGGCCGGGCAGCTGATTTGCAGTCGTTCCGGCAGCTATGGCCTGGTCAACAAGATGGACCTGGTCAAGGGCCGTGTTATGGGCCACAAGGACGGCTTTGGCTTTCTTATTCCTGATGACGGTTCAGACGATCTCTACCTTGGCCCGCGCCAGATGCAGAAAGTCTTTGATGGCGACATCATCCTGGCACGGGTGGACGGTATTGACCGCCGCGGCCGCAAGGAAGGCAAGGTTGCCGAGATTCTGACGCGAAAAAGTTCGCGTATCGTCGGACGTTTCTACAAGGAAGCTGGCGCCGGTGTCGTGGTACCGCACAACAAACGCATTTCCCAGGAAATCCTGATTTCCAAAAAGCATCGCAAGGACGCCAAAGATGGCGACTTCGTGATGGTGGACATCACCCGCTTTCCCGAAGGTCACCGCAAGGCCACCGGCGAAATCGTTGAAGTGCTTGGCGATGTCACTACCCCGGGCATGGAAATTGATGTTGCCCTGCGCATGCACGAAATTCCCCATGAATGGCCGCACGGTATTGATGGGGAGCTGGCCACACTGCCCGATGAACCCAACGAAAAGGATAGCCACTACCGCGCCGATTACCGGCAATTGCCCTTCGTCACCATCGATGGCGAGGACGCCAAGGACTTCGATGATGCGGTTTACTGTGAAGCCGACAAGAATGGTGGCTGGACCCTGTATGTCGCCATTGCCGACGTCAGTCATTATGTGCAGGTAGACTCACTGCTGGACCAGGAAGCCCGCGTGCGCGGCAACTCGGTTTATTTCCCCGGGCACGTGGTGCCGATGCTGCCGGAAAAACTCTCCAATGGTTTGTGTTCGCTGCGTCCCGACGTCGATCGCCTGGTGATGGTGTGCAAAATGACCATCAATACCCAGGGCGATATTACCGGGTACTCTTTCTCCGAAGGGGTGATTCATTCCCATGCCCGCCTGACCTATACCGAAGTCGCTGCCATGGTGCAGCCGGCCAGCACCGATTCGCAAGCCCACGTACAGTCCCATCTGAAAGAAAAATATGCCGGCATCATTGATGATCTGGGCACACTCTATGCGCTTTATAAAACCCTGCACGGTTCCCGGGAACAGCGCGGCGCACTGGATTTTGAAACCGTTGAAACGCGCATTGTGTTTACCGAAGATCGCAAGCTGGCAGAGATTCTTGAGGTGGAACGTAATGATGCTCACCGCCTGATCGAGGAATGCATGCTGTGCGCCAATGTCTGCGCCGCCAAACTGTTGCTGGCAGCCAAACTGCCGGCGCTGTACCGGGTGCATGCCGGTCCCAATCCGGACCGGGTGGAAAACCTGTATGACTTTTTACGCGGCATCGGCATTGGCCTGGCGCGCAAGGAAAATCCCACCACCACGGATTACCAGACCATTTTGAAACGTCTGGAAGAGAGACCCGACCGGCTGCTGCTACAAACCATGGTGATTCGATCCCTGATGCAGGCCAACTATGCGCCGGAAAACGTCGGTCATTTCGGGCTTGGCTTTGATGCCTATACCCATTTCACCTCACCGATTCGCCGCTATCCTGACCTGCTGGTGCATCGCGGTATTCGCCATTTGATTCGCAATTCCTCTGACGCCGGCATCACTGCCCATCTGCATAAGGCTGACGGGGCAAAATCCATCGATAAAAACACCATCTATCCCTATACCAGCAAGGATCTGGAAGCACTGGGTAGCCAGTTATCCATGTGTGAGCGCCGGGCTGATTCTGCCAGTTATGATGTGATCGACTGGCTCAAGTGTGAATACATCCAACAGCATATTGGCGACACCTTTGAAGGCACCATTGTGTCGGTGATCAACTTCGGACTTTTTGTGGAACTGGACAATATCCATATCGAAGGCCTGGTGCATGTGACCGCCCTGCGCAATGACTATTACCATTTTGACTCAGTGGCCCACACTCTTACCGGCGAGCGCACTGGCGAGAGTTTCCATATGGGTGACCGGGTGCAGGTTCAGGTATCCCGGGTCAATATGGAAGAGCACAAGATTGACCTGCAACTGCTTCAGGTTCTGCAGCGCAATCGCAGTTCAGCTGCCGTTCCACAGCGTGAACGCGCAAGTGGTAAAAAGTCTGCCGCTGGCAAGAAGCGCGGTAAAGGTCGCTCCCATGCTTCGAATAAAAATAGTGCCTCCGGGGGAAGTGGGAGTAATAGTAGTAGTAACAAAAACAGTGCCGGCAAAAAGCCCCGCAGACAACGCAAAAAGAAATAGAGACGGTTTACCCTGATGAGCAAAATGGAAATGGTCTATGGCATTCATGCGGTGACCAGCCTGTTATCCCACAATCCCGAATCCGTTGCACAGCTTTATATCCAGGCCGATCGCAAGGACAGGAATGACAGACGCCTGCAGGAAATCCTCGAGCGTGCCGAACGTTCGGGGGTCGCCATGGAAGTCTGCTCACGTGCCGCCCTGGATGAAAAATGTGATCAGGTCCACCAGGGCGTGTTGGCCCTGTGCCGTCCACTCAATCTGGAACGCCACGAACAGGAACTGGATGGACTGCTGGATAAGCTGGAGCAACCGCCTTTTCTGCTCATTCTTGACGGCGTTACCGACCCTCATAACCTTGGCGCCTGCCTGCGCTCAGCCGAAGCCGCCGGGGTGAATGCGGTAATTGTTCCCAAAGACAAATCAGCCCAACTTACCCCTGCGGTTCGCAAGGTGGCCTGCGGCGCCGCCGAAATTGTGCCGTTTTTCAGCGTCACCAACCTGGCGCGCACCCTGCAGGCACTGCAAAAGCGCGGTATCTGGGTGTTTGGTGCCGCCGGTGAGGCCGAGCAATCAATCTATGAGGCGGATTTAAAAGGACCCATTGCCCTGGTGCTGGGTTCCGAGGGTAGCGGCCTGCGACGCCTGACCCGTGAGCACTGCGATGTGCTGGTTGCCATACCCATGGCCGGCGAAGTCAGCAGCCTGAATGTGTCGGTCTCTACCGGTATTTGTCTGTTTGAGGCCGTCCGGCAGCGCCAGTCATCATAGATCTTGTTGCATAAGCCCTGCAAAACCAATAGAATGCGCGCTCTTTTATGTACCGGAACATTTGTCTTCCGGATAAGAACTTAACTCCTTGTCTTACCGGAGTGCCCTGAAACCCAGGGATTGAAGTGCCTCAATGCACGCTACGGAAGACTGCCTAACCCATGGGGAGCAATTAATGCGCCACTACGAAATCGTATTTATGGTGCATCCCGACCAATCCGACCAGGTCGGCGGGATGACCGAACGCTATTCAAAAATTGTCACTGATGCCGGTGGCACTGTCCATCGTCTGGAAGACTGGGGTCGCCGTCAGCTGGCTTACCCGATCACCAAAATCCACAAAGCCCACTATGTTCTGATGAATATTGAGTGCGTTCAGGAAGCTCTTGACGAAATCACCACTCTTTTCCGCTATAACGACGCAGTACTGCGTAATATGGTTATCAAGCGCAAAGAGGCTGTCTCAGAAATGAGTGAAATCATGAAGCAGGAAAACGAGAGCCGCGAACGTAAGGCCCGTGCTACTGCTCGCATGCAGGAAGAAGAGTCACGTTACAATGCTCGCCAGCAAGACTCAGATGACGACGATGATGATAACGATGAGGATGATGACGACTCTGTAGAAGCTTCTGCTGACGACAGCGCAGACGCTACTGAAGACAAGGCAGACACCGATGCTTCTGACGAAGAAGCTGAAGATAAAGCATCCTAAGCAAGAATAACCCGGAGAACACTCATGGCACGATTTTTCAGACGCCGTAAATACTGCAGATTCACCGCAGAAGGCATTGACCACATTGACTACAAGGATCTGGATACCCTGAAAGCCAATATTTCAGAAACCGGCAAGATTGTCCCCAGCCGAATTACTGGCACCAAGGCGAGATACCAGCGTCAGCTTGCGACCGCCATCAAGCGCGCACGTTACCTGGCCCTGATTCCGTATACAGATTCACACGAAGCTTAAGATAGAAGGGAACTGAACCCGGGGAGAATTCATGCGCGGGTTAGTAGAATATGTAATGCTTGGCCGTCGTCAGGCCATCATCATTGTTCTGCTATGCGGTTTCTTTCCACTGCTGTACTTTTTCAGTGCAGCGATTGTAGCCCTGGTGACTTTACGCAGGGGCCACAATGAAGGATTAATTGTCCTGCTTTGGTCCATGTTACCGGCAGGCACCTTGTGGGCCATGGGAGACAGCTCTCCGACGTTCCTGATGTTGGGGACATTTGCCCTGGCAGCAGTACTCAGAAAGACCGGGTCCTGGCAGTTCGCCGTGTTGGCAGCCATGGCTGTTGGCCTGGTGACCCAGTTAAGCCTGTTATTTCAACCGGCTTACCTGGCACAGGTAGAAAGTCTGGTCAGTGATGGATTGCAGGAGCAGTTGAACCAGAGCGGTCAGACCCAGTACACAGCGCAGCAGATAGTTGATCTGCTAATGAGTTTTTACGGCGCCTATCACGCCATTATGGTTATCGTATGTTTAATGATAGCCAGATGGGGCCAGGCAGCCTTGTACAACCCGGGCGGGTTCAGGCAGGAGTTTCATAACCTGCGCTTTGATCCCAGGGTAATGATAGCCCTGATGGCATTGATTCTGGCAGCATTGCTGGATATACCGCCATTTGAACTCTGGCTTCCGCTGTTTAGCGTTGGGCCAATGATTGCGGGACTATCAATAGCCCATTACACCGTGGCCAAAAAAGGTGCTGGTGTTGCCTGGCTGGTAATGGTTTATCTGACGCTGCTGATGATGGCACCGGCAGTTATCATGCTGGGACTGGCAGACAGTGTACTGGACTTGCGAAAACGTCTGGACAACTCCGGCAAACCCGGAGCATGAAACAGAACAAACGGGTATTAACACGAATTTTTTGAACAGTATTTTTTTTGAACAGCATTGAACAGGTATAACGAGGTATAAGATGGAAGTCATTTTATTAGAGAAGATGGGTAAAATCGGTGACGTGGGCGACCATGTCACTGTCAAGGCTGGCTATGCCCGCAATTTTTTGTTTCCTTTCTCAAAAGCAATTCGTGCCACCAAGGCAAACATTGCGGATTTTGAAGTGCGCAGAGAAGAGCTGATGAAAGCTGCCGCCGAGAAAATGAAAGGCGAAGAAAAGCGCGCTGCACAGCTTGCCGGCATTCTGGTCACTATCGAAGTGAATGCCAGTGATGAAGGTAAACTTTACGGTTCTGTAGGCACACGCGAAATCGCTGATGCTGCCACTGCTGGCGGTTTTGAAATCGACAAGAGTGAAGTCGAATTACCTGAAGGTGCCTTGCAGCATGTCGGTGAATACGATGTCACCATTATGCTGAGCCCGGAAGTAAGCACTGAAATCAAACTGGCTATCGTTGCCACAGGTTCTGCTCCGGATGGCAACATCGAAGCCGAGGAAGACAGCTCAGTGGTTGCTGCCGAAGACCTACCTGACTCACCTGAAGCACAATAAAAAACAGCGCTTCAGCAGTTACAGTTTTGAAGATATAGAAAAATGTTAGTAGTCCGGCACAACCGGATTAACGCAAAAGCCCGGATTCAAAAGATCCGGGTTTTTTTTGCCTGCAATTTAACCGCGCAGACATTCCCAACCCTGTAGGTCGGATAAGCGCAGCGTCATCCGACGGGATTTACCTGAGATTTCAATTCCCTTGCGTCGGATGGCGGCCTGCGGCCTTATCCGACCTACATGCTACATTCTTGAGACTTGCGACTTGTGACTTGAGACTTGCGACTTGTGACTTGTGACTTGCGACTTGTGACTTGCGACTTGTGACTGCCTTACTGATTGATCAATCGGGTTTCCCAAATAACCTGGGTATCAAGGGCATGGGAGTAAATCAGCTCTCCCCCAAAGTTGGTTTTGTCAAAACCAAACACCTCAAACAGGACTTCAAAACTGCTGGATTTTTCATCCCCCAGAGTCTGTGCCAGTGAGCGCAGTACCACCGGATCGGTCATTTGCTGGGAGGCATTAATAAGCCCTTCATCGCGCATCCCTGCCACCATCAGAAAATGATTGCCATTGGGGGCCGGAAAGGTCGAGACCATGCCATAGTCCTGAAAACTGTCATCTCCGGATAATCCGGAACTGCCAATATAGTTTTCATTGGTTTCCAGGTTAACCAGCTGATCATAAGTAGCACCAATGGAAAGCCCGGAATCGGCAAACACCAGGTCAAACAGGGAATCTATCCCGCTCAGGTAGCCCAGGTAGATGATATGGCTGCTGGCCAAATCAGCGGTTTCCAGCTCGGAGACCATTTTCACTCTGATATTACCGGCCTTGTCATGCAACATCGGCATAATCCGGGCCATGGCATTGGCTATACTGACCGGGATATAACTCAGATCAAGATTGTAGTAGTTGCGCGCCTGGTCTGGAGACTGCGACTGCAATCGCGCCAGATCATCCCGGGAATTAATATCAAATTCACGTACCATGCGCATGACATTACCGCCGTCATCGGTTTCACCAAAAATATAGTAATTCCCGATAACCAGCAGGATCGGCAGATCATCATCCAGGAAAGCCAGCCAGGGTTGCATGGCCAGCCCTGGCGCAGGAGTTACCTGCGATGCGGGTAGCTCATTGTCATCAGGTAACAGGTTCAATATCAGCAGAAAAATGACCAGTATGGCCAGCCAGGGAGTAAAAGACTGTCGATTGATCACTTTTCCGGTCACGCCCGGGTCAGGCTCGGTTTTCTTCTCATTCAGGCTGGCCGTGATAACGTACTGGCCTTTTGGAATGTCGAGCCGGTATTTCTCTTTTATCCCAGGATCCGAGTAATACAGGTCCAGCTTATTCCGCAGATGGTATATATGGACTCTGACAATAGAATCCCTGGACACATCAAAGTCAGCTTCCTTACCCAGTACATCTACAGCAATCGCGGCTTCCTTGGGCGACTGACCGGCAATGGAACAGTCCACCAGATAACGCAGAATTGCTCCGTATTTTTTGGAACGACCCAACACACCGCTGTTGATGATGCGGTCAGTGAGTGCCTGTAATTCTTCGTTATCAATCTTGCTCATAGTTGCTACTGGTTAATGAATACACTGTAGTGTGTCTTCGTGGCTGGCATTTTCACGCATTCAGCGATTAATTCAAGTAATTTGTTAACGTTAAAAAGATCGCCTGTAGTAAAAGTTAACATCCCTTTTAACGTCACTTAAATGCATATAAAACAGAGGATTACATACATCGCCCGGACCCACATAGAGATGCTGATGATTGTTTTTGGTAGCAAGAATCCAAAAGTATTGTGCCTGTCCAGTCACCGTTTTCTGGAATATTAACGTTAAAAAGCGTAGCTATTGGTTTGAAAGCGCATCCTGTAAAGCTCGCCCCCATTGTTAAAAGCTGCATCAGCCAGCCACTCTTGAAGAACTTAGAGTCAGGGTTCGCGCTTTTTTTCCGGCCTGTGGCGGGAGGCATAAACCCCGATACCGGGACAGTTTATGTATAGTATGTGTATGGATTGTGGGTAAGTTGTAGATAAGATTTTCGCGGTTTTTTCAGGGAAAATATCAAACCAGGGAGGCTGAAAAATGATGTTCAGGCCTGTCTGATGGGTTAATATTGTCGGCCCGGCTGGTCAGTTGCCGGACCCTGTTTTCTAAATATTTTTGGTATTTTTTTTAGCACCTTTTATAGCGCCTTATTTTATTAACAACAGCTTTCAATAATCAGGATTTTCCCCAGACACCGGCATGGCAGAATCACCTTTCATCGATAACAAAAGAGCCGACGCTGGCGTCTCTCGTGCAACCAGTCTGAAGCTGCCACCGCATTCCATCGATGCCGAACAGTCCGTGCTTGGCGCACTGATGCTGGATAATTCTGCCTGGCATGATTTATCCGAGATAATTATTGCCGAGGACTTCTACCGCAAGGAACACTACCTGATCTTCCAGGCCATGCAGCAGCAGACCGCAGAGGGGAACCCGGTTGACCTGGTGACCCTGTCAGAAACGCTGAATAACGCCAACAACCTCGAGAAGGTGGGCGGTGTCGATTACCTCGGCGAATTGGTAGAAAACTCGCCCAGCACAGCCAATATCCTGGCTTATGCGAACATCATTCGCGAACGCGCCATTCTGCGTAAATTGATCAGTGCCGCCAATGCCATTTCGGAAAACTCCTTCAATCCCGATGGCCGCGACAGTGCCGAATTGCTCGACCTTGCTGAAAAGCATGTATTCAGGATTGCCGACGAACGGCCACGCAATGGCGGACCCCAGATTGTCAGCCCGATCGTGGATTCTGCGCTGGCACGCATAGACAAATTATTTGAAGCCAAAGGCAGCATTACCGGCCTGACCACAGGGTTCAAGGCGCTGGATGAAATGACTTCTGGTATGCAAAAGTCCGACCTGGTGATCGTTGCGGGTCGTCCTTCCATGGGTAAAACCAGCTTTGCCATGAACATGGTGGAAAGTGCCATCCTCAATACCGATAGCCCGATCGTGGTGTTCAGCCTGGAAATGCCAGCAGAAAGCCTGATTATGCGTATGCTGTCTTCCATTGGCAGGATCGATCAGACCCATATGCGTAACGGCCAACTGGAAGAAGGTGACTGGGACAAGCTCACCAGCGCTGTACATAAAATTAAAAACAAACCCCTGTTTATTGATGACACCGCCGGGCTCAGCCCCATGGAAATGCGTTCGCGTGCCCGCCGCATCTGGCGCGAACACGGACACCTGGGCATGATCATGGTGGATTACCTGCAATTGATGCAGATAAAAGGCACCTCGGAAAGCCGTACCGGCGAAATCTCGGAGATATCCCGCTCCCTGAAAACCATGGCGCGTGAATTTGACTGTCCGGTGATTGCCCTGTCTCAGCTTAACCGCTCCCTGGAGCAACGTCCCAACAAGCGCCCGGTGATGTCGGATCTGCGTGAGTCAGGGGCGATTGAGCAGGACGCTGACGTGATAATGTTTGTGTATCGGGATGAAGTGTATAACGAAGACTCCGAACACAAAGGGGTCGCTGAAATCATTATCGGTAAACAGCGTAACGGGCCTATTGGCACCAAACTGCTGAGCTTCATCGGCAAGTACACACGTTTTGAAAATTACATGCCCATGAATGACGACTTCGGTCATGGGGCTGGCGGCGGCAATTATTCCGGATCCGCGCCTTCAGGGTCTTATGGCCAGGCCGCCATGGCGCCCTCAAGTTCACCCAAGCCACCCACCAATATCCCCTATGATGCTTTTGAAGACTCACCGTTTGATGAGGATGATTAAGCGTGTTGAACCGGGTTCAGGCCAGTATTGACCTCAAAGCACTGCAACACAATTTCTCCATAGCCCGCAGTCATAGCCGTCAAAAAAGCGCTGCCAAAGTTGCGGCCGTTATCAAGGCGAACGCCTATGGTCACGGCCTGGAACAGGCTGCCAATGCCCTTGATGATGCCGATCTGTTTGGCGTCACCGATGTGCGCGAAGCCCTGACCTTAAAAAACACCCGCAGTGACAAACCCATTCTGGTGTTACAGGGATTGATCCATGAGGATGATCTCAGGTTGGTGGTGGAGCACAACTTTCAATTGGTAGTGCATTCAGCCAGTCAACTGACCGCCATTGATGACACTCTGAGCAGGCTGACTTTGAAAGCACCACTGACGCTGTGGCTGAAGATGGATTCGGGCATGGGCCGACTGGGCTTGAATCCACAGGACTATGCTGCGACTTACCAGGCTTTGCAAAACAAACCCTATATCGACTCGGTAGTGATGATGACGCATCTGGCCAACTCCAGCCTGCCAGAGTCGCCGCTTAACACCCAACAACTGCAGGAATTTCGTCAACAGGAAGGCCAGCTTCAGGAAAAGTGTATTACCAGTATTCCCAGCTCTTCCGGCATTCTTTCCGAGTTGCCGGTGAACTGCGACTGGGCGCGCCCCGGCATTATGTTATATGGCAGCTCTCCCTTTAATTTCAGTGAGACGCATTTGCGCCGGGAGCAGTTTGGCCTGCAGGCAGTAATGACTTTGCAGGCGCGCATCATTGCCATCAAGGCGTTGAAAAAAGGCGATAACGTGGGGTATTGCTCCCAGTTTATCTGCCCGCAGGATATGACAGTAGGGATAGTGAGTATCGGCTATGCTGATGGTTATCCCAGTAATGCCCCCAACGGCACCCCGGTCATGGTAGGGGGTAAAAAAACCGGCACAGTGGGCCGTGTTTCCATGGACATGATCGGTGTCGATCTGAGCGATATTCCTGACGCAAAAGTGGGAGACCTGGCCACCCTGTGGGGCGCGGATTTGTCTCTGGATGAAGTGGCCGCAAAGACCGGCATCCTTTCCTATAATTTAACCTGCAGCGTGGCAAGGCGGGTGGCGTTTGAATATGTATAAATGAGTTTCGGCAATGTCGGATGACGGCCTTGCCGGCCTTATCCGACCTACAGGGCTACAGGGCTTATGTGACCGCACAATTATTGATGAACATTATTTTCAAATACACATGCAGGCCGGTATAAGGGCAAAGCCCGTCATCCGCCGCGGCGTTCACAGAACGCCTGAATAACTGAACTAGAACTATGGCCAAACAAAAAACAGCTTACGTGTGCAATGATTGCGGCGCCGAATACACCAAGTGGCAGGGGCAGTGTCTCGCCTGCCAGGAGTGGAATACCTTGACGCGTATTTTGCTGGGTCCGGCCACGACCCCTTCAGCGCCAAAAAACTTCAAGCGCCGAGGCATTAGCGGTGATGCCGGCGGCCCATCGGCCAGCGTGCAAACACTGGATAAAATCAATCTGGAAGAACAGCCCCGCTTCACCACCACCGTGGGTGAGTTTGATCGCGTACTGGGCGGCGGCCTGGTGCCCGGCTCTGCGGTATTGATGGGCGGAAATCCCGGCGCCGGCAAAAGCACCCTGCTGCTACAAATCATGTGCCAGATGTCACAGGCTGTTGATGCCCTCTATGTGACCGGTGAGGAAAGTCTGCAGCAGGTGGGCATGCGTGCCAAGCGCCTGGGCCTGCCCACTGACAAACTGAAAATGCTGACCGAAACCAATATCGAGGAAATCACGCGCGTCGCCGAAGAGTGCCAGCCAAAAATTATCGTTATCGATTCAATACAGGTCATGCATTCTGCTGATGTCGCCTCGGCCCCGGGCAGTGTCAGCCAGGTTCGTGAATGCGCAGCTTACCTGATCCAGTATGCCAAACAGACGGGTACCGCCCTGTTCCTGGTGGGTCATGTCACGAAAGACGGCAACCTGGCCGGACCCAAAGTGCTCGAACATATGATTGACTGTTTCATGATGCTGGAAGGCAACGACGATAGTCGCTTTCGCACCCTCAGAGGCCAGAAAAACCGCTTTGGCGCGGTTAACGAACTGGGCGTATTCGCAATGACGGAAACCGGCCTGAAGGAAGTCAAAAATCCTTCTGCTACTTTCCTGGCCCGGACCGAAGAAGTGTCACCGGGCAGTCTTGTAGTGGTGTTATGGGAAGGCACGCGCCCGCTGCTGGTGGAAATCCAGGCGCTGGTGGATGCCAGCCAGTATGGTAATCCGCGCCGTATTGCAGTGGGGCTGGATCAAAACCGTGTTGCCATGTTACTGGCCGTTCTGCATCGCCATGGGGGTTTATTTATGGCCGACCAGGACGTCTTCGTGAATGTGGTGGGCGGTGTAAAGGTGGCAGAAACCAGTGCCGACCTGGCGCTGATCCTTGCTATCGTTTCCAGTTTCAAGGATGCCGCCCTGCCCCGGGAACTGGTGGTGTTTGGCGAAGTGGGTCTTGCCGGAGAAATCCGTCCGGTGCCCAGCGGCCAGGAACGGCTGCAGGAAGCCGCCAAGCATGGCTTTACCCGCGCCATTGTGCCCAAGGCCAATGCCCCGAAAAAACCCATCCCGGGAATGAAAGTCATTGCGGTAAGCAAACTCAGTGAAGCAATCGAGGCCCTGTAAATGACTTCTTCACTGATTCCCGAACGCCCCTTACTGATCTCGCCGACGCTGGCCGCCACCATTGGCCTGGAAGAAACCGTCATGCTGCATGTGCTGAGCGAAATGAAACTGCGCTTGCCGGTTTCCCTGCGCGACAACCTGCGCTGGCTGGAGGTGAATCTGGAAATGCTTTCCGATGCCATGCCATTCTGGAACATAGCCGACATCATGCGTATCCAGCAAAGCCTGCTGGAAAAAGGACTGGTTCAGGTGGACGGCGGTGGCAGTCAGAAAGGCTATTTCAAGATTACGATTAATGAAACCGGTCTCAGCAGGAAAGCGTCCGCTGCTGAAACCTCAGCTGCCACCGACACAAAAACCCGGCCACAGCCACAGTCAGAGAATAGTGCTCATTCTGCGCTGACAAAAACAGCTGCCTCAAAAGCGCCACCAGCCAATCCTTACCACCAGACGCCAAGCAGCGGCAAGGCCTCACAGATTCCGGACAACTGGCATCCCAGCGAAGACCTTTACCAGCTTTGCAGCAGACGCAATATTCCCAGGGAATTTATTGATGAGCATGTGCGATTGTTTGTCATCAGTCAGCAGGAAAGACGTAAGGCGCAGTATTCCTGGCACAACACTTTTTATAAATACATCCTGCGGGAATGGGAACTCAGCCGCAGTCATCGCGGCCTGAAAGAACTGGAAGCCAATATGTCAGCTGACTGGCAGCCCAGTGACGATGCTTTCAGCATTCTTGAACATGCCGGCATCAGTCATCCCTTTATAGAAGATGCGGTGCCGGAGTTTGTGCTTTACTGGCGCGAAACCGGATTAAAAACCAGTACCTGGAATACCAAATTCATTGCTCATGTGCGCAGACAGTGGGCTAAATATGAAGCCGCACTGGAACACGATGCAACGCCGAAAATTATTCCCGATGATTATCAGCCCAGTGATGAAGTGTATGAAGTTCTGGCCATGGCCAATATTGACGAAACCTTTGCCCGTGAACATATTCCTGAATTTATTTTGTACTGGAAAGAGCGCAAGGAAGTAGCTGTTTCATGGCATACGAAATTCCTGCAGCATGTAAAGTACAAGTGGTCGCACAGGGAGAGTAACGAGGAAGATTTTATTGATCGAGTGACAGACCGATCCTGGGCCAACTAATAGTTTCAGGCATGACCGGAAAGGATCATAGATGAAGACCGGCTTTTAAAGTCCAAGCGCGGATAAACCGGGATGGTCCGCGGGCCTTGGGCCTGGTTCCCAGCGAAACAATCTGTCTGTTTCTGCAATGGCCAGATCATTGATAGACGCACGCCTGACTTTCATCAGACCATTTTCATCAAATTCCCAATTCTCATTACCGTAGGAGCGATACCACTGCCCGGCTTCGTCATGCCACTCGTAGGCAAAGCGCACCGCAATACGATTATCCGTAAACGCCCACAGTTCCTTGATCAAGCGATAGTCTTTTTCCGTATCCCACTTGCGCGTCAGAAAGTCGACAATCTGTTCACGGCCATTAAGAAACTCGGCCCGATTACGCCACTCACTATCAATGGTATAGGCCAGCGACACTTTCTCAGGGTTGCGATTATTCCAGCCATCTTCAGCCGCCTGAACTTTTTGTATGGCAGTGGCTTCGGTAAAGGGGGGTAATGGGGGGCGTTGTTCGCTCATTGTTATTTCCAGGGAAAATTCTCAAGTTAAGTTTATAGATAAAGTTGCAAGTCTCAAGTCTCAAGTCTCAAGTCTCAAGTCTCAAGTCTCAAGTCTCAAGTCTCAAGTCTCAAGTCTCAAGTCTCAAGTCT
>CBFICR010000032.1:0-32608 GCA_965661105.1 Pseudohongiellaceae bacterium | reverse complement strand
GTCTTCGAAATGAATGCCTTCGTGACTTTTTCTGAAATGAATAATGGTGTCTTTGGATTTCACGTTAAAGGTTTCCGGGTCAGTAAACGGAAACGGTGGTACTACTATGCGCACACCTATCTGGAAGCCGCTTCTGGTCTTGAATGTTTTCAGGCTGCCATTGGCAAGACCATGGAGGAAATCGCCGATTGGTGTAACGATACCTTCCTGCTGGATAAAAATGGTGGGGTAGCCAAAACGTGCGGTGAATTCCAGCGGATAAATATTATTACCGCTGACTATGCAGTTAAGGTCTATGTAACCCACATAGCCTTCCTCGGCGAGTCTGCCTTCCAGTTTTTTCAGGGTCTGGTTAAAAATGCGATTAGGTCCGGACCAGAACATGGCAGTGCCCATTTCGCCGGTTGACGGCCCCAGGTCGCCTGGAAAAAGCTTTTTATGTTCGAAATTGATATTGATCGGATAGGCAAAACTTTTGCCATTAAAAAATGCACCAACCGCCACCTCCACGCCTTCCACGCGGCGCTGTAACTGAAAGGTGGGGATTTTGTCAGCCCAGGCCTGGTGATAGTCTTCCAGTACCTGGATCACATCGGAGCCATCTTCCTCTTCGCCAATAAACAGCAGGCCTTTGAGGTTCTGGGCTTCTCCGGATGGCTTGATGACATAGCGTGCCGGATGTTCGCTAACGTATTTTATGGCGTCCTCAAAGCCATCGAAATGCTTGTAGGGAATGATGGAAATGCCATGTTTCTTGAGTTCCTCCTGGCCAAAGGAGCGATCATCTTCCAGCATATCAGTATAGGGGGTGCCGCCAACCACAAGTTTGCCCAGGTCGCGCAATTTTTTTGCCTCAGTGCCCATGCCCAGGACATCGTCAAAAACGATGACATCAGCCCAGTCGACTTCTGCTTTCCAGTCATCCACCATGGGTACGAAACCGGCACCCACTTCGCGGTCATCCGGGTTTTTAATTGAGTATTTAACGTCATGACCTTCCTTGATAACGTTCCAGGCCAGATCGCCAATCAGGCCATCGTAGGAGACAAATAGAAAATTCATGGGGACTTCCTTGGGGGGTATGCCTGAGAGTGTAAGTGATAGCCGGATTACTAACAATATCCGTCCTGGAGATCATCAGCTAAACATGAGTTTTGTTATTGTGCCATTTAGCCCGTCTGGTAATTTGATATTTTGCACCTCTTAAAACAATTCCCGCTGTACACTTTGAACAATCCCGCGTAACTTTGTCTATGTCTGAACAATTTTAACGTCGACGCTGTCGACATCTTTAAACCCGCAAATGGCGGTGAATCACTTTGCAGCCAGTTATGCTGCACTTTCCTTTGCATTGTTACTGTTAACAGGTGTCTTTGTTTGCCTGCTAGCGGCACGTTACCGAGACATAGAGCACTATGAAAATACGAATTGGCTTTGAACTGGTTTATTCCTGTACTCAGCTAACGCCAATGATTCTTAACTTGAATGTACATTCCTCAATGGCGGAATTATTACAAAGTCCGGATCATATTCAGGCTGATCCGCCCACGCCCATGAGTGGCTATCGTGACCTCTACGGTAATTGGGTAACGCGCCTGGTGTTGCCACCGGGGGATACACTGATCACCAATGATGCCGTTATATATGATGATGGTGAGCGCGATCTGGTTGCGCTGGATGCCCAGCAATTCGATATCCAGGCGCTACCTGAGGATGCCCTGGTTTACCTCTTGGGCAGTCGCTACTGTGAAACGGACATCATGGCCAATGAAGCCTGGCGCCTGTTTGGTAACGGCCCAACAGGATGGCATCGTGTCCAGGCCATTTGTGATTTTGTCCATCAACACATCCGGTTTGATTACCAGCATGCCCGCAATACCATGACCGCCAGCCAGGTGTATGAATCGCGCCTGGGGGTATGCCGGGACTACACCCATCTGGCAGTGGCATTCTGTCGCTGTATGAATATCCCGGCGCGCTACTGTATGGGCTATCTCAGTGATATCGGTGAACCACCGCCTTATGGCGAAATGGATTTCGCGGCCTGGTTTGAAGCCTACCTTGGCGGAAAATGGCATACCTTCGACCCGCGAAATAACAAGCGACTGATTGGCCGTGTTCTTATTGCCCGCGGTCGTGATGCTGCCGATGTCTCACTAAGTAACAGTTTCGGCTATACCGAACTTAAACGCTTCAAGGTGATTGCTGACGAAGTACTGGACTCAGCGGAAGACTGATGGAATTACAGTTAGCGTCCCCGGAGCCGGCAGCCTTTGAACTGATTAACGCCACTGGAAAAAGTGATGTGGTACTTCTGTGTGATCACGCCTCCAATCGTATTCCCTTGCAGCTGGGTAATCTGGGTATTTCGCAGCAGCAGATGAATTCGCATATTGCCCTGGATCTGGGGGCGGCGGATGTTGCCCGCTACCTGTCATCGTCGCTAGATGCACCGCTGATATTAAGTAATTATTCGCGCCTGGTAATTGATTGCAATCGCCAGCCTGAATCAAGTGGATCAATTCTGCACAGCAATGATGGCATCGCTATTCCGGGAAATCTTGGCCTTACGGCAACGCAATGTCTGCAACGACGCCAGTTGTTCTTTGATCCCTACCATGACGCTATTAATAAACTGTTGCTGGATCGTGCCGGGCGCACGGCATGCCTGTTAAGTATTCACAGCTTTACCCCCTTTCTGTTTGGCGCTGATCGACCCTGGCATATAGGCGTCTGTTACGAGGATAACAGTGTGTCCGCCGCGCAATGGCTGACGGCTTTGCGGTCCCAGCTGGAGGTGCCGGTAGGTGATAATCAGCCTTACTCCATTGAAACGGATGTCGATTACACCCTGCCATTTCATGGAGAAAAACACGGGATTGACGCTGTAATGCTGGAAATCAGGCAGGATCAAATAAGCCATGCGGCCGGGGCCAAGCGCTGGAGTGAGATCATCGCAAGGGCCTGGCAGCAATCAAATCACTCTATTATCCCGGATTTGTGATAGTATCCGCCTCCGCTAATCACCCGGTACTGTTTTAGCCAGTACATTCCAGGTATATAAAGAGCCTTTCATGACCGCCGACATCACCCCCGATGCAGTAATCCCATTTGACCAGCTGAAGCTTAGTGCTCCGGTTTTAAAAGCCCTCATAGATGTGGGTTACGAAACTCCGTCCCCGATTCAGACGATGACCATTCCTCTCATGCTGGAAGGCAGGGATGTGCTGGGTCAGGCGCAAACCGGTACCGGTAAAACTGCCGCCTTTGCCTTGCCCATATTAACCAACCTGGATCTGAAGCAGACTGATCCCCAGGTACTGGTGCTGGCACCTACCCGAGAACTGGCGATTCAGGTGGCCGAGGCATTTCAAACCTACGCCAGTCACATTAAAGGCTTTCATGTGTTGCCGGTCTATGGCGGGCAGGATTACAGTGGCCAGATTCGTGCCCTGAAACGCGGCGTACACGTGGTCGTTGGCACGCCGGGACGCGTCATGGACCATATGCGCAAGGGTACTCTGAAACTGGGTGGACTGAAGACGCTGGTGCTGGATGAGGCCGATGAGATGTTACGCATGGGCTTTATTGATGATGTGGACTGGATTCTGGAGCAAACGCCATCAACCCGGCAGATTGCCCTGTTCTCCGCCACCATGCCAAAGGAAGTACGCCGCATCGCAAAGGCGCATCTCAATGATCCCAGCGAAGTGACCATCACCGTAAGAACGGCGACCGCAGCCCTGATTCGTCAGCGTTTCTGGGTCGCCAGTGGCATGAATAACAAGCTGGAGGCGCTTACGCGTATTCTGGAAGCTGAAAGCTTTGATGCCATGCTGATCTTTGTGCGCACCAAGATTGCCACAGTAGAGCTGGCCGATAAACTCGCCGCCAGGGGCTTTGCCGCCCAGGCATTGAATGGCGATATTGCCCAGAAGCAGCGCGAGCTGACCATTGATAAATTAAAGAAGGGCACGCTGGATATTCTGGTGGCAACCGACGTCGCTGCCCGTGGTCTCGATGTGGAGCGTGTCAGTCATGTGATCAATTTCGACATTCCCTATGATACCGAAGCCTATGTTCATCGTATTGGCCGAACCGGACGCGCTGGTCGCAGCGGTGATGCCATTTTGTTTGTGGCACCAAGAGAAAAACGCCTGCTAAACGCCATTGAAAAAGCCACCGGTTCAAAAATTGAAATGCTGGAGATGCCTTCCACGCAAGTGATTAATGACAGGCGCATCGAACAATTCAAGCAGATCATTTCTGAAACGCTGGCCAATGAAGATCTGACCCTGTTTTCAGAATTGATTGAACAGTATCAGCAGGAATTTAATGTGCCAGCCCTGGCCATTGCCTCGGCACTGGCAAAACTGGTGCAGGGAAGTGAACCCTTATTGCTGCAGCATGTACCTGCCCATGACAGAAAAGAAAACTGGGACAACAGTGGCCAGGAAGGCAAAAGACAGGGCAGTCGAAGAAGTCGTGACGATTCCCGTGCGCCAAGAAAAAGTGAGCCGCGTAACAAAAATGCCCTGCCGGAAAAGGACATGGAAAGATTTCGCGTGGAAATTGGCCATAAACATAAAGTCATGCCCGCCAATATTGTCGGTGCCATTGCCAATGAAGCCGGTCTTGAAAGCAAGCATATAGGGCTGATCAATATTTATGAGGATTACAGTACTGTTGATTTGCCACGTGATATGCCAAAAGAAATTTTCAATAATTTGCGCAAGGTGTGGGTGCTGGGTCAGACATTGAAAATTTCCCGTGAATCAGAAACGCGTTCGCAACCTGGACAGGGACGACCGGCATTGGGAGCACAGGGACATGGTACTGATGCAGGCACTAAAAAAGGAATGAAAGCGACTAAAAAACGCAAGCCCAGAGATCCGTCTGCCAGCAAGTCAAAACCCTGATCAAAATAAGTCTCAGGAAAAGCTGCCTGAGTCAGGCTGCTGGCAGATACTGCAGATAATTAATGAGCCCTATATTTCAACAGCAACTTTATAGGTAGGGTCTTCAATGATATTCACATCGATAATCTTTTCTGCATTTTTTAGCAGCTGAAGACAGTCGGGGCTTAAATGGCGCAAGTGCAATTCCTTGCCGGCCCTGAAATACCTTTCGGTAATCTTGTTTAGCGCTTCAATGCCTGACATATCATTTACCCGGCTTTCCCTGAAATCGATAATGACCTTGTTCGGGTCGCTGGCTACATCAAACTTTTCTGCAAAGGCCTGGGTTGACCCAAAAAACAGCGGGCCATAAATTTCATAATGCTTGGTGCCGTCTTCATCGACATATTTTCTGGCACGAATGCGTTTGGCATTCTCCCAGGCAAACACCAGGGCGGAAATAATCACCCCGATCAAAACCGCCAGTGCCAGGTTATGTAATAACACGGTGATGGCTGCCACCAGAAAACCCACCAGATTGTCACCATTAGGCATTTTGTTGATTGCCTTAATACTCGCCCATTCAAAGGTGCCGATGGCGACCATGATCATCAGGCCGGTCAGTGCAGCAATCGGCATCTTTTCAATATATTCCGCACCAAACATAATGAATACCAGCAACATCACCGAGGCGACGATGCCAGACAGGCGCTCTCTGGCACCGGAAGAGATATTGATCAGGCTCTGGCCAATCATGGCGCAGCCGCCCATACCGGAGAAAAAGCCGGTGACAAAGTTTGCCATGCCCTGGGCCACCGCTTCCTTGTTACTCTTGCCGCGGGTTTCTGTAATTTCATCGATCAGGTTCAGGGTCAGCAAACTTTCGATCAGCCCGACACCTGCCACGATGAAGGCATAGGGGAAAATAATTTTCAGTGTTTCCAGGGTAAGGGGGATATCCGGAATATGAAACGGCGGAAAGCCTCCCTTGATGGAGCTGATGTCACCGACGTTGCGGGTATCGATATCCAGACCAAGCACGATGGCAGACACCACCAGAATTGCCGCCAGTGAAGCAGGAATAACCTTGGTAAGTTTTGGCAGGCCCCAAATGATTACCATGGTCAACAGAACCAGGCCAAGCATGATGTGCAGTTGCGAACCAACCATCCAGTCCAGTTCGCCATTGGCCCCGCTAACCTTGAAAGAGGCCAGCTGGGCGAGAAAAATAACAATCGCCAGGCCGTTCACAAAACCAAACATCACCGAGTGCGGTACCAGCCGAATAAATTTGCCGAGTTTGAGAAAGCCCGCTGTCATCTGGATCACGCCGGCCAGAATAACGGTGGCGAAGATGTATTCCACCCCGTGACTTTGCGCCAGGCTGACAATGACCACCGCAATAGCCCCGGTGGCACCGGATATCATGCCCGGTCGCCCGCCAAACACCGACGTAATCAGGCCAATGCTGAAGGCGGCGTAAAGTCCGGTCAGTGGAGACAGGCCCGCGATCAGCGCAAAGGCAATGGCTTCAGGCACCAGCGCCAGCGAGACGGTCAATCCGGACAGGACTTCGGTGAGGACATTAATGTGTTTGGAGCGGTCGAACAGGTTTAATACGTAATTCATTCAGGCCTTTCTTGTTTCAATACAATACAACGCCGAAAACATGAAATGTTTCGGAAAATGAGTACTTGGGATCATTTGAGGTAGCTGATTACTAAAGCCGCCATCAGGACAGGGAAGTACAACGAAGGCGCGCACTTTACACTATCAGACTATCAAGTTAAAGGCAGAGGTGGTCTAACAGGCTGAGAAATAGAAGGATTATTGTGCAGCAATAAAAGTTGGGATCCTGGAGAAACCTTGTCGGATGGTGCTACGCTTATCCGACCTGTTTATCCTGGAAAAAATCTGTGAATCTTCGTTTTGCGCTGTGTGTGGGTATTTACTTGAAGGTATTTGCGGAACCATATCCTGCCGGATGCGCAGCGCATCCGACAGGATAAATGGAGAACGGGTTCCGTATTAACCTTCAGGCGAAACCCTATTTACCCACCGCATCCCACAGCATGGCTTTGGTCTGCGGTTCTGCGCTGGCGTGTACATTGATATAACGTTCAAAGTCGGTCACGCCCAGTTTTTCCAGTGCCGGTACCAGAGCCTGAACATGGTCGTTGCCGACGCCGCCCGGTGCTGGCAAAGAAAAGTCACCCTGGAACAACACTTTCTCTTTGGGAATATAAGCCACCATCAAGCCATTGGAATGAGGGGCCGGATAAATGTGGTACATCTCAACGCTGCGCTTGCCATCGCTATACACTGCTTTCGTATCCACGGCTTCAACCCACACTTTTTGCGGGTTTCTGGCCAGGGCATCATCAAGCAGGGTGCGCGGAGTGTTAAGAGCGCGCTCGAAAAACTCCTGATTGTTGGCCTGGGTGATTACAGTGGCCCCTTCGGCAACTACCACCGGTAAGCCGGCAGTATGGTCGGAATGGGGATGGGTATTCATTATGTAGCGAATGGGCTTGTTGGGAATCAGCCGTTTCGCTTCTTCTATATAGGCCGCTATTACCGCATGACTGGCACCGGCTTCGAGCATCATGATGTGATCTTCAAACTCAACGATCAGTGAGTCATAACTGCCTGCACCGGTGGTCAGGCGATAGAAACCATCACCCAGTCGCTCTGGTGTGACATTAACCGGGCCGCCGCCACCGCCAAAGCCGCGACCGCTGGACTCCGGTGCTGGTAGCATGGAGGCAACATTGCGCATATTGGCATCTGCCGCGGTGATATCGACTTCAAAGAAAGGCCAGCCGCCCCGGGTTTGCGTAATCTGGGTCGGTGCCAGAAAACCGCCGAAGTCGCGCCAGCCGTCATATGAGGCCAGAATATGCATGTCGCCCATGATATTGTCACCTACCCAGGTTTCAACATGTTCGACAAGGTTGTCATCATTAAGGTAGCCATTTATCACATAGCTTGCCCCGGAAGGCGCCTTCACCTCAGGACTCCAGGTCAAAACCGTATAGTGGTTGCCATTTAATGTGCGGCGGTTGGAAGTCGCATCGTTTTCCGCGGCACCTTTCAGAAACCCCCACGGAGTAATATAAAACTCCAGCGAATTGGCCCAGGGCTCAGACAGATCGGCCTGGTCTGAAGTCACCTGCTGGAAAAAAGTTCCGGCACTGACAGCTGTCGAGCCGCCCGAACCGATGTTCATGGTAGCGCCAGTGTGACGCATTGCCGGTGCGCGAAGGTCGATAACACTGACGTAATCCGTAATGGGACGCATCGGATTATGTGTGTCGTTACAAATCAATGACACGGCGCTGGCACCGCATTGCTGAAAAGCAACATTTCTTGCTGATCCTGAATAGGTAATAGACCGAACATTACCTAATGCAGCGCTGGCATCGGCAATTAACCTTTCGGCATTTTGGGCCATCGCGTTGCCAGCAATAAACAGCAGGCTGAACGACAAGCCAATGGTAGCGAGACTATTTTTATTCTTAAGCACGTTAATTTCCCCCTCAACTGGTTAATCCAGATTAGAACGCTCGATTCTACAGGGAATTGGGAATGGAGTTAAAGCCCTGATGGTATGGCGGCTTTGTTATACCTATACTGTGTTTTTATAGAAACTATAAATATAAATAAAAGTAGAACTCGAATATATAAAAGCAAAGTAAGCAACTGCTTGATTTTCAGGGGGCTGGAATGAAAAACAACAGACACAGGGCTATTGTTATTTTGGCAAAGGGCTGTTTTTGGGGGCTGGCACTGCTGTATGGTTTTTCAGCATGGGCGCAACGGGTTGCTCCCATGGACTTTGTCAGCACAGGCAGGGGCGCACCTTTGAATCCTGCCATTCCAGGCCCAACAAGAACCAGCCCCGATCAACTGGAATCCTATCCGCCGGCGCAGATTCAAGGCTACCCCGAACAATACTGGATGGTCGGTCCTTTCAGGGACGGTGAGATTGGCACTGATGGAGCCGGGAGGGGAGTGATTCATGCCTCTGCCATTAATGGCGCTGTACCGGAAGGGGTTGAGCCCTTGCCCATTGATCTTTTTACCTCTGAAGATTTTTATGCGGACAGGGAATACTGGAGTGACCCGCGTTATTTTCGCTGTAACAGCTCTGAAGCCATTCAGGCGCAATGGTCGACAGGGCTGATTGGTGATGATCCGCCACGCACCGCAGCATGGGGTTATTGCGACCGCGACTATCCGCGCGAAACCATAGTAAGCCCCTATGCTTTCGACACTGCCCAGGCCCACTATGAGGCCCTGCTGGCAGAAAGCCAAACCCGTGGTGGCCCAACCCGGCATACTTATGCCACTGTGCCCGGTGACTGGAACGGGCGTTATGTTTGGCCGCGCGGGCAAAACTGGAATGCCGAGTTATTCTGGAATCAGGTGCCCACCATACTGTCGCTGATGACCGGGGAATATCAGATGCGTTTTGTGCAGGAGGCCTATCACCATGGCAATACCAATGTCGCCCAATGGCCTGCCATGTTTTGCTGGCCGGAAGGATTTATGCGGCGCTTTCATTATCATGGGGTAACCAATCAGCCCCATCAGATAATAGTGACTCCCGAGCTGGTGCAGATCCTGGCAGGAGATGCCGATAACTTCATCACCAATATCCACATCGGCCGTGAATTTAATATGGAAGGGGATATACCAAGACTGGGGGCAGATGTCCCGCAATGGTACGGTGAAACAATAGGCTTTTGGGATGATGAGGTATTGATTACCTGGACGTCGAATATCCAGGGCTGGAAAGTGCATGGCGGCATGGAGTTTTCAAACAGGCTACAGGTAGTCGAAATCTATACGGCCAATCGTAATGACAATGGTGAAGTCTATGGTCTCAACCACGAAGCCATTTTTTACGACCCCGATGCGTTGGTGGAACCCATTCGCATAGTTCGAAATCTGGAGCGGCAGGGTGGCCTTAATGATGGCGATCCCTATCAGTTCATCGAGTGCGTGCAGTCCATCTTTAATGTCAGTGGCGTGGCTACACCGGTAGCACCGGGGGAAGTGATTGAGTACCAGGTACCGGATATGTTCGGGCGCCCGTGGGCGCAAAATTGGCAGCAGTTTCATGAGCAGGGAATGCAAGCGCCGGAAGCGGGTGAGGATATATTCAGTTTTGAGTGAAGCGGATGAAGGCTAAAGGCTAAAGGCTAAAGGATAAAAGCGTTAAGCCGACCAGGGTCGGCTTAACGTTGCTCGATCAAGAGGCTTCTAAAATTTTAATTCATTCCTGCCTGGGCTTTTACAAATCTTGCTGCTGCTTCGTGAGTGCCGAACCAGACGCCGCCTTTGGCTTTCATGTGTTCTATCAGCCCTTCCAGCGCAACGATGCGTGAACGGTGGCCGCTCACATGGGGGTGCATGGTTAATAGAAACATCGTGCCTTCTTCCCAGGCTTTATCAAATTCATCAATCCAGACCTGCATCACATCGCGCGGATTCATATAGCTGTTACCGCGGGGATTAAAAAGCGGGGCGTCGTCAAGAATCCACTCTACCGGCAGTTCAACCACACCGGTGGCCTCGCCGTCCTGCAACAATTCATAGGGACGATCGTCATGCATTAATGAGCTTTCATATAAAAACCCCATCTCGCGCACAATACTCAGGGTGTTGGGGCTGTGATTCCAGGACGGCGCCCGATAGCCAACCGGTCTACGGCCAGTGATCGCTTCAATTTCATCAGTGGCCTGGCGCAGTAACCGTTCTTCAGTTTCAGCATCCAGTGCGGTGTTTAATTCATGAATCCAGCCGTGTACGGCGATTTCATGCTGGCCAGAGGCATTAATCACATCAGCCTGCTCTGGCGCAATCTTCAGACTCCAGGCCGGAAAGAAAAACGTCGCCGGAATGTCATTGTCGTCCATCAGCTTGACCAGTCGTGGCAGCGCAACACGATGACCATACTGCCCCTGCGACAGCGGGCCGACACTGATTTCGCCATTGCGCAGTCCCATCACCGTTTCGTTATCCACATCATAGGAAAGTAGCACCGCAACCTTGGCACCACCGGGCCAGCTATCCGGGTTCAGGTTTCTGCCGGCGCGAACATGATTAACCTCGCTGGTGACATATTCTTCTGACCAGTTCCACGGCGTTGCCGGATTTTCGGTGTCCGTGATGACGGTCGGGGATTGACAGGCACCGACAAGCAGGACTGCAAGAATACAAAATGCCTGTTTAAAGTACTGCTGAAACAGGTTGCTCATGGAAACGGTAAAAGAACAATGCGTCATGATGTTTTCCTGACTGTTAATAGTAACTAGTAACTGAGTTGGTTTTTAAAGATCAGGCTGTGTTACCAGCCAACCGCATAGGCCGCCCGGCGTGGATCAGCCCCTGCGGTTACAGTGCCAAATTTCTCATTTCTCAAAATTGCCTGGATACTGCCAAGCGAGAAAGATGGCGCCAATTGAACGTTATGGCCCCTTGCGCGCAAACCTTCAAACTGTTCAATGGAAATCCTGTCTTCAATGCGCATGCTGATTGCCGAACCTTGCTTATAAAAATTCGGGTCGGCAAATAAACTGAAACGCGGCGCTTCAATAGCGGCCTGAACCGGCATGCCAAAATCCAGTACATTCACCAGCACCTGAAACTGGGTCTGGCCGATGGTTTCGCCACCCGGGGTGCCCAGAGAGAGAACAAACTCACCGTCTTTCATAACGATGACGGGAGAGTTATTGAGGATTGGAATTTGTCCGCCACGGGCATAGTTCACATCTTCCGGATAGGGAGACGATGAACCAATGCGGGTGCCATTGTTAAACGTCAGACCGGTATTGCCTACCACGACGCCGGTGCCAAAAGCGCCGCCATGGGTGGGAGTGGATGCCGCGACATTACCGTCCCTGTCACGGATGGAAAAACTGGTGGTGCTACCGGCAAAGGACTGCTCGCGACTCGCGGCGATTTCCTGTTTGGGCAACAGGTGTTGACGGTAGGCGGTGGAATTCTCGTAGCCGGCAGGTTGGCCCGGACCAGGAAATGTCATGCTCAGATCGGGATTTATTAACTGACGACGGCTGGCAGCATAGTCATCACTGAGCATGGCCTCCACCGGGATGGTATAGAGGTTGGGGTCGGCAACAAAATGATAGATATCGGCTTTTGCCAGTTTAATGGCTTCAGTCAGAATATGTGTTACTACCGGGTCATTGGGGTCCATGGAGCCCAGGTCAAAACCTTCCACCAGCTTTAACTGCATCAATACTTCCAGGCCGCCACGGGAGGAGGGGGGGGATGAATAAATATCATAACCACGGTACTTGATGTGTACGGGTTGCTCCCAGCTTGCCTGGTAGCGGGAGAAATCTTCATGCCGAAACAGACCACCATTTTGCTCATAGAAGCGGGCCATTTCATCGGCAATATCACCCTTATAAAAACGCTCGAAAGCGGCCTGTAATGCTTCAACCCGATCGGCACCGTTTGCCAAAGCCTGCGCCTCCGCATCAATGAGTTTCTGAAAGGTCAGTGCCAGCGCCGGCATTTTGAATAATTCGCCAGTCACAGGAGCGCGACCATCAGGCAGAAACTGGGCGGCACTGTCGGGGAATTGTTCGAATAATTCCTGTGAAGACGCGATACCACTGGCCACCGAGCTTTCCAGCGGATGTCCGTCACGGGCATAGCCAATGGCTGGAGCAATGACTTCACCTAATGACATGGTGCCAAAGCGTTGCAGCATGGCTATCCAGCCACCAAACAGGCCCGGCACAACACCGGCATTAATTCCCTTGTTCAAGTCTTCCGGGTCTAACAGTGAGGCATCCAGTAACAAAGGGGCGGCGCCTGTTGCATTCAGCGACAGGACATCCCCTGATGCCTTGTCGAAATAGGTGACAAAACCATTGCCGCCAGCACCGGACATTTGCGGGCGCACTACATTCAAGGTAGCCAGTGTTGCTACAGAAGCATCGATGGCATTGCCACCCTTCATCAGAATTTGTAGCCCCGACATGGCAGCAAGAGGATGGCCGGCTGTGACCAGGCCATTAGGCCCGGGCACCTCAGGACGATGACTGGTGCGGTTGCTGCTCATCTGCAGGGGGTAGGCATTCTCCTGCCCACTAACTGCGAAACCAAAAAATAACAACGACAGGGTCAATAAAATGAACAGGGATGATTTCAGGATTCGCAGCATAGTGTGGTTACTCATTATGAAGCATTGAGACTTTTGCTGAGGCTTTGAAAGCCCCATCAATCATTTGGCTAAGGTGTTATGAGTCAACAAGGCATTTATCAAAACAGCATTTATAAAAAAGTTATTTAACTTAAAAACTAAAGCAGGATGTATGCCACTCGTTAGTTTATCTAAGCAGCAGGTCAAGAGTTCTCTCTATGGTATGTGTTTTATTGGCAATAGGTGCTGGCACGCCCTGCATACCGGGTTAAAAAATACTTCAGCAAAACTCCGACTGGAAACGTCGTGAAGAGAATCTTTGCCGGATGCTTTTTAGTAGCAATAGCGCTGGCACGTAATCGTGCAAACGTTTAAAAAAAGCACCTTTTAAGGGCATAAAAAGAAATTTTTAACAAAAGAGTTTAATAACAAGCAGTACCAATTGTGTGATGATTTTTTATCGAGTATAAGAAAAATTAATAGCAAATTTTTAATATAGTTTTTTCCAAATGTAGATGACATGAAAGATAAATAGTTATTTCCCCCGGAGGGTTAAAAAATGTCTCAAGATAGAACAGATAAAGATTCAGGCATTAGCAGGCGCATATTTCTCGCGGGAACCGGCGCAGCCATCGGAGCCTCTGCATTATCAGCGTGTAGTGCAACAGGACAATCAGGCGCCGGATCAATTGCCGGGACTCGGGGAAGTATGGGCGTTGGCGAAAGTAATGGCACCGTTATTTTCACTGATACCACCGTGGTGACCAATGATGCTGAAAGGCGCACCCTGCTTAACGTTTCAGTGGCAGTGGACAACGGTGTGATTGCCGCCATCGGTGATCGTACTGAAATCCTGTCGCGCTTTCCCTCCGCAGAAATTTACGACGCTCGACGTAAAGCCCTGTTGCCAGGATTGATAAACTGTCATGCACATCTGACGGCTTCCATTGCCCGTGGTTTCAATGAAGATTTTGGGTTTCCCAATAGTTTGAGTCTGCCGGAAAGTCCCGCCAGTCTTTTGTCGAGCGAAGAAGCGACTCTTATGTCTGTGGTGGCCGCTATTGAAGGTTTACGTAGCGGGTCGACCACCATGGTGCAAAATACCGGTGGCATTGCCCGTGATGCCGCGGCACTGGCAGAAACCGGACAGCGCTGGGTATTTGCAGAATCAGTGCGTGATATTGAAACGGTGGATGGTCCCATGTCGCCGCCGCGACTGGCCAACAGTGTGCCACCGACTTTTTCCGATCAGGCCAGAATCGAAGGCATGCAACGTATAGCTGACTTGCATAGCCAATGGCACGGGCACAACAATGGTCTGATCAGCGTGTTTCCTGCGGCTGCCCTTGCGGAACTTTCTTCACCGCAACTGTTAAGAGATGTGCGTGAATTTGCAGATCAGCATGGGCTGGGTTATACGATTCACATGACGCAATCCCAGGCCGAAGTCGACTATATGCTGAAATATCACGGCGTGCGTCCGGCAATTTTTCTCGATAATAATGATTTTCTTGGGCCGCGTTTGTTTGCTGCTCATGCTCGCTATTGCGATGCCACGGAAATCGCGGCATTGGGTCGAAATAAAACCATTATTACCCATCAGGCCGCGATGGCAGCAAACCGTGGTGTGAATCCGCCCATCACCGCCCTGCGTCAGGCCGGTTGCACCATCGCCCTGGGCACCGATAACAATGACAACGATATGCTCCATGTCATGAAGACGGCGATATCGATGGAAAGAATCCAGCGTCAGGATGAAATTCCCGGCACCCTGCCGCAACCTGAAGACATGTTATGGGATGCCGCCCATGGCGGTGCCCAGGCAGTTAACCAGGTCAGCAGCCTTGGCTCGCTTGAGGTTGGAAAGAAAGCAGACCTGATCGTGCTGGATATGATGAAGCCGCACCTGATTCCCTCGGGTCGGGTATTGTCAGTATGGATTCACAACGGGCAACCATCAGATATTGAAACGGTAATGGTCGGGGGGAAATTCATTATGCGTGACCATACAATACTTACGGTGGATGAAGAGGCTATTATGGAAGAAGCCTATGCAATTAATGAAAGAGTCTGGGGAAGAATACTGCGCAATGGACCGCTTGATTTGCCGCGTTTGTAAAGCTAATCAGCCGAGATCTTATTACAAATTATGAATATTAAAATTTGTACCTTGTGGAGAAAACAACGCTGTTGAACCAGGCGAAGTTATAGACGTCGTCCGAGTCCACGCCGCCTTCAAGAGTGCGCAGGCCGGCGCCAATTTCCCATTGAGGGTTCAGTGTATAGTCCAGTCGCAAGCCCAGATCGATGGCGCGTCCGGGGCCGCCTGCCAGGGCATCCATCTCGGCATTGAAGTGCCAGCGCTCGCCCAGGCGGTAGCGGGCAGCCAGATAGAACAGGGGCACTACCCCCAGATCGTCATCGTTGGCGGTGACCTGGCCCTGACGTAATTTGATTTCGGCATCGCGAATCTTCAGGGTGCCACCCAGCCACAGGTCCAGATTCTCGTTTTCAATCATGTGGTAGCGATAGGAGACGCGCCAGGAATTGAATTTGTAACTGGCTTCCACGGCCTCGCCAGATTGAAACTGTGCTCCGGCAAAACTGACATCGGACGACTCAAGAATAGTATTTTCAGTATAGGACAGGGGTGCAAGCAGCACTCTGAAGCCATGCTTTTCGTTGATGTCCCAGAGCAGATTGAAACGCGCTAACAGCCAGGGGCCGCTGCCGGCAATATCATCCAGCGCAAAGCGGGTGCCCAGATTATCGTTGGGAATTTGCACATCGTTGCGGGACTGCCAGCTGGCGCCAAATTCCGTTTCCACAACGATGTTGTGCGCATCGCCTTGAGCCAGTGATAACGGGCTTGCCGAGACAATAATCAGGGATAGGATAAAACTGAATAAAGATCGTGGATAATCTGTGCGACGCATTCCGGGCATCTCTTCCATATATGTAGCAGACGCCCCTGATACGTTCCAAATCTGCATATGGATTTTACCAAAGGCACAGCCTGTGCCTTTGGTAATGACAGCCTGCCAGTAATGCCTACCAGATTTTTACCCGCTCCTGGGGAGGCAGATACAAGGCATCGCCCGGTTGCACATCAAAAGCAGAGTAGAATTCAGGCACATTGCGAACCGGGCCGTTGGCTCTGAATTTTGATGGTGAGTGTGGATCCGTACCCACCTGATTGCGCAGGGCTTCGTCCCGGGACAGGGCTTGCCAGACCTGGCCGAAGCCGATGAATACGCGCTGATCTCCACTAAATCCGTCCAGCACTGGGGCTTCCTCCCCCGCCAGAGTCATGTGATAGGCCTTCAGGGCAATACTGATGCCGCCCAGATCACCGATGTTTTCACCCAGGGTAAATTCACCGTTTACATTCAGGTCATCAAATACCTGAAAGCCGTTGTACTGGCCTATCAACTGGCTGGTACGCGCCTCGAATTCGCTATGGTCCTGCTCGGTCCACCAGTTGCGCAGCACTCCATCGCCATCAAAGTTACTGCCTGAGTCATCAAAGCCATGGCCGATTTCATGGCCAATCACGGCACCGATACCGCCATAATTGACGGCATCATCGGCATTCATGTCGAAAAATGGCGGTTGCAGAATGGCCGCGGGGAAGACAATTTCGTTTAGCGGCGGGTTGTAATAGGCGTTTACGGTTTGTGGTGTCATTGCCCATTCGTGCTTTTCTACCGGCGACTTTTGTTTTTCCAGTTTTTCTTCGTACTGAAACAGGGCAGAGCGCTGCAGGTTGCCAAATAAATCATCAGGTTCTATCGCCAGCGCGCTGTAATCTTTCCACTCATCCGGGTAGCCTATCTTGACGGTGAACTTGGACAATTTGTCCAGCGCTTGTTCTCTGGTTTCCTCACTCATCCAGTCCAGCTCACGAATACTCACTTCATAGGCATCGAGCAGATTTTGCACCAGCCCTTCCATACGCTGTTTTGCTTCGGGCGGAAAATATTCACTCACATAAACCTGGCCAATGGCTTCTCCCAGATGTGAGTTCACCAGCGATACGGCGCGGCGCCAATCGGGTCGCTGCTCTTCCTGGCCACGCATCACCGTGCCATAAAAGTCAAAATTGGCCTGATCAAGTTCAGTGGTGAGGCGATCTGCGGTGGCATTGATCAGTCCCCATTGCAGAAAGATCTTCCATGTTGCCATGTCAGTTTCTGCAATAATGCTATCCAGCGCTTTCATGTAATCCACCTGGGTGACCACCAGATTATCCAGGTCAGTGAGCTGGGCTTCTTCAAGAAAACCATCCCAGTCGAAGGCGGGCATCAGATCATTCAATTCATCGAGCGCATAACTGTTATAAAGCAGATTGTCATCGCGGGTGTCTTCTTTCAGCATGTGCTGCGCAGCAAGGCGCGTTTCCAGTGCCATGATGGTTTCGGCATTGGCAGCGCCATTATCGATTCCGGCAAGCTCGAACATCTTCCCAATGTGGCTGATATAGTCTTCGCGAATTTTTCGGGAGGCGTCATCTTCGTTGAAATAGTATTCACGGTCAGGCAGACCAAGACCACCCTGCCAGGTGTGGATCATGTAGCTGTTGGGATCCTTGAAATCCACATACTGATCGACATTAAACGGCGTGCCATAACCATATTTATTGGCATAGGCAAAATAGCGTGCCAGCTGGCCTGGTGTTTCCAGCGCCGAAATTTTTGTCATCTCTTCCAGCAAGGGCTCAAGACCTTTGTTGTTGCGGTTCGCCATATCGAGATAGGAATTATAAAGATCACCTACTTTTTGCTCCTCTGAGCCTTTGGCAAAGTTGCCTTGCGCCGCAGCCTGGATCAGGGACAGGACATTTTCTTCCGACTGGTCGCGCAGTATGTCAAAAGCACCCCAGCGGGTCTTGTCTGCTGGAATGGTGTTTTCTTCAAGCCAGTGGCCGTTAACGTACTGATAGAAGTCATCACCGGGTTTGACAGACGTATCCATGTTTTCAAGAAAAATACCCGATGTCAGCATAGCTGTGGATGATGAGGTGGAATCGGTCGCCAAATCAGTGCTACCAGAAGCAGCTTGATCAGCCGGGTCAGGTGAACATGCTGCAAGCAGTAAAGAAAGCGGCAAAGTAAGGAATAAACAGTCAATCAGTCTTTTCATAAGTGGGCCATCAACAAGTAGAAATTAGCAATGGGGAAAGCTTAGCATAGTTTTTAGAAAGCATTCTCTGGCAGACATTGTCCATGCCTATGCTCCAGTTAACTCGGATACATACCCCGTGATGCCGGTTTCGGCTATCATACTGCGGTTAAGTTTAAGCGGTTTCCGGATTTATCCATTCATCGAGAATAAACATACCAAGATTTAGGAATTTATATGCCTGATTTACCTGTACTGATTGTCGGCGGCGGTATCGGCGGTCTGAGTTGCGCCTTGACCTTGCATCAAATTGGAGTGCCCTGTGTTGTGTTTGAATCTGTCGCGGAAATCAAGCCGCTCGGGGTTGGCATAAACATTCAGCCCAATGCTGTGCGTGAACTTTACGAACTGGGTTTTGGCGTGGAGGCACTTGATGAGATTGGTTTGCAAACACGGGAATGGGCACTGGTTGGCCTGAACGGTAATGATGTCTATTCCGAGCCCCGGGGGTTGGCAGCGGGTTACCATTGGCCGCAATACTCCGTCCACCGGGGAAAATTGCAAATGATGCTTTACCAGGCTGCGCTGGAACGTCTTGGAAAAGATTGTATCCGAACCGGCATAAAAGTTACCGGCTATGAAAATCATCCCGACGGCAAAGGCATAACGGCGCAACTGGAAGACCGAAGCGGTAACAAATCTTCCGTTCAGGGATCGCTACTGATCGCCGCTGATGGTCTGCATTCTGCTGTGCGTCAGCAAATGCACCCCGGGCAACCACCAATCCAGTGGGGAGGCGCAATCATGTGGCGTGGGGTTACCCGGGCTAAACCGATTCGAACCGGTGCCTCTTTCGTGGGTTTTGGAACACACAGGCATCGCGTAGTGTTTTATCCCATATCCGCACCTGATCCGGTCACTGGTCTTGCTGATATTAACTGGATTGCCGAAATCACCGTAGACAACTCCGCTGGCTGGACCCAGGGTGACTGGAATAAAAAAGTTGAGCATGAAGATTTTCTGCATCATTTCGAAGCGTGGAACTTCGACTGGATCAATATTCCGGAAATGTTAAAGGGAGCCGAAGAAGTCTTTGAATATCCCATGATAGATCGCGATCCCGTCCCGACCTGGGTTGATGGCTCTGCGGTATTACTGGGTGATGCGGCACATGTGATGTATCCCACGGGTTCCAATGGCGCCAGTCAGGCCATTGTGGATGCACGCTTGCTTGGGGCCGCCATGCTGGAACATGGCGTCACACCTGAAGCATTGCAGGTTTTTGATGCACAATTGTGCGCGGAAATTTCACAGCTTGTGCTGCGAAATCGTGGTGCAGGGCCGTTTGGATTATTAAATCTGCTGGATGAGCGATGCGGTGGTGTTTTTGAAAATATTGATGATGTTATTCCCCGCTCCGAACGCGACGAATTCATGCAGGGGTATAAAAACGCGGCAGGCTTTGCGGCTGACAAACTCAACGCAGCGCCGGATACCATCCCTCCGGGTGCAACACTAAGAAGCCCGGAATCTGTCACGCAATGATAAAAAAGTAAAAAAGGGGACAGATTTATTTTCATATTTTAAAAATAAATCTGTCCCCTTTTTCTCTTTTTTCTTTCTTCCTTTTTCTTTTTTGCAGAGTAGGTAATGTCAGGTTTCCTTTTCAGGCTTGCTTTACCACTTGCTGTTCA
Source organism: Pseudohongiellaceae bacterium (assembly GCA_965661105.1). GTDB lineage: Bacteria > Pseudomonadota > Gammaproteobacteria > Pseudomonadales > Pseudohongiellaceae > Eutrophocola. The sequence goes on along the minus strand of CBFICR010000032.1, from coordinate 12,713 downwards.
AGGCTGCCGAATAACAAGGAGCCATCTGGATGCGTCACCTGCATCCGCACGCTATCTCCAAACTTCATAAAGCCTGTTTTTGGCGCGCCTGCATCAACAATTTCTATTCCGCGTCTTTCCGCGATACAGGTAGAACCAACTTCCCGGAAATTATCGTTGGATACCGTACCTGAACCAATTATTGTTCCGGCACAAAGTGAACGGGTGGCAGCGGCATGGGCGATCAGTTCATGAAAGCCGACCTCCATCGCGGCGCCATTAGGATTACCAAAGGGTGTGCCGTTCCAGTCGACGTTCATATCAAGATGCAGCCGGCCATCACTCCAGCTTTCACCCGCCTCATCCGGGGTAATGGCCAAAGGTGCCATAGAGCAGGCGGGCTTTGCCTGAATCCAGCCAAAGCCGGTTTTCATTTCTATGGGAGCCAGTGTCCGTAATGACCAGTCATTAATTTGCACCAGAAGTTTGATATGCGCCATGGCATCCTCTGCCGGGATTCCCATGGGAACCTCATCGACAATGATGCCAAACTCGCCCTCAAAATCGATGCCGTCCTGCTCACTCATATAAGGAATGTCATCATGAGGGCCAAAAAACTGGTGGGACATGCCCTGATACATGAGTGGTTTATCGTACTCAAGAGGCGGAAGTTTAAAGGCCTCCTGCATCAGTCTGCCATGACTGGGAAAAGCCGAGCCATCCAGCCATTGCCAGGCGCGGGGTAGAGGTGCCACAAAGTGCAGGTCATCTGTTGAATCGCCTTCACCGGCTTCAAGTCGCTGGGCCAATGGCAGACACTCCTGCTGTGCTGCGTCCCAGTTTTCAATGGCCTGTTGCAGGGTTTGGGTGGATTCAGGAGTCAGGTATCGAGTGCCGTCGATGGATACGACGACAAGTTTGCCGTCAGGTGAATTGCTTGCGATGGTCGCCAGTTTCATAACAGCCTCATATTAAAGCTTACAGCTCAGGAGAGAATTTCTTTTAATTATTATTGATCAAGTAGGTTGCTTTAACCGTTATTCATCAAAAATTGCAACGGCGCGAGTCCAGCCTGCGGAAGCCCCTTTGATTTTATGCGGGAAACAACTAACCGTGAATCCTGACGCAGGGAGAACCTCAAGATTATGTAATTTTTCCAGGTGACAATAACCAATGTCTTTTCCTGCCTTGTGACCTTCCCAGATAATGGAGGTATCGCCGGTTTGTTTTACTTTTTCTGCGGTATAGGAAAAAGGCGCATCCCAGGACCAGGCATCGGTGCCGGTAACCCTGATGCCACGCTCAAGCAAATACATGGTGGCTTCATAACCCATACCACAACCAATATTAACGAAATCGGGATTACCAAGCGCTTTTCCTGCCGCAGTATTTATCAGCACGATATCCATAGGTTGCAGTTCAACAGCAATGCGCTTGAGTTCGCCTTCCACTTCCTGCGCAGTGACGACATGGCCATCAGGAAAGTGACGAAAGTCCAGCTTTATGCCGGGACGAAAGCACCAGTCCAGAGGCACTTCATCAATGGTCATGGCGGGTTTGCCTCCGTCCATGGTGGGGTGGAAATGCCAGGGTGCATCAAGATGGGTGCCGTTATGGGTAGTCAGTTTGACCGTTTCTGCCGCGGCAAAACCTTCCCCGCCCGGGTATTGATCGGCCTCTACCCCAGGGAAAAAGATCTGCGCTTCCTTAACGGTTTCCGCATGATTCTGGTAAGTAATCTCCGGACGCATGAAGGGCGGATCACTAATCACATCATTTTCGAGATAGATGGAAAGGTCGACAAATTTACGTGGCATGGTAACTCCCCAAACTGCTTTGCTATTTTGTGTGTGTACCCAGGGTGTCGGCAAACCAGTCGGCAATATAATCACAGCCAAATGACATATTATCTGCACCGACGTGTTCTACACCCCCCTCGCGTTCGGTAAAAATCTTTAACTGGCGGTTCGGAGAATTAACCAGCTGGTCATAACTTTGATGAGCATAGTCGACATTTATCTGACGATCATGGGCACCATGGGTCACCAGGAATGGCACCCTGATTTTGTCCATAATGCCATTGAGGGTCATGCCCTTGGCTTTTTCCAGGAATTCATCCATGTCCTTGCAGCCAAAGACCCACATGACATGATTCCAGTAGTGAGGCACCGGGTTTTCACCTTCGCGATTAAGACGTTTTTGCTGCACTTCTGCCCAGTTATGGTTGGCGCCCCACACTGCCCCTGAGGCAAAGCGGGGTTCAAAGGCAACGGCGCGCGGCGCGAAGTGACCACCCAGGGAAATACCCGTCATGCCGATGCGATCCTTGTCGACAAAATCCTGATCTACCAGCCAGTCTACCCAGGCAGAGGCCCACTCTTCGCTGGCATAAGTGGCAGGCAGATTTTGCAGTCGCAAGGCTTCACCGGTTCCTGGTTGGTCTACACAAAGACAACTGATGCCGCGCTTGGCCAGGGCTTGCGGAAAGCCACCCAGCCAGAGCATTTCCTTGCAGCTGTCCAGCCCATTGCAATAAATTACAACAGGACGAGGACCTTCACCTTCGCCAAGGGTAAGGTAGGCTGATAATTGCTTGTCATCGGCATAGGGAATATCAACACGGGTAACATCGTCCTGAACATAGGCGGTGCCTTTGGTAAAAGCATTGACTCCCTTTTTGTAGGTTTCCATACGTCCGGGATGGCCAAGTCCCTGCATGCGTTCGGCAGTTACATAATAAATGCTGGCCCGTTTCAGCTTGTTGCCCGCGGAGAACAGGCGACCCTGTTCTTCATCTTCCTGTGCCAGTGCGCTGAGCTTGTCGGCCATCTTGACCCATTCTTCAAGAAATCGGGGTGTGCCAGCATCTGCGCCATTATTGGCCGCCGCCCTGAGAGGCTCGCACATGTCGATTATTTCGCCAATCTTGCCGCCATTTTCCAGAGCGATGGAAATGGACAGGTTCCAGATATAGTTCGGGAAATATTCAAATAATGCCATTTTGGTAATGCCTCTAAAATTATTTTGCTGTCTTTTTTTATGCAGCTAATGCTGCCAATGCTGATAATGCAATGCTGCTAAATTGGTTCTGCGGTGACCTTGAACATTTCGCCAGTGGCCTGGGCATTATTTATGAGCGGCCCTTCACCAATTTGTCCCTTACAAATAGCGACTGAAGATTCCACAATGTAGCGGCAACGTTCCTCACGACGTTTCATAAAGGCGCTGAAGGCATCACTCACCGAGTCTTTATTACTTAATTCTTCAGCCAAAACCAGACTGTCTTCAATTGCCATACCGGCACCTTGTCCCAGGTGAGGGGTAGTAGCGTGCGCTGCATCGCCAATCAGGATGGTATTGCCCTTGTACCAGTCTCCTTCCAGCATGAGCCAGCTCAGAGGTTTGTAGACAACTTCTTCATCGACAGTAATCTGTTTGGCATATTCGGCTATAACAGGAGGTGCATTTTTGAGCTTGTCGCGCATGGCCTGCGCGATGCCTTCGGTTGGATACCTTGGATTGCCAGGTTCCGGCGTAGTCACATACATATACATAAGTTCTTCGGACAGCGGGACCAGGCCTGTCCCTATGGGGCCCTCATAAACACAGATTGAATCCATGTCTGCCGGGCGCTTGAAGTTGTAGCGCCATACGCCCTGACCGGCAAATTCGGGAGCAGGGGCTTCGGGAAAAATCATCTCCCGGACTTGTGAGTTGACACCGTCAGCACCAATTACCAGATCAAAGTGGGCGCTTGTTTGATCAGAAAATTCCACTGCAACACCACTATCATCCTGTTGCATGTTTGTGGCGATCACGCCCAGTCTGATTTTTGTTTCCAGGCCAATCGCCTTATCGGCAAGTACCTTCTGCAGCGCCCGACGTCCTATACCCAGTTGCGCGGGATATTTATCAGTGAGTTTGGGGGCAGGAATTTTTGCCGCTAATTCGCCATCGGGTTTGAACACATCAATGCGTTCAAAGGCAAAGCCGGCTTCCAGGTAATCGTCGATAATGCCAAGCTGGTCAACGGCGCGTACGACATTGGATTGCTGGATAATGCCGACACCGTAAACGGACCAGTCCGGGTCCTTCTCAACGATTTCAACAGCAAAGCCCTTTTGCCTTAATGCGATGGCCGAGGTTAAACCGGCGATTCCACCGCCAACAACCAGAATGGATAGTTCTTTCATACCTGTCCCCCAGTGACCGAAGTATTCTTTAATTGTATGGATAATTTATAGCAAACATTCATATTATTAAAACTGATAATTCTTATAGGATAGTATCAATAATATTTATTATCAGGATATGTGCTGGTGCCGCCCGAAAGTTCTGACAGGCAGTTTAGACAGGAAGTAGATGATGGCAAACAGCATCATTATTCCCTGGCAGCTCATCAGGAAGCCTTAAATGCTGTCAGCTGCTGTTTTGTGTAGTAACTGTCGCAGCCACTTCAAGCCTTCATCGTTTTCCCTGGCAGTATGATATTGAAGCATTAAACGCATAGCAGGGAATTCAAAAGGCAATGGCGCGTATTTCAGAGGAAACACGCTGATAAATTTTTTGGCCAGCCTTTCCTGAATAACTGCCAGACGGTTGGTGTTGGTCAATAGCCAGGGCACTGATGAAAAGTGGGGAGCATGGATAGCTATACGGCGTTTATAGCCCATTTTTTCCATGTTGCGCTCGGTAAATGACAGTGAACTGTTGGGACCGATGGACACACTGACATGGCTTGCTTCAAAAAAAGCCTGACTGGTAATTTTCCTGTTAAAAACAGGGTTTTGGTCCCAGCCCACCACCACATGGGGTTCTTTAAACATCAGCTCGGCAGGATGCTGGTTTAATACAAATTCCTCAGGTACCAGCATTAAATCAATTTCACCGATTTCGAATTTTGCTCTGAGTGAGTCTTCCGGAAGTCTGATATCGACTTTAATGCCAGGAGCAATAGTTTGCATGGCACTAATAGTGGGGGAAAGTAAAACAGTCGCAATGTAATCCGATGCCATCAAACGGAAAAAACGTTCCGACTGGGTCGGGTCAAATTCTGTAGACATGGCGATGAGATCATCCACCTGTCGAATGATACGCTTAACTTCCGGCAGCAGAACTTCTGCATAGGAAGTGGGAATCAGGCGCTTGCCATGCAATACAAGTAACTGATCCTGGAAATAGTCACGCAGCCTGGCAAGGGCAGCACTGGCTGCTGGCTGACTGAGATGCAGACGTTCTGCAGCCCTCGAAACACTGCGCTCCTCAAGCAGAATATCAAGTGCTACCAACAGATTCAGATCAAGCCCCTTCAGTCGCATATTTCCCGCCTCTGCAAACCTATAAGAATTATGAATACATTAATATAAAAACAAACAATTGGATTAATATCAACAGCAGTGGTGTTATCCCATTCTGGAATCAGTAATCACAGGATTTGGCCACTGGCTAATTTGCCTGGGGCGCTCATTTCTTGATTTCGAATGCTGAAAGTAAATGCCTAAGGACAGCTGGCGACTTTATCTTTCAAAAATAACCGGGAAACCAATATGACTGCAATTACACTTTATATGGCGCCAGGCACCTGTGCACGAGTGTCTGCCATCGCGCTGGAAGAAGCTGGTGTGAAATTTGAAACGCAGCTTATTCGTTTTATGAAAGGTCAGCATAAATCCCCCGATTACAAAAAAATTAATCCGAAGGGCAAGATTCCTGCTCTGGTGATAGAGGGTGAATCGCTTACTGAAAATGTCGCCATTATTAACTATCTTGATCAGCGCTTTCCCGAAGCTGGCCTGATGCCAAAAGCTGCGGATGCATTGGCATCGGCTCGTCAATTGGCTGACCTGTGTTTTTGTTCGGCGACACTGCATCCAATAGTGACACGAATCAGAATGCCACATTTCTTTGCAACTGAAGAGGCGGCAAGAAGTGTCTGGGAAAAAGGTTGCCAGGCCATGCATGAATATTTCAGTATGATAGATAATCGACTCAGCGAGGAACCCTGGTGGTATGGTGAAAGCTGGAGTGCAATCGATGCCTATCTATTCTGGATATACTGGCGCGTAGAAGGCGCTGATTTTCCAGTGAATGATTACAAAAGTTTTTCGGCGCATAGAACCCGCATGGAGCAAAGGCCTGCTGTACAACGAGCCCTTGCCCGTGAGGCTGAAGCCATGGCCCAGCTGGAAGCGGAAGGACTGGTTTTTACGCCCAAACCCCTTTGATAAGATGGCCAGGCAGAAAAGAATAATCGTGGATTTAAGACAGATTTAAGACATAGATTTAAGACATAGATATTAGATATAGATAGTGGCGATAAAATAGAAGAGATAAATTATGAACATAATTGGTCCAGATGCGTTGGTTTTTGGCGTGGAAAATGTACAAGACTGTGAACAATACCTGATTGATTATGGTTTGGATTCAGTAGGTGATGGCCGCTTTGAGGGCCTGGATGGTACGTCTATTATTGTCCTGCCTAAAGATGATGCTTCACTGCCACCGGCACTACCTACGGGTAACACCTTGCGAAAAACTATTTATGGTGTGGCCGACCAGAATACGCTGGATGAAATTGCTGAGGAACTGGGCAAAGACCGGGAAGTAAAGGTACTTGATGATGGTTCTCTTGAGGCCAATGATGACCTTGGCTTTACTCTGGGCTTTCAGATAACAGTACGTAAAGCCATCGACTTACCGGCTGAAACGGTCAATGCTCCTGGTGCACCGCCGCAGCGGCCTGTTAATGTTTCCGCTGCAGACCCTGACGCCGCACCAAAACCCAGAAGCCTGTCTCATGTGGTCTATTTCGTGCCTGATGTTGCCAGGGCAGAGGCTTTTTATACACAACGTCTTGGCTTTCGTTGTACAGATCGTTTTACCAACGCCGGGCCATTTCTGCGTCCGGCTGGTACCCGGGATCACCATACATTATTCATGATTCAGACACCGCCATTCCTGCAGGGCTGCGAACATTTTACTTTCCATATGGGGGGTCCCAGTGAGGTGATGCAGGCGGGGACGCGTTTTGTAGAGAAAGGTTATGAGTCTTTTTGGGGGCCGGGTCGCCATATATTTGGCTCCAACTGGTTCTGGTATTTCAACAGTCCCTTTGGCTGTCATGTGGAATACGATGCGGATATGGATATTCATGATGATGAATGGACGGCCAGAGAAGTCCTGTCTACTGAAGATACCTCGCAGATATTTCTGTTTCAGCACCGAGACAAATGGTTCCCCAGTGGTGGGCCGCCTCCGGCTAAAGAATAACAAAGTAATTCAACGTTATTGTTTTGATTACTTCATTTATAAAGCTTTGCCATCTCGAAGAATTACAGGACGGCGCTGCCCTGGGTTTTGATCCTCTGGACAAAGGGCAGGATACCCTGTTTGTAGTTCGGCAAGGTTCTGTCCTGCACTCGTATAAAAATGACTGTCCCCATTGGCCCGGCTCTCCAATGGCCTGGCGTAAGAATGAATATCTTACTTCCGATCGTACTTATATAGCCTGCCATGGGCATGGAGCCCGGTTCGATATACCGTCAGGGCTATGTATTTCCGGTCCTTGCGAAGGGCAATCCTTGCAGTCTCTGGAATTAAAGATTGATGAAAGCGGACACGTGTATGTGAGGCTCGAACATGTGTCTGAAAATACTGTATAAAACACAATATTTCTATTGATGATTAATGCCCGCGCTTACAATGCCCAACGATACTTCAAATAACTCACTTCTCTGGTCTCTTGCTGATTCAAAAAAGTACGAAACAGCGATGTGGCGTTTTGCTGAATCCACCGTCGAATACCATCATGCTACCCCGGACAATTACACTGAGCTGCATGCATGGTCTGTAAACTCACCTGAGGAGTTCCACGATGCGCTGTGGGATTTTTCAGGCATTATTGGTGACAAGGGTGAGCAGGCTTTTATTGGTGATGAAGAGTTGCGCAAGGTTCAGTTTTATCCTGATGCGCGTCTTAATTATGCCGAGAATCTGCTACAAAACGCCGATGACAGGCTGGCGATTATTGCTCATCGTGATGACGGGTCACGCCGCACTATTACCCGCCAGCAGCTTTACCATCAGGTTTCCCGGCTGGTGCAGGCATTCCAGGCTGAAAATATAGGGGTGGGAGATCGCGTTGCAGCGATTGTCACCAATGATATTGAGGCGATAGTTGGCTATCTGGCCACTTCAGCAATTGGAGCAATCTGGTCATCCTGCTCGCCAGACTTTGGCCCCGCCGGGGCCAGTGACCGGCTCTGTCAGATTAATCCTGAAATTCTTTTAGCAGTTCCTGATTATTCATACGGCGGGAAGGGTATTGATGTTATTCCCACCATCAAAGCGGTAGCCGAGGGCTGCCAACTGAAAAAAATTATTTTGCTTGCTGATACCTCTGCTGAAATGGCAATGTTCAATTTTGATTGCATAACGCTGGAGGAATTTCTTTCTCCTTATGAGCCTTGTCCAATTCCTTTTCAGCGTCTTCCCTATGATGCGCCGCTGGCCATTCTTTTTTCATCAGGTACAACTGGAAAACCCAAATGCATTGTGCACTCTGCCATGGGGCTGTTAGTGCAACATAAAAAAGAATTGATGCTGCATTGTGATTTACGTGCGGACGAGCGCTTTTTCTATTTCACCACCTGTGGCTGGATGATGTGGAACTGGCAAGTTTCCGGTCTGGCGCTTGAGGCAACACTGGTTACCTATGATGGAAATCCTTTTTATCCAAAACGTAATCGATTGCTGGACTTGATTGATGAGGAAAATATTTCAGTGTTTGGCACCTCGGCAAAATGGATTGATGCCTGTAATAATGTTGGTCTTGAACCAGTAGCATCCCACAAACTTGATTCACTGCGCCTGATTCTGTCTACTGGCTCACCACTGATCCCGTCAAGTTTTGATTATATCTATGAGCAATTCAAAGCCAATGTCCAGGTGGCTTCCATTTCCGGAGGCACGGATATTTGTGCGTGTTTTCTAGGGGGAAATCCCTTGCTGCCGGTATATCGGGGTGAACTTCAATGCAGTTTGCTGGGCATGGATATCGATACAGTGGATGACGAAGGAAAGCCGGTAACAGGGGTGCCAGGTGAACTGGTGTGTCGCAATGCCCAGCTCACCATGCCCCTTGGTTTCTGGAATGATAATGGGTCGCGTTATCAGGAAGCCTATTTCAATCGTTTCCCGGGCCTCTGGGCACATGGCGACTTTGTCGAGAAACGCCCCTCCGGTGGTTTTGTGATTCATGGACGCTCGGACACCACCCTGAATCCCGGTGGTGTGCGCATTGGAACGGCGGAAATTTATCGGCAGGTGGAAAAAATCACCGACATAGAAGAATGTATTGCAGTAGGCCAGGACTGGAAAGGGGACCAGCGTGTGATCCTGTTTGTAAAATTGAATGCGGATAAAACCTTAAATGATGAATTGATCTCTGCCATCAAGAAACAGATTCGTGAGGGCGCTACTCCCCGGCATGTGCCCAGTAAAATTATTGCGGTTGATGCCATCCCCAGAACCCGCTCAGGAAAGATTTCCGAGGTCGCGGTGCGCGATACCATCCACGGCAGGGCGGTAAAAAATACGACGGCTTTGGCCAATGCGGAATGTCTTGCCCTGTATGAAAACATGATTGAATTGCAATCCTAAGTCCACAGCCAGGATCCAGATATGACAGTTATCGTTGCAGCAGCAAGAACCCCCATCGGTAAATTTGGTGGTGCCTTATCTTCCATTACCGCTTCCGATTTGGGCGCTATGGTTATCAAGACGCTTTTGCAGAGATCAGGATGCAGCGCTGAAGAAGTCGATGAAGTTATTATGGGTAACGTGTTGCAGGCCGGGCAGGGTCAAGGTCCTGCAAGGCAGGCTGCAATAAAAGCCGGCCTGCCAGTAAGTGTTCCTGCCACTACTATTAACAATATATGCGGTTCCGGGTTGAAGTCCGTCAATCTCGCCATGGCCATGATTGAAAGCGGGCAAGCTGATGTGGTCATTGCCGGCGGCATGGAAAACATGAGTGCAGCTCCCTACATTTTGCCCAAGGCTCGTGAAGGCTATCGCATGGGAAATGGCGAGCTGGTGGACAGTATGTTGAGCGAGGCTTTGGTTGATGCCTTTGATGGTTATCACATGGGCATCACTGCCGAAAGAGTGGCAAGCCAATACGGGATCAGTCGCGAAGATCAGGATGCCTTTTCCGCCCGTAGCCAGCAAAAGGCACAGCAAGCGTTGGCAGATAATCGATTTGTTGAAGAAATCGTTCCTGTAGAAATTACTGACAGGAAGGGGCAGGTATCATTATTTGAAACTGATGAGTATCCCAGAGCCGGTGTCACAAAAGAAAGTATCAGTGCCTTGTCACCCGCTTTTCAAAAAGACGGTTCGGTCACAGCTGCCAACGCTTCAGGGATAAACGACGGGGCCGCAGCATTACTGCTGATGTCAGAAGAAAAGGCCGAACAGTTGGGCTTGCAGGCATTGGCCCGAATCCTTGGCAGTGCCTCAACCGGAGTAGATCCTGCAATTATGGGGCTTGGTCCAATCAGTGCGGTACAAAAGGTGCTGGATAATACCGGTCTCTTTCTTGAGCAGATTGATCTGATTGAACTGAATGAAGCCTTTGCCGCGCAGTCACTGGCAGTATGTCGGGCGTTAAAACTCAACCAGGATATAGTCAATGTGAATGGGGGCGCTATTGCCCTGGGTCATCCAGTGGGCGCCAGTGGTGCAAGAATTCTGGTCACGCTTTTGTATGAAATGCAGAAAAGACAGTCAGTGCATGGTTTGGCAGCACTGTGTGTTGGTGGCGGAATGGGTGTTGCCACGGTGTTAAAGAGATAAAGATAAACAGTTATAGATATATCGCTGAAATATCTATTTCACACTTGCTGGTGTTTTCGCCATGACGCGCGCAAATAAAGGTGAACCAAGAAGACTGGTGAGCCAGCGCCGGGTATTCGGAAAAGGGCAACGATCGAACCATTGTTGATCAACCATGGAAAACTGCCGAATAAAGGGGAATATGGCCATGTCTGCCAGGGAAACAGTGTCTCCCATCAGGTACGTACTTTTCTGCAAAGCTGTCTCCAGTATCCACAAATAGTTTTCACATTTTTCCCGATAATAATCCTGTTCAAATTCAGGATGGCGATCTGCGTATTTATACTTATCCAGCCAGCCCTTGAATTCTTCATCATTCTGGCTAATCAGCTGCATGGCAATTTTTTTATCTGCTTCAGAATATTCAGAGTACCAGCCATCAGGGTCATTAATATTTAAAGCCCACAGCATAATATCCAGACTCTCATCGACCACCTTGGTGTCGGTAACCAGCACCGGAACAGTTCCCTTGCTGGAAACATCCAGCATGGCCGGGGGTTTGTTTTTCAAGGAGACTTCGTGAATTTCCAGTTCTATATCAGAATTGAACAAGGCCATCCGTGCCCGGATTGCATAGGGGCATCGACGAAATGAATAAAGAACAGGAGTTGGCATAATCAGAGGGAACGAAACAGTTGTGATTGCTTTACTTTAAATAAAATACGGGGCATTCATGGTTAAAAGCATAACTGAAAGATTCATGAACCAATACTCCAATTATTGTTTAGTGCTTAACTGGATATCTTTAAGTATTGTGTAGATCTACTCAAGTCGTCTGCAAAGCCGACTTTTGTGAAAATATTCAGATAGTGATATAGGATAGCATTTTTATAGTATGAATATTTTGCTGTACCGTGGGCGCAATACCCCCATCCTATAAAAAGAATAAGAAGGCAAGAAAGCAAGAACGCAAGAACGCAAGAACGCAAGAAACAAGAGAAGAAATGCAATGACCTCAAATGTTTCCAGTGATTTAAACCCTCCAGGCGAAAAGCACAGCCAGCATCGTCGACATCTGCTGGCACTATTGGCCAGCCTGACGTCTGCTGCAGCCTTGCCTGCGCAACTAATGGCAGCAAACACCGACAACACCAGCAAGCTTGGTCTGCTGATTCCGCCTGCCAATGGCACCCTGCCGGGAGAGGCAGCCTCCATGTACAGTGGGAACATGGAATATCTGATCGAATCCCTCGGTCTTGAATCCATGACACCGGACGGTTACGACGCCGTACTGGATCGTATTGCTCCGAAAGCTGAATTGCTGGCGCAGCGCGGTGCACAAGGCATACTGCTGATGGGGACTTCACTGAGTTTCTACAAGGGGCAGGCCTTCAATGAACAACTGACACAAAGTCTGATCAGCGCCACCGGTCTGCCGTCAATGACCATGAGTACAGCTGTCATTGAAGGACTCAGGGCAGTGGGCGGCACTCGCCTGGTAGCAGCTACTGCCTACAATGCCGAGGTGAATAAGCGCCTGCAAGACTTTTTGACTGAACACGGTTTTGACGTATCTGTTGTCAAGGGTTTGGAAATTGAAGCGATAGGCGAACTTAACAGCGTGACCCCGCAGCAGTTGATTACCTTCTGCAGTGATGTTGCGGGCATGGCGGCTGATGCCGATGCCATGCTGGTGTCCTGCGGCGGTTTGCCTACGCTGGAAATCCTGGCGCCAGTGGAAGCCCGCACCGGCATTCCTGCTGTGAGCAGTACGCCCCACGCCTTGTGGGCCGGGGCCCGCCTGTTGGGGGTGGACAGTCGCATACCGGGACATGGACAATTGTTGTCGATCCAGTAACAGCCTTTCGTTTCCTTGCGTAAATGGCCAACACCCTGCGCCA
>CBFICR010000031.1:0-33229 GCA_965661105.1 Pseudohongiellaceae bacterium | reverse complement strand
AAGTCTCAAGTCTCAAGTCTCAAGCAGGCGACCAAAGGTCGCCTTGTCGGATGGCGTCCCTGCGGTCCTTATCCGACCTACAGAAAACCATTGAAGCCTGAAAAATGGGTTGCTTGTCTCTTGCCTCTTGTCTCTTGCCTCTTGTCTCTTGCCTCTTGTCTCTTGCAACTTGAGACTAGTCTTCCAGCGCAAAAACCCAAAGCACCCCCCCCTGCGGCACAATAGTGGTTCTGCCTTGCAGGGCATCCAGACGTCTTTGCATACCGGCAGCATCAATACCCCAGCCTGACTGCACAGCAATATACTGTTTTCCATTAACGGCAAAGGTGGTTGGTACACCGGTAATACCGGAATTCAGTCGTTGCTCCCAGAGTAGCTCACCGGTTGTTGCATTGTGAGCTCTAAAATAGCGGTCTGCAGTACCGCCACTGAAGATCAGGTTGCCAGCGGTGGCCAGAATTGGTCCCCAGTTAGCCATTTCAAATTCCCGGGTCCAGACTTCTTCACCGGTATTAACGTTCCATGCCTGAATTTCACCGATATGGTCCGCCCCTTCGACAATGCTGGCGCTCATGTTAGTAATGCCGGTAAAACCCTGACCGGGACGATATTCCGCCTCCACACCTTCCCACGAAGAACAGTAGTTGTCATTAGCAGGAATATACAACAGCCCAGTTTGTGGACTGTAAGCAGCTGGCACCCAGTTCTTGCCACCTGAAAGTGATGGACAATAGGACGCGTTCTTGCCCAAGCCCGGTTTATGGGATTCGTCATAGGTAGGCCTGCCAGTTTCAGAATCAAGTGAAGTGAATACATTCTGATAAACAAAAGGCTCGGCATCCACAAAATTAATGCTGTCCTGCGTTCTCTCCAGTACCCACAGGAAACCATTACGTCCGGGGTGCACAAGGCCTTTGAATGTGCGCCCATCCCTTTCCACGTCCATTAAAAGTGGTGTAGAGACTTCATCCCAATCCCAGGAGCCATTCCAGTGATACTGGTGATACCCTTTCAGCTCGCCGCTATCCAGATCCAGAGCAATCACAGAATTGGCAAACAGGTTGTCCCCAGGTCGCGCTTCACCTGCCCAGGGACCGGCATTACCAATACCCCAGAAAGTCAGATTCAGTTCCGGATCATAATTACCTGTTACCCAGACGGAACCGCCACCGGTCTGCCAGGCATCTTCTGGCCAGGTGTCATGACCCATTTCACCAGGACCGGGAATGGTGTAGGTTTTCCAAAGTTCAGCGCCGCTTTCAGCATCCAGAGCAGTAATAAAGCCGCGAATTCCTCTTTCACCGCCGGAAACACCCACCATAATTTTCCCCTGGGCTGCCAGAGGTGCCAAAGTCATATAGTAGCCGTTGCGATAATTCGCCACTGCTTTTTCCCATACTACTTCTCCAGTCATCGCATCCAGTGCCACCACACTGGCGTCGGAAGTCGCCATATAAAGCTTATCCCCATATAAGGCGACACCCCGGTTAGTTGGGTGAATCAGACTGATATCGAAAGGCATTTGGCGACTGTATTCCCATAGCCCATCACCACTGACTGCATCAATAGCCAGCACATGATTCAGAGGCGTGGTGATATACATAATGCCGTTATTGACGATAGGAGGAGACTGATGACCTTCTGTCAGGCCTGTCGAAAGAGACCAGATCGGCTTAAGGTCGCGAACATTGTCGGCATCGATATCAGCCAGTGGCGAATAACCCCAACCGTCGTAAGTGCGGCGAAACATTAACCAGTTTTCATCTTCCGGATTCTGCAGACGGGCATCAGTGACCGTCATATAGGCCTGGCTCATATTGCTAGTGTCATCTGCAACATTCTCAAGCATGGCGCTTTCACAGCCAGCTAGCAGAAAAGGTAAGACAAGAAGTCCCGCGGACCAAATTATTGTTTTCATGTGCAACCCCCTTTAATAATGAATTATCGAATGTCTTTTTATATTCCAAAAGGTGACAAGCCAGGTTGCTGAAATCCTACCCTGCCCTCAAATTCACCAGCGACCCCGACATTGCCTTCTATCTCTTTCAAGGGCAAAGCTGCCAGTTGCCATGGTGCCGGGCCTCCCACAACACGCGCACCATCTGCCGGGTCAAACTGGGACTCATGACAGGGACACTGAAAGCGCAGAAATTCACTATTCCAGTCTGTCACATCGCAGCCGGTGTGGCTGCAAACTCCGGAATAAGCAACCAGCCCGTTGATGCTCTTGCTTGCCGTTACTTCGCTCATACGGGAAGCATCCACCCGGATAAGAACCACCTGATTCAGGCGGGTGCCATTACGTACCTTGCCGGAGATAGGATCCATGGCCCAGGCAAAAATTTGTTTAGAATCCACTGCCAGCTCATCTATGCGAATAACTTTGCCCGAATCGTCGCCAAAGCTATGTACCAAAACATCATTTTCTTTGGGTGGTAAAAGACTGGCTTCATCAGGAATCTGTGCTGTACTGGCTACAGGAACAGCCAGTCCAGTCAAGCACAAGCCACCAAGAACATCACGGCGCAGAAATTTCTTCTCATTTTTTTGTTTAGCCCCCACAGACTCACTCCTTACAGTTTCGTAGTATAAAAAAGTACTAAAATATTGATCCACTTGTTATACAAGAATATGATAATTTATTCTCTGAGTCATATGTTCATTCATTAATGAGAATCCTCAGGTTTTGGCATAATAAACATAAAAAGTTTAAGGTAGCATAAATTCTCATTGCGACTTAAACGCCAGCTTTCTTATAAATAAAAATGACAAAAAAATCTGAAACTTCCATTCTTGTTATTGGAGCAGGTGCCTCTGGCACCATGTTGTCCCTGCAACTATCTCGCTACGGCGCTTCCTTTCGGACCATTGATCGTTTACCTGCCCCATCTCTTGCTTCACGTGCAATCACCGTGCATTCCAGAATGCTGGAAATATTTGAACTATTGGATCAAAAACTGGCTGAAAATTTTCTACAACGCGGTATTAAAAACAAGGGTTATGACCTGCACTATGTCAATGAAGGTAAGCGTAATGTTGTGAAAATGGGCATTGATTTTACTACCACAGATTGTCGTTACCCCTATCTGTTGGTACATCGGCAAGACGAAACTGAACAAGCGTTACGGGAATACTGGCATCAGTATTTCAATCGAAGTGCCGAATGGGGAATGCAGCTTATCAGTGTTGAGCAAGACAGTAGCGGTGTTATTTCAGTGGTACGTAATACTGAAACCGGCACAGAAGAAATTATTCGATCAAAATATGTCATTGCCTGTGATGGCATCAATTCCCAGGTGCGTCGCTGTCTGGAAGTAGAACAGGATGAAAGTAGTTATAAGGGTACTGTACTTCAAAACCTTGATATTCGCCTGAATAATTTCCCGGACAGCAATGAGCATATTCACTACTGTGCAGGGACAGATCATTTCATGATGGTGGCTAAATTGCCTGGAGATTTTTACCGTTTACTGGTCAGTGACAGGGGCGAATCAACAGATCCGGATGCTACACCTGAAGAAAATATTCAAAAACTAATGAACCTGCATTTTGATGGCGTCAGCATGGGCGAAAGAATCTGGCATTCACAATGGGAAAGCTGGGTACGTCTGGCAAAAGCGTATCGAAACCAGCAAATCTTCCTGGTCGGTGATTCTGCACATGTGCATTCCACAACCGGCGGTCAGGGGATGAATTGCTGCATTCAGGATGCCTGGAATCTGGGCTGGAAACTGGGTCTGGTGGAATCAGGCCGGGCCAAGCCTTCATTGCTCGATACTTATGAAGCAGAGCGCAGACCCATAGCCGAGCAGGTTATATGGGCAGCCTCCTCCTTGCATGAAATATTTATGGGCCACGGTAAAGATATCAGTGAACGTGGCGGGCAAATGGAAGATACGGAGTTTCTGAAAAAGGTCGTTGGCTGTTGCTCGGGTATATCCTATACCTACAAGGATTATATTGAGCAATATCCAGATCTGGCCCCCTTGCCAGGGCCAACCATTGGTGATCGTGCACCGGATGTTGACCTCGAAACAGGTCAATCATTATTCAGCATTATCGGAAATACAAAATATACCCTGCTTCTCTCCGGTGCAGAGCTGGCAATGGCAGGTAAAGGTGAAGACCTGGCAAGATCCTATGCTGAATCCCTCCAATACTACATATTGGGGGACTCAGAAGCTTTTCAGGCCACTTTTAAAATTGACCAAACAGCAATAATGTATTTAATTCGACCCGATGGCTACATCGGCTTTCGTTGCCTGCTCTCTGAAATCACAGCTTTGGAAGCGTTTTTGTCAGCTACCTTAGTACAAAACATCGACCTCTAAAGGCCATCTCATGCCGGGTATTAACAGTCATCGTGCTGGATAATGCACTCCCGGTCCTTTACCCATCACCATCCTCTTAAAACATCACAAAAGGTGAATCTAAACCCCTTCTAACTTGAGACTTGTGCCAAATTTAGTCATATAATCCCCAGTCATGAATTTCCTTGGTTCCCACATTCTTTCCATCAGTCAATTTGAAAAAAGTGACGTGAAAGAACTATTTCGGGTAGCCGATGAAATGGAGCCCTACGCCCAGCGGAAAAAACATACCCGCGTGCTCGATGGCGCCATTCTGGGCAATCTTTTTTTCGAACCCAGCACGCGAACCCGGGTCAGCTTTGGCTGCGCCTTCAATCTGCTGGGTGGTCAGGTTCGCGAAACCACTGACATCAAGGCATCTGCCATCACCAAGGGCGAGTCCCTGTATGACACCGCACGTGTGATCAGCGGCTACAGTGACGTCATTGCCATGCGTCACCCGGTAGCCGGCTCGGTAGATGAGTTTTCCCGCGCCAGCCGGGTTCCGGTAATCAATGCCGGTGACGGGCCTTCCGAGCATCCCTCCCAGGCTTTACTTGATCTGTATACCATAAAGAAAGAACTGCGCATCGGAGAAGAACTCAATGGCATCCGCATTGCCATGGTCGGTGACCTGAAATATGGCCGAACCGTGCATTCCCTGTCCAAGCTGTTAAACCTGTATGACAATATTACCTTCACCCTGATTTCACCGACCGAGCTGAAAATGCCGGAAGAAATTGTAGAAATAATCCGTCAGCGGGGTAACACCGTCATAGAAACTGATGACATGGAAAGCGGTCTGAAGGATAACGACACGGTTTACCTCACCCGTATCCAGGAAGAGCGTTTCGAAGACCGCAAGGAAGCAGATATTTACCGGGGCCGCTTTCGTCTCAATCAGGCCATCTACACCAGTCACTGCAAACCCAATACCGTTATTATGCACCCCTTACCGCGTGATTCCCGTGCTGAAGCCAATGAGCTGGATATAGACCTGAATCAGCATCCCAGCCTCGCCATTTTCCGCCAGACCGATAATGGCGTATTGATTCGAATGGCCCTGTTTGTACTGACCCTGGGAGTGCAGGACATGGTTCATGATTCCGCGGTTGAGGTAAAGTGGTACACTGAAAAACGTTTCTAAACAACATTAACCAAGCACCTAAACAAACACTGATCTGAAAGGCTGTCGTTATGGAATTAAAAGACCTCCTCAAGGTAATGATTGAAAAAGATGGTTCAGACCTTTTCCTGACTACCGGGGCTCCTCCCAGCATGAAAGCATTTGGAAAGCTGATGCCAATGACTGAGAAATCGCTGCCGCCTGGATATACCAAAAAAATAGCCTACTCGATCATGAGCGACGAGCAGATTGAAGAGTTTGAGCATAGCCCTGAAATGAACCTTGCGCTTTTTGAAGAAGGCATCGGCCGTTTTCGTGTAAACATTTTCCAGCAACGTAATGAAGTCGGGATTGTTGCCCGTAATATCAAAACTGAAATCCCCAACTTCAAGGATCTGGGGCTGCCGGAAATCCTGACCAAGCTAATGATGCACAAAAATGGTCTGGTGCTATTTGTCGGTGGCACCGGTTCCGGTAAATCCACCTCCCTGGCATCACTGATCGATTATCGTAATACCAATTCAGATGGCCATATCATTACTATCGAGGACCCGGTGGAATTTGTACATCAGCACAAGAAATCCATTATCAACCAGCGCGAAGTTGGCGTGGACACCATCTCTTACGAAGAAGCACTAAAGAACACGCTGCGTCAGGCCCCTGATGTAATCCTGATCGGCGAAATCAGAACCCAGGAAACCATGGAGCATGCACTGGCTTTTGCGGAAACCGGCCATCTGTGTCTTTCCACGCTCCATGCCAACAATGCCAACCAGGCCCTGGATCGAATCATTAACTTCTTCCCTGAAGAAAGACACAAACAGCTGTATCTTGATTTATCACTGAATCTGCGCGGTTTTGTCTCCCAGCGCCTTATCCCTACAGTGGATGGCAAACGGGCGGCTGCCATTGAAATTCTGCTGGGAACACCCCGTGTCCAGGACCTGATCAAAAATGGCAAGATCGAGGATATCAAGGAAGTGATGGAAAAATCCGAGCAGCAGGGAATGCGAACCTTTGATTCAGCGCTTTATCATTTATATCGGGAAGGCAGAATTACCCTTGAAGAAGCATTGAAAAATGCAGACTCTGCCAACAACCTTCGCCTGAAAGTATCACTGGCTGAAAGTGAGATAGGGCAACATGATGAGGAAGACCGTACTGGAGGCTTGTCTCTGGTCAATCACGATGACGGCGAAGACGAAGAAAAGTTTATCTGATGAGTTTGTCCTGAGTTAACGGAATAAGCGGTATTTCTTTCAGTGAAAAATACACGCCCCGGATCTAATCAGAATAGTCTTTTTAGCAGGTCTTTAAGGATGCCAGCGTTATGAAGATCTTGTTATTGGCTCTCGTGGTTTTCATGACTGCCGGCGTAACCTTAAGTGCCAGCTTGCTCGAGAGCTTTGGCATAGAAAAGAATTACCTGTTGATTTGCCTGGGGGCTCTGGCTGTTACCGGGATGGTCGCTTTTCGTGGCATTGCCCTGATTATCATCATTGCACTTTTAAGTCTGGCGATAAATCTGCCCGACGACTTCCTCGCGCAATATTACATTGATCGCGACGCCCTGATAGTCGTAGTAATCCTGATGATTCTTTTTCCACTCGCCTACCGGGAGTTTGTGGGAAAGAAATAGCGCCTTGTGAAGACCGGGGGTTAATGTTCCCTGGTCGCCTTGAATTCAATATCAGGCCATCTTTCACGGGTCAGTTCCAGATTGACACGAGTGGGGGCAAGGTAGGTCAGATAATCTCCACCATCCATTGCCAGGTTATCACCGGCCTTGCGTTTGAATTCCTCAAGCTTGGCATTATTGCCGGAGTAAACCCAACGTGCGGTGTGAACACTTATCGGCTCATAGACACAATCCACCTTGTATTCATCCTTTAGACGATAGGCCACCACTTCAAACTGCAGTACCCCTACCGCGCCGACAATCAGGTCGTTATTATTCAATGGCATAAATACCTGGGTTGATCCTTCTTCCGACAACTGTCGCAGGCCTTTTAACAACGCCTTGAGTTTCAGAGGATCCTTCAAACGAATGCGCTTGAAAAGTTCCGGGGCAAAATGCGGAATACCGGTATATTGCAGATCCTCACCCGTAGTAAAAGTATCGCCAATCTGAATGGTGCCATGATTGTGTAAACCCACAATATCACCAGAAACAGCATACTCAGCCTGCTCTCTTTCTCCGGCCAGGAAAGTCACCGCATCACTGATGCGAATTTCCTTGCCAGTTCGCACATGCTTCATTTTCATGCCTTGTTCATAGGCACCGGAACAAATCCGCATGAAGGCAATGCGGTCACGATGACGCGGATCCATGTTGGCCTGGATCTTGAAAATAAATCCGGAAAATTCTTTTTCGCTTGCATCCACTTCACGACTGGCGGCTTCCCTGTTCTGAGGAGACGGAGCCCATTCAACAAAATCATTGAGCATCTGCTCGACACCAAAATTACCCAGGGCAGTTCCGAAAAAGACCGGAGTCTGCCTGCCCTCCAGATAGGCCTGCAGATTAAATTCATGGCTTGCACCACGAACCAGTTCAATTTCTTCCCGGAAATCGTCTACATAACTGCCCAGTAACTTTGCCGCCTCATCACTACCCAGCCCATCAATGGTCAGTACTTCACTCACCTCATCAGCATGGCTATGGTCATAAACATAAATAGTGTCCGTGTACAGGTTGTAGATTCCCTTGAATTCCTTGCCCATACCCAGAGGCCAGTAAATCGGGGCACATTCAATCTTCAGAATATTTTCCACTTCATCCAGCAAATCGATTGGATCGCGAATATCCCGATCCATCTTGTTAATAAAAGTCAGAATTGGGGTGTCACGCAGCCGGCAAACTTCCATGAGTTTAATGGTGCGTGCCTCTACCCCTTTGGCTCCATCGATGACCATCAATACTGAGTCCACAGCCGTCAGGGTACGATAGGTGTCCTCGGAAAAGTCTTCATGGCCCGGCGTATCAAGCAGATTGACCACTCGATCATGATAGGGAAATTGCATCACTGAAGAGGTGACAGAAATTCCCCTCTCCTGCTCCATTGTCATCCAGTCAGATGTGGCCATGCGATCAGACTTTCTGCCTTTCACCGTACCGGCTTTCTGAATAAGCTTTCCCCACAGCAATAACTTTTCAGTAATCGTGGTTTTACCGGCATCGGGGTGAGAAATAATGGCAAAAGTGCGGCGTTTGGAAACTTCCGCTTCAAACTTGCTCATAGTTGGCTACTGTTTTGTTAAAGTTCGAGAAAATGAAGGGTGAATAAAAAATAGACGGGAGAAACGCTAATGCAGAACATCCGACTTATAAGGTTCATCGCGGGTATATAAAGGATCCAACACCTGATGACGTTTTACCAGCAACACATCATGAGGCAGAATTTCATCGTCCTGCTGGGCTGTTACCTGTTCAATTCTCTCCTGCATCACACACACCACATGATCATCATCCATATCAACGACGACGCCGCGTTTGTAACCGGTAACGGTATTGAGAGAAATTTGTGATCCTATCTCACAGCTGAAACTGATTTGTGAATGATCAGAGTCAACCAGGTAATTATCCCCTGTCTGCGCCAGGCCGAAGCCTGCTGCAGCGACAATATTGACAATTTCAATGGTATCCGGATCATTCAGATCTACCTTGATGGTGCCACCAGTGGCAAGCGGTTGCCCAAACTGGCTGCTGGCAATCAGTTTAAGAAACAGGCTAATGTCATCCTCGTTCCACTCGAGGATTTCATCTTCCTCTTCACCACTGTAATCGGCAGTAAGACTGACTATATCTGTCTCAATGGTATGTTCCAGGTTCCTGTCGCCGGCATTAAATGGCACGACCATGGAAACAATGCAAAATCCATCGCCATCTTCCTGTGCCCTCAGGCGCCAGAGGAAAGGGATGTTTTCATCAATTTCGATCATTAATACTCTCTGATAGGAGTCCGGAAAAACATTACCGGATTGGAAAATTATATCATCAGATGGGAAATCAGGGATACAGCCAGTGAATAGCGGATTTTAAGATCAGCGGGACTTTTTTTTCCACAGATTCTGTGGATAAGTCTATGGATAAGCCATGGTGATACTAGTACATTGCCCGCAACTTGGTGTTTGATAACAAATTGTCTAAATTTTGATCAATTTTTTATCCATATATATCAATAGGTTACAAATTTATTTAACAAAGCCTTTATAAAACCCCTATTTTTAAAGGCTTAGTCAGACAGGATGTTTTTTTGTGCATAATTTTCCGGCTTTTTTTTGACATAAAAATCTTTGAAATCAAAAATACCGATAAAAACAGCGTTTATCGTTACTTTCTGTATACCGGAAATTTGTTAAATTTTTAACGTTGACGGGGGTGTTTTTTTGAAAATATTACGATAAGCCACAATACGGCTTCTTTGTGCAAAGCAGCATGCCGGCTTTAACCAGCCCCCAGCACAATGCACCAGGTGTAATGACAAGCTTCAGGAATGCATTACCTTGTCCACGATGGGATAAACAACCACAAGAAGCAGTGCAACCATCAGCAGGTCCCGGTCAAATCCATGAGTAATAAAAAACTGGTCAGACTGCAGCACGGATAAAGTGAGTACGATTACCGCGGCAAGAACAGCAATTCCCCGATGTACCAGAAGCATTGCAATAAAAAGCCCTGACAGCAGCAAAAGGAAAGCTTGAGGCTGCATGCCAACACGCAGGAACAATTCTGTCGCCAGGGCAACACCCAGCGTGGTACCCAGAATAAGGCCAAGAACAATTGTTTTAATCATATGAGGCACCTACAACAATGGCTCGAAAGAGACCAACAGCCTTTCTATGCAGCGCTCACTAAAGCCATATTCTAAAAAACAAACAATCAGAACAGCTTGTGACACAGCGCACATTTTAAGGAATCAGTTCTTTAGCCTGATTACATACAACTGGCTAAACTGCCAACCAAACCAGATCAATGTTGCTATTCGGCAACAATTCTCAGGAGTTGTTCGTAGTCAGTAAGGCCCAGGAAGATCTTGTGAATACCATCCTGCTTCAAAGTCCTCATGCCGTCCTTAATGGCTTGCGCCGTAAGGTCTGCAAGATCAGCTTTCTTGTAGATCATGGACTGAAGTTCATGGGTACCTACCAGCAATTCATGCACGCCGGTACGTCCCTTATAACCGCTATCACCACATTCAGCACAGCCAACTGCGCGACACAACTCCATTTCACTGGGATTAAAGCCCAAAGTTTTGAAGTCTTCTGTGCCGTACTGCTCAATTAGGTGATTTAGTTCTTTTTCTTCAGGTTTATAGGTTTCTTTGCATTTTCCGCAAAGTGTTCTCATCAGACGCTGGGCCAGAATAGCCAGCAGGGCGTCTGAGAAGTTGACGGGGTCAAGACCCAGATCCAGCAGACGCGTGATGGTCTCAGGGGCCGAGTTGGTATGGAGGGTTGATAATACAAGGTGACCGGTGAGTGAGGCTTCAATACCGATAGCGGCCGTTTCATGGTCACGCATCTCACCAATCAGAATAATGTCCGGGTCGGCACGCAAAAATGCGCGCATGGCGGTGGCAAAAGTAAAACCGATTTTTGGCTGCATCTGCACCTGCTGCAAACCTGGTTGGGTAATTTCAACCGGGTCTTCTGCCGTCCAGATTTTTCTGTCCGGCTGGTTCAGATAACCCAGCACGGCGTGCAACGTCGTGGTCTTACCAGAACCTGTTGGACCTACCACCAGTAATAATCCATGGGGATGTTTGGCGGCTTCCAGCAGGTTTTCCATATTTTGCGGAGCAAGATTAAGTTTTTCCAGCGGCATGGCAGAACCGGCGGCCAGCAAACGCAGTACTGCACTCTCGCCATTCACTGTTGGTACAGTGGCAACACGAAGCTCCAGTGCCCTGCCCCTTATTTTAAGCTTACATTTTCCATCCTGGGGCAAACGGCGTTCGGAGATATCCAGTCTGGACATGACCTTGATACGGGCAATCAGGGCACCGGTATGTTCTGCAGGCACTTTAAGAATTTCACGGCAAATACCGTCTACGCGAACCCTGACTATCCCGGGATTCTTATCCTTGCTGGGCTCGATGTGAATATCCGAACCTCCGAGCCGGTCTGATTCGACAATAATTCTATTAACCAGTTGAATAATACCCGAGGCTGCAGCGGCACTTTCAGACTCATCACTGTCGTCGTCACCCTCATCAACTTCGATGCCGCCTTCTTCCTGTAGACTCTTGAATACATCATCAAAGCCTTCCTCAAGCTCTTCATCCTCTTCTGTCCCGCCAAGATACTTGAGGATATCTTCAGGCAAACCAATCCTGAACACATAGTTCTTGGCATTCAGAATGCCCTGGATCTCCATAATGCGCTGGTAATCACTGGGATTACTGATAAGAATGGTGACTTCTTCCTTGCTGCCAGCGATGGGAATCCAGAGATTATTTCTTAAATAACTGGCTCCCAGATTTTCCATCAGATCCATTGGCAGGGTGATGTTGGGATCAAACTTCATGTAGGGGACACGGTAGTAAAGCTCGAGAGATTTGCCTATCTCATCGGCCTCTATTTTGTAATCTTCCATGAGCATCTTGGTGATAGTGCCACCATAGAGAGATACCCCCTTCTCCACTTCGTCCAGATCTTTGGCGGTAAGTTTGCCTTGCTGAACGAGGTAGTCGTATGGGCCCTGGGTACTCTGGAATTCGGAACGGAATTGTTTTGCCAGCATCTGCGCCAGCATTTGCGCATGTTTGAGATCTGTGTTGGTAAATACAGGGTCATCCTTGAGCCTGATTAACTGCACCACACCAAGAAGAATATCGTCCTTGATGGGCACCACAATCATGGATTTAAAAAACAGCCCCTGGGATTCACTAAAACTTTTATCCCACTGCAAGCGGGCATGAATTTCAGTCAGTTTTTCAGCGTTATAAACATCTTCAACCAGAATTGGCCTCTGGCTAAGTGCTACATAGCCCGCAAGAGAGGTGGGCGTAAAAGGAACCCGAATTTCAATATCATCATCACCTTCGTGGGGACGTATATCGCCCTTGAAACTGGCAACAATCTCTCTGCCGTTCTTATCACTCTGGTAAATCGTAAAAAGCTTGGCGCCCATCAACTCAAGGATAGTGCCTTCAACCTCTTTCATGGCTTTCTTGAGGTTTTTGGCAAACTTCAGTTGCTTATATAGCGATGCCAGTTGCCGAACGAAATCATCTTGAGCGGGGACTTCTGCAACCTTGTCGGCCGGCTCTATAACCACGTCTTCTGTAGATGTATCTTCTACCATTTTTTACTGTCTTTACTTGCCTTGCTAATATTGAAATTACTTATGCTTTTCGGCTGCTTGCTGTTTGTATTTTTCAACTGCTATTCAACGACTAAATAGATGCTAACAATATATACGAATATTTCCCTGAAGCCTGATTTCTGAACAGGATCAGCTGTGGAATATGCCATTATCCCTGTGTAAAATTCAAATCCGAATTACTTTAATAATTCTCTTTAAATACAAGGGATAAGAGTCTGAGCTCTCAATACTTTATGCTAGAATCCTGAAAGTATCCATTAATTTGACAAAGATTAACATAGATTGGTTAGGATTAATCTTCAAAGAGCCACGTCAGCCACCCTGAACGCTTTGCTGTATGCCGGGCTTTTGCTGGTGTCTGCGCTAATTTATGGCAATGAATATCCAGGCCTTAACACAACGCAGGTGAACTGGATAGGCGATCAGATTTTCAACAATGAATGCAATCGCCAGCCGCGCTGCCTGACCTCCTGGAATCAGGGGGAAAACTTTCCTTCTCTTGGTATTGGGCATTTCATCTGGTACCAGGATGACCAGGAGGAAATTTTCGATGAAAGTTTTCCCGATCTGTTGCGTTACATGATTGCAGAAGGAGTGAGAATTCCAGCCTGGATTGAAACTGAAAATTTTAATTCTCCCTGGCACAACCGGGATGCATTCCAGGCGGATATTGACTCTGAGCGGATGCAGGAGTTGAGGCACTTCCTGACTCAACATTCATTGCAACAGACGCGTTTCATTATTAAGCGATTCGATTCCGCACTGGACAAAATGCTCGCCTCTGAAGCATCTGTGCTGACAAAAGCGCGCTTACAGGAAAACTTTTACAGTGTTGCCAATGCTTCTCCACCCTATGGCTTATATGCATTGATTGATTATGTTAATTTCAAGGGCACAGGCACTTCAGAGCAGGAGACTTACCAGTCACAAGGCTGGGGCTTGAAGCAGGTGTTACTTGGCATGGACAGCCATGATGATGTTTCACCCATGCAGGCCTTTATTCAGTCTGCACGCAATACCCTGCAGGCACGAGTTAATAATGCGCCTGTTGAAAGAAATGAACAACGCTGGCTTGGCGGCTGGAATAATCGCCTGGATACCTATTCACCCTGAGCGAATTCAAAAGCTGCCAGTAAAAACCAACAAGAGATCAAGTTAACAATGGCTTACGAGCGAAAAAACATAGAAACAATGGCTGCCTATATTCCCGGAGAGCAAATCGACTCACCCGGCATACTGAAACTCAATACCAACGAAAACCCCTACCCGCCAAGTCCCAGGGTTGCCGCAGCACTTGGCAATTGTGATGTCGCCCGCTTACGCCAATACCCTCCGCCAACTGCTCGCAGTTTGCAGGAATCAATCGCAGCCAGGCACGGCCTTGCTCCGGAAAACGTTATCGTTACCAATGGTGGCGATGAGCTGTTGCGCATGACCATTGCCACTTTCGTAGACACCAGTGACAGTATTGCGGTGGCTCGCCCTACCTATACCCTTTATCAGGTTCTGGCCGCGGCACACGGTTGCAAGCTCACCGCTTTTGAACTCAATGAAGACTGGACGCATCCGGAACACTATGCCGATTTGTTAAACAAGTCCGGAGCGAAAGTGTGTTTCCTGGTCAATCCACATGCCCCTTCAGGCACGCTGACAGCTCTTGAACAAATCGCCCTTCTGGCAGCCGAGTTTC
This sequence comes from Pseudohongiellaceae bacterium, assembly GCA_965661105.1. GTDB lineage: Bacteria > Pseudomonadota > Gammaproteobacteria > Pseudomonadales > Pseudohongiellaceae > Eutrophocola. The sequence continues at coordinate 18,734 of CBFICR010000031.1, read as the reverse complement.
AGGGCGTATTACTCCTGGATGAGGCCTATATTGACTTTGTTGATCCGCAAATTTCCTATCAGTCCGAGCGGCTGCTACAGGAGTTCGATAACGTGCTTATTTTACGAACCTTTAGCAAGGGTTATTCCCTGGCCGGACTGCGTATGGCTTATGGCCTGGGGAATCCTGCCGTTATTTCCCCGTTGATGAAAACCAAGGACAGTTACAATACTGACCTCATCTCACAGGCGCTTGCACGGGCCGCTATTGAGGATCAGGAGTATGCGGCGCAGACATGGAAAAATGTGCGTAGTGAACGTCAGGTAGTCACCGCGGCACTGCGCGAGATGGGCTATGTAGTGCCCGACAGTCAGAGTAATTTTGTACTGGCCACGGTACCAGCCGGCGCCTCGGCAGAAAAAATTTATCTGGCATTAAAAGATCAGCAAATACTGGTGCGCTACTTCAGTAACGAGGATCGTCTGGAAAACAAATTACGCATTACCATCGGTACTGCGCAAGATAACAAACGCTTGCTGTCTGCCATGGCTGCCTTGCAGGAAATGTCATAGTTTTTTTATGAAGAAAAAAATGAATAAAAAAACCCGGAATGTAGTTTCGGGCATACTGGTCAGTATTGCGGCAATTTTTGCGGTTATTAATTTTGCTGACATCCCGGCAAGCGACGTACAAAACTTCATTCTTTCTACGGCCATTTTCTTTATTGCAATAGTCTTGCTGGCACTATTGGCAGTCAGCATCTTCAAATTTTTTGGTTGGCTAAAAAACAGCCTTATCAAGACTGAGGCTAATGATGACATCGCCCCTGACGACAACCTGAATAAGAATCAGTCTCAGGATTTATCCGGGCTTGATGATCATTCCCAGGACGTTCGTGACAGTCATGAAAAATGAGAAAGGGAATATACATGGCCATCTTCCCTGCCAATAATCGCTGGATAATAATCTCTTCTTTCTGCAATTTTTTTAAAGCCAAGGCTTTCATATAGACTTTTTGCCGGGTTATTTGACGCCCTCACTTCAAGGTACATTTTTTCTATATTTTCAAGCCTCGCCTGCTGCAGCAAAAATTCAAGCAATGCTCGCCCTGCCCCCTGTTTTTGGAAAGCCGGTCTGATACATATATTTAACAAGGTTCTCTCATCCAGAACACTGGTAACAATGGCGAAGCCGATAATCATTTCCCGTTCTTCATAATTCCTGAAGGCTACCCAACCCTGATGCCCGGCATTGAATCCATCCAGAAACTGTAGCAGCGTCCAGGGGTGACTCTGGCAATCAGCTTCTATTTTAGTGACCACCGGCAGATCGGCCCTGGTCATTTTCCTGATACGTAATTTGTGCATTATGGAAAATAAAAAACGTCTAGTGACGTATTTTTCTGGTAATACGCCATAGCTCTTTTTTCAGCACCGGCGTCTGCAGGATTTCATCCAGACTGCGGGCATAAAAAGTCTGCCATGCCTGAGACTCCATCGTTGGAATAATGGCGGGAGTGGAGGAATGCGCCGGAGAATGGGTTGAGGATTGCAGTGAATCTGCTGGAGTTTCTCTTGCCGACGTATCAGAGTTCACCGAAATTTCCGCACTTTTATTATCACCATTCTCAACGTCACCATTGTCTTCGTCTGAAGCAGCAAATAATCGGGTGACGACCTGCTCGCCCATCACAAGCAGACTCTTGAACTGCCAGTCCACCAGTTTTTGCTGCAGGAATGCAACAAGCGCAGTGGCCGCTGCTGACTTGCTGTTATCGACAAACTCACCCTGCACCATAGGCCAGTGAAAGGGTTTTTCATCAATAAGCAGGGTTTGAGCGCTTATTGAGCTGGCACCGAGCATATTTTGCAATAACGCCATATGCTGACGTGATAATTGTCCCGGGCCAAAGTGCGGCATTGCATTCAGAATGGCCAGATTTTCATTTACGCGAATACAAAGTAATTGCAGCCTGATCTCTTCCCGACTGGATTTTCTTTTATTGGCGGCCTTTTCGGTCGCCCTGGAGCCTGTCCGTGGCAATGCTTTTTCAGGAGAGGACGCTGAAGAAGCAGCGGGTCGAGATGATTCAGGCTTTAGACGCGATTCTGGCGACAGGGTTGTCGGTGGAGGGGTTGTGGGTGAAGGCGTTGCCATAACAGGGGCAACCTGCTCAGTCTGGCGAACCACTCTGACACTATCTTGTGGAGATGCTTCTGAAGATGTTGTTTGGTCAGGGATCTGTCCTGAAATAGCCTGCGTGTCGGCACAGCGCTGCAGTTTCCATGCCTCAGACCACTCACAGGGCTCCGGTTGCGGGGCTGCCGGCAGAATGAAACGCGGGAAGTAACTTACTATTCCCAATGTTTCCAGGTATTCCTGACGTAAATCTTCCGGTAATGACAAGCTACTCTCCAACCATTTAGCTGCATATATTTTTCATCTGCATTCTACCGATCAATTGCTTCTTTGTAACGACATCAGCACCACAACAGAGAATTTTTCAGTTGCACTGAAAGAGATCTGTGTCACGTTTTTTGCCCCCCTTGTCAACCAATGTTGTTGCACGGCGTTTTACACAGTGAACTGAATATTCCGGCCGGTATTCAATTTTTAAAATAATTTTTAGCAATATTCGAAAACAAAAGGAGTACGCAATAATGAAACTCAAGAGTCTGCTTGTACTAAGCACCACAGCTTTTTTAAGCGCAGCAATCCTGCCGGCCGCTTCTGCACAGGAAGGTGGTCCACGATTTAGCAGGGATATAGAAGCAATTCAGGTCACCGCACGCCGCGGTGGAGAGCTTGTTCATTCGGAACAGGCCCGTCATCGTCGTGGTCGTCCCGGAGGCAACCCTGAAAGACTTATAGATCATCTGGACAGCAATGGTGATGGCTTTGTCGATGAAAATGAATTTGTTGATAGTCGTCTCACACGTGTTGACCAGCAATTTGAACGTCAGGATGAAAATGGCGATGGCCTGATAAGTGAAGAAGAAGCCAGAAGGGAACGTCCCCATAATCGTCCCGACATCGATCGTGAAGCGGTTATCCAGTGTGTCAGGGAAACTATAGCCGACTGGGAGGGACCGGGTGAAATCGAAGGTCGTTTTGAAACAGTCGATCTGGATGGCGATGGCTATATTGATCTGGTTGAACTCAGCCTTGCCCTTGAAGAAAGAGCCTATGTACTTTTCGACAGGATCGACAGTAATGATGATGGACTTATAAGCCTTGAAGAAGTGGAAGCCATTCAGGACTACCAAATCAATGTGCGCAGAGTCATTCGTGCCTGCATCGAAGAGTTAAGTGATCCTTTTCAGGCAAGCTTGTAAAAAACACTATACCCCTCCTGACAGGTTCCTGACCTGATTAGGGAACCAGCCGGGCCTCTGGCCCGGCTTTTTTTTATAGCCTGCTTTTTTATTTCAGGATTTTATATTTCGAGTCTTTTCTCCTGCGCTTTCAGTGTTTATTATCGCCTCTCGATAACAGGAGAAAAGCATGACTATAAACCTCGATACCCCCCTTGTTTCTACCGACTGGCTGGCCCGGCACTGTAACGAACCTGACATCAGGATTCTCGATTGCACTCTGCTAATGAAGCCCAGGGAGGATGGTAGTTATGGCTTTGTCTCGGGGTTTGATCAGTGGTCAGAGGCCCACATCCCCAACAGTATTTATATCAATGTCAGTGACGAGTTATCCGATCCGGACCATGAATTTACCCTGATGATGCCCAATCCCGAGGCTTTCGCTGACACCATGAAAAACAAAGGTATTGGTGATAATACCGCAGTGATTTGTTATGACCACGGCAATCATGCCTGGGCTGCGAGGGTCTGGTGGATGTTACGCGTCTGTGGTTTTGATAATGCCGCAGTACTGGACGGGGGCTGGAAAAAATGGCTTGCTGAAAATAGAGAGGTCTCGACCCGGCTGACTCACTATGCCGTGGCAGAAACTTTTACCGTCACCCATCGCCCAGAACTGATGGCTGACAAGCAAACAGTGAAAGCGGCATGTGATGATGACCAAACATTGCTATTGCATTCACTTCCTCTGCCAATGTTTAAAGGCGAAGTCAGCCCCTACAAACGGGCCGGACGCATCCCCGGCAGCAAGAACCTTTTTTGTGAATCACTGATCAACCCTGACGCCAATACCTATCTGGATAAAGCGGGCATAGCGCAACACTTTGCCCCATTGGCATGTATGGAAAAGGACAGAGTCATTACCTATTGCGGTGGTGGTATCGCCGCCAGTTCCAATGCCCTCGCACTAACCCTGATGGGGCATGAGAACGTGGCCGTATATGATGGTTCTTTGACAGAATGGACTGCAGATCCTGAAATGCCCATGGAAACAGATGCTGACCTCAGTTAAGAATTGCCCGTGCAGCATTATGCCCGGGCAAGCCACTGACACCACCGCCCGGGTGAGCACCGGAGCCACACAAATACAGACCTTTTAATGGCATATTATACTGCGCCAGGCCAATAGCAGGCCGCGCTGTGAACAGTTGCTCCAGCGACAGTCGCCCGTGAAAGATATCACCAGCCACCAGACTGAATTGCTGCTCGAGATCCCAGGGACTGAGACTCTGTATTCCCAGAATCAACTGACGAAAGCCCGGAAACACGTTTTCCACTGTCGCGAGTATGTCATCGATTGCGGCTTCTTTGGAGGTTTCCCACTTTTGCCCAAGTACTGGCGAGAAGTGCTGGCAAAAGAGACTTGCTACATGGCTTCCAGAGGGGGCCAGCGAGTCATCGACCAGACTGGGGATTAACATCTCCACTACCGGCTGCTCTGACCAGCCTGCGTTTATTGCGCTTTGCCATGCACGATCCATATAGTCCAGCGAAGGCGCAATAATTATGCCTGCCTCCTGCCAATGAGCAGAGGTTCTGCCTGCATAAGCAGGAAGTCCGCTGAGCGCAACATTGAGTCGAAACGCCCCGCTGCCACACTTGTACTGTCTAAAGTGTGATTTTAATTCTTCAGCCACGCAGTCCTCATCCAGTAAATGCAAAAAAAGGATTGCCGGATTTACATTGGCAACGACAGTGTCCGCCTCAAACAGCTTGCCATCCTGTGTTACCACGCCTCTCACCTTGCCACCTTCAGCAATAATCCTGGAAACCGCCTTATTAGTGTGATACCTGACACCATGCAGACTTCCCTCGGCAACTATTGCATCACTTATTGCGCCCATTCCTCCAATAGCATGGCCCCAACGACCGCTCTCACCATTTACTTCTCCCAGCAGGTGATGCAGCAGGTTATAACCGTTGCCAGGCGTATAGGGAGAAACAAAGTTACCGACGATGGCATCAAATCCGAGCAGGGCTTTGAGGGCGGGAGTTTCAAAAAAGTCATCCAGAATTTCGCCAGCACTGCGGGAAAACAGCGTAAAAAGAAATTGTTTTTGTTGCCGCGATAGCGAAGAAAAATGTCGACTCAGACGAAACAGGGAAAGCAGGTCTGAAAACCCTGCACTCTCAAGATCAGGCGGTTTCATCAGCATGATCTCCCTGACTACCGGCATCACTGCTGCCAGAAATCCATCATACTCATGCAAGGCTTGAGTATCTTTACCCGAAAAACGACCCACTTCCTTCGCCAGTTCTCCAGCAGTGGCAGCAAAGCTGTCACCATCGGCCAATGGTAGAAAATTATTCACCCGACGCGGCACTATTCGCAGCCCATGTGCAGTGAGATTCAGCTCATTGATAATCTTCGGATGCAGTAAACTGACCGTGTAGGAACAAACAGAATTGCGAAAGCCAGGAAAGAACTCTTCAGTAACCGCGGCGCCACCCAGCACATGCCTTTTTTCCAGAACCTCTACATCATGACCGGCTTTAGCAAGATACGCTGCGCAAACCAGGCCATTATGACCGCCGCCAATAATGACTGTTTTCTTGCCACCGGACTTTCTTGCCACACGTGCCTCGATTCTGTTCAGGGATCCAGTGACGCAAGATAGGCTGAAATGGCTACAATGTCGTCTATGTCCAGTCTTGCCACTACATCTGCCATCAGTGGTGACCACAAGCCCCGCCGATTGCCATTCTGTAAATCCAATAACTGCCTGGCTATATAACTGGGAGAGCGCCCGGCCAGTGCAGGCACAGGACCCAGACCTCTGAGCTCTGCACCATGACAAGTACCGCAAGTGGCTGCACCATCATTACCGGAGCGTACCAGTTCCTCACCCCTGGCAATACTGCCGACAGGCACATAAGCAACAAATCCCGAACTATCATCACGCAACTCGGTGCGCTCAAGGTCTTCAGGCATTTCAAGAATACGATTGCCAATGCGCTCATTGCCCGCGCCCGCCTTCTCAACAAACATCCATCCCGCGACCACTGTTTCAGGAACCGTATCTGTCTCCAGCACACGGATCCATTTTTTGGGGGTAAGACTGGAAAAATACGCGGCCGCTGCTGCCACCTCTGCCTCTGTCGCGTTGGCACCAATAGCCTGCATCGCAGAGGCGGGTCCATGCAGGGGCTCGGAACTTCTGCGCAGACCTGCACGCCAATCCGCCATTTGTTGAATAATGTACTGCTCGGGCAAACCACTCAGGCTGGCATTTTCCGGACGCCCCTGACCATTGGGCAAATGACAGTAACCACAGGCAAAAACCACTGGCTCACGCCCTTTTGCCACGATTTCCGGCATCACAGGATGATCATCAGGATGCCAGTCTGGAGGCTGATAAAGGTTGCGGGGATTACTGAAAACAAATTCAACATCAGATCCAGGCACGGTTCTGGGCACATTGAATTCAAAAGGGATTTCCACATCAGGGGTATTAAGTGCATAGGCCCAGGGCATTGGCGTATTGCCCTGACGGGATACTGGCTCTGCCGACTGGATTGGCGCATGAACCAGCAAGAGGACAATCAGTGAAAAACAGGCGCTGTTTATTTTCATAAGTGACCTCAAAAAAAAGCCCTGACCAGGGTGACCGGACTAGGGAAAGTCGATAATCAGGTAACTTCGCTTTTACAGATCTGATCGATAAGAACGATCATCACAGTTATAGGGTTCCCAGGGATAGCTCGAAATAAACATGGTATCGCCACCCCGGTACTGACCTTCAAAATATAATGGATCCTGCGCCACATAGCTCCGGTTGAGTGAGCCATTGTCGGGGTCAAGGCTGAATCTTTCCACGACCGTTAGCTCTTCACTATGGGGAGTTCGCGTATCCGCCAGCAATATCCCTGCTTCGAAACCCTGCGTGTAAACCGTGAGCTCATCATTTTCCCAGCGACCAATGGAATAACCACCTCGACTGGGCTCAATGTTTTCCGGAAACCGGGTTTCATTCAGATGAATTGTGCGCTCAAAAATCATAGTGCCGTAAATCAATTTTATCTCGTTTTCCGTTTGCTCTATTCGATTCACCGGATTATCAAAAGCCCAGTCCCACAATATATTGGTGGTCTCGCAACGCAGCCTGGGATTATCGGTTGAGGAACCATCAAACCCGGCTATGGCCTGTTTGCCGGCCTCGGTGAGGGGAAGGATACTGTCGCGTTCCCAGGTCGTAGCGAGAGGGGTTTTGGAAAACGACTCTGGCGTACCCCGGGACCCCTGAAAAGCTCTTGCCCCAGCGGGCAATTCACCAGGCTCAAACTGATCTGCCACACTTAGCGGGACCAGCGTGCCCTCAAGACCCCGCGGATCTGTCATCACCACCTGTTCTGCGGCCCAGTCACCGTTAATATCGGGATCACCATTGCCGAGCCGGCTTATTTCAATATTCTGGCGCAGGTATTTTTCGGCATCAATGATCTGCTCATAGCGGTCCAGACTCTCCCCATTGGCAAAAGTAATTGTTCCGGTATAACAGGTATTTTCCTCGAAGCGATCCGGTGATCCGGAAATAGTCACTTCAGACCCTATTTCAAACATATCCCTGGTCCAGCCTGAACGGCGTAAAACCGTGCCTCCGCGTAATTCACATTTCCACTGGGAAGTACTGCCATCGGCAGCGACCACATCCAGGTAAATCCAGGAATGTGGATTAATCATGGCGATATCCGTTACTTGCCCTTTCACACTGATGTCGATGTTGAGATTAAAATTTGCCAGACCATGGTGAGCACTGCCAACGGCCGGGTTAAGCAGGGTAATAAGCAGAAGTGGCATGGGAAACTTTTGCATCAGGAAACTCCAGTAATCATTAACTAAAGGACAAGCATAAGAAAGCCGGGGTATAAATACAATGAATCTGAACCCCCAGTAATTTCCGAAAACCATTCAGGCCCTGTCAGCTTACCTTGAATTAGCATGAAGGCTCCATTATTCTTCCCCGCTTCAGGGGGAGTAAAGCATGTATAAGCCTTTTAAAAGCAAAACCGGAGTTCTGTCCGCTGTCTCAACGTTGACGACTCTTTCCACGTTGACGACTCTTTCCACGTTGATGACTCTTTCCACGTTGATGACTCTATTCACATTAATCACTCTGCCCCTTGGCATTCAGGCCCAGCCAGCCGACATTGCCCATCAGCAGGAATTTATCGAATCCTATTGCATCGAGTGTCATAACTTTGAAGACTGGGCAGGCAGCCTCGATCTTGAAGGCGTTAATCTTGTCGATCCTTTAGCCGACGCTGAAATCTGGGAAAAAGTGATGCTCAAGTTTCGTGGCAGCCTGATGCCGCCGATGAGCCAACCGCGACCCGATCCCGTGCAACAGCAGGTTTTCGTCAACTACCTGCAGGATAAAATTGATACCGCAACACTGGCCAATCCTAACCCCGGCCCGTCTTCCCTGCACCGCCTGAACAGAACCGAATACGGCAATGTTATTCGTGACTTGCTGAACCTGCACGTAGATATCAGCGAATACCTGCCTGCCGATGATGAAGGCTATGGCTTTGATAATATTGCCGATGTACTGCGCACGTCGCCTTCACTACTGGAACAGTACCTGGTGGCATCACGAAAAATTTCTGAACTTGCCGTTGGCGACCCGCGCCAGGATGCGCTTTCCAAGGTTTACAAAGTGGCACCAGATGCTCCTCAGGGTCAGCATCTTCCTGGACTGCCCATGGGCACGCGTGGCGGCATTCTTATTGAGCACAATTTCCCGCTCGATGGTGAGTACGAACTGCATTCCTATCTCACGCGCAATATTGTCGGTTATATGACTGGCCTGGAATGGCCCCACGAATTTGAAATAAGCATTGATGGTGAACGTGTATTTGTGGCCCAGATTGGAGGACCCGCGGACAACCTGATGTCAGATGAAAACTTTGCCGAGGCCGCTGACAACATTGACCAGCGCCTGAAAACCCGCATTCCCGTCACTGCCGGTCTGCATAAGGTGGCCGTCACTTTTATTCAGAAAAATGCCGCGGAAACCCATGAGCCTCTGGAACTGCATACCCGCGATCTGGATTTACAGAATATGAATGGGCTGCCAACACTGGATTACGTGGATATCATTGGTCCCTATAATGTCAGCGGCTCTGGTGACACCCTTTCACGCCGAACCATATTCTCCTGCTACCCGGAGCAAAGTGCAGAAGAAAGCGGCTGTGCCTCTGAAATTCTGGGGCGCCTCGGCAAGCTGGCCTATCGCAGACCTTTAACCAGCGAGGACTATGCCTTATTTGGTGATTTCTATCTGCAGGGCTATAGCCAGGGCGGGTTTGAACGCGGCATTCAGACTGCCTTGCGTTTCATCCTGACCTCACCAGAGTTTCTTTTCCGCAGTGAGCCGGATCCCGATGATGTCGCGCCGGGTGAAGTCTATACCCTTGATAATCTGGCGCTGGCATCACGACTGTCATTTTTCCTCTGGAGCAGCATGCCTGATGAGGAATTGCTTGATCTGGCAGCCGCTGGCCAGCTTGATGATCGTGCTGTTTTTGACGCCCAGGTGGAACGCATGCTGCGCGACCCAAAAGCCATTTCCCTGGTCGATAACTTTGCTGCCCAATGGCTGTTTCTGCGCAATCTGAAAAGTGTGGCACCCGATACCAGGACGTTCCCGAATTTTGATAATAAATTGCGCGATGCTTTCCGCAGGGAAACAGAAATGTTTGTTGGTGAAATTATCCAGGACGATCATTCCGTCATGGATTTGCTGACTGCGGACTGGACCTATGTGAACGATCGCCTGGCATCCCATTACGGCATTCCCAATATCTATGGCACCCATTTTCGCCGCGTCGACCAGGTGGATGAGGCTCGCCGTGGATTACTTGGCCAGGGTAGCATCCTGACTGTCACGTCGTATCCCAACAGAACCTCACCGGTATTACGGGGTAAGTGGGTAATGGAAAATATTATCGGTACCCCGGCTCCGGCCCCGCCGCCCAATGTACCGGACCTGAAAGAAAACCTTGGCTCTGATGTCATGTCGATTCGTCAGCGTCTGGAATTACACAGGCAGGATCCGGTCTGCTCCAGTTGTCACAGTTTGCTGGACCCACTGGGTTTCGCCCTGGATAATTTTGATGCCATCGGTCGCTATCGAACCAAGGAAGAAGGCGGCCTGGTGGATTCCAGTGGCCAGCTTGGCGATGGCAGCTACATTGATGGCGTTGAGGACTTACGCACCGCCCTGATCAAAAAGCCGGAAAATTTTGTCGAAAACCTGACCGAGAAATTACTCACCTACGCCCTTGGCCGTGGCCTTGAGCCCTATGACATGCCGGTAGTACGCGCCATCAGAAAGGAAGCCGCACAAGACAATTACCGCTTCTCCGCCATCGTCAAAGCCATCGTTAATTCAGTGCCTTTCACCATGAAGAAAGCAGTAGACACGTCAGGCGCGCAGGTGGCGACGAAATAGTCGCAAGTCACAAGAGACAAGAGACAAGAGACAAGCGGACGGATAAAGGAAAAAGGAAAAAGGTGAACAGTTCAGGTTTGGGGCTGATTTAGCTAAGTTTGATCAGGTGGCGACAAAATAGTCGCAAGTCTCAAGAAGGCGACCAAAGGTCGCCATGTCGGATGGCGTCCCTGCTGTCTCTATCCGACCACCAGAAAACGCCAGAAGTATGGGAGAGTGGTTGCTTGTCTCTTGTCTCTTGTCTCTTGCCTCTTGCCTCTTGCCTCTTGCCTCTCGTCTCTTGCGACTGCACGTAAGTGCCTCAGTGCCTCAGTGCGTCAACGCATACACCGCAAAATTAACCCCCATTCGAATACTGAGGTTCGCCTCAAACTGCGGATAACCGGGATCATTTGCCCGCTGCCAGCCATCGGCAATATCGTTGTTAAAGGCAATCATCACCATGATGCGTCCGTTATCATCCAGTATGGCGCGCCAACCAGGGGTATCACCGCCCTGACGATAGCCCCTTGGCAGGTATTGCCAGGTCGGAATCTGACGCTTGTCGGATAAATCAAACACCATATGAAACACGGGATGGTCATCGGGCAGATCAATAATGGGACGGTCAGGAAAAACCTTTTGCATGGTCTTGATAAAGCCACTCCACTCATATTCTCCATAAAAGGAATCGCACAACAGGAATCCTCCCTTAAGCAAGTGCTCGCGCAATTTGGCAGCCTGCGATTCGGTGAGATCCCAACTACCCACCAGCCCGGAAATCATGAACGGCCAGAAAAACACATCATCACCATCATCAAGATTCACCGGCTGCTCCACCGACCGGACATCCACGGTGGTCATGCGCTCCAGTAACATGGCAAACACCCTGTCACCTTCGGGATAGTCCACAGACCAGGCGGTACCACCACGGCGCCAGTCTCCAGGACCACTACCAAAAGGGCCGCGCTCATATTGAGGAAACATCAGGCGGCCAACCACAAACTCGCCGGGTTCCAGATAGTCCGGTGGCAGGGTAAAGGAGTTATTTCCCCTCTCCATGCTGGGATATTCGCGCCATTCACTTTGCGCAATTGCCATATTCTGCAGGCATAACATCATGATAAGGGGCGCAAAAGGGACGGCAAGCTGTCGCAAAAAATAACACATCGAATGTTTGCAGTAGTGAAAATGTAATTACAGCTTAGCGGTCTTGCCAGAAAAATGCACTTTGTTGAAGACATTGGTTTTTAATACAGAAAGTCTATAATCGGGCAGGTTATTGCAGTAAATTTGCCAGACAAAGAAAACAGCAGGTTTTTTTTAGAAATCGCCGGGGGGCAACATGTTCATCAGCAAAAAACACATCAGTCGCAGGCAGCTATTAAAAGGCACAGGGGTCAGTCTCAGCTTGCCATTGCTTACCAGCATGGTACCGGCTTTTGCCCAGAGCTCTTCCGTGGTGCAGCCGCGCCTCGGTTTTGTCTATATTCCCCACGGTGCGATCATGTCCGAGTACACGCCGGACAAAGTCGGTACTGATTTCGAATTCAAGACTATCCTCAAACCACTGGAGTCCTATCGGGATCGCCTGACCATCGTCAGCGGCCTTGGTCATACAGCCGCCGATACCACCGCTGTTCACAGCCTGAGCCCCTGTACCTGGCTCAGTGGTATCAGACCAAAAGCAACTCTGGGCTCTGACGCCTTTGCCGGAGTTACAGCAGATCAATACGCGGCCCAGGTGATTGGCCAGGATACTCCCCTGCCCTCGCTGGAACTTGCCACGGAAGATCATAGTGGTCTGCTGGGGGCCTGTGACAGGGATTACGGCTGCATTTACATGAACACGCTTTCCTGGCGCACGCCGACGACACCAAATCCCATGGAAATAAATCCACGCAAGGTGTTTGAACGCCTGTTTGGTCAGGGTGGTTCGGTAGACGACAGACTGGCCCGGCAAGCGGAGGATCGCAGCATTCTGGATGCGGTTGTGCAGCAGACACACTCTTTCAGCGGCCAGCTGGGCATTGGGGATCGGCAGAAAATTACCGATTACCTGGACAATATCAGGGAAATTGAACGCCGGATTCAGCAGGCGGAACGTCTGATTGTTGAAAACCCTGACCTTGATATACCCGACGCCCCGGCAGGCATTCCTTTTGACTATGAAGAACATCTGGCTATCATGTTCGACCTGATGGCTCTTGCCTTCCAGAGTGAAATTACCCGGGTTTCCACCTTCATGATGGCGCGTGAACTGAGTAATAGAACCTATCCTCAGGTAGGGGTGAATACCGGTCATCATGCCACGTCTCATCATGCCAATAATCCCGCCAAGATGGCCAGCAACGTGAAAATCCAGAATTACCACGTCACGCAGTTCAGGAAATTTATCGATACGCTGGACTCAATTGAAGAAGGTGATGGCACCTTGCTGGATAACTCAATCATTCTTTACGGTTCCAATATGAGTAACTCCAACCTTCATGATCATTATCCTTTACCCAATGTCCTGCTCGGCGGAACCGGCAGAATCAAGGGTGGCCAGCATGTCAGCTATGACAAACGTACACCAATGACCAATCTGGTACTGACCATGCTGAACAAGGCCGGTGTTGAATTGGAACAACTGGGTGACAGTACCGGAATCATTGAACAGATATGAGACTTATCATGCGGTTAAAACCGACTTTTCACTTAATAAACTCGTTTCTGTTATTCGCCTGCTTGCTTATTACACAGACCGGCCAAGCCCAACCATCCCGGGAGCTGGCGCTGCTTGAAGCCGTCAAGGCGGGTGATCAGGAAGCTGCCAGAGTATTGCTGGACGGTGCACAGAACATTAATACCGCCGAGGCAGACGGAACAACGGCTCTGCATTACGCGGTACTTAATAATCAACTTAACCTGGTGGCTTCGCTTATTCGTTCCGGGGCTGACGTTAATGCCCGAACCCGCTACGGCATTACCCCGATCTACCTGGCAGCACGCAATGGCAGTCGCTCAATGACGCAGATCCTGCTCAATGCCGGGGCCAGTGCCAACGAGGTGTTTAATGAAGGTGAAACCGTATTAATGACCGCCGCTCGCACCGGTGATGTTGAAACAGTCAAGGTATTGCTTGAAGCTGGCGCGGTGGTTGATGCCCGCGAAGACTGGCATGGGCAGACGCCACTGATGTGGGCAGCAGCGCAGAAACACGCCCCGGTGATTGCATTGCTCGATGAATATGGTGCGGATGTCAATGCCACTTCTTCACTGGAGGAGTGGGAGCGCCAGGTAACAATGGAACCCAGGGACAAATGGTTACCCCCTGGTGTTATGACCCCCCTTCACTTTGCCGCTCGCGAGGGCTGCCTCGACTGTATTGCCACGCTCCTGGAATTGGGCGCACAAATTGACGCCACCACACCAAAGGGAATTACCCCTTTACTGATGGCTATTATTAACGGTCACTATGATATCGCCTGGGAACTTATTGAAGCCGGTGCCGATATCAATATTTCCGATGACACCAACCGCTCTCCTCTGTATGCGGCCGTGCATTTTAATATCATGCCTGAATCAAACCGCCCCTCTCCCTATGTGATTCCCAATGACCATAGCGCATTTGACCTGATGAAAAATCTTCTTGAACGTGGCGCCGACGTTAATCAGCAGTTGAGCAGCATGATCCCTTACAGGTTGAAACTGGACAGGGGTACTGACGGTATGCTGGTGGCAGGCACGACGGCGTTTCTCAGGGCCGCTAAAAGTGCAGATATTGAGGCCATGGAGTTACTGCTTGAATACGGCGCCGACCCTTCACTGCCCACTGAGCAGGGAATAAATCCGCTGATGACTGCCGCTAATCTTGGCACCAAGGAATCTGACACTACCGGGCGCTATAAAACCGAAGCTGAAATTATTCGCGCCATTCAGATATGCCTGGATCAGGGCGTGGATATCAATGCCATGGATAATTCCGGTCGCAGTGCCATATTCGGTGCCGCCACTTTCGGCCTCACCGATGTGGTTCGTTACCTGCATGAGCATGGTGGCATTCTGGAATATGAAGATAAAAACGGCATCTCACCGCTTGAAGCCGCTATGGGTCAGGCCGGAGGATATGGATTTGTCGGGATTGATGGCGTTTTCCATGAATCAACAGTAGCGCTTATTCAGCAATTGCAAAACTGATTTTTCTGCCAGTTCTCCCGAAACACCACTGTTACAATCGCTATAAAACCCGCGCCCAGGGCCGCCAGTCATTTACACTGGCGAGAAATAAAAAGAATAAAAGAATACAAAAATAAAAAGGGGATTTAGAAAGTTGAACGCCATAAAAACCACGCTCGCCATGTTCATCATGGCCTTGATCAGCTCATGCAGTTCGACAGGTGCCATGAACAATAACGCCCCCGAACGCTCCCTGGCTCCGCCTCCCGCCGCCACTGTTTTTGGCAAAGCGGTGCCGGTCACAGCCCATGAAGATCATCGCTTTTTACTGGAGAGTAATGACCCGCAACTGAGAACCAACAAACGCCTGGCCTATGATCTGTGGCGCACTGTACTTAATGCCGGCCAGGTGGAAGCAGCCGACCGCTTTCTCACTCCCGATTATATTCAGCATAACCCTACTGCGCCCACCGGACTGGAAGCCTTCAAGCAAATATTCTCTGCTTTTGTTCCGCGTCAGGATGAAGTCCCGGACACTGTCCAGAATCCGGTCGTTACCATCATTGCTGAAGGCGATCTGGTAATCATGGCCTTTGTTACCGAATACCCGGAACCCGATGGCTCAGGCCGCACCTACACCTCTACACACTTCGATATGTTCCGCATTGAAAATGGCCGCGTCGCCGAGCACTGGGATTCCATTCAGATAAGCCCGGGACAGGACACGCCGGATTTTGGCAATGGTGGGCCAGTGCCTGTGGTGGGTACACGGGGGCTTGCGCAACTGGACATGATTTATAACGATGATCCACAGTTGTTTGCCAACAAGCGACTGGCCTTTGATGTCTGGCGTCATATTCCTGAAGCTGGTCGTGAGGAACTGGCCGCGCTTTATCTGGATCCTGTCTATATACAGCACAATCCCAATGCGGCGACCGGCCGCGATGGCTTTGTGGAATATTTCTCCATGCGCCCGGACTCCCCCATTGAAACCACGCTGGAAGATCCGCTGGTGGCCATAGTGGCCGAGGGCGATCTGGTAGTACAGGTACTGCAGGAAGAAAGACCCCATCCCAATAAACCTGGCGAAATATATTATATTGCCTGGTTTGATATGTTCCGAATGCACGACGGCAGGATTATTGAACACTGGGATACGGCATCCAAGGGCGAATTACCGGCCTCCATGCAGTAAACAGTCAAGGGTTTGATAAATTTGCCCCGGACCCGGGGGAAAGCGACTTCAGGCTAATTCAGGCAACTAATTTACTGACTTTATCCTACTGAAATATATAGGGAAATCAGCGTAAATCAGAGGCAGCAAAACGACACTTTGCTGGTAAATTGAAACAATCTGATTTACTCTGCGTTTCTAAATAGTTTCCCTGTTTCCCAGAAGCAGGGAAAAGACTCTGTAAGAAGCAAGGCAGTCAGAGCAATGATCGACATTCTTATTCAACTATCCCCGATATTCATTTATTTTGGCTTGGGCATTGTGCTCAAATCCGCCGGCATTGCCAACAACTCCCATGGTGAGTTCATGCTCCGCCTGGTGTTGATGGTGACACTGCCTCTGTTGATCGTTTCAACGCTCTCCATGACGCAGATGACCATGAACAAGGCTATTCTTCCGCTGGCCAATATCGCCGTCAGCTTTGCCTGCATGCTCATCACCCTGATAGTGATCAAGCTTTTATCCGTTGAGCGCAAACAGGCTGGCACCATGCTGGTCAGCACCATGATTCTCAACAATACCTATATGTTCCCGTTTATCCTGGTGGTTTATGGTAGCGAAGCCTTTGCCGATGCCATCCTGTTTGACTTTGGCAACGCCTTGTTGATGTCAACCTACGTCTACGCTCTTGCCTTCAAATATGGCGGTGAAGAAAACCACGGCATGACAATGGCGTTAAAAATGGTCAAATCGCCCATGATATGGGCCATTGTTGCCTCAATCGCACTGGCTGTGATTGGCATTCCCCTGCCCCAAACCGTTTTTGACATGATCAATCCGCTGGCCCAAATGACTGCTCCCCTTATCCTCATCACCCTGGGTATTTATTTCACGCTGGATATAAAAGAGTTAAAACTGGTGGGGCTTACGGTCTTTGTACGCATGGGCATGGGACTGTTGTTTGGTATCGCCATCGCCAACTATCTGGGCTTTAGTGAATCCACGTTCATCGTGGTTGCCTTATGTGCCGCGGCGCCTGTGGGCTTCAATGCGCTGACCTTCTCTTCAATCGCCAAGCTGGATACCGCTCTCGCCTCCAGCGCCGTATCCATCTCAATCCTCGCCGGCCTCATATATATCCCCTTGCTCATGCTGTATTTCGGGATTCCCTGAAGCCAGGCCCCGATCAATTCCGAAAGCAACGAAAAACCTGTCAAGCACTCAATCGGACTTGCTTTTTAAGCCTTTACGCGGCGCTGAAAACAGCATTTTTCCTCATTTTTGCTCTCTTGTTTCGCGTTTTTTACCCGTCATCTCTTATCCGGAGCGATAATTTCCGGGGCTGAACTTGCTTCAATTGAGCCCCTGCTCGGAAATTCAAAAGTGTGACGGTGTACAAGCAATGTGATTTTTTCCTTGCATTTCCCCCAATACTGTAAATACAATGCCTTACAAATCGTATTTGTGACACCACAGTAATTAATGATTTTATCTTATTGATATATATAAGGTTGTTAATTCAATTTTTGTCACTCTCTTTTCTGGACTGTTCTTGGTCTGTACGGGCAAAGGATTATGGGCACAACGCAAAAGCACCATCTGAAAATTAATCCCTATCTGGATATCATCAGCGGGATCACGGTAGTTCTGTCATTCAGTGATGGCATTATCAAGATTATTGGTCGCGAGGGGTCAGGAAAGTCCGTTCTGTGTCAGCTACTCGCCACGGAATTGATGGAAGAGGATCAGGAAGTCGTCATTTTCTCTGACATCCCTCATTCTGAAGCCGAACTTCATAATCCAATTCAGCAGCAACTGCATCTGCAACTGGACGCCAATGCTGATTTCTATACAGCATTGAACAGACATATCCAGGCGCGCCCCTACGATCAGCAAAAACTGATCCTTGTATTTGATGATGCTGATCAGATTCCAGATGACTGCTTTCAAGCCATCCGCATCCTGTTCGAGAAAAACTACCATGATACGCCCGACGTAAGCATGGTGTTTGCCGGCACAGAGTTGCTGGATCAAAAACTGAATGAGCCAGCCAACCGAACTTTCAACAAGAACATTATCCTGAACTTTGAAGTCAAGCCCATGAACAGGGGTGAACTGGAAGCATTTTGTAATGCGTACATGGTGGAAATGGGCTTACAAAAACGCCAATTAAGCAAAGATAATCTGGACCATATATTTACAGAAACCCAGGGCTTGCCCGGTAAAATTCCGGAACTGATTTTTGACATTCTTGACCAGGCAGAAGAGAGCAGGAAAGAAATCACAGCAGACCATCCGCAGGAAAAACGCATCATTGGCAAACTGGTCGCGCTTGATGATGACCCCGAGCCAATTCTGACCGGCCTGAGTGTCGAAGACCGGGAAGAAGCGCTGACTGCTTTTAAGGACCAGGTGCCCTGGCGCTGGCAGAGTAACGGCGTTGGCATCGCCGTGGTGATTCTCTTTCTGATTGTAGGTTATGGCTTTTTCGTCCCGGTTGAACAGCGTTCCGATTCAATCGTTATCTTTCCACCTCCCGCCGTTTCTCCAGGACAACTGACAGCTGCCCAAATCGCTACACTGCCAGATACGCAGGCACAAGTGACCCCTTTG
>CBFICR010000030.1:0-33530 GCA_965661105.1 Pseudohongiellaceae bacterium | reverse complement strand
CGGAGGGATTTAAAATAAATCCCTCCGACCCCTTTATTTCAAGTCTCAAATTTCAAGCAATGTAGGTCGGATAAGGCCGCAGGCCGTCATCCGACGTATGCAGGCAACTTGATTGAGCATCCTGCTGGCACCATGTCGGAAGGCGCTACGCTTTTCCGACCTACAACTTAAAGCGATTTTGGCCAGGCGTGAGGTTGGACGGCTTAACAAAGAGAAGAGAGTGGTTAAAAATAAATCCCTCCGTCCCCTTTAATCCAGTCTGACGGCAATGCCTTCGAGTTCAGGGGCTGGTGCCGGATACAGATTCATGACTTCGGGGTCGTGGCCGGGGATGATTCTGGACGGGTCTTCTACCAGGGTTCTGATCTTGTCCCAGCCATCTATCATCTGCGCCACATCCACGACGATGGGAAACGGGCGCCGCTCATTCATATTGGCAGCATAGTGGCTCGCATCGGAGGCCAGCACCAGCCAACCGCTTCGGGTCCATAACCTGACCACCTGCAGTCCCTTGGTGTGACCGCCCACATGGTGCAGGCTGATATTGGGGGCCAGTTCCACGTCGCCATCGTAAAAGCTGACCCGGCCCTTGTAGACGTTGCGCACCATGGCGACCACTTCATCCACTTCAAAGGCATGGGAAAAGAACGGGGTGCTCATATAACGGCCGGTGGCATAGGCCATTTCGCTGTCCTGCAGATGAAACTGCGCGTTCGGGAACAGATCAAAATTGCCGATATGGTCATAATGCATATGGGTGATGATGACATCTTCGGCTTGCGCCGCATCGACACCAAGCAGCTTTAGCCCTTCGGTGGGTGAGCGCAGAAATTCCCGTTTGCGCTTATCCGCAGCCTGCTGGTTAAAGCCGGTATCGATGACCCAGGTTTTACTTTCACTGCGCGCCAGCCAGACAAAATAGTCCATCGGCATACCTGCCTCATGGGGATCGCCACCAAGAAAATTTTCCGAGGCTTTGCGCTCCACACGGGCATAGCGAATAGCATAGACTTCAAAGGGTTCCAGCGCGTCCATTCAGACCTGGTCTCCGTCCTGCTCTACCATGGATTCAAGGAAGCGAAATAATTCCGTGTTATCCGCCTCAAAACCCAGCTCCTTTTCGGCCTTGTCATAAATACCGCTTAACAGGTTGATAAAGCCATTGGGGGTTTTCTCGGACTCGGCAAGATCAACCGCGAAACGCAGATCCTTGGCCATCAGTCCCAGATAAAACCCGGAGTTGAACGTCCTGGGTAATACAAACTTGGGAAACTTGTCTTCCGAGCTGTTACTGCGCCCGGTGGAGGCATTGATGATATCTACCATCACTTTGGGATCCAGACCAAATTTTGACCCGGTGATCACCGCTTCCGATGTCAGCGCCAGAGTGCCGGCAGACAGAAAATTGTTCATCGCTTTCATGGCATGGCCAGAAGCGGGGCCGCCGGTATGAAACAGTTTACCCATGACTTCAAAAACCGGTCGACAGCGTTCCACAAGATCCTTGTCACCGCCTGCCATGATGGCCAGCTGACCATCGCCAGCTTTGTATTTGCCGCCGGATACCGGCGCATCTATCATGGGAAAGCCCAGTTCCAGCAACTCACCGCTCAAGCTGCGGGTATCCACCGGTGAACAGGAGCTCATATCGATAAGCACCGATCCCGGCTGCAAACCATTCAACACATTGTCTCCCTCCCCCAGCAGTACTTTGCGCACCGCCTTGCCTTCCGGCAGCATGGTAATAACGAGGGTTGAGGACTCGCCAAGAATCTTTAATGAACTCAGGCTTTGGGCGCCGGTTTCATCACAGAACTGTGACACTGCCTTCGGGTTAAGGTCAGCAACGGTTACCTGATAGCCGGCGTCCACCAGACGCCTGGCCATGGCATAACCCATATTACCCAGGCCAACAAAGCCGATAGCGGTTGGCGGCATAAAACTGTTTGCAGAACTATCCATAAAACTATCCATAGCACTATTCTGCGTCATATTCTGCAATCACTGGTGAGGCTGCACGGAAACTGTCAACGGCGGCGGGCACACCACAGTAGACTGCAGCCTGCAGAAATACCGCAGCAATTTCTTCGTTGCTGAGTCCATTATTCTTGGCACCGCGAGTATGCACAGCGACTTCATGGGTCTTGCCCAGGGCGGTCAACATGCCCAGATTGATGAGACTGCGATCACGACGGCTCAGACCACCACGGTTCCAGCCATCACCCCAGCAATATTCATTAAGCAGATCCTGCAGTCCCTGGTTAAAATCATTGGCATTGTTCAGGGCAGCATCCACATACTTGTCACCCAGCACTTCACGGCGGGTTTTTATACCCTGTTGCTTGAGCGCATCACGAGAATCATCTGACATATTCATTACTCCAAAAAAATGTGACTATTGGTTAAAAAAAGCGAGGCAAGCATCATACAATACCCCTATTCGCCTTGCCATGACTAAGCTTTAACTTAACTAATTAAACGGAGAATTCCATGAGCAGCAATCCATTTAATCTGGAAAACAAAGTCGCCATCATTACCGGGGGCGCCTCCGGCATTGGTGCTGCCACTACCGAATTGTTTGCCTCGGTGGGCGCAAAGGTTTACGTCAGTGATATCAATCTGGAGGCCTGTCAGGCGCGACACAGCAATTCTGCCTTTGCGCACAATATTTCAGTGCATCATTGTGATGTGTCGAACAAGGCCAGTGTTGACGGGTTTATTGCCGAGGTTCTGTGTCATGGGCCGGTGGACATTCTGTTCAACAATGCCGGTGCCGGCCTGGTAGGTACCCTGCCGCAGACCAGCGAGGAAGATTTTGACCGTCTTTACAATATCAACGTGAAGGGAGTGTTTTACCTGACCAGCGCGCTGATGCCGCATTTTCTGGAAAGAAAAGCCGGCAATATTATTAATATGGCCAGTATCTGTGGCGTCATCGGGGTGCCCGATCGCATGGCCTACTGCATGAGCAAGTTTGCCATCGTCGGCATGACCAAAGCCATGGCACTGGATCATGCCAAGGACAATATTCGCGTGAACTGTATCTGCCCTGGTCGTATCGCCACGCCCTTTATGCTGGCGCGTATCAATGAATACCCTGACCCCGAGGCAATTCGTGCAGATATGGATGCCAGCCAGCCCATGGGCCGCATGGGGGAACCGGAAGAGGTCGCAACGGTAGCTCTTTATCTGGCGTCCGAAGCTTCAGGCTTTGTGACCGGCGCCTGTGAAAGTGTGGATGGCGGCTGGTTTGCCGGCTAACAGGGACGCGTCCCTACCGCGACGGCCAGATAATTTCGCCCATGGCCGCGCTGGGTGGATACACTGTTCTTGGCTCGCCGTTCTGCCACTGGATCACCAGGATTTCCGCATCACGGCGTTTGCCGGTTTCATCAAAGCGCACACGGCCGCCGGCAAAAAATTCTGACGCCCCCTCATTGATATCCATACTATGCAACGCGTCCTTGACGGCAACACTGTCGACCGTATCAGCCAGTTCCAGTGCTTCCTTGAGCAGCCAGATATGGCCAAAGGCACACAAGGGATTCTGGGTCATCCAGGGTTCTCCGGAAAACGCCATATAATCGGCAATCATCTGTTCCTGTCCGCTGGTACTCCAGTTGGCCACAATGGACATGACCCCTTCCAGCAGCGCGGTGGGCATATTGGCCGCAAGGTCGGGATCGCCCATGGCACTGCCATTTGAAATTGTGGGTAGACGCCCTCTGCCCAAGCCAAACTCATTCATTTTTTCCAGCAGCAGTTTGGCATCGGACACCGCCGTGGGAAGTAACAGCAACAGGTCCGGACGTCTTGAGCGCACGCGCTGGATCAATGGTGTAGCGTTAGCCAGTGGTGGTGTAAAAACCTCGTTGACGACCAACTCCAGATTGTTGGCGACCAAAGCGTCACCGTCGATAATGGGGCTGACAAAGGCCACGGACGCCGCCGTGTTATCCATCACAATGCCAATGGTTTCCGGTCTCTTGCCAGAGGCGTTTTCTGCCATGTCCAGCAATAGCGGGATGGCATTTTCTGCCTGGTAGGCACCTGTTGCCGAGGTCTGAAAAATGTAATCAAAGCCACGGGAGGTCACCAGATCAGAATAACTCAGGGTCAACATGGGGATCTGTGCCCGCTCGGTCACTTCGGTTACGGCCAGAGTAAAAGAGGAAAGATAGGCGCCAGTGGCACCCACCAGATCAGGTTCCTCGGCTACCATACGCTGGGCCGCATTCTTCGCCCGTTCCACCGAATCGCCGGCATCAAATACCACCAGTTCCAGGGGCCGGCCGTCATGGGCACGAATACCGCCGCCTGCATTAATCTGCTCAATAGCCAGTTCTGCTGCAGCGCGCATGACCTGCCCCTGACGTGCCCAGGGGCCGGAAAGGGGTACAATCAGGCCAACCTTGATCGGGGTCTGGGCCTGTACCTGAATAGACAACGGCAAGGCCAGCAGCAGACAGACAAACGCAGCAATAAATTTTAGGTTTCTCATGTATTTTGTTTCCCCGATCACTTTTATTTTTTTTCGGCTTTATTTTCTTATCTTGTTATCTTTTTGGTAAAGCCATGGGGCTATGATTAAACGGGGGAACCGGAGAGTCAAGGCAGGAGAATTTTTTAAATAAAAAATCATCAACAAAAAAGGGAGCCGTCAGGCTCCCTTTCGTGAATGTTGGTTCCAACGGAACACACTCAAGATACTAGTTTCCTGAGGAGGATGCTAGGTTTGTCTTCGACCGTTAAACCCGAATTGAACCATCACACCAATACCCGTTGAAACCCTACACATATCACTAGACATTGGATCACCTCCTTTTATATTTCAGTTGAATTGGCAAACAAATTACAGACAACGATCCGATCTGTCAAATACCTTTTTTGGTTTTTAGTGATGAAAACAGGAGGGAGGATTTAGGGTAAAAATGTTCGCAAGATGGTCACGCTAATGAGCGCTTTACCGGATAAGGTGGTGAACCTGATTACAGCGACAGCAGCGTGTCTTCGATCTGTAAAGAATGCACAGCCTGGTATTGAGACAGGAACACCTGGCCATTTAAATTGGCCAGAAAATGCGTATTTTCAAGACAGTCCATGACCGGCCCTTTCACTTCAGAAAGATGAAAACCAATCCCCTCCTGCCTGAGCACTTCATTCACGGACTCCAGCACTTCCAATGCACTGATATCGATCTCGTTCACGGCTGTGCACATAAGAATGATGTGACGTAACTCTTTGCGTTCCCCCAGAATTCGAAAAATTTCATCTTCCAGGTAAGACGCATTGGCAAAATACAGGCTTTCATCCACCCGCAGGGACACCACGTCAGGGCTGGTTTCTACCTTGTGGCGCTTTATGTTACGAAAATGCTTGGTGCCCTTGATTTCACCCACTTCGGCGATATGAGGCCGGGAAGATTTATATAAATGCAATATCAGGGACGCTGCCACCCCAACGGAAACTCCGATCTCAACTCCGGCGAGCAATGTCATCAACAAAGTAGCAGCCACGCCAATAAAATCATTTTTGGAATAGTTCCAGGTTTTTTTGAGAATGGAAAAATCCACCAGGCCGAGCACTGCCACGATGATGGTCGCTGCCAGAGTCGCTTTCGGTAACAACGCCAGATATTCGGTTAGCGTCATCGTCGCAATGGCAATACCAATGGCGGTGAAAAAACCCGCAGCAGGGGTCTGGGCCCCGGCATCAAAGTTCACCACCGAGCGCGAAAAGCCCCCGGTGACAGGAAAGCCCCCGGAAAAAGCCGAGGCAATATTGGCCGTACCCAGACCAATCAATTCCTGATTCTGGTTAATTTTCTGTCGTCGTTTTGCCGCCAGGGTTTTGCCTACAGAAACAGATTCAACATAGCCAATGACTGAAATCAGTATGGCGGGAATTAATAATTCCCTGAAAAGAAACAGGTCAAAGCCGGGCATTGCAAATACCGGTAAACCCGCGGGTATTTCTCCCACCAGCGCGACGCCCTGCTCACCCAGTCCTGCCATCGCTGCCCAAAAGATGGTAACAAGAACAGCAATTACTGGCGCCGCCTTGGTGATAAGCGAGGCCACGAATTCAGTAATGCCAAATTTTAATAACAGTTTTTTCAACCACAGACGGGAAGCAAAAAGAAAACACAGCGCAAACAGCCCAACCCACAAGGTAGGCCCATTGATACTCCCCATATTCGCGGCAAGGCTGGTCAGCAAATGCGGCAGGCTATCGCCATCGGCCTGAATACCGAGAATGTGCCTGACCTGGCTCAGCGCAATAATGATGCCGGAGGCTGTAATGAATCCGGACACCACCGGATGGGAGAGAAAATTGGCCAGAAAACCAAAACGTAAAATACCCAGTAACAACAGAAACAGACCTGATAACAGCGCCAGTATCATGGCTGCCTGTAAATACTCGGCCTGGGTCTGAAGTCCAAGGGCACCAATAGAGGACGCTGTCATCAGCGAGGCTACGGCTACCGGCCCGACTGCCAGGGTGCGGCTTGAACCAAAAACCGTATACAACACCAGGGGAAGAATACTGGCGTAGAGTCCCACTTCCGCCGGTACACCAGCCAGCAAGGCATAGGCCAGGGACTGAGGTACCAGCATGATAGTCACAATAACTGCTGCCAGCAGGTCATCACTGAAGGTCCTGGTATTGTAGGTTTTTAGCCAGTCAACACAGGGCAGGAAGGTCGATACCAGGGATTTTGTCATCAATGTGCGCGGGTTCAGCCTTCCAGATCTTTAAGTTTAACCGGGGCTACCAGCGTCTCTTTGCCTTTCAGCATGCCATCCCAATAGAGTTTTGGCATCACCACCTTTTTCAGGAACCAGGCCAGCCAGGTAGGCTGTGTTCCCTGCAATAACCAGGTGGGTAATGTGGGGGCAAGTTTGCCGCCGTAACGAAATTCCGCCAGCACGATTTTGCCGCGCTCTACTGTGAGCGGACAGGCGCCATAGCCGTCATAGCCATAGAGCTCATCACCATTAGCCATATCCTGCAGCACATTACTGGCCACAACCGGCGCCTGTTTACGAATAGCCGCGGCGGTTTTGGCATTGGGTGAGTTGGTGGCATCGCCCAGCCCCCAGATGTTGGCGTATTTTTTGTGCTTCAGGGTATTCTGGTCGACATCTACCCAGCCTGCAGCATCGGCCAGAGGACTGCTGCGAATAAAGTCCGGCGCCGTTTGTGGGGGGCAGACATGCAACATATCAAAGGTCGTTGAGACGGTTTCAGTATTGCCCTCGCTGTCTTTCTTGCTAAACCAGGCGGTCTGGTTGGGGCCATCAACTTTTACCAGATTCTGATTGAATTCCAGCGCCACGCCATATTTATCCATATAGGATTGCAACGCCGGTACGTAGTCGGCCACGCCGAACAATACGCCGCCGGCATTATAAAAAGAGATATCAATATTCTTCAGGCTGCCTTTTTGCAGCCACTGATCGGCAGACAGATAGAGCACTTTCTGTGGCGCGCCCGCACATTTAATGGGCATTGGTGGCTGGGTAAAAATCGCTTTTCCGCTTTCCAGCTTCTCCACCAGCTGCCAGGTATAGGGCGCATAATCGGATAGATAGTTGGAGGTTACGCCATTTTTACCGAGAGTTTCCCTCAGCCCTTCCACCGCATCCCAGTCCAGTTTAAGACCCGGGCAAACGATCAGACGCTCATAGGAAATGGCCGTGCCGTCTTCAAGAGCAAGACTGTTATTGTCTGGATCAAAGCTCGCCACGGCTGACTGAAGCCAGCTAACCTTTTTCGGCATTACCGAGGCCATGCTGCGCCTGGTCTGATCAACAGTAAACACACCACCACCGACAAGCGTAAAACCTGGCTGGTAATAATGATCACTGGCAGGGTCAATGATAGTAATGTCGAGATCCGGTTTTCGTTTAAGCAAACTCGTCGCAACAGAAATCCCTGCACTTCCCCCGCCCACTATAACTATTTGTTTTACTGAATCCTGAGATGACATGCTTATCTCCTTTTACTTATTATTTAAAAAATTTATTCGGGCTTGTAATGCATCATCTTTTCTAGCCAATTATCGAGTCCAAAGTATCGGGTCCAAACGTCGGATGACGGCTTGCAGCCTTATCCGACCTACAAATTTATCCGAGCTACAGCGTTTTATTCTGACTCCTTCAGGTGATGCCCGTCGTAGGTCGGAAAAGCGTAGCGTCTTCCGACATGGTACCGGCAAATTACCCGATCAGGTTGTGTGCTGACGTCTATGGGTTCCAAACTATCGGTTCCAAATGTCGGATGGCGGCTTGCAGCCTTATCCGACCTACAACGCTATGCCCACCTTTATCCTTTTTCCTTTTTCCTTTATCTTTTTTCCGCCTATCTCTTGTAACTTGTAACTTGTGACTTGTAACTTTTATGTCATTTAAAAGCATTCACCGGAATCTTCAGATACACCATGCCGTTGTTTTCTTCCGGCGGATAATGCCCGGCCCGCATATTGATCTGCAATGATGGCAGAATCAGGTGAGGCATGGCCAGTGTCGCATCACGGGTTTGGCGCATTTCCACAAACTGGCTTTGGGTAACGCCGGTATGAACATGTATATTGCCGCTTTTTTCATCCGCTACAGTGGTTTCACAGGCAACCTCCCTGCTCTCAGGATAGTCATGGCACATAAACAGACGGGTCTCATCCGGCAGCGAAAGTACTTTGCCGATTGACTGAAACAGTGTGCTGGCATCTCCGCCAGGAAAGTCCGCTCTTGCTGTACCAACGTCTGGCATGAACAGAGTATCGCCGACAAAAGCCGCATCACCAATGACATGGGTCATACACGCCGGTGTATGTCCGGGAGTATGCATCACATGAGCCGTCATGGACCCAATCTGGTAGCTGTCGCCATCGCTGAACAGTGCATCAAATTGAGAGCCATCACATTTGAACTCATCACCGGTGTTGAAAATACCGGCAAACACCTTCTGAACCACGGTAACATTTTTACCTATTCCGATTTTTCCACCCAGTTTCTCCTTGATGTAGGGCGCAGCCGTTAAGTGGTCTGCATGCACATGGGTTTCAATAATCCATTCAAGAACAAGATCATGATCACGAATCCAGGCAATAATCTCATCCGCCCCTTCATAGGTGATAGTCCCGGAGGCGTATTCCAGGTTAGTGACGCAATCTACTATTGCACAGGAAAGTGAGTCCGGATCCTTAACAACGTAGGAAAAGGTTTCCGTTTCCTTGTCAAAGAACGCCTTTACTTCAGGCCTGATGTTCATATCCGCTACAAATGGCTGTGAATTGCTCATTATGCTACCTCTCAATTACCTGGTTAATGCATATATTTAGCCCGCCCCCTGTCTTATTTCAAACAGGAGTCTGGCAAATGAATTTCTCTTACTAGCTTACTGGATAGAGAGTGCAGATTTTATGCCAGCACTGACACCAAGACCAAAACAAACGCATCTATTTGTTTTTGTTATGTTTAATTTTTTTTATCGCGGGGTCTCAGGGGCACGAACAGCCTGCCCGAATCAGATTTTTGTCATTTCTGGCAAAATTTCCTGTCAATTCCGACAAATTAATTTGCTCCACTTGTGAGACGTTTCGTCTTCACATAGCACTATATAACGTATAAACAGTTTATAAACAGGTCTGTCAATTTCATCGCTGGCGCAATCTGGAAACACGATTGCATTTATTATAATATGGTCGACGACATGAATGTTACACATGCCCCTCCATCCAGTAGCCCCTGTAACTCAGCCCCCTATAGCAAATTCTTTACCCCCGACTTTATTGATATGGTCTGGTCACTATTGTTTCATCTGGTAAATCCACATTAACAGGTTGTGAGCTCTAAAAAGCAATTTAACTGGAAATATAAATGGAAGACTTGATTGCAGAGGCCAAAACACTGGTCACTGCCTACGGCGAACATGTAAGACAAAAAAGGCTGGACGATATATTGGCTCTGCTTTGTGAAGACGCCATTATCCACATGCCCGATACCCTGCCGCTTGAAGGAAAAGTCACCATCAGGGAATTTTATGAAGCAAATTTCAGCAACGGTAACTATCACTTCAAGCTTGAGTTTACAGATGAAAAAGAAGTTGCAGAGCTGGTATTTATTAATGGCCTGCTGGAGAAGGAAGTCAGGTCTGACGAAAACCAAAGCAATACAACATATGATTTTTCCTTCATTCTTAAAAAGGAAAATGGACGCCTGAAAATTCTCCAGATGCGCCTGGTCTGATTCGCTTGTTTAACTCCCTGGCGGCCACATCCGCTTACATCCCCAGATAAGCCTGCCTGATGCGGTCATCATTTTGTAACTCGCCAGGATTGCCACTCAATATTATTCTCCCGGCTTCCAGCACATAGGCGCGGGAAGCAAAGTGCAGGGCTTCTGCAACGCGCTGTTCAACAAGAATAATACTCAACCCGGTAGTGGAGTGTATGTCAATCAGACGCTCAAAAATTTCGTCAGCAATTGCCGGCGCCAGTCCCATGGAAGGTTCATCAAGCATCAGAATATCGGGATTTGCCGCCAGCCCACGCCCGATGGCAAGCATTTGCTGTTCCCCGCCGGACAAGGTACCCGCCAGTTGTTGCTGTCTTTCTCCCAGCACAGGAAACCAGCTGACGATTTTCTCAAAGGTCTGCTTGAAGTCAGCCGTGCTTTTATCGGCATATGCACCCAACTCGAGATTTTCCAGCACGCTCATGCTCCCAAATACCTGACGCCCTTCGGGCACATGGGCCAACCCCTGGTGTGCGCGTCGCGATGCCTCAACTTCAAGCAAATTCTCGCCCTTGTAAGTAATCGACCCGGATGTTGGCGTCACGATGCCGGAAATGGTTTTAAACAGGGTAGACTTTCCCGCGCCGTTGGGGCCAATCACCGAAATGAATTCGCCCGCTGACAGCGCTATATTAATATCGTGCAATACCCTGGGCCCACCGTAATCGGCGCTGACATTGGCAAGTTCCAGCAAAAACGATTCAGGCATTTTCCAACCACTTTTTCCCCAGATACGCTTCTATCACCGCGGGGTTTTTCACAATGTCTTCGGGACTGCCCTGGGCCAGCAAGGCGCCATGATCGAGGACCACAAAGCGATCCACCAGCTGCACCATGGCCTGCATGCTATGTTCAATAATCACAATCGTGATACCCAGCGCCTTGACCTTTTGCAGCACCACCAGCATTTCCTGCATAGCCTCAGGATCAAGCCCGGCAAGAATTTCATCCACCAGTATCAGACTGGGCTTTGAGGCCAGTGCTCTGGCAAGTTCCATCAGGCGTAATTCCTTGTTGGTGAGGTTGGCGCCCGGCAAAGCACATTGCTGCTCGAGCCCCACCAGCGCAATAGCCGCCGAGGCAATCTGCCCGGCCGCTTCCCGACTTGAGGTATGCACGTAAGCGCCGACGATAACGTTGTCCAGTACAGAAAGATGGGTAAAGGGTTTGGCCACCTGGAAGGTACGGGCAATGCCCATGGCGCAGATACGGTTGGGGCGTAGATTCATCAGCGCTTTATTCTGAAAACGTATGCTGCCTTTGTCCGGCGTCACAAAACCATTGAGCAAATTGAACAGGGTCGTTTTCCCGGCCCCGTTAGGGCCAATAATACCGAGTAACTCCCCCTGCCTGACACTGAAGGATAGCTGATCGGTTGCCTGCAATCCGCCATAGGCTTTGGAAAGGTTCGAGACTTCCAGAATTATATCGTTGTGAGAATCCTGACTGACCGCCAGCAAGGATTCATTTACCGTGAAATCTGCAACACTGGCACTGGAGCCCAGCATGCGAAACTGCCCCGGTCTGAGCAGTGAACGCACTTTCCACAGAATGCCCTGCGGCGCAAAAAGAATCACGGCAATGATCGCCAGCCCATAGATCACCCCCTGGATACCGGGAAAATCTGCCGCATAGCGGGCATAGAGAATTTCACTGAGTGGCACCAGAATTATGGCGCCAAGAACCGGCCCCCAAAGCGTTCCTACCCCGCCGAACATGGCAAAAATCAAAGCCTGGGCAGACACCAGCATGCCAAATACCGCTAACGGTGTAACCACCAGTAAGACCACCGCATAAAAGCCTCCAGCTGCACCGGCCAATGCCGCGCTGATGGTGATAGCGATCAGTTTCCAGTACAGCGTGTTGATCCCGGCAGCCTCTGCGGCGTCCTCATCCAGCTTGATGGCCAGCAGGGACATGCCCAGGCGCGAGTGTGATATCAATGTCGTGATGACAAGGGTAAAAAGCAGTAACAGCAAGCCGAGCAAAACGTAGTAAAACGGGTTTTCAAACTGCATATACAATAGTGGCGCTTCGCGGTTCATGGGCAGGGCCACTTCCTGATAGCCCAGCCATTCGAAGATATAAAGCAGCGCCAGCGGATAGGCGAGCATGGCCAGAGCAAAATAATGACCGCGCAAACGGAAAGTGGGAATGCCCACCAGCAAACCTGAGAGACCACCCACGACCGTAGCAAGCGGTATGGTGACCCACGGATTAAGCTCCCATACCACCATGCACAGCGCAACAAGATAGGCGCCCAGTCCAAAAAAAGCGGCATGGCCAAAGCTGATCAGGCCGCTGTAACCGGAAAACAGGTTCCAGGACAGCCCCATCACTGCCCAGACCGGAACAATGGTCATGATGAGCAGGTAGTAGGAATTGCTGACCAGTAATGCCAGCACAATATAGACAAGCCCAAACAGCGCGATGTGAAGAAAATCTTTTCTGACACCGGTGAAGGTCATGCGGTTCTGTCCTTTTTGCCAAAAAAGCCCTGCGGCCGGAACAGAATAATAATGAGGAAGCAGATGAAGATAACCGTGTTTTGTAACTGGTTGGGCAGAATGATGGCAGACACCTGCTGCAGGACACCGATACCAAGTCCACCCAGAAATGCGCCCCGGATACTGCCCAGACCACCCAGCACCACACCGGCATACATAATGATCACATACTCGGTGCCAATATAGGGCTGGAACGGCGCATTGGATGCCAGCAGCCCGCCGCCTATGGCGGTGATACCAACGCCAAAGCCAAACGCCAGGCGATGGGCACGGTCCACATTGATGCCCATATAAATGGCGGCATCGGGATTATCCGCGGAAGCGCGTAATGATTTTCCCAGACGGGTTCTGGCCATCAACAAGCCAAAGCCAATAACCACAAAAACCGCGAGAATGGCAGACACCGTTTGTGCCTGATTCACAAACACACTCACCCTGTCGCCGATCATGGGCCCCCACTCCCAGGCACTGTAGGACAACTCGTTGGACACCGATACCGGGGAAGAACCAAACAGAAACAGGCCCCCGTTTTGCAGTACCAGGGCAATTCCCAGTGTCAGCACCAGTTGCGCATAATGCCCCTGGGCTTCCAGCTGACTGGCCTGGCGACCGGTTACCGCATTGATCAGCAGGCGATGTAATAGCAGACCCACCAGAAATACCGCGGGGCCTGCCAGCAAAGCCAGCAGGAAAGGAAACCAGAGACCGTCAAAAAAGGCATAACTGCCAAACCAGGCAAAACAGAAGTAGGCAAAGTACATGCCCAGCATCATGAATTCGCCCTGGGCGAAATTGATAACCCGCATCACCCCGAAGATGATGGTCAGGCCTACGCACATCAGGCCATACATGGCGCCCATCAACAATCCCGCGACGAGGGATTGAAGAAAGTTTTCCAGATACTGGAGAGCGTCCACGGATGGCTGGCGTTATTTGATGCTTTTACGGAAAGGCATGGATAGCAGGAACAACCAGGTAGAAAAGCTCATCATTTTCATGCCCTTGCGTGCTTCCTCCGGATTCAGCTTGGCAGTCATTGGCATGGATTGAAAAATCTTGCCTTTGACCACCAGCTTGTTGCCGTCACGCTCAATGGCAGAGACATCCATCAGTTCACTGCCATCCTGCGAATAGATCTTCATGCTTGATAACTACCTTATGCAATTTCTGTCGATAAATTTTTAGTGAATCAGTTAATCATTTAATCATTTGATAACTGATTCAAAGTCCATTCCCATCTGATCAAACATGGTGATGGCAGTACCGCGACCGGCACCAAATACGCCGCCACCGGGATGCTGGAAAGGACCCACAAGATACAAACGCTCAATACCGGGCACCAGGTTTTTTCCCAACTCGGGCGTTGGACGGTGGGCACCAAACTGATAAAGATAAGGCGCCACACCATGGATATCGCCTTTCTGGAAACTGGCGGAGGTTCTCTCCATATCCAATGGCGAGTCACAATGCCAATCCAGAATAATATCGCGACTCAGATTGGGTACATAAGGCTGCATACTGGCCAACATGTGATCAGCAAAGGCATCCTTGTGACGGTCCCAGGCCTGGGCACCGCCGTCCGGATGTTCATAGGGACAATAGTCCCAGGCATGCATGGTGGCTTTGCCTTCCGGTGCACGGGAAGGATCGATATTGGTGGCTGAGCCCAGCGCACACAGGGAATTTTTGGGGATACGGCCGTAGCGCAGATCATCAAAATGATCACGCAGGGTATCAATGCTGTCCGGCAGCAATTCGATCATCATGGCTTTTTTGACATGATCGCCGGCAGCGAACTGCAAAGGCTCATCCAGTGCGGCGTGAATAGTGAACACACAGTTGGCAGACAACTCGACTTTTGCGGCTGTTTTGGCCACAAAAGGATCAAGGCCATCGACCATTTTTGGCAACAGGTGCGGATGAATGGCACCGATAACTGCATCTTTGGCTTTTATCTCACGACCATCATCGGTGATTACGCCGACAGCACGGCCGTCGGATACCAACACCTTGCTGATTGAAGTATTGGTCATCACTTCACCGCCATGGTCCTTGATGCAATCCACCAGCGACTGACTCAGCATACCGCTGCCGCCCCTGGCGACACCGATGCCATATTTTTCCAGCCAGCCCAGGAACATAAAGGGACCGATGCCGGTGCCCTTCTCTTCCGGTCCGGTAAGGTTTTCACTGACCATGCGCAGGAAATGCAAACGTACGCGCTCATCCTCAAAATATTCCATGACGATGTCGTAGGCGCTCTTCATCATTACCGACATAATCTCCTGGCCTTCGCGGGACTGATCCATCATCGCGTACATGGCGCCGATAGGCGCCGGAGGCGTATACAGGGTACCCACCAGTGCCGGCAGGTAACCTGCTGCCGTCTCGGAAAAGCGTCGGTAACTCTCTGCATCTTTTTCAGAGAACTTGGCGATCTCGGCAATGTTTTTCTCCCTGTCTGTATGAATAGCCAGGGTTTGGCCGTCAGGAAAAACGGAAATCATGGGAATTTCGGGATGGATGTATTCAAGGCCGTATTTCGACTGCAGACCCAGTTCATCATTGGTGATCAGAGGATTGGCCTGAATAAAGATATGGGCCATGGAATGCTGGTCATGCTTGAAACCGGGCAAGGTCAACTCACGGGTAACCACGCCGCCACCAATCCAGTCATTACGCTCAAGAACCAGTACCTTTTTACCGGCTTTTGCCATATAGGCAGCCGCCACCAGACCGTTATGGCCTGAACCTATAGCCACAACATCGTATTGATCAGACATAATTTCCCCTTTTGTAAGTCTCAAGTTACAAGTTGCAAGTCACAAGTAAAGTGAGTCACCTTCAACATCGTTATTCCCTGCCACTTGTTTGCTTGTGACTTGGGACTTGCGACTTGCGACTGCTGTCATGTATCTTGCAAAGCAATAATCAAAACGTAAATTAACAGACAAAGCATCGCAAAGAAATAGGGAGCATCGTCATATGTCCGATACAGAAAAAAACAATGAAGAGTTGGTAAAAAGCTTTTTTGAAACCCTCAGCGCCGGTGATCTGGAAACCCTGCGCGGCATGTTTCGGGAAGACGCCTGCTGGACCGCCATGTCAAAGGAGATTCCCGGTGCCGGCCCGCATCCCGGACGTGATCACATTATTGATGAATTCCTGGCTCCGGTCAGGGGTCTTTTTATTCCTGGCGACCCCAAGGTCATCATTCACAAACTGACCGCCAAGGACAATATGGTCTATGCCGAAACCCAGGCTATCGGAAAATTCCAGAGCGGTAACGAGTATGACAACCTGTACTGCTGGGCCTTTGAAATTAAAGATGGTCAGGTCGATCAGGTAAGAGAATACATGGACAGCCACTACATCATGAACGTTGTAGCCTAGGTAGTTATAGCCCAGGTAGTTATAGCCTGGATAGTTGTAGCCTGGCTAGAGCCATAACTTTCTTCACAAGCAGTTGCGTTGGAAATAAGCCAAAAAACCGGCTTATTTCAATTCGTCCCTGAGTTTAATCAATTGTGTGCGGTAGTTTGCGGCATCGCCATAATCGGCAAATTTGCTGTAATGGCGATGACTACCTACTACCCGCCGCGCATGCTTGATCGGGCACCAGTACTGTTCAGTCCTGGCAATCACTTCCCTGGTATACGCGACTACGCCATTCCCGTAACCACAGTAAAGACAATTCAGTTTTTCAATACCATTAAGGTAAGCCAGTTGATGGCGATCCATAACAATATATTTACCTCGCTCTACCCGACGAATACCGTAAAGTCGAAAGCAGATGTGCTGGTAAAGGGTCATGGTGAGGTCAAAAAACAGAATGGGAATAATCATGGAGTAAATAAACGGTGCTGAAATAATGCTGCGTACCCTGGCTGAAAAGAGCCACGGCAGCACTGCAATCTTGAACTTCCGGTGGGCCTCCAGAACTTCCTGCTCAAATTTTATCCGCGTCCCTTCGAAGCGGTAGTTGAATTTTTCCTGCTGGGCATCAAGCTCATCCAGTAACTTTTTTTCAAGTGCTGCGATTTTGTCGGTAAGTTCATTAATCTTGCCATTCATTGGTATTTTCCTGTTACAGCGCTATTACTGTTTAGTCTCGTAGTATTTTGATGACTTGTACTGTGAAATAAAATACTCCGCCAATACACCAACACTGGCCGCTACTGGAATAGCCAGTAACATACCCAGCACGCCGAGCAGGGAGTTACCTGCCATCAATGCAAAAAGAATCCACAGCGGATGAAGGCCAACACTGCCACTCATGATTTTGGGGGTGATGAAATTACCTTCCAGAAACTGCCCCAACATAAAAATGCCGGCAACCAGCAATACAAAAACCAGTGAACCGCCCTGCAATAATGCAGTACAAACCCCCAACAAAAGACCCACGATAGAACCGAACAGGGGAATAATGGATAAAATACCGGAAACAAGTCCGATCAGAAATCCATACTGTAATCCGATAATGATCAGCAGTAGCGCGTAAAGAATACCCAGTACGAAAGCGACAATCATTTGGCCACGTATAAAGCCTGCAATTTTCCTGTCGATTTTACCCAGCAATTGCATAACGTCTTTCTTTTCATTGCGTGGCAACATTTCCTCAACCCAGCTAGACAGTGAAGGCCAGTCTTTCATCAGGAAAAAAGAGACCAGCGGGGTGATTAGAAAAAATATAAGCAGATCCAGTAATGCGCGACCACTATTGACGATTTCTCCAAGCAGACTGGTACTTAAATTCAGGGTACTGCTGATATTATTCTTGATCAGGTCACGCAGATTTTCATTGAGTGTGGCTTCGCTGATTTCAATTTGCAGCATTTGTAAAACCGGTTCTATTCTTTGCCAAAATACGTCTATATAACCGGGAGCAGCCTGGGCCAGTTGCAGCATTTCCTGATATATCCTCGGTGTCACAAGGATCAGCAACAGCACTACTGTCACGATAAACATCACCAGAATAACGATGGCGGAAAGTGTTCGCTTAATATTGAACCTTTCCAGCTTTAAAACCAGCGGGTTCAACAGATAGGCAATAATAATGCCGGTAATGAATGGCAACAGAATTGGCTGAAACAACCAGAGAAAAAAAGTAAAGCCGGCAGCGACTGCCAGCCAGAAAAGAATTCGATCTTTTAGCCTCATAGCCCGGTAGTATATCCCATTTATCCAGACACCGAAGCATGGTCAAATTTCGCCGAATTTTTTCCTGTCGTGGCAGCCCCATGAATAAATGCAAAACAGGCATCTGCCAAGGGCAATTTTTTTATTCACAGGCAACTTCATTTTCTTTTCAGGGCCGTTGCAACAGATATAATCACGGGCGAAAACAGCAAGCATACCAGCGCAATTTCCGGTCAACAGAAGCAGGCTTTCAAGACACTCAATGGGTAAGCAATCAACGGCAGGTAATTCCACATCAGATCAGGGCATTTCTCAGGAAGCCCTGAAGCAGACTCTGTCATTATCCAGAAAAGAAGCCATGGCCTCCTCGGCCATGACCGCAACCTGCGACAACTTCATCAACGCCTTTGCCATCTACTTGCGCGCCTCTGCCTTGCAGATGGGATGGTTGACCGCCATCCCGCAACTGGTGGGGGCATTAATGCAATTAAGCTCAGTCTGGCTGGGTGCCTATTGCAGGCGTAAGAACATTATTCTGATTTGTGCCTATTTTCAGGCTGCGGTCCTGGTGATGATGCTGGCCCTGTCACTATGGCATGGTGAAAATGCCATGGCCTGGCTGATAGGTCTGGTCATTTGCTACCACGGACTTTCCAATCTGATTCAGCCACAATGGCGCGCATGGATTGGCAGTATTGTTCCCCAGCGCGAACGTGGCCAGTATTTTGCCGGACGCACACGTTTGACCATGGCGGTTTCCTTGCTGGTATTCATTACCGGTGGCGCTGTGCTGAGCCTCAGTGAAGCCAGCGGCGTAACCTGGCTTGGCTTTGCCAGTCTTTTCCTGATCGGCGCTATCGGCAGAATTGTGTCAGGCAAGCTGCTTGCCAGAATGCATGATCCTGCACCACATCCCATACTGGAAGAGCCGGATATATTTTTTTCTACATTGAGAGAAATTCGCAGCTCAATGCATGACAGGACATTTCGCAGTTACAGTCTTTTTGTTGCGGGAATGCAGGGGGCTGTTGCCATTTCTGCCCCGTTTTTTGCGGTGTATATGCTTAATGACCTTGAATTCACCTATCTGCAATTCAGCCTTAACAGTATTGCCTCCATTGCCACCCAGTTTCTCACCCTTTCCATGTGGGGAAGAGTCAGCGATCAGCATGGAAACCGGATTATTATGCTCGGATGCAGCGTGGCAATCCCCATCGTACCCTTGCTGTGGATGGTAATGCCAAATTTCTATTATTTACTGCTGGTACAGGTTATATCCGGTGTTGTCTGGAGTGGATTTAACCTCAGTACGTCCAACTACCTTTACGATATTCGGCCTCACCACACCAATTTTGCCACCTATGCGGCGGTACAATCGGGTATTTGCGCATGTCTGGTATTCATTGGCGCCATTTTTGGCGGCCTGCTTGCCAGCGTTGCCCCGGCAATCAGGGATACCTTGCATTTACCTCTGGCAAGCCACCTGTTTCTGGTATTCCTGATTAGCGGACTGGTCAGGGCCGCAGTATTAATCTGGTTTATACCCCATGCTGAAGAGCCAAGCATCAGGACGCGTCCGCAACTGCTTAAAATTATTTTCAGGGTGGCCCGTTTCAATGCCATCTCCGGTGTTGTGCTGGACTGGTTGACGGTGACAGAAAAACCTTCAAGCGATAAGGATGATCCTGAGTCTTCCTGAAGAACAAAGGTTTTATTCCTTGTGCAGCAGCGCATCGAGCTGATCAACGACTTCTGCCCAGTCAGAATCGTCCACTAATGCTTCTTTCAGTAACGCAGCCTGTGCCGCATTCCAACACGGTGCTTCACAGAGCTCAATGCCTCCGGGAATCGGGCCATGGGTGCTAATAAAAGCGTCTATGGCCTCATCACTGCTCTCCAGTCCCATCTGTGCAAACAGGGTGTTTAACGTGTAAGCCGGTGTGTGCATGCTGATCTCCTGTGTTAGTGTCTGGGTTTATACCTTAACATGTCAGGCACAAAACTTTGCGATGAAAACACGACTGGAAAAAGACACTCTCGGGGAAATAGCCGTACCAGCAGACAAATACTGGGGTCCGCAATCACAACGTTCACTGGAAAACTTTTCCATTGGCATGGAAAAAATGCCCGTTGAAGTCATCCATGCCTACGCCATCGTCAAGCAGGCAGCTGCACAATCCAATAAACAACTGGGAGTGCTGAGCTCTGAAAAAGCCGATTTGATAAGCCAGGTTTGCCAGGAAATACGCAGCGGCCAACTTGATGAACACTTCCCTCTCCCGGTCTGGCAAACCGGCTCCGGTACCCAGACCAATATGAACGTCAACGAAGTTATCGTTAACCGTGGTCATGTCTTGTCCGGGAACCGTCCAGGCGAAGGTACGCCACTGCTTCGCGCCAATGATGATGTCAATAAATCCCAGTCTTCCAACGACACCTTTCCTACCGCCATGCATATAGCAGCCTATTCCCTGCTCAAGGGGCTCACCTTGCCCGCCCTGGAAAAACTGGCTGGCGCACTTAATGAAAAATCAGCTGAATTTGAGGCGATCGTCAAAATCGGGCGCACTCACTTGATGGATGCCACGCCCATTACCCTGGGTCAGGAATTTAGTGCTTTTGCGGCACAACTTGATCAGGGTATAGCCCAACTGCGCCATGCCATGGCGAGTCTTTTGCCCCTTGCCCTTGGTGGTACTGCGGTTGGCACAGGGCTGAACGCACCGGCCGGTTTTGCTGAACAGGCTATTGCCATAATTGCCCGGGAAACCGGAAATGCGTTTACCCCGGCAAAAAACAGGTTTGCTGCACTTTCTGCTCATGATGCGCTGATTGAGGTGCATGGTGCCTTGCAGCGCCTGGCGGTTGCCCTGAATAAAATAGCCAACGATATTCGCCTGCTCGGCTCGGGCCCGCGCACCGCAATCGGTGAAATCAGCCTGCCCGCCAATGAACCGGGCTCTTCCATTATGCCCGGCAAGGTAAATCCTACCCAGTGTGAGGCCATGATTATGGTGTGCTGTGCCGTCACTGGTAATAATGCCACCATTACTGCCGCCGGCGCTGGTGGTCAGCTGCAGCTCAATACCTGCAAGCCAGTGATGATTCATAGCTTGTTACAATCCGCGCGTTTGCTGGGAGACGCCTGTAATTCTTTCACGGCACATTGTGTTTGTGGAATCAGTGCCGAGCTGGCCCGGATTGAAAAGCATCTGGCCAGTTCCCTGATGCTGGTGACGGCCCTGAATCCTCATATCGGTTACTACAAGGCCGCTGAAATAGCCCAGAAAGCCTATGCTGAAAACCTGAGCCTTAAAGAAGCCGCAATTGCCTGCGGTTATGTCAGCGCAGAAGACTTTGACCGCTGGGTAGATCCGGCCACCATGACCGGGCCCGCTGACTGAATGGATCCTGCAAAATTCCACACCCACTTTGAATTTGATCCAGACCAAACAAATACCAATCCATGATTGAAAACCCTCAGGCGCATTGCTACCTTGTGCCCGCCTGTTTGAAGGTCGCACTAAATTTTTCCGGGGAGGCTTGTTGAAGCATTTCTTTTTAATCCTGTTGCTGCTTTGCTCTGTCAACGCGCGATCCCAGGTCGATGAGGATCAGCTGGGCGGCTGGTACAGCTGGTTTTATAATCGCAATATTGACGGCACCCCCTGGGCTACCCAGATGATTGTGCAAAGTCGCAACTGGGATCTGGCGCAGGACATGCAACAGACCCTGGTACTTGGTCTGGTGAGTTACAAGCCTCAGGACCATCCGATTCGTTATGGCCTGGGTTATTACCATCTGCGTCATGGCGAATTCGGACCTGCCTCCAATCCCTGGAATGAGGATGTATTGTTCCAGCAGGGTCTGTATACAAGCGTATTGGGGGAAAGTAATTACCTGACACTGCGCTTGCGACTGGAGGAGCATTTTCCGGAACAACGCAGCAATCACCGAATAATGCGTCACTTTGCCAGTATTAACCGCCCACTGAACCAACCCGTGCTGAATAGCGGCGCCTGGTATTTATCGCTGTATGACGAATATTTTGTGAATCTCAATCAGGGCGAGTTTTCTTTAAACCGGGTTTATGCCGGGATCGGCTATAAAGTCACCGACCACACCAGCTGGCAGTTTGGCGTGATGCGACAACGTACAAGAGGCTATGAAAAAGACCAACTGATGTTTAATCTTTTCCACCATTACTGATGCTACCGGACATTTTGCCTTGCTTATCAACACAAAGGTAAGGCAGACCAAGTTGTTTTAACCATAGCTCTGCATGTTCACCAGATAGAACACCAATGGTGGCAGCGGTTCCTGCCAGCACACATTGATCGGCTATGACACTGACCGAGCTGTAGCCTTCAATTGGCCACCCGGTAACAGGGTTAAGAATATGACTGTATTGCTTTCCCTTGATGAGGGTGTAACGTTCATAGTCGCCACTGGTTGCCAGCGCGCCACGTTGGAGTGATATCAGCGCACAGGGTTTATTCGCGTTATGAGGGTCCCTGATACCAACCTGCCAGGGGGGATATTTTTGCTCGACAGCCATGCAATCCGCGCCAAAAATCCGAATATCTCCACCCAGTTCTACCATGCCGGAAACAACCCCTTCATTTTCTGCCAGGCTTGCGACACAGTCAGCGGCATACTCCTTGACGATGCCACCAAAGTCGATTTCCATTCCGGTGACTGGCAAGGCAAATTCTCCTTTTTGCCAGTGCACCCTGGACCAACCGATTTTTTCCAGCGCCCGGGTTATCTGCTTTCTATCAGGAAGCGTTTGTTTATTGCCGAGCTCACGGTAATTCCACAGTTGGCGTAAAGCCCCACTGGTGATATCAAACAGCCCTTCACTTTGCTGATAACAGGTATTGGCATAATCCAGCAAACTGGCTGTTTCTTCATCAACTGTCAGTGCTTGCCCGGAACCGGCAAGCTTATTAATTTGGCTGGTGATGCTATCAGGAAGAAAGCGTGAATAACGGCCCTCCAGACGTGCTATCTCTGCCTGAAGTTTGTCGGCAACCGTCTCGTTGAAAGCACGAGCTCCACCGCGTAGCAAGATCTCGCAGGGGCTTCCCATGGCGCGAAAACGTCGTGTGAAGACTTCAGAAGGAATAGCCAAAACCCAGGGACATCCGCGTGAAATCAACCAGCGCCGGACTGCTGTCACCCTCAAATAAGGAATAGCTGCTAGCGGTGATATATCTCTCCAGCGTGAAGTTAATCGTTATATCATCGAATACGGCCTGTGCTTGCAGACCTCCGCTGACAGCCCCGTAAGCCGAAAGACGGTAATCACTTGAGTTAAAAACCTGTATACCGGTGAAGTCATTCACCGGGGTAAAAAAGTCAGCAGCTGACTGGCTGTAATAACGCACTCTTGGAATGAGCTGAAAGCTGTTTCCCAGGTTTTGAACCCAGGCCATTTCCAGCGTTAGCGAATTAATGCCGAAGTCGTCATCATACAAACGCATATCCAGGTGCAGCGCGGCATCGAGATCAGTAATAAAATGGCGATAGGCATTGGACCAGGCCACCTGGGTTCTTGAATCCGGCCGTCGATCCTGCAGCTTGTAGGGATCAGTCAGGAAGCCATCGTGGCTGGTAATGTTCAGCGATGACTGAAACAGACTGTTCTGGTTAATAATCTGGCTTACGGAAAAAAATACCGATGCTGTGCTCTTGCTCTCATCGGTAACGCGATTGAAAAGACTGGCATCGGAAGGATTAATATCATCAGAGGAATAACTGACACCGCCTGCCAGTGTTGTCAGGTCATTATTGAAGTGACGCTCCATATCCACACCACCACTCCAGGCTTCATAGTCATTTTCCTTCGACGTCCCTATATTCACTCCCACAGTACCATTCTCCAGGTAGCGCCTTAAGCCCAGGTTATAGTCTCGGCGTTCTTCATGAATAGTGGCTCCGCTCATAACAATACTTTTTTCGCCATCAACAGCCTCTACTGCATACCAGGGTGACGCCCCACTCATACTCTCCACGCTGGAGTTCAAGGTGAGTCCGTAATTTTCCCCTACCGGAGTGACCAGCTGAAACTGGTGAATCGTAATGTCATAGCGTTCCGCACTGCCAGCCAGCAGAAATTTTTCCGGCAAACTGTCTTCTTCGTAACTGGAAATACGATAGGCAATATTGGTATTGGTGGGGGGCGTATCTGCTCTGGCCATAGGTGCAATGCCGGGCAAGGCAAGAGCG
Organism: Pseudohongiellaceae bacterium; assembly: GCA_965661105.1. Classification (GTDB taxonomy): domain Bacteria; phylum Pseudomonadota; class Gammaproteobacteria; order Pseudomonadales; family Pseudohongiellaceae; genus Eutrophocola. The sequence goes on along the minus strand of CBFICR010000030.1, from coordinate 9,355 downwards.
GAAGCAGTAAGGGCTAGTAGTGAGCGGGATTTCATCAGGGATCAATCGGAATCACAATGGTCAGTTACAACCACAGCCGCCACCGGTGGCGCTGTGACCTCCATTGGAGGCTTCCTTGCTGAAATAGATATGATCATTCAGTGTGGCTTCCAGCGCATCACTTTCGATCGCCATTTCCGGCTTGGCCAGAGTCCCTCGTTCCCAGGCTTCCACTGATTCGCAGCCGGCAATCGACAGACAAAGAAAAGTCAGTGCAATTGAATTCAGGCTTTTCAAATTCATTGGCTGTTCTCCAGCAGTTTTAAAATTTCGTTTTCAATCATTTTACCATCGCCGGGTCTGAAACCTTCATGGCTGAACTCAATAACACCCGCCGGATTAATAAGGAAAGACGTAGGCATACCCTTGATCGCATAAAGCGCAGGGGTTTTTCCCTGGGGGTCAGAAAGTACGACAAAATTGACAGGCTTGTCCTCAAGGAAGTCCAGCCCGTCTTCAGGATCACTGTCTACATTCACTGCAACCACCTCAAAGGCAATACCCTGGCTTTGCAGACGATTACGCAGTTCGTTCATGATTGGCATTGATACCAGACAGGGTGGACACCAGGATGCCCAAAAATCCAGGTAGACGATTTTTCCCCGGTATTCATTCAGGGAAATTTCCTGGGTTTGCCCGCTACTGGTCAGGGCTGGCAAGGAAAGATCAGGGGCAGCATCTCCAACATCTGCTGCGATGACATTCACACAGGTAAAAACCAGGTTAGCCACGATCAGCACCGAGACAGTTATTCTCAAGAGGCCAACCTTTATAAACTGCCCGCTGTTTTTATATTTCATAATCTTATTATCATGATGCTAATGGATTGCCATGACTCACTATTGTTTTATCAACGAATGTAATCATAAGGCTAATCAAACAGAACAGCAAAACAAACTGATTCTTGCATAATTAATGGAAGATATTTGAGGAAAGGTTTGCAAATTTGGAAAAACCTTCAATAAGTCGGCTGAAAATTAACATTTTGATCAGAATTGTGAAACAAGTTCTGCCAATCAGCGCTCTTCATTGAAATAATCTGTTTTTTGACGGGGTTTTGTACTTACCAGGTACTTATAAAATTACCCCTGGTTATAACTAGTTATCAGCAGGAGCGACTCATGAAGTTCGGCCACCTCTTATCTTTAACAGTACTTCTTTTGACATCCCTCTGTACTTTTGCCCAGGTAAGTCCCAGGGAGGTCAATGGCGCAAGGAACACGGCTGCACAGGGAACCCGGATGGATACCAATGTCAGTTTCTCACTGCGCATGTCACTGGCTGGTGAAGAGTCGCTGCGTAATTCCGCAACGCTGGGTGATAACATAAGTATCAGGGCCACCATTCGACCGGAAGCTGAAGATATTGGCAAACTGGCTGATATCATTCTCGTGGATTTCCTGCCGCCCCGCCTTAGCATGCGCAATGCCGACGGTAATTTTGTCAGCTGGAATGGCAGCCTGCGCAGACTGGTGCCCTATCTTGAAAGTGTTGTCCTTGAAGATGAGCTGGATGTAGAGGTCTTTAGCGGACAGCTTGGCGCTACCGGTAATCACCGAATTTTTATCGGCTTCCTGGTGGATGAGGCGCTTTACTTCACGCCTACCGCATTACGCTTTGATATTGAGGAAGCCCCGGCCAGTCCACTGGAACTTGCCCAGGCCTTGTTTGATTCCACCGTTTCACCAACCATCGTGCAGGCTAAATGCATTGTCTGCCATGTAAACAATGGCGAGTTTCCCGAGAATCTGGTGACCACATCAGACCCTGGCCATCTGGAAAAGAACTTCGATATTTTCAGCCAGCTGCATGCACTTCGCGGGTCAGACTTCATCCTTAATAAAACCATTGGCTTGCTGGGGCATGGCGGAGGCGTACAGCTGATATCAGGAAGTGCGGAATACAACAGTATGGAAGAGTTTCTGGGCTTGCTTGATCAGGCTGGCGAGTAGTCCTGCCAAGCTGCTGACTGCAAGACTGCCACCTTAGCTGTGGTCTTTAATATAATTACGTTCGTATTCTGCCTGAGCGTGATCTTTTTCTTTTTTCACCTTGCTCGCCCTGCCTCTTGCTTCCTGAAAGGATTTTGCGCGGGATCTGGAGGTACTCACGACAGCGCCGGTAAACTGCTTCTCCAGCTCGCTGCTATCGCAGGATGGGCAGTTGGGCGATTCATTCAGCTTGACGATTTTTTCAAACTGATGACCACAGGATTGACAGATGTATTCATATATTGGCATGTCTATAGAATACACCAGATTAAGCAATTCAGAACAGTGTCTTCAGGCAGAATTCGAACGCAGCCCCGGCGTTCAAGATTGGCCGAATAATTGATCCGCCAAGGCGCCAGGGCGGTATATAAATACAAATCGCCAGCCTTCTTTTTACCCCCATCATCAGACCCGATTAACGTTATACTATGACGCCATGACCGATGATACGCGCAAGATAATCCACTGCGATTGCGACTGCTTTTATGCCGCTATTGAGATTCGTGATGACCCTGCTCTGGCGGGCTTGCCAGTTGCTGTGGGCGGCTCAGAGGATCGACGCGGTGTGATCGCTACCTGTAATTATGAAGCCCGCCAATACGGCGTGCACTCTGCCATGGCATCGGCTACGGCAAAACGAAAATGCCGTGACCTGATCATCATCCCCGGCAACATGGAGAAATACCGCATTGCTTCACAGCAGATGCACCAGATTTTCAGGGAATATACCGACATCATTGAACCGTTATCCCTGGACGAAGCCTTTCTTGATGTCACTGGCACCACAATTTGCCACGGCAGCGGCACCCTGATTGCCCAGGAGATACGCCAGAAGGTGCGCCAGGAAATCGGTATTACCCTGTCAGCCGGCGTTGCACCCAACAAGTTTCTGGCAAAGATTGCCAGTGACTGGAACAAGCCCGATGGTCAGTTTGTCATCACCCCGGACAAGGTCGAAGCCTTTGTAGTAAAGCTGCCTATCGGCAAGCTTTTCGGCGTCGGTAAAGTGACCGCCCGAAAAATGGAGTTACTGGGCATAGAAACCTGCGGTGACCTGCAGGACTATACCAATTTCGAACTGGTAGAGATGTTCGGCAGCTTTGGTGAAACCCTGTATAACCTTTGTCGCGGTATTGATGAGCGCATTGTGCAGACCGAGGGACGCCGAAAATCAATCAGTGTGGAACATACCTTCCCCGAAGATCTGCCGAGTCTGGAAAGCTGTCTGGCGACCCTGCCGGAATTGATGGTCATGCTTGAGGAGCGTATCCAGAATTCCAAGAAAAAGGTCACCATCGGCAAGCAGTTCGTTAAAATAAAGTTCAATGATTTTATCTCGACTACCGTGGAACAAAATGCCAATACGCTGGATCTCGATACTTTCAAGACCCTCTGCAAAACAGGTTTTGAAAGAGGCAACAAGCCTGTACGCCTGCTGGGTCTGGGGGTACGCATGAAAGAAGCGCCACTGTATACACAACTTGAGTTTAGTTACTGATGTCACGTTATCGCCCACCACGCACGCCGATGTCGGCCTATATCACGCCACAAGGCTACAAGAGAATGAAAGATGAGTTACATTTTCTGTGGAAGGTGGAGCGTCCGGAAGTGACGCAACAGGTCTCTGCCGCTGCTGCTCTTGGCGACCGCTCGGAAAACGCAGAATATATTTATGGCAAAAAGCGCCTGCGTGAAATAGATAGCCGGGTGCGTTTTTTACGAAAACGCCTGGAAAACCTGAACGTGGTGGACCAGTTGCCTACGGATACCAGCAAGATCTATTTTGGCGCCTGGGTCGAGCTCTACAAAGACAATGGCGAGACCGTGAAATACCGGCTGGTAGGGCCTGATGAGATTGACCCGGCACTCAACCATATCAGTATAGACTCGGTGCTGGGCAAGGCCTTGCTGGGCAAACATCTGGATGACGAAGTTCTGGTGGATACACCCTCCGGCACCCATCAATACGAAGTCATCGCGGTGAATTATGCTCAGCCGGAGTCTGTATAATGCTCAAAGTCTCGATAATCGGCTATCGCAAGGTGTTGGGCACCAGTATTACTATTCCCATAGAAATGCTGAATGCGGCAGATCTTATTAATCGTATTGAAGGTGGCAACCAGGACCGGCTTGCCTTGCAACTGGTAAGTATGGACGGTGGCAATATCCAGCTCAATGCGGGGCTGGAACTGGTCTCCAGGCTTGGTCTCGAGGACATTGAAGATACCGACATGGTGATACTGCCAGCCTTGTGGGGCAATCCTCTTGGTGTTGCCAGACAGTATCCGGCCCTGAATGAGTGGCTGAGAACACAGCAGGAGAAAGACACCAGCCTGTGCGCTGCAGGTACCGGCAGCTACTTTCTGGCCGAAGCCGGCCTGCTGGATAACAAGGTGGCCACCACACACTGGTATTATTTTGACCAGTTCAGCCGGACTTATCCTGATGTGCTATTACAACGTGATCGATTTATCACCAAGGCAGGCAATATCTACTGCGCCGGAAGTGTAAATTCCATAAGGGATGTGATGCTGCATTTTATAGAAAGCTATTATTCGCAGCATGTTGCAGATCAGGTGTCGCGTCATTTCACCCATGAAATAAAACGCTCCTATACTTCAAGTTTTCTGAAAAACTCACCACAAAATTATCATGACGATGAAAATATCATCACCATTCAGGAATGGATGCACAGCTGTTATCACGATGAAATTACACTTGAGATTCTTTCCGAAAAGTTTGGCATCAGTATTCGTTCGCTAAACCGACGCTTCAAACAGGCCACTGGAAAATCACCTATGCAGTACCTGCAGCAATTGCGTATTGAAAACGCGCAGGAACTTCTGAAAACCAGCAACCTGAGTATTGCAGAAGTGGCTTTTAATGTCGGCTATCCTGATAACAGTTATTTTTCAGCCCTGTTTCGCAAAGCGATTTCCGTCTCCCCGAAACAATATCGCAATCTGGTACGAAAAAAATTATTCAAGGTAAATACCTGAAGCTCTTGAAACTGTTTACACTTTTTTCAACTGTTGAAACAAATAGAAACAGCTAAACAAAAAAAAACACGGGTAATGGCCCGTGTTTTTAAACTATTTTAAAAGACTTTTTAGTGGTTAATGGTTAGCTGCTTCAGCTTCCTGAAACTCTTCAGCCTCCTGAAACTCTTCAACATTCACAATTTCGGCCAATTCCGGCTCGGTTAACTTATTGGGTATACGGCTAAGGCGACGCTTCTTTTCATTCAGTTCCTTGATTTGTCGTTCTACAGCATCAAAGGTATCGCGAATAGCAACGTAGATATCTTCGTGCGCATGCTTGTCATGTTGATCATGATTTACAACGATATCGTGGTTGGGAATCAGGGCTTCTACACCTACATGGTAGACCTTGCCTTTATGATGATTATTGTGGGGGGATTCTACTGTTACTTTAAGACTTAGTATCTGGTCACTAAACCTGCTGAGCTTTTCTGCTCTTTTATGAACGGCCTCTTCAACAGCCTGGGAATGCTCAATATTTCTGAATAGTACCTGAGTATCACTTATCATACATGCGCCTCCTTCTTACGCTATGTGCGTTTATTTAGACACTGCTTGTTTGCATTTGTTAAAACATTTTTCAAATTTTATGTAAAAAATTATTTGACGAATCAACTTTAATGCCTGATCCATACTACTCTGAATGGGGGGGCTGTCAACGAATTTCAATAGCGCTAAAATCATTATTGACCCGGCTTGAAAAAGTGTCTGGTTTTCCTTGTTTTCACTTAAAAGGCATGGTTGAATCAGTGGTCTTTATGGACAGAAAAACACTGATTAATCTAAATTTATAAACGCCATACTTATCAGCTACATCCCTGCTTTTTTACATTTTTGCTACAACTTTCTTACAATTCCCTAACGATTTTAGAATAACTTTTCTGCCCGTTTTATCCAGGCTTTCTAAAAACTTTCTGCCAGCTTGATCCCCATTTACAGACACAAGCAGATCTTCGTTTAAGGGTGTTTTTTTACAAGTCAGATTGTTCCTTAACAGGCAACAATATCACTGATTATTATAATGACGTAATTGCATCCTGTTCAGTCCGCCGTATACTTCCAATGCCACGGTTCATAGGCAATTCCTGCATTATTGTGCTTTGGAAAGCTCATGCTAAAACCAAAGTTTTTTCCATGTTCACACAACCAGGCAAAGGCAGGACTGTTTTCAAACTCTTCTTCCAGAGGGGCATAATCAGGTGTGGTGATATCAAGGGCACACCCACTGTGATGCTCGCTAAAACCCGGGGCGGCATTCACCTTGAGAATATCCTCAAGACGCTGGCCTGACTCCAGTTTTCGTTGCAAAAGATTTTTCTGGTATTCCGCACTGCGGAAAGCAGAAACAATCTGTAACTCAATACCGTCAGCGCTGGCGGCTTTCTGCATTTCCTGCCAGGCGATAAAAGCCTTCTCTTCAAGATAGGGCTGACGACCAAAAACATCCAGCTCAGTGGCGACCAGGGAAAGACAGTCTGCCTGAAATTCCAATCCACAGGACGACGGGTAATGGGTCGGGATACCCAGTTCAGCATGGATAGCCTGAATTTCAGGGGGCGTCATTTGCTTGCTCACAGGATTGTATGCCTAGGGAACCTCTGATTAAGTCTAGTGTAAGCAAGTGTGTGCTTTTCGTCACATATTTTCCTGCCACAGTACAGAATGGCTATTTTGTTATATTTTATGGCCAATATACTGGACAACTATTTTGCAAGGGCTATTATGATGCATTGTGTAATAAGCCAACATATTGATTTCAAGGAAAAATTTAGAAATGACGCATCTCCCGGTCATTACCGCAATGGGCGGTGTCAGCCCTGCTGGCAGAAGCGCCTTCCATTATGGCTATCGTCGTCTGGTTATAGATCGACTGGCCACTGATAAAGCCCGTGAAACCCTGCTGAATATTGCTGTCCTTGGCGGGCGCATTGAATACAACGGGAGTCATTGGCAGGATCACAGTGAACTACCTATAGAGCTGGATCCCTGGCTAGACCAGCATAAACAAAGCATTCTGGACGGCACACTGATTCGCCAGCTGGAAACCAATATTTACGATCCAGCGGTCCAACGTCACCATAATCGGACCCGGCTGTCACCTGTCGATGGTGAGGACAGCCTTTCCTTTACCCTGAAGAAACGCCATTTGCCCAATCAAATTCCTGACAACTGGCAGATCACTGAAGGCGACGGTAATAACTTTCATGTCACGGTCAACGGCCCACTGGATATCATGATGGAAGACAGCCATAGCAGCCCGGTAAATTATGCCGGACAACTGCCCAGTGGTTTTGATCCCGCTGAGTTATACCCCTCGCGAAATCATCCGCGCGGATTGCAAATGACTATTTACGGCATCTCGGATGCCCTCTATGCCATGGGTATTGACTGGGATGTGATTAGAGAAAAAGTCGCACCGGAACAGATTGGTATATACGCCTGCAGCAGTATGAGTCAGCTGGATTACAACGGTAATGGCGGCATGCTTCAGGCTCGACTGCTGGGTAAAAAGGTCACCTCGAAACAGCTTCCCCTCGGTTTTGCCGACATGCCGGCAGATTTTATCAATGCCTATGTGCTGGGCAATGTGGGCAGTACCGGCAGCAGTCTTGGCGCCTGTGCCACTTTTCATTACAACCTCGCTCAGGCGGTCAGGGATATTCAGAACGGCACTCATCGGGTGGTAATAGTCGGTGGCAGTGAAGCCCCTATTCTGCCAGAAATAATTGAAGCATTTTCGACCATGGGCGCCATAGCCGGCGACGACGTACTGCAAGCACTGGATGGCGGTACAAGCCCGCAATACCGCAATGCCTGTCGTCCTTTTGGTAATAATATCGGCTTTACCCTGGGTGAATCATGCCAGTTTTTTGTACTGATGGACGATGCGCTGGCACTGGAGCTTGGTGCCACAATCTATGGTTCGGTGAATGATGTCTTTGTGAATGCAGATGGCTTCAAGAAATCCATTGCCAGCCCCGGGGTTGGTAACTACCTGACGTTTGCCCGTGCCGCTGCCGCTACTCGCGCAGTGCTTGGCGAGGACAGTCTGCGTCAGCGTACATTTATTCAGGCACATGGCACCGGTACCCCGCAAAACAGGGTGACTGAGTCAGCCATTCTTGCCGAAATGGCGAAGCATTTTGGCGCCAGTCAGTGGAAAGTCTCTGCCATTAAATCCTATATGGGTCACTCACTGGGAGTAGCCGGGGCAGATCAACTGGCGTCCAGCCTGGGCATCTGGCAATACGGCATACTGCCAGGCATTCTGACCACCAAAGCCCTTGCCGATGACGTGCATACTCAAGGCCTTGATATTCTTCTGGATCATGAAGAAGTAGGTGTTGATGCCATGGATTCCATATTACTCAATGCCAAAGGTTTTGGCGGCAACAATGCCACAGCAGCAATCATGTCTCCCGGGGTTACCCGGCGCATGCTGGAAAAACGTCACGGCAAGAAAGCGCTGGCAAATTGGCAAAACGTTAATGAGTCGACCCAGGCCAAGGCACGGGAATACGAACAGCAAACCAATCTACAGGCCATTAGCCCGGTCTATCATTTTGATAATGATGTACGCGGTGGTGCTGATTTGAGCTTCGAGGGCAATGGACTCACCCTGCGTGGTTATGGGCAGAAAATCTCTCTGGATTTGCCCAACAAGTATGCTGATATGAGCGAGTAAGGACTCTACCCAAACCAGACTGGTCAGAACAATTACAGGGGGTTGAGAGTAAGGGGTTTTAGCGATAGAGTTTCTGGCAGGTTGCCGCTTTTGCTTGTAGCAGACCTGATCAGGTCGGTTTAATCAAAACTGCCACTGGCCGATACCGGATGCTGCCACCAGGTGATATCACGCCCCACCGATTCCGCCAGTCCTGACAGTACCGATTCAACGCTATCTTCGTTGAGAATAATTTCTACCTGGGTGCGTTTACGACGACCACTCACCTGCTCTGCCAGGGATAAATTCGCATGATCGCCATGCCCCCTGACAGGATAGGAAGTAAAACCTTTCAGTTCGCTGATCGACAACAGATAATCCACCAGATCTTCTTCAAGATTCGGGTTGATGTTCAGTACCAGAAGAGTTTGCATCCTGTTTTTTCCGTTTTGTTAAAATCAAAATTCTTAAAAAGTCTCAAGTCTCAAGTCTCAAGTCTCAAGTCTCAAGTCTCAAGTCTCAAGCAGGCGACCGGAGGTCGCCATGTCGGATGGCGCTGCGCTTATCCGACCTACAAGCCAAACCAATCCACCACGCTGACTGGTCACCTTTATCCTTTA
>CBFICR010000029.1:0-34779 GCA_965661105.1 Pseudohongiellaceae bacterium | reverse complement strand
AAAGGGGAGAGAGGGGGAAGAGACAGAAAGAATATAACGTTAAAGCGCAAAAGGGCTTTTTGTTATCAGACACGTATCGTGGAATGAGACTGGACCGATACTTGTCTTACTCTTCGTCGTCTTCAGCCTCGGCTGCTATTTTTTTCAGACGTTTGCCAGCTTCTATTGAAATATCTTCCGGAATCTCGATATCGCCCAACCAGACAGCCTTGTCATCTTCACCCAGAGACTGACTTACCACGCTAACGCCGGTTTCCCGGTTCAGGCAAAGTATTCGGTTAAGGCTATCCTCACTGTCTGATTCCGCTTTCAGTACCAGACCGGTTTCATATAGTGCCCAATTGCTGTCCTTGGATTGCCAGAAGAAGTTGCTTAATTTGTTGGCTGCTTCCAGTTCAATTTCGAGCTTATCCCTGGTCGCAGACAACTCTTTCACTTCCTTGCGCTCGGCTACCAAAGCGGTATTCAGATTCTTGTTATCCTTGGCCTGGTCGATATTTTTCTTCTTCAGGTCACTTACCTGGCGCTTCAGACGCTGGGGATCAAGTTTCTTGAGTTCCTTCAATTCGGACTGGACCGCCGAGAGTTCTTCCCTGGCTTTTTTCACCTGGGCATTAACGGTATTGTCTTTTTTGTCGCCTTCAATAAGCTTTTCAAGGCGTTCCATCTGCAATTCCTGCTGCAGTGCATCGTACTCAGCCTCAAGACCGGCAAAATGATTGAACTGCTTTTCCAGGTGCTCAAAGTCTTTCTTGTGATCAAGAATGTCATCACGCAGTTTTTGTTCCAGCTTTTTCTGACGATCGAGCTGATCCAGCAACTGTTGCTTGTCATCTTCAAGCTTCTTGATTTCAGCTTTGAGGGCGTTACTGGTGCGGAGTTCTTTGAGACTTAGTACTGTTGCCATATGCGGGACGTGTTATGGAAGTAATAATTATTAATGCCAAAAAAGGTGATTGGCAGAATCAGGGCGCGCATTCTAGCACACTCTGGCGCCAGCCTGCCAAGATCAGAATCATTCATGGCTTATAAATAGTGGAATAATTGTGTAATTTCGCCTGGATTATTGTTGTTCCTGCGCTTCAGCGGCTTTTTCACGCATCTGGGCTAACAAGCCATCTATCCCGTCACGACGCACAACGCTGCGGTATGTCTCGCGGTAGGAACTGACCATGCTGACATTTTCCACTTCTACGTCATAAACAAACCAGCCATCACTACGCAGCCGCAGCTTATAATTTACCGGGATTTCATTGTTACTGGCAAGAATGACACTGTCTACAGTTGCCCGGTTATTATTGATTTCTTCCTTGCGAAAATCGACTTCCTCATTGGTATAGGCTTCTATACGGCCAATATAAGTATTCTCCAGGATCTCCATGAACAATGCCTGAAAAGCCTCCTGCTGCTCCTTGCTGGCGTCGCGCCAGTTGGTAGAAAGTACACTCTGGGACATAGCCCGTGCATCAAAGGACTTATTGATTTCGGCGCGCATCATTACGCGAGCTTCTTCTCGTCCCAGTTTGTCATTGCGCAGGATTTCGAGGATCGCACTCACGGTTGTTTCTACCGTTTCCCCAGGGGTGGCATTCTGGGCCTGTACCTGGAATGAGGCTGTCAATAACAGGCATACAATGCCATGACAAAAGCATCTAATAGAAGCGCGAAATCTGTTTGTAACAGACATAATGTAATCCTTTATTGGTTCAACGGAAGGCGATTATACCTGCCTGATGAATCTGCTCAAAGTAGACCAATTCAGGCTGGATTAATGTCAGGTTTTACAAGTGAGTATGAGCTTCAATTCTCAACCTGGCCGGCACGACTCTGCATATAGGCATTGCGGAAGAAGATGTAGGGATCCAGAGCACTATCATAGAAACTTTCATAGGAGTCCTGGTCGAGAGAAAGCGCTATCTCGATATTAACCAGCATAAGGATCAGAAATTCATCGTCCCCAAGTTCGCTGCGGACCGGATTCATCGAGGCATTTCCAATCCTGCCTGCGAAATCCCTGAGGCTACTGGCTCCCAAAAAAGGGATGACGATGTAGAAGCCATGTCCAATTCCATAGCTGCCCAGGGTTTGTCCCAGATCCTCATTGTCGCGAATCAGGCCCATACCACTGGCCGGATCGAATAATCCGAGAATTCCCAGGGTGGAATTAATGGCAAATCGGGAGATTTCAGTTCCGGTATTGGGGAGGTCAAACTGCAGCAAGGCGTTTATAGCCGATACCGGTGTACCCAGATTGTTCATGAAATTGGCGCCGGAATTTCGAACTGGAACCGGAAGTACCCTGAGCCCTCTGGCAATGGGTTTCAAAAGTCCCCGGTAAAGTTTATCGTTTATGGCAAAGGAGACACGGTTGATACTTTCCAGAGGATCGGCCATGGTGGGGGCGTCATCTTCCTCTTCGTCAAAAATGAAAAAATCATCATCATCTTCCTGGGCCTGAACCGATACACTGACAAGGAATAATAAAATCAGAAAGGTTAGAAAGCTTGATAGTCTCAAGCCAAAGACAGGGGTTTTGCGGGTTGTAGTGTTATTCATGATATTGGGTCAAGGTGCCTCGTACAGGCGGTTGATTGTCTTTTGGTAGTCAGCCATCCGAGCTGAAAATATAACGGCTTACGAGATCTTCAATACTGATTGCTGATTCAGTTTCATAAATTTCCATGCCCTCGGTCAGCAGCTCTTCAAAGCCTCCGGGAATAATGTTGATGTATTTCTCCCCGATAATACCCTGGGTACGAACTGCAGCAATCGCATCCTCCTGCACAGGTACGCCTTCATTAATACGTAAATGGACAATGGCTTCAAAAGAATCCGGGTCAAATTCAATGGTGGTCACACTGCCAATACGAACGCCGGCGCCTTCCACTACGGCGCCCTCTCTTAATCCCGAGATAGAGCTAAAGCGTGCAGTAAGGGAATAACCCGGCTGTTCAGAGAAAGTAGCCCCGGCCACAGAGATTGCCAGCCAGGTAAAACAGGCTATGCCAATGATGACGAAAATTCCTGAAATGAGCTCGATATTCAACTTTGCCATGATCAACTCTCTTGTTTTACTTTTGCCGGATTTTTACGTTTACTTGCTGATTGATGAATTGCCTGTCACTGTCTTCACTCAGGACATCAAAGCGCCAATCAGGAAATCAAAAAATAGTACTGATACTGATGAAATAACGACAGCATCAGTAGTGGCGCGACTAACGCCTTCTGCGCCTTGTGAGCCATATTGAGTTAAATGCAGGTAAAACCCCTTGGCACAGCAAATAAGGGTAATCAGCATACCGAATATAATTGATTTCACCATACCCAGTCGCACGTCACCCCACACCACAGAATCAATCATACCGTTCACATAGGAGCCTTCGGAAACGCCAAGCATGATTACGCCAACAAAGTAACCGCCGCCAATAGCCACAACATTAAAAACAAAATTCAATAACGGTACTGACAATATGCCGGCAATAAGCTTGGGGGCTACCAGATATTTGTCCGGAGGGATTGCCATACATTCGAGCGCATCTACCTGTTCAGAAATACGCATAATGCCAAGTTCTGCACAAATGGCGGAACCGGCACGCCCGACTACCATAAGCGCCGTCATCACCGGGCCCAGTTCGCGGATTATACTCAGAGCCACGGCAGAGCCGAGAACGCCTACAGAGCCAAAGCGTTCCAGCGTGTTATAAAATTGCAGCCCCAGAACCATGCCGATGGTGCCCCCTGAAATAATAATCACAGTCAGTGAACGCGCGCCAATAAAGTATATCTGCTTGATGATTGGAAATATCTGATAGGGCGGCAGAAATATTTTCCAGGCAATTATGAGCAGGAGATTGAAGGTGCGCCCAATCTGCTCTATGGCTTCTATGGCATAACTGCCCAGATTACTAATTGCCTTTATCATTCCAGTTCCTTGTTCATGGATGTTTCAGGGTTTGGTTTCCTGGCTATCATTCCTTGTCGCGGGTCAGGCGCTCAATATGCACATCTTTGTCGACATTATTTTCCCGTGGTGTTCTGTTTAGCAGACCCCTGACGCGTTCGTCAGTAGAGGATTTGATTTCTTCCGGTGTGCCGACCTGGACTAACTGGCCTTCTCCCAGGATGGCAATTCTGTCAGCGATAGCAAAGACACTTTCCAGTTCATGGGTAACCACTACGATGGTCATTTTCATGCTTTCTTTGAGCATGACAATAAGTTCATCAAGCTCTGCAGAGGTAATAGGGTCCAGTCCGGCTGAAGGCTCATCAAAAAACAGCAGTTTAGGATCCATAATAATGGCTCTGGCCAGGGCGGCGCGTTTTTTCATTCCGCCGGAAAGCTCGGATGGCATAAGGTTTTCATGGGGCAGCATATTAACCATATCCAGTTTTATGCGCGTCATAATCTGGATAGTATTTTCGTCAAGGTTGGTGTGTTCGCGTAATGGCAGCTGAATGTTTTGGGCCACTGTCATGGAAGTAAATAGTGCGCCACCCTGAAAAGCGACACCCATTTGTTCACGCAAGGCATAGAGTTTTTTATTCGAGGTATGGCAGATATCAGTACCAAGCATGTTGATGTGCCCGGCTGATGGTTTTTTCAGACCAAGAATGCAGCGCAGCAGAGTGCTTTTTCCCGAGCCGCTACCCCCCATGATAACCATGATCTCGCCCTGACGGATATCAATATTAATATCACTGAGAATGCGTCGCGGGCCATAATCAACATCAAGGTCGCGTATTTCAATAGCGTTGGCAGTTTCCATTTGGCGCGGTATCAGGACTGGAGTTGTGACTGGAATTGATCGATGCTGTCATACAGCGTAAAGACTTTATCCAGTCGAGTCAGGGTGAGCACCTGCATGGCTGGTTTGGAGATGCTCAAAAGACCATAGGAGAGTTTGTTTTTTTTCGCAGCCTGGAACCCTTCTACCAAACTGGCAATTCCTGAGCTGTCAATATAACTAACGTCTTCCATATTAATAAGCAGGGACTTTTTATTTTTCAGTGAGCCCAGTATTTTTTCCCTTAGTTCCGGTGATTGATGCAGGTCAATTTCACCACTGAGGTCCAGCACGTCGTAATTAATTTCAGACCGCAGATTACTTTTCATTTTTTCAATTTTTCCTGATTGGAGATGACCGGCGCTTCAGATATCCAGTTTCTTTTTCATTTGCAGCACATTGCCACATTTGGCTTTACAATCTATCAGTTGTACTTCATCCATGATTTCATTGATGATATGGCACCCCAGCCCCCCAGGTCGAATTTCTTCCAGAGGCCTGCCAACCATCTCTTCTTCACATGATTTTCGATGGGCAAAATCCGTGAGCCGGAATATCATGCTGTTACCCTGTTTTTCAACTTCCAGAATGATGTCACCCTGATCGTTATTGCAGTACGCATGCTCAATAATATTCATACATGCTTCGCCAACGGCAAGAACGATACAGTTACGTAATTCCTCGGAAGAGCTACAGGTCCCGAGAACCTCTCTGAGTTTTTCTCTGAGAATGCAAAGATGATCGCTTTTGGCGGGAAATTGAAATTCCAGCAGTTTTTCAGCGGCAGCCATGTCAGTCCTTTGTAGTTTAATAAACTCTCAAATGATTACTGATTGATGTCAGTTAAGCTAACATTATTTTTTCTATACTGATTCAGAAATGGTGCTGGTGTCGTCTTCAATCAGTAAAATTGTCAGGTCATCAAAACTTGAGTCAAACCTTGAGGCTTCTTGCGCAAAACACTTCAGACGTTCCTGTCGGGGTATGTCACAAAACTGATCGATCAACTTATGCAGATTCTGTATCTCGTCAGGTACAGCAAGTGTTCTCGCCAGCCCCTCGGACAGGCCGTCAGTATACAAATATAGGCTTGACCCTGCCAGCGAGAACGTGACTTCCTCGAATATCTGGTCTGACATGATACCCAGTGGTAGCGACCGGGATTCATATTCAAGGTATTTGCCCTCTACAGTGCGCTGAATAGCAGGTAAATGTCCGGCGTTGCATAGAGTGACTCTCTGGCTGACCGGATCATAAGTCCCGCCAATCATGGTAATAAACATGCCACGGGTTGAATGTTCCACCAGCTCCTCATTAATCAGCCCCATAATCTGTGCAGGCGATTGCATGGTTTTGCCCAGGCAGTGATAGAGGCTGCTGGCTTTTGCCATCAACAAGGCAGCATCCATTCCCTTGCCACTGACATCACCAATATTGAATACATAGGTACCATCAGTGTGGCGGAAATAATCAAAAAAATCTCCTGACACATTTTTTGCTGCCAGATTCAGACCGGCAATGGGATGTATTTCCTCAAAAACCGGTAAAAAACTTTCCTGGATGGTGCGTGCAATTTCCAGTTCCTGCTGAATCATTTCCGAGCGTACCAACTCAGTTGCCATTTTGGCATTGTGAATCGCCAGGGCAGCGGCAGATGAAAGTATTCTAAGAAGGTGCTGATCTACCTCGCCAAAAAGACCACCAGGATTCTTTTTCGAAGGAATCTTGTTTAGCACCTCGATGGCGCCTATGGTTTTCTGGTTTACATTCAGCGGTGCACAAAGAATAGAGCGGGTTTCAAAGCCTGTTTTCTGATCTATACCCTGGAAAAACTGATCGGATTGTCGTGTATCACGAACCATCATGATTTCTGAATTTTTGACAGCTTTACCAACGATTCCCGTGTCGCGCTCGATGACAAGGCCTTTCAGGTTGATCGGACCGGCACTGGCCAGACAAATCAGGTCGCTGTCGTTGTCGCCAAGAAATACTGATGCCGCTTCACAGTTCATGTGCTCCATGAGTTTTTCCAGTGTGATAGCGATAGTTTCGTCAATATCAAGGGAGTGCTCAAAGGTCTGGATAATACCGTGCAGGTTATTGAGCATCGCGGCAGGGAATGTGGTTTTTTTCATTGAGACCAGACCTGTTTCAAAAAAGTGCTGCTATTTAAGACCCGCAGGAGTCACGAGCTTATGGCGCAAGCGTCAGGTAAAAAAGAATACGACAAAAATGCGGAAATCTATATCCTTTATGATAATCTTGGGGACTGCAATTTATCGGTGTAAAGACAGGAATTACCTTGGCTTCGCAAACTACTATCCAGACTTCTGTCCAGGCCTCCAGAGCCCAGAGTGTCAGAGTTTCCGGGGGCAAGAGCGTCCTGTGGCAGAAGGCTGTCACGCTTGCTCTGGCACTTTTGCTATGTGTGTTGCTGGCCAGACTGGTAATGATTTTGTTGGTGGCAGATCCGATTTCCACATTGACAGCAGATACTGCCTCAAGCCAGATCGAAATCAGGCAAATCGATATCGGCACTCTACAAGCAGGGCGGTTGTTTGGAGCCAGTTCAGATCAGGAGGGGGCGAGCCAGTCAGCGCAGCAAAGAGTGGCGTCATTGCCCCCGGCTGCTGACAACACTGCTCTGAATTTAAGACTGGATGGGGTGGTCACGGGCAGCTCTTCCAGCAGTGGTTTTGCCATAATTGCCAGCAATGGCAGGCCTGCAACATTTCGTATTGGTGAACGTCTTCCGACAGGCAACAGGGTGGTGCTGGACAGCATCTATTCTGACCGGGTAATACTTGAAAATAATGGTCGTATGGAAACTCTCTGGCTGTACGCCAAGGCGAAAACGAATGCTAATTCAGGGGCCAGCTTACAAGGTCAGCGCGTGAGCGCGACAACAACTTCACTGGCACCGGATTCGCAGCTTCCGATTGCAGGAGAAAGTTATAATCCCCTGGCGCTGATAAATGGATATCGGGAAAAATATTTAAACAATGCGCTTTCTGCTGATTTTTTAACCCTCTCGGAAATCGTCAAAATCAGTCCGGCTCAGGAAAACAGTCAGTTACTGGGCTATCGCGTCAGTCCGGGAGAATACAGAACCGAATTCATGCGCCTGGGCCTGAAAACCAACGACATAGTGACCAGTATAAATGGCATAGAGCTGACCGACATTGGCAATATGCCCAGGTTGTTTGAAGAAATGTCCAGAGCCGGCAATATAAGTTTATCGCTGCTCAGGGAGGGCCAACAGGTTGATATGCAATTGACTCTCACAGATCTGCCGAAGCAGCAGTAACGTTTGTTTTAAATAACCGGTAACAAAATCAACAACAAAATCGACTATTTAGTTGACAGGCAAGACCAACTAAAAAGACCTACAACAAGTGGAACCAGGCAATTCATTGAATATACGTTTTCTCATGAAAAGTGGTATTGCAAGCTCTGGCGGTAAACGCTCAAAGGCTTCCAGGCAAGGGGCTTTGCTGGCAGTGCTGTCGGTGTGTTTTCTGTCCTCTTTATACACGCCAGCCTCATATCGGGCTGATTCCGGTTTTGCGATCCTTACGGGTTTTATCAACAACGTCTCTGCTCAGGAGGAAGAAACCTGGACAGTGAATTTTCGTGATGCTGATATCAAGGAACTGATTCGTTTTGTCGCTGAGGCGACCGGGAAAACGATCATCATTGACCCCATGGTTCAGGGTACTGTTCAGGTAATCTCAACTAATCCTGTAAACAGTGATGGCCTGTATCAGTTGTTTCTTTCCATTCTTGAAGTTCAGGGCTATGCAGCAGTGGAGTCCAGTGATGTGGTAAGGATTATTTCTTCACAGAACGCGCGCACTACGCCAATTCCGCTTAATCTTGATCGGCCAGCGCCTGACAGTAGTGAACTGATTACCCAGGTCATTCAGGTCAAAAATATCTCTGCCGTGCAATTGGTGCCGATCCTCAGGCCGCTGGCGGCGCAGCAGGCCCAGATGACGGCATATGGTGCGAGTAACTCGATTATTGTGACTGACACAGCCGCCAATATTGAACGTATCAGGACGCTGGCAGAGTTTATTGATAACAGCGCTGTTCCCCAGACTGAAATTATCACTCTGGAAAATGCGTCTGCTGAAGAAGTAGTGGAGATGCTGGAATTGCTCGGTGGTAATGAAGGCGGGGAAACTGCGGCATTCCAGGTGGTTGCCGATGAGAGGACAAACAGCATCTTGATCAGTGGAGAAGAATTAAATATCGCCCGCCTGCGTTCCTTAATCGCTCAGCTCGACTCACCGCTGACACAGAGTGGCAATGTGAATGTGATTTATCTTCAATATGCCCGCGCCGAAGAACTGGCGCCACTATTGAACTCAATTATTCGCAGTAACAGTCCCGGGGAGGACACGGAAACTGCCAGAAATACCGCAAATGTGCAGGCGGACAGTGCGACTAATTCACTTATTGTTATTGCTGATCCGGAGTTACTGCAGTCACTGAAATCGGTTATTGCCCGTCTTGATATCCGTCGCGCCCAGGTATTGGTTGAAGCGATTATCGTGGAGATGCTGGGTGAAAGCGGTCAGGATCTTGGTGTGCAATGGCTATTTCTTAATGACAATGGGGCTTATGGAAGTTCCAGTACTGGCAGTGGAGCCTCTGCTGCCATAACCGGTGCAGCCATTGCCGGGGGTGGCACTGATGCCAATGGCAACCCGGTCGATATTCGCGGACCACTGGGAGCCGCGCTTGCCAATACTCCCGGTCAGGTTCTTGGGGTAGGTCGCCTGGATGATGACCTGAGTTTTAATGTTCTGATTAATGCGCTGCAAACCAATGATGATGCCAATATTCTTTCCACGCCCTCCCTGCTGACGCTGGACAACGAAGAGGCCATTATTACTGTCGGCCGCAATGTGCCTTTTGTCACCGGCTCTTTTACCAGTACCGGCAATAACTCCAATCCGGATAGTCCTTTCCAAACGGTGGAGCGACAAAACGTCGGCGTAACTCTCAGGGTGACTCCGCATATCAATGAAGGCGATTCCCTGGTACTGGAGATGGCCCAGGAAGTCTCCAGCCTGCTGGGGTCAGGATCAGTCCTGCTAAATGGAAACCCTATTACCAATGAAAGAATAATCGAAACGACGGTGCTGGCGGATAATGGCCAGACCGTTATTCTGGGTGGGCTGATTGAAGACAGCGTGACCCAGAGCAATCAACGTGTACCGCTGCTGGGTAGTATTCCAGGCGTCGGGCGCCTGTTCAGAAACAACTCAAGCACGGTCAGTAAAACCCATTTGCTGGTTTTTCTCAGAGCTACCATCATGCGCGAAGAGCGTGAATTGGAAGCAGCCACTGCCGAAAAATATTCCTTTATTCGTGCACAGCAGGTTCGCGAACTCGCTCAAGGTGCTGACTTTGTTGAAGACAGCGAGTTTCCTCTATTGCCAGAATGGCAGGAACTGCTGGAGCAATTACAACAGGCGAGGGACGCCGCCGCAGAAACACCCTGAAGGATTCAAAGGAAAACGCCTGATGCAGGAAACAACTTCTCAAGCAACACTAGCTGCCAGCCCTTCTCCTGGGAATCTGGACAGGCCTTTGAAACCGCATCAGTTGCCATTCAGCTTTGCCCAGTATCACGGTGTGCTTTTATCTGGTAGCCAGCCCGGTCAGGTAATTTGTCGACGTAATATTTCCCTGAAAACCCTCGCAGAACTGACCCGCATACTGGGCACTGACTTCAACCTTGAACAGGTTTCCGATAGCGAGTTTCAGGTCAGCCTGAGCCAGGCTTTTCAACGAGATCAGCAGGTAGCTATTCAGGTGGCTGAAGATATGGGCGCTGATATTAATCTGGCTCGTCTCGCCGATGAAATTCCGGATAGCGCAGACCTGATGGACGTGGAAGATGATGCACCGGTGATCAAGCTCATCAATGCCATCATTTCCCAGGCAGTACGGGAGCAGGTTTCAGATATCCATATTGAAACCTATGAGGATCGCTTGTCGGTCAGGTTTCGCATTGACGGTATTCTTGATGAAGTGCTCTCCCCCAAAAGGCTGCTTGCCCCGATGCTGGTGTCACGCATCAAGGTAATGGCGAAGTTGGATATCGCAGAAAAGCGCATACCCCAGGATGGGCGTATCAGTGTCAGGCTGGCTGGTCATGCGGTGGATATTCGCGTTTCAACCTTGCCGACCCCCAATGGCGAAAGAGTGGTCTTGCGCCTGCTCGACAAAAAAGCAGGCCGGCTCGAATTGAAGCAGCTGGATATGTCAGACAAGGTGAGACAATCCTATATTCGCTCACTCAATCAGCCCCATGGCATTATTCTGGTCACTGGTCCCACCGGATCCGGTAAAACCACCACACTCTATGCCGGGCTTATGGAGATCAATGACCGGCGCCAGAATATTCTGACCATCGAAGACCCTATTGAATATACCTTGCCTGGTGTTGGACAGACGCAGATTAATAACAAGGTGAACATGACCTTTGCCAGCGGTTTACGCTCTATTCTCAGGCAGGACCCGGACGTGGTGATGCTGGGAGAAATCCGCGATACGGAAACGGCGAAGATTGCAGTGCAGGCCAGTTTAACCGGACATCTTGTGCTTTCTACCCTGCATACCAATACGGCTGTGGGTGCAATTACCCGGTTACAGGATATGGGCGTGGAATCTTTTTTATTGTCTTCCAGTCTTACAGCAGTGATTGCCCAGCGTTTATTGAGGCTGCTTTGTACTCATTGCAAGCAGGCCAGTGAGCCGGATGAAAAGGAAACTGAGCTGCTGAGCAAGGTCGGCATGGCGAGCACTATTTATCGGCCACAGGGATGTCCTCACTGCAAGCAAACCGGTTATCAGCATCGCACGGCAATTTTCGAACTGATCGAAATAGATGCGCCGATGAGAAAGCTGATTCACGATGGTGCAGGAGAAATCGAGTTGCTGACCCATGCGCGCACCCGACATGAAAGCATTATAGAGGATGGTTTCAGAAGAGTGCTGCTGGGAGATACCAGTATTGAAGAAGTATTAAGGGTAACAACTGCCTGAGTCTGTAAATTCTGATGACAGCTTTTTCCTACAAGGCGCTGGATGCCAACGGCAAAATTCTAAAAGGGATTGTCGATGGAGATTCTGAGCGCCAGGTCAGAAACCAGTTACGTGCCAGGTATCTGAAGCCAATAGAGGTCAATGAAGCTGCTGCAGTTCAGGACAGCTCGCTGGTCAAAGTGCTGCTTTCTCCGGCTTTATCACCAGCTGATCTGGCCCTGTTAACACGCCAGCTGGCCACTTTGGTACTTTCCAATGTGCCGCTGGATGAAGCGCTTGCTGCTACAGCAAGGCAGTCCAGAAAAAGCCGGGTTAAATCACTGGTTCTGCAATTGCGTAATACTGTCGTTTCCGGGCATAGCTTTGGCACAAGTCTGCGGGAGTTTCCTCGGGCTTTTAATGAGATGTACTGTGCCATGGTCAGCGCCGGGGAAAGTGCCGGTTACCTGGGACAGGTGCTGGAGCAATTGGCAGACTATATTGAGAACAGCCAGTACGCCCGTCAAAAGCTCAAGATGGCGATGATTTACCCGATGGCGCTGATGCTTGTTGCAGTGATTGTTATTTCTTTATTGATGATTTTCGTGATGCCGGAATTGATCAATCTTTTTACGCATACAGATACCCAATTGCCGTTATTGACCCGTTCACTGATCACCTTGAGTAATTTTATGGCAAATTTCTGGTGGGCAGTGCTGGCCTTTGTAATTGCCCTGATATTGGCGGTGAATCATTTATTGAGTATTAGAAGCATGCGTTATAGATGGGACCGGTTTTTGCTTCGCTTGCCTTTTATTTCACCGTTTTTGAGAACAGTGGACACTGAGCGTTTCGCGTCGACCCTGAGTATTCTGGTATCCAGTGGTGTGCCATTGCTGGAAGGTTTACGAATTGCCGGGGCTGTCATGACCAATCGATATATGCAGGAAGCGTGTACGCAGGTGGCTTTGGCTGTCCAGGAAGGAGAAACCCTGCATCAGGCGATGGACCATTGTGATTTGTTTCCACCGATGCTGGTTCAGATGGTGGCTAGCGGAGAAAGCAGTGGCAACCTTGAACTGATGCTTGCACGTTCGGCGAAAAATCAGGGCAGAGAGCTTGAGTCTACCTTGAATGCCATTCTTGGCATTATGGAACCATTGATTATAGTCGTCATGGCCACTGTAGTCGGAGCCATTGTCATGGCAGTACTGCTTCCCATCATGCAAATGAATACCCTGGTTGTCTGATTCCATGGCGTACTCGATGACATATCACAGCTGTTGTTACCCTGTTAAGGCAAACAAGGCAGGATTCCGGGTTGCCGGCTTTACCCTTATAGAGCTAATGGTGGTACTGGTCATTCTTGGTCTGCTTGCCGGAATCGTAGCACCACAATTTATGGGTCGTGCCGATAAGGCCAGAGTACAAAAAGCAGAGTCTGACCTGAGTACCATTGCTACCGCCCTGAGCCTTTATCGCCTGGATAACCAGGCTTTACCCACTACCGAGCAGGGTCTGGATGCGCTGGTAAAAAAAACCGGTCTGTCACCAGTACCGCAAAACTGGAAGACTAATGGCTACCTGGATTCACTGCCGCTGGATCCCTGGGATACTCCCTATCGCTACATTACTCCGGCGCAATATACAGACGGTGCATACGATCTTTTTTCGCTAGGTGCAGATGGAAAAAGAGGGGGCGAGGGGCTCAATGCCGATATCTTCAAGTAAGGCATGTCAGGCGCGAGGATTCACCCTGGTAGAAATTCTGGTGGTGGTTCTGGTGATTGGCCTGAGCCTGGGCATGATATTCAGAATGGACTATTCAAGCGGCCCGATGCAGGTGAAAAACCATGCCCGCCAGTTTGCCGGTAATGCAGAATTGATTCTGGATGAAGCCGTACTTAGCGGTGATTTCTGGGGAATCGATGTGTTTAACGAAACCGTAGAGGGAGAAGTTGTCTATGGCTATCGTTGGCTGCGACGGCGTGATGATTTGTGGCAGCAGGGCGCACCGGCAGGAATGGATGATTTTGCCGAATCGGCGTTAATCGGAGAAGGTTTTGCTCTGCAACTGGAAGTCGAAGGACTGAGTCTCGAGATTGAAAGCAAAGTGGACATTGATAACCCTGAAACAATTCCGGAGAGCTTTTCGCCGGATATCTGGCTTTACCCCGATCATGAAACCACTGCCTTTAGTCTGGCGTTCAGCAGTCCTGTGAGCGAACCCGTCGTAGTACAGAGCGATATGCTTGGTCGCTTCCGGATTGTACAGCCATGAGTGTTTTTGCAATCCCCATATTGACTGACAGGCCAGCGCTGGCCCCACCAGTTGAAAAAAGAAAACACACAGCATCCAAAGACCATCACCACGGATTTACCCTTATCGAAGTCATGGTAGCACTGCTGGTTCTTGCGTTGGCTCTCACAGCGCTGCAATTCCGCATTACCCAGCACGTGAATAACAGCACTTATTTAAGAGACAAAACGGTAGCCGGCTGGGTCGCCCAAAATCATCTTGAATTGGAGCGACTGGAAAGTCAGCAGAGAAATCGTGTTATCCCGGAAATACGCTCGGGGACCGATGTCATGGCAGGTAAACAGTGGTACTGGCAGATCATTCCGCAACCGGTACCGGCCCAACTCGGCGAAGAGAGCAGAATTTTACCACTGCTTATAACGGTTGCCGATAATGACTCACCTGATACCCCTCTGGTATCCCTGACAGGAGTAATTGATGCCTGGCACCGCATGCAATAGGGGATTTACACTCATAGAGCTTCTACTGGCAATGACCATTAGTGTTTTCATTGCAGTGATTGGCTACCAGGGATTAACTGTGTCAATTGACGCCTCAACAAGAGTGACAGAAGAAACGGCAAAACTGGCTGACCTTGAACTGGCGCTTGGTATTCTGGAGCAGGATATTAGCCAAAGCATTGCGCGACCAGTCAGGAATGAACTGGGTGGGCTTGATCCGGTTATGGTCGGTGGCTTTTCCAATGATTCAATACTGACGTTTACTCGCGATGGCTGGAGTAATCCGAGATTGCTGAAACGCAGTGAGCTGGCAAGAATCAATTATCAGTGGCAGGAACAATCTCTGGTGAGACAGCGCTGGTCAATACTGGATCGAATTGGTCGGGAAGAGGGATTAGACGAAATCGTGTTACTGGAAGGGGTGGATGATCTGCGCATGGAATTCTTTTCGCCTTTTTCAAGTGATGCCAGTACTCAAAGCAGCGATATTGATAGAACCCGGAGGGAGAGGCCGATCAGCCAAAACAATAGTGCTGATGCAGATTCAGTAGTTATGGGTGAATGGGTTGATTTCTGGAGCAGTGAAAGACTGGGCCTGGATTTTACAGAACCGCTCCCGTCAGCCATAAGAATCACACTGTCTATTAACGGGTTTGGACAGGTTAGCCGCATTTTTGTCATACCGGCAGCCTGAGCGGGAACAAACCATGGGCTGCAAAAACAAGGATAAAAATAAACACAAGCGAAGTTACATAAGCAAGCTGGGCGTTGCGCAGCATGGTGCAACTCTGGTCGTGGCCCTTACCGTTGTGATGGTAGTCGGCATTCTGGCGACTTCAGTAAGTCAGGAATTCCTTACCTTGAGTCGGCGTGTTGAAAATCAAGCTCAAAGCAGGCAAGTGGAGGCCTATCTGATTGGTGCTGAATCTGTTGCACGACAAGCCTTGTTGCAAGATATGCAGATCAGTCCCAGTCAGGATTACGCGGTGGATCTGTGGGCACAATCCCTGGAGCTCGAATTACCCGTTGGTTTGCTGCGCGCCTGCATGGTGGATCTGCAGGGCCGGCTTAACCTGAACGCACTGGCGAGTCCTGATGATGATGGGTATAGCAGTGAACAGCGCCGTTTTATCAGGCTTTTACAGACCCTGGATATAGAAAATCCCCTCGGTCTTGCACAGGCGACAATGCTTGCCAATGCGGTTTTTGACTGGGTGGATCCTGATGCTGAACAGCGCTTTCCGGGCGGTGCGGAGGATCTGTTTTATTATCAGCAAAGCCCTGCAGGCAAGGCAGCCAACCAGCCCTTTGCCAGTGTCAGTGAATTGCGCCTGGTAC
Organism: Pseudohongiellaceae bacterium; assembly: GCA_965661105.1. GTDB lineage: Bacteria > Pseudomonadota > Gammaproteobacteria > Pseudomonadales > Pseudohongiellaceae > Eutrophocola. The sequence goes on along the minus strand of CBFICR010000029.1, from coordinate 18,856 downwards.
GCGGTATGAGCGATGAAATTTACCTGGCATTGACACCCCATGTTTCGCTGTGGGGTAATGGCACGGTAAATATAAACAGCGCTGATGCGACGCTTTCCCGTGAAAAAATCCAGGGGGAATTCAATATCAATTCCAGACCAGTGCCGGTTGTACTGCGTACCCTGAATACCGAGGAAGATCTTACTCCCCTTCCCGAAGATGATGCCATGGAACTGGTCAATCTGCGTATCAACGCAGGCGGATGGAGCAATCTGGACTTTCTCGGGCAGGGCAGGTTTTCGGCCATTAATACCGATGGACTGGGTGTTGGCAGTGAATATTTCAATCTGATCAGCGCTATTGAACTTGGGGAAAGGCGTTATCAGATGCAATCTGTACTTTATCGTTATATCGATGCTCTCGGAATACCCGGTGTCAGGGTATTATCAAGGCGCATGATTACAAACCCGATCAATTTGGAACAGTTTTGTGTTAATTAAAAAAATATCCTCAGCCCGCTTTCAATTAATCTCTGATGATGGTGTCTTTCAGGGTGAGCCTGGTGAGTTGAGAGAACGCATAACGCAAATGCCGGATGAGCCGCTGATTCTGGTTTTTCCCGCGACAGCTGCCAGCCTGCATCAGGTAACTTATTCAGAACTGGAAAGAAAACTGCTGGATAAGGTCATCCCTTATTCACTTGAAGATGATCTGGCTGACCGCGTTGAAGCCGTGCATTTTGTGATTGAAAAATTGCCTGGCAAAGATGAAGAAGGGAACTTGCAGGCGGTGGTATGTTGTGTTGAGAAAGACCTGCTGCAAAGTGAATTACTGGTTTTTAATGAAAATAACCTGGTGATTGACCAATGTATTCCGGAATTGTGTCTGTTGCCCTGGCAAGCTGGTCAATGGACCCTGGTGTTCCCGGGTGATAAGCAATGCCTGATTCGTTTTGACGCTGGCCAGGGGTTGGCCTGTCACATGGATAATCTGGCGCTTGTCTTACAAACCATAATGCGTGAAAAGTCGCTGCCGACAAAAATCAGGCTTTATGTTTCCAGTACCCAGATGAGTCTGTCACAAAGTGAAGTGCTCGAGCTACTGCCGGGACTGGCATCACATCAAGTTGAAATTACTCGGCAGGATTACTGGCAATTACTTAAAAGCAGCATAGAAAAAGTAGCGGTGACCAACTCGTCTGATACGCGTTTGAATTTATTGAGTGGAGAATTTGCGCCGGGTTTGCCATGGCGGCACTGGTGGAAGCAGTGGCAGATTGCAGCAATATTGCTGCTTGCTATAGCATCACTGGACCTCATCTCCAGAGTGATCGAAATTTCCAGACTGGAAAAGTTAAGTCAGCAATTAACAGTAGAGACCGAAGAAATATTTCGCCAGGTAAATCCGCAGGGTGCGCTGATTGATGCGCAACTCCAGCTGGAAAGACAACTGCAGTCGTTGCAGGGTAATAGCGGTTCCGGTTTTGTTGCGCTGCTGGACAGGGCGGCGCCTGTCATTATGAATAACCCGCAGCTGCAAGTTCAAAATCTCAGCTATTCAGACCGTGATCGGGAAATCCAGATGACTCTTATCACCAGTGATTTCAATACTGCTGAATCCATACGTGCGCGTCTGCAATCTCTCGGTTTGCAGGCAGAACTGATTGGTAGTACCAGTTCTGCGCAAGGTAATCGTTCGAGGTTGCGGATTGGCAGTTAGGATTTTCTGGTATTGGAAGCCTGGGTATCTGGTAAAAATGATACTAAAAAAGTGATGAAAGAAAAATGAAAGACAGTTTCAGGCGTTTACAAGCAAAAGACCAGTTGATCCTGGTCACAGCCGTGGTGCTGTTATTGTCGCTGGCTCTTTATTATCTTGTCTGGCAACCGCTTTATCAGGCACAACAGGAACAGCGTTTACAACTGGCTTCTGCACAGCAGACAAGGGATGTGGTGGAGAGTTATGCGCAGCAGATCATGGCGTTACAGAGTCAGGAAAATAGTACCGGGACACCCGTCATTGAAAATTTAACCAGTCATGTAAACCAGAGTCTGCAGGCCAGGCAGTTAAGTCTGACGCAGGTGCAACAACTGACCGGTGATCAGTTACAGATCAGGCTTGAAAATGCGGATTTTGCTGCAGTGCTGGCATGGATTCATGATCTTGAAAGTACCCCCGGCTTACTGTTGGGAGAAGTCAGTATGAGGCCGGCAGGCACCACTCAGACCGGACAGGTAAATATCACTGTCGGTCTGAGTCGGCTGGATTAGTTTTCCGGGGAATTGATTGGTATTAACGCTGAACTTCCACGTTCCAGGAATACTGGGTTGGTTCCGCACCTGGTGGTGTTATGTCCATAAATAATAATGCCGGAATCGGTAAGGGATCCGTTCCGGCGACTTCCGCCGCTTTAAGGGTAATCCCGTAGGGACCAGTTGGGCCCGTGGTATTCCCCACTTCGAACGATGTCGCTCCGGACAGGCTGACGCCTTCACCATCAATGCTAAAGGCAATCGTGGTGCCCGCGGGCATGGGGTTTCCACCAAGAGAATCAGCATTGGAATTACTATCTGCAACGATAATTCCACCGCGACTGAGATTGGTGCCCTGGGTAATGAGGATGGTTGAGCCAACGGCGCCAAAAGTGCCGGTACTGCCCGGGCCGCTTAATCTTGGACTATTGGTAGACAAAACCACGGTTACAGTATCAAAGATTGATACTGTTGTTTCACCATCACACACCGCTGTTGGCTCAACCTGGATAAGGCAGGGGCCATCCCATTCACCATTGCCAGTATCCCAGACGCCATTCTGGTTTGAATCAAAAAAGTATTCGCCAACATCGTAATTACCGTCTTCGTTCTCATCGGCATAGGGTTCGCCCAGATCAATAAAGCTACCGTCGTTGGCGTCATAAACCGAGTTGCCATTGTTATCGACAAAGTCTTCTGCGCCATCGGTAAAGGTGATAATTTCCAGTCTGCCATCGGCGGGACGTGGTGAGGTACTGCGCCAGGTAACGGAGCAGGCGCCATCCTGTAATTCACAGGAATTGACGATATTGCCGCTTTCCGGAGCGATGAAACTGATTCTTGTGCCTTCAGTTGGATTGTTACCAAACTGGTCACTGGCAATAATATTCACATCGACCGTTATGCCATCAACATTAAAGGCATCCGCGGGATTGAAATCTCCATAGGAAACCGAGAAGCGGCTGTATTCAGGTACGCCGGTGGAAATAATAATATCGTCGGAAATACCAAGCAGTCCGCTGGCATTATGCACCGCAACAACATTGACCGGGCCTGCTACCGTGCCACTGTTTAATATTGTGCGGGCCTGGCCATTGTTGTCAGTAATGCCGGTTTCCCGGCCGTTGAGAATAAAGGCGCCACCTACCAGTGTATTTATGCTGAAGCTGACTTCCGAATTCACGATGGGAACGCCTTGGGGGCCGGCTACCCTGAAGGTGAGCTCAGTGCTTTCTTCACCACCGATACCAGCCAGTGAGAGCTGGCTAAGTGTGCTGCCAACAAAGCTGACTGTGAGAGCCTGGGGAGGATTTACTGTAAGCTCTATAGTAGCGCTGATCGTTGTGCCATCAATCCTTGCTGTTACTACATCAGTACCGGAACAGCCCTGGGCAGTATAATCAACACTGACCAGGCCAGGAGCTATTGGGATCGCTTCGGAGATGTCGGCTTGACCGCCTGAATCACAGGGCGATGAATATATTATGGAATAATTGCTGACGGGAGCTTCAGTATTCTGGTTTACCACAGTGATCAGGATGGTTGTGCTTTCCCCGGCTTCGAGTTCTGTGATGTTTGCGCTCAGAGCGCCCTCAACAAAGTTGGCCCCGGTTCCACTACCAATTCGCAGTGTTTCCCCGGCCGCTCCGCCGCCCGTACCGGTGGTGCCGGCAGATTCCTGTAAATCTGCCAGGCTGCTGCTGCCACCGCCACCACCACAGCCAACAAGCATCAATAATGCTGACAGCAAGGTCAGCATTTTTTTACTTGAGTGGAACAATGAGCGCTGCGGGAGGTTGGACGTCGGACTCTGAAGAAACTTACGAAGGGATAAGGACAGGCTGAACCGATGCATTAGCAAGAATTCCCAGTTTTCTGGTTATAGTTGCCGTGAGTTTAGCATGAAAAAAAAGCATTGTGTTAGCGTATAAACAGTATTCCCACCAATAACTTGCAGCACTTCACAATCTCATAAACAGCGCGTTTTCCTGACAAAAAAGCCATTCAAAGCCTCCCGCTGATAACAGGTAATTATTGTCTCGCTGAAAGCTGGCTGAGTTACGATGAGGGGGGCACACAAGATGCCAAAGCGCCGGGGCAGGGTAAAAACCATGCCCCGGGACAGACTCTCTCTATTAGTTCAGACTCTCGTCACTGGTTAATGTATTTGTCTGCCTTAATCTATTCACCGTAAGAAATACGGTAGACAATATTGGCGCCATCATCACTGAGCAGTAATGAGCCGTCCTGCATGACAACGGTAGCTACCGGTCGTCCCCAGGGATTGCCGTCCTCATCAATAAATCCTACCAGGAAGTCAATGTACTCACCGGTGGGAACCCCATTTTCTATAGGCAACCTGACAATCTTGTGTCCGGTACGATGGGCACGGTTCCAGGAGCCATGTAAAACGGCAAATCCGTCTCCGGCATACTCTTGCGGAAACGCCGAATTGCCTGCTGGTTGGGACGGATAGAATTCCAGATCAACAGCTGCTGAATGGGCTGTGTAGGGGACGTCAGGTACTGAAATCTGGCCTGGGAGATCTGGTCTGGCACCAGCATGGCGGGGATCTTCATTGTTGCCCATATAGTACCAGGGCCAGCCAAAGAAGCTGCCTTCCGGGATGCGAGAGGAATAGTCAGGAACCAGATCATCGCCCAATTGATCACGTTCATTCACTGTACACCAGACATCACCGGTTTCAGGCTGTACTGTCAGGCCGACGCAGTTTCTGATGCCATTGGCAAAAAGCCTGCCGCTGGCTTCTTCATTGCCTACTTCAAATACCATCACGGAGGCACGGTTTTCCTCGGTTCCCCAGGCAGCACCCAGTCCGCGTTCGGCTTCCCAGGCAGCGATTTCAGCGGCTGTTTTCGCAGGTATGTCCTCGGCCACATTGGACTGGGAGCCCACGGATACATACATGCGGGTTCCGTCTGGAGAGAAACCCAGGTCACGGGTGTAATGACCGCCACCTACCGGGCTCAGTTGCGATACCACCACCTCAGGCACATCAGCTGCTTCTGTGTCACCTGTGGTATAGGGATAGCGAATAACCCGATTGGTTTCCGCTACATAAAGCCACTCAGGGTTGTTTCCAGCAGGGTAAAATGCCATGCCGAGGGGCTGCAGCATGCCCTGGGCAAAAATCGTAATGGCTTGCGGCTGGCTATGATCAGCTGAGGGGCGCATCACTTTGATGCGGCCACTCTGGGTCTCTGTCAGGAATATATCGCCATTGGGCGCCAGCACCATGGCGCGAGGTCCTTGCAGTCCTGTGGCGAAAGTTTCCGCCTTGAATCCCTCTGGTACCTGTAGTTCCTTGCCTTCAGGCCTTGGGGCGATTTGCGGAAAGTTGACCGCTGACCCTGTTTCATAGGGTTCTGGAAGACTGCCCAGATCTACTCTGTGGACTCGACCAGGGCGGTCATTAATCCAGTCAGGGTCACCCTGGGGTGGCTCTGCTGCCGGCGGAGCCCGAAAACCACCAAAGCCACCACGCTGTGGTTCGGCTTCTGCAAAAGTCCCATTACCGAGTTCTTCAAAATACGCGATCAGGTTAGCTCTGGTCTCATTATCTGAAACCGGAATAACCATCGAGGAACCTGGAACGACCCGGGTTGGCGCAGCCAGGAAACGATCAAGGGTGTCCGCATCCCAGGTCAGGCCGGAATTGGCCATTGCCTGTGTATAGCTGAATCCTGTTGTTGCGGCTTCACGACCAAAAATGCCATGTAATAGAGGGCCTTGAGCGCCACCATTATCGCCCGGTTCTGCGCTGTGACAGAGCGCGCATTGTTGCCGGAAGAAGGTTTTGCCTTCATTGGAGTCGGCAGCATTGGCTAACTGGAATATGAAAAGTGTAGCTACAAATAACAAGCGTCGGGTTAACACAGGACCTCCTTGAGGGGGATTAAAATTTTTAATGCTTACTTAAGGGTATCAGAACTAAATATTTATCAGGTCGGCATAATACCTGATGTTTGTGCCAAGTGGACAAGTTCATGGTGCAATTCATGTCGAAAAGAGTGACCCGGAATTGTCGTTATAATTTCAGTGGACCTTGAATTTCGTATTTTTGGTGGAGTTTTGGATATTGTAAATTTCAGTGGTGTCATGGAAGCCGTTGCGCATATTGGAAATATTGTTTTAAAAAACCAATTATTTCGTTACTCTCTTCCCACGTCATATGTCACACGTTTTCGGGGCCAAGGAGTCAAGCATGCCTTTTAATCAAAAAAACAATCAGGGTTATCGACGCGAATTTCTCAAGTTTCTGGCAGGCAGCCCATTGCTGACCAGCTATTCCGCATTCAGTCAGGAAGTAGAGGAGACTCTCGGTGAAAAACTGACCAATCCTGAACAGGTTATTAACGTTTTTGAAATGGAAGCTATCGCCCGGGAAAAAGTACCGCCAGCCCATTTTGGTTATCTGATTTCGGGTGTGGATAGCGATACCACGTTGCGCGCAAACAGGGAGGGCTATACCCGCTTCCAGATCCATCCGCGCAGGTTGGTTGACGTAAGTGGTCCCACAGATATGTCAGTAAATGTGCTGGGAGCTGAAGCTCGTTCGCCTATATTTTTGAGTCCTGTTGGCAGTACCGGAGGCTTTCATCGTGATGCCGATGTTGGTGCTGCCCGCGCCGCCGCCGCGAAAGGGCATCATATGATTCTGTCTACCCAGGCCTCCTCACCCATTGAAGAAGTGGTTCAGGCGCGCGGTGAAGGCTCGGTCTGGTTTCAGCTGTATTCCACCAACCGCTGGGAATATACCGAAGCAATGTTACGCCGCGCAGAGGCGGCCGGTTGCACAGCGGTTTGCCTGACAGTGGATTTGCCTGGAGGCCGCAATACTGAAACTTCAGCAGTGCTTGCCCGGGAAGACGATCGGTTTTGTGAAGAGTGTCATTATGGGCAGGCCAAGCCAATGTTTGATGGACTCGATATGCAGGGGGTTGGTTTGGTTGATGCCTCACTGACGTGGGATGTTATCGGTCGCATCAAGGATGTGACAAATATGAAAGTGCTTATCAAGGGTATTGAAGTCGGTCCTGATGCGGCCCTTGCTGTGCAGTATGGCGCGGATGGCATCATACTATCTAATCATGGCGCACGCGCAACGGATACAGGCAGGGGCACCATTGAATGTCTTCCTGAAGTAATCGCGGCAGTGAATGGTCGCATACCGGTTATTATTGATGGCGGCATTCGTCGTGGTACGGATGTTTTCAAAGCCCTGGCATTGGGCGCCTCTGCTGTAGGTATCGGCCGGCCCTACTGTTGGGGATTGGGGGCTTTCGGGCAGGCGGGCGTTGAAAGAGTTCTTGATTTACTGAATCGTGAGCTTGCCATTACCATGCGTGGCAGTGGCACTGCGTCAATTGCGGCTATTGGTCCGGACTATGTTCAGGATGTTGGACACCGGGTGCCACGAGGCACACTTGGGCGGGATATACTCTAGACCCTGTCCTGAACTCCAGCAATTCATGGTGAATAGCAGAAGTATTGTGCAATATTGAACCAAGAGGGGTGTCACCGGGGCCAGGATATATAAGCAGTTTTTATCCTGGCCTTTTTGATTTTTACGGATAAAAATAAAAAAATGACCGGAATAAACAGAAGAGAATTTATGGCGTTGTCTGCAAGCATTACCACGGGCGCAGTGGTCAGTGGTTCATCCGTTACCCGGGCAGCATCCGCTTCCGGGATGTATGTCTGCATGCATGGGATAACATCAAGTGGCTTTGATTTTCGTCGCGTGATGGAAGGCTGGTCAGGCGCCGGTATCAAAGCTGCAGAACCCGACTTGCCATCGGCAAGGGCATTTGAGGAGAGTAATGGCAAAGGCTCCGCCCGACGCCTGATGGACGATCTGGGCTTGCGCGCTGTTTCATCAACGAACCAGTTGTTTCTGGAAGAAAGCGGCCCGCGACGTGCCCAGGCGCTGGAAGACTTGCGCTGGAAAGTTGAGCTTGCAGAATCACTGGGCGCGGACAGGCTCGTGGTGCCCTCGGCGGCCAATCAGGCACATACCATGGACGATTATGATCAGGTATATGAAAACCTGCATGAAGCGGCTGAAATTGCGAAGCCCCACAACATCGCCCTGATGGTTGAGTTTACCCGCTTGTCTACCCTGATCAGTAATGTACGCACCAGCCTGAATGTGGTGCGCAGCGTTGATCATCCCAACCTGAAATTCATGCTTGATGTTTATCATTTATGGGCAGGCATGAGTAAGTTTGAAGATCTCGATCTGATCAATGATGGAGAAATCCATCATGTCCATTTCGCCGACACACCGGCTTTACCGCATCTTGAAGTGGCAGAACGCAAGGATCGTGCTTACCCGGGCGAGGGGGTTGCACCTTTACAACGTATCATCGAAAAAATCTCCGGGAAAGGTTACAACGGGCCGCTGTCTCTGGAGCTTTTTGATCCAGTGGTACAGAACACGGACCCTGAAGTTGTGGCCAGGAAGGGGATTGAGACGATCACGCCTTTTATTTCATAACAAAGCTACAAGCTACAAGTCACAAGTTGCAAGAAAAAAGATAAAGGAAAAAGGATAAAGGTGGGCGGTGCAGGGAGGCGGCAGGTTTCTAAAAAAAGAGGCAAGAGGCAAGAGGCAAGAGACAAGCAACCACTCTTTCAGGATTAATGGTTTTTCGTAGGTCGGATAAGGCTCGCAGAGCCGCCATCCGACATGGCGACTAATTTAGTCGCCTTTTTTGTGGTTCTGTTGATTTCGTTAGCGCACCGCTTCACGCGTAATATCAGCCAGGGTCGGTGTTCCTGCCTGCTTCATTGCTATTTCCAGTTCGCTGTCCAGAATCTGCATTACTTTTGCTACGCCTTCCTGGCCAAAGGCACCCAGTCCCCAGATATAAGGTCTACCGACGCAAACCGCATCTGCCCCCAAGGCCAGAGCTTTAAACACATCGGTGCCGCGGCGGATGCCGCCATCAACAATGACCGGAATTCGACCGCGCACGACATTTACGACTTCCGGTAGCGAGTCGATGGTTGCAAATCCACTTTCATCGGCTCTGCCACCATGGTTGGATACATGGATAGCATCCACGCCTGCGCGCAGGGCCAGTCTGGCATCTTCCGGCTGGGTGATTCCCTTGATAACCAGTTTCATATTCGTGGAATCGCGCAGTCGTTTGACAAAGTCCCAGTTCATGGCGGGATTGCTGGGGTTAATATTGGCAGGTGCATTCAAGCCTTCCAGCATGGCTTTATCCGCAAAGCTGGTGCCTGGAATGTGGCATTCACTGCATTCATCGGAGCTTCGATCAAAGCGTCGCATACGATCCTGATTGCGGGCAGGAATGTCGGTGGTTAAAAACAGCACGTCTGACCCTGTCGCTTCGACCCGACGCAGAATTGCCTGGGTAATCTCCCAGACATCTGTTGGGTACAACTGATACCACACAGGTTCTCCGCGTGCCCGGGTAACTTGCTCAATACCAAAGGTTGCAGCTGTGGACATGATCATTTTGTGGCCGCCAACCCTGGCACCTCGTGCTACTTCCATATCGCCATCGGCGTGCGCCATGCCCAGTCCACCCACCGGAGCAAGCAATATGGGAGAGGGCAAAGTGTGGCCAAAAAGCTCGGTTTGCCTGTTGACAGAGCTGACATCAATCAGACGCCTGGCACGTAAATGCAGGCGCTCATAGCCTTCACGATTGGCGCGCAAAGTCAGTTCATCATCAACACCCTGGGAGATGTAGGTCCAGTGGGCCTGGCTCCAGTTGCGCAGAGCGACATTTTCCATATCGAAAACATTCACTGCCCAGCGGGCAGATTCAGCGATATAGTCTGAGTCGTTCAGGCGTTGTGCAGCCATGGCAGGCAAAGCCGGGATGCCGGAGAATAAGGGGCTGCCGGCTAAAAATTGCATTAACCTGCGCCGGGAATGATCAGTGCTATTCATAAATGTCTCCCTTTACCCTTGTCTCTATTATCTTTTATCTGGCGCATAAAAAAACCCCGCTATTGGAACGGGGTTTTTTATCAGGCTATCTGATTGACTAGCCTCTTGGTGTCAGTTTTACCAGACGACCTTCGGGGCCATCTTCCAGAATCCAGATGTTACCTGCAGGACCCTGTTCGATACCACGAATACGACGTCCCATGACAAAACGCTGTGCTTCAACGGCGTTATCGCCATTCACCACAATACGCACTATAGACATTGAAGAAAGTCCGCTGATAAATGCATTGCCGCGCCACTCAGGGAATGCGTCTCCAGTGTAGAACATGAGGCTGGAAGGCGAAATTACCGGATTCCACCAGACCTTGGGTTTTTCAAATCGGCCTTCCGTATCGGTATCGTGGTCCGGAATGATTTCGCCGGTATAGTGATTTCCATTGGAGACAATCGGGTAGCCATAATTCTCACCGGCTATGACCAGGTTTAATTCGTCCCCACCTCGAGGTGCCATCTCAATGTTCCAGAGGCGGCCTTCATTATCAAAAGCAATGCCCAGCGGATTGCGATGACCATAAGACCAGACCTCAGCGGCAACACCACCCTGGCTGGCAAAAGGGTTGCCGGAAGCAGGCGAGCCGTCATCGTTTAATCGTACTATCTTGCCAAGGGTGGCATTAAGGTCCTGGGCGGGATCATATTTATTGCGCTCTCCGGCCGATACAAACATGTATCCTTCGTCATCAAAGGCGATACGATGACTGAAATGCAGTCCACCATCTACTTTGGGGAATGCACGCCAGATAACTTCCAGATTTTCGATGGCAGGAGTGGACAGATCAAGTGTGCCACGTGCTACTACTGCACCGCGGGTTTCGTTGGCGCCTGCTTCAACGTAACTGATGTAGACCGTATTGTTGGATTCAAAGTCCGGATGAAGAACTATGTCACCCAGGCCACCCTGGAAAAAATAATCCACTTCAGGGGCGCCGGCGACTTCAGTTTTCTGGCCATCCTGGGTGACCAGCTGAATGGTGCCGCCTTTTTCTGTTACCAGAATGCGTCCATCAGGGAGAAACTCGATGGCCCAGGGTTCGTTTAATTCAGCGATTGGTGTTGATACAAAAGGGTAAGGAACCTGTGCCAGAACTGAAGTTCCCAGAAATAATCCAATAATGAAAATGGACAGTTTTTTCATACAGTTGACCTCTTTAAAGAATCGATTGCGATGGTACTTCTTAATCTATATTTTATTTGTTCAGTCCTGGAATAATAGATAATCTTTTGTTTTAGAGACTGATTTTTTTAATTGGCAGTAATCCAGGGACTGGCCAGTATATAAGCCCTAAACGGTGAAATCCAATCCCTTATTCCAGTCGCGAACCGTTCACAAAACCGGCCCAGCCTGCTCAGGTTCTGCGTGGCAGGAAGGCTGAAAGGTTGGCTGACAGAAATGGTAAAAAGTACAAGGGACGAAAGAAATTGATAAACCAACCCGAAACAGTGGTAAAGAAAGCGATGAAAAAAGAACTGATTCTGATGCGACATGGTAAGTCTGACTGGAGTGTAGCTATGTCGGATTACAAGCGACCAATCAAAAAAAGAGGCTTTCTAGAGTCTGCGAAAGTAGGTGAATGGTTGCTAGGGCACGGTCTGGTGCCTGAATTATTAATCAGTTCACCAGCTCAACGGGCCAGGGAAACCGCCGAAACTGTTGCCAGCAATATGGATTATAGTGGGGAAAATATCTTCTGGAATGAATCGGTTTACATGGCGGATGTCAGTGATTTACTGGACGTCATTGCGACCACCCCTGAGGAGTGTTCGAGTTTGATGATTGTCGGCCACAATCCAGGCCTGGAAGACCTGCTGTTTTATCTCACCGAAGAGCTGGATATTCCTGAAGATGGTAAAGTCATGCCGACGGCTACTGTGGCAGTGCTTGAAACCGAGAGTAGCTGGGCTGGCCTTGAACATGCGTCCTGCAGGTTGGGTATTATTGTCAGAGGCAGATATCTTTAGTGGTGAATTTGCCCAGGGTTTTCCCGCCTTTTAGCTCCAGTTAAGTCTTCAAAATCACAAAATAATGATACATTGTTTTTTTCTTGGTGTTATAGTAATATATAACACTATATATCAGGATTACTTAAACTTTCCTTATCAGCCGGCTGAATTTCGTGCTGACAGGACAAAAACAGGTTACTCATGCAAATAGTCTGGAATGACAAAGAGCCGATTTTTCGCCAGTTGCACAAACGCCTGGTGGAATTGATTCTTGAAGGGGTGGTTTCTGAAGGGGATGCATTACCTTCGATTCGTGAAATATCCAGTGAGCATCGAATCAATCACATCACGGTGGCCAAGGCATTGCAGATGTTGGTGGATGATGGCTTGGTGGAAAAGCGCAGGGGGCTGGGGATGTTTGTAAAGGAAGGGGCACTGAACAAGCTGATGGTCATGCAAAGAGAGGCTTTTTTGAAGAAGGAATGGCCGGAAATCTGTAAAAAGATTCAGCGGCTGGGTTTGCCGGAACAAGATCTGATTGATTCGTTGAAAGCGATTCTGGATAACGCGGAGAACAAGCAATGAGAACCGTCGTCAGGGCAGAAAATCTTAGTAAATCGTTTGGTGAAACAAAGGCCATGGATGGCATCAGTTTTAGCATACAGCAGGGCTCTATCGTTGGTCTGATTGGACCCAATGGGGCGGGCAAGACATCAACCCTGAAGGCCATTCTGGGCCTGTCCAGCTTCGAGGGGACACTGGAAGTGCTGGGCAGGGATCCTCGACACGGCAGACACCTGCTTATGGAGGACGTCTGTTTCATTGCCGATGTCGGTATCCTGCCCCGTTGGCTGAAAGTGGCTAACGCGATAGATTACATTGAAGGGGTTCATCCCCGCTTTAATCGAGAGCGGGCAATGGAGCTGATCGGTGAAACCAGAATTTCTCTGGACAAGAAAGTCGGCCAGCTCTCCAAGGGTATGGTCACGCAGCTTCACCTGGCCCTGATCCTGGCTATTAATGTGAAATTGCTGGTGCTGGATGAGCCCACTCTGGGTCTGGATATTCTTTACCAGAAATCCTTTTTTGAGCGTTTGTTGAATGATTATTTCGATAATGAAACATCAATAATTATCAGCACTCACCAGGTGGAAGAAGTGAAATCCATTCTGACACACCTGATGTTTATAGATGATGGAAAAATCAATCTCAATATAGCCATGGATGAATTGGCTGACACCTATGCTGAAGTATTGGTGGCGCCTGATAAATATGAACAGGCTGAAGCAATGGGCCCCATTCATACCCGCAATTTGCTGGGTGCCAAAACGATGTTGTTCGAAAATTTTGACAGGGAAAAAATTAAAACACTTGGCGAAATTCATGTGCCTTCTGTAACAGATTTATTTGTCGCAAAAATGCATCAATCACGGGAAATTTAGTAATGAATAATATGATTACCCCCACAGGCAAAATGATTACTTTAATCAGGCGTGAATTCTGGGAGCAACGCATTTCTTTTTTGCTGGTACCGCTTTGCTGCATAGTTCTGGCATCAGTAGCCCTGGCTGTCAATGTTTTCCGATCCTACGTTAATGATTTTTCGATACTTATAAACTTGCAAAATCCATCTCTGGATCCATTGACAGCAGTAGAAAGGATTATGAATTTTTCAGGTGCTCCTATTGAGATACGTGAGAGTTACTGGAACATGTTTTACATGTCGTCAACCAGCCTGTTTTTTATCGTGTTCTGGGGCATTATGATGTATTACTTTCTGATGACCCTTTACCAGCAGAGAAAGGACAGAAGTATATTGTTCTGGAATTCCATGCCTGTTTCGAACACGTTCACCATTTTGTCCAAGTTGTTGGCAGGTCTTGTCCTGGTCTATGGCGTTTTTCTTTTTTCACTGCTGGTCATGCATTTGGTAATGCTAACTATCCTGTCCTTATACGGGTCATTTTTTGATGTAGATATCTGGTCCACATTCATCGCTCCTTCCAATATTTTCTATCGCATTGCCTGTTTTGCCGTTTATGGGGTAGTCAATTTCTTCTGGTGTTTACCCGTATATGCCTGGTTACTTTTTTGTTCGGCATGGGCCAGATCGGCGCCACTGGCCTGGGCGGTAGCACCGATTGTTATATGTGTTGTTCCAGAACTGATTATCTATGAGCGGTCAGATATTTTATTAACATTGTTTCAACATCTGCTTCCTTCCTGGATGTTCGAAAACTTTGAAGGCGGGATTTCTGGCACGTTGAGCCAGGTGATGAATGGTGAATTACTGATCAGTACCATTGTTGGCATTGGCCTTGTTATTGCCGCTATCCGGCTGAACCGTTCCGAAGACCTCTAGGTGTTAGCGATTAAACAGATTTTCCAGCGCCCGGTTTAATAATTCCTGACGCGGGTCAGTCTGCTCTTCTTCCTGATTACTTTCTTCAGTAGTTTGATCAGCACTTTCCTGTGCAGGTTCATCGCCTATGGCACGTTGTATCAGATCGCTTAGTCCCCGCTGCACTGCAGAGCGAATAGCCCCTGCCAGTATGGCTTGTATATCAGGCAGGCAGGTCGGATTATCCAGTGAGCCGGTACAGGCAATTGGCAGGCTGTAGCCACCAATATCATAAGCCTGCTCATCACTGGCCGGCGTTTCATCCACATTGGCAATCAGGTTAAAGGCCAGCGTGTCATTGGTCAGATTGACCAGCGTGCCTCGGCCACTGACATCAAAACCGGATGATTCAATTAACAGGTCATTACTGGTGACGACGCCATCGTTAACATTGATGGATGCGGAAAAAGTGTCAAAAGGCGTGCGTTCACCGCGCACTATGGTACGCGCTCGCTGATCCCGGATCATGGTTTCTACCTGGTTCAGTACACTGCCT
This sequence comes from Pseudohongiellaceae bacterium, assembly GCA_965661105.1. GTDB lineage: Bacteria > Pseudomonadota > Gammaproteobacteria > Pseudomonadales > Pseudohongiellaceae > Eutrophocola. Next base: position 3,776 of record CBFICR010000029.1, on the reverse strand, counting down.
ACATCCACGCCTTCCAGAACGCCATCCTGCAATGCCATTGAGCCGGAACCATTCAGATTGCGCTTGATAGTGGCAGTGTCGGTACCACGCCCGGTCAGGGACAGCTGTATATTGCCATTACCGCTGAGATAACTGGCATCCATAAAGTCAGATAACAGGGGAGCCAGGTTGATGCCGGTGAGCGCTGTGTCAACACTGGCTGTGGGCATGGCGTCATTTACGTTGAGCCTGATATCACCTGAATACGCGCCCTGGTAGAGGTTGGCTGTGATCGGTGCCATAGCAATGCGGCCATCACTGGCATCAATGTTCAGTGCCAGGTCATTGAGGCTCATATTTGAATAGGTCAGCTGGGTAATATTAATCTCACCTTTCAGATTCAGGGCGCGCAGGGTTTCGAGGGGGAGTTCGGTGTTACCGATGTCACTGTTGCCGGCGTTTATTTCTGTAGCGGGAGCCAGGTAGCGATCAAGATTTATGCGGTTAATGGCCAGATCAAAATCCATGGCTGGAATACTTGCCGAACTGAGTCCGGCAGCGGTGAAATCACCGTTAATTTGAGAGTCATCGAGCGTGATATTCAGATTGCGTAGCTGCACATCATCTGCTGATCCTGAATAGGCAGTGCTCAATGCGAAGGACTGAAACACCGTATTGTCCATGGTGACCGGTAATGACTGGTTTATCTGCTGCATAAACCGGCGTAAATTAAACGCCGGTAGTGAAATCTGACCACTGTAATTAATATCGCTCATCACATTACTGGCATTGAGGCTGCCTTGCAGATTCAGGCCCAACCCTGCCAGAGTGAAAGAGTCAGTAGACAGGGTTTCACCCTCCAGATCGAGCACGGTATTGGCGTTCAGAGCCAGAGTAACCGGTGAGTTTGGAATGCGTGGTCCTGAAAGCACCAGATCAAGATTAAACGGGTTGAGTGAAAGGTTGTTTCTGGTACCGTTAACCTCAAGATTGAGGTTTATCGATTGAAGTACTTCAGCCAGGTCTGCTTGCTCAATGGCCTCAAGAACAGGGCCAAGGTTACGTCCGTTCAGTGTTATCCGGCCAGCCATGGTGCCATTGGCATTTTGAAAATTTGATGCCTTCAATTCGCTTGTCACACTCAAACCCAGGAAGTTTGCCTGCAGGCCACTGAGGTCAATATTGCCTGTGGCCATGTTGATATCAAAAGGGGCGTTTATCGTAAAACCTTTGTTGGGAATAGTGCGTAATTGCCTGCCATATTGATTGATGCTGGAATCCCTGCCGCCAGTCAGTTGGCCCGCAATCTGCATTAGCAAGGGCAGGTCAGGACCGCTGGCATTGAGACGGCCTCGCAGGATCGGAGTATCGGAATCAATATTGGAAGCAATGATATTACCGCTGATTTCAGTGCCCAGAGCATTAAAGTCCAGTTCCGGCACATTGATATTGCCGCTTGCCATATTGGCATCAAACCGGGATCTGAGCAGGAAATCCTGATCGGGTGAGTTCTGCAGTTCCCTGCCATAGCCGGCCAGTGCGGAATTGCGACCGCCCTGAAGCTGTCCCGCCACTTCCAGCAGGGTAGGTAAATCCGGGCCGGAAGCATTAATGATGCCAGTAATAACAGGTTGTCCGGACTGCAGGTTTGCGGCGTTGATATCCCCACTGATACTGGCATCAAGCAGACTGGCATCCAGGCCGCTTACAGACAGGGTGCCGGCGTTGGGGCTGGTTTCAAAAAGGCCATTCACATAAAAACTGCGGCTGTTAAGTCGGGTAATCTGGGCCACCAACTCTTCGTTCTCCAGAATACGGAAAATCACCGCCAGGTCATTACCGGCTGCAGCGAGGTTGATCTGAAAAAGAGGCGAGTCACCCAGCACGCCCTGGCCATTAATATTGGCATTAATCTGGGTATCCAGCGCATTAAAAGAGAAATCCCGCAGGATCAGAACGTCCTGCTCAAAGTCCATGCTAACGGCTGTGCTCAGGGTAAGCTCAGCAGATCCGTTGGGGACATTCGCACCTGACAATGTGCTATTCAGGATGAGGGGATTCAGATCATAGCGCTGGTTATCCAGATCGTAGACCATGGTGCCGGTTAATCTGATGAGCGCGGCAAGATCTGGACGACTGGCACTGGCATCGAGGGCTATAGACAGCTCTATGGGTGCGCCATAGACCAGTTCCCCCGTGCTGATGTCGATGTTTTCAAGGGTATAGACAACATCGTTAAACTGGTCATTGAAGATCAGCGACGCATTACTGATATCGACGCCGCCCAGTACCAGTTTATTGAGCGTAGCATCGGATACCGATGATTCATCGCTTTGCGTTGTGCCCAGGGCTCCGCCAGACCAGTTGGATTCTCCTGCGGCGTTGGTTTCCAGAAAGATGCGGGCGCCACTTAAATGAATGGTGTCGACCTCATACTCCTGATCCAGCATGGGCAGCAGTTTCACTCTGACCTCTGCCTGTTGTGCCTGCAGCAGCGGGGTATCGCTGAATCCCGGAGGGTTGGCGATAACGAAATCATTGAGCGTGATTCCCAGCCAGGGATAGAAACTGATATCTATGCTGCCATTCAGGGAAAGGGCGAGGCCGGTGCTTTTCTCAAATTCCCGCGCTATCAGTTCCTTATGATTGTTGGGGTCTGTATTGATCATGATCACCAGTGCAACAATGACCAGGGTAAACACCAGGGTGACCGCAGAGGCTACTATCTTGAATAATTTATTCATTGTTTTCCGCAATTGCGCAGGTTAAAAAGGATGACAGGAAGGGGCTCGTTCCATTTCCTGTTTTACTAGACTATTAGACCAGATACAGGCGCTGTATGTTGCGTCGGAAAAGGTAAAATTCTTACTATTTTTTTACCAGTTCACCACCCAATTTTTCCCCGGTATTCAACACCTGCATTAATGGCTGCCTGCTGCAGACAATTTTTGATAGATAAAAACTATCGCAGAAGAAACCATTAACAATTAGACAGATTGCTGGCTTGCCTTTATATTCGTCAGCAAGTCATAAAAGATCCTGACTTCACGAAGTCCTCGACTTCATTTCAATAATCATTTTTAGTTTAAGAAGTTAATAATTACAAAGGAGTGAACTATGTCTTTAGCAGGTTCCAAAACAGAACAAAATCTCAAGGATGCATTTGCCGGTGAATCACAGGCAAATCGTCGTTATCTTTACTTCGCAGCCAAAGCTGACGTTGAGGGTTATAACGATGTGGCTGCAGTATTTCGTTCCACCGCTGAAGGTGAAACAGGACATGCTCATGGTCATCTGGAATATCTTGAGGAAACCGGTGATCCGGCGACTGGGATGCCTATTGGCGCGACCTCTGACAACCTGAAAGCGGCAATCGCCGGCGAAACTCACGAGTATACAGATATGTATCCAGGCATGGCTAAGTCAGCCCGTGATGAAGGTTTTGACGAAATTGCTGACTGGTTTGAAACGCTGGGCAAGGCCGAACGCAGCCATGCCAACCGTTTCCAGAAAGCCCTCGACGGTCTGGACGATTAAAAACCCTTCAGTCCGGAAGAATACATATTTTTCGGGCAGAGTGGCGGCCTGGCTCCCAAAAAGAGTCAGGCACCCACAACATACAAACCAGGCCAATCAAAAAAGCAGATTAAACATTGGGTTGCCAACCATGAGTGATACGCCTTCAACCAAAGAAAGAGCCAGGGAAGGAAGTCTTGAAGCGCCTACCCGGCACCCCGTGGACTGGCAGTCCGGGTCCTTCTGGGATGTAGACAATCTGAATGCTGAACTGGAACGCG
>CBFICR010000028.1:0-35415 GCA_965661105.1 Pseudohongiellaceae bacterium | reverse complement strand
ATGGTATTTCGGCTGAGCGTATTCGTCAGCTGGAAAAAAATGCCATGAACAAGGTAAAGGCAATTCTTGAGGCCTGATAAATACAGGGAATAGAAAAAATAAAAACAATAAATTACGAAACAAAGCAAAGACACTCCAGAACAGCCGCCGCTCAGGCGGCTTTTTTATATCTGAAAACGAATAATCACTATTAAATGAAATATGCATTAATTATTACCGCAGTTAATGGCTTCCTGGTGGTGATGCTGGGAGCCTTTGGCGCCCATGCTCTGGAAGCCATGCTCAGTCAACAGCAACTGGAAACCTGGGATACGGCGGTTCAATATCATATGTTCCATACTGCAGCCCTGTTCGGAACGGCATTGTTATCACAGCATTATTCAGCCACTCTTCTTGTCAGGCGCACCACGAATCTGTTTCTGGGTGGCATCATAATTTTTTCCGGCAGTCTCTATGCCCTGGCTCTTACAGGAATCAGTATGCTTGGAATGATCACGCCCATTGGCGGCCTGATGTTTCTGGGTGGCTGGGCTTGCCTGTTCTATGCGGCAGTCACTGGTGAAAAACGTGGTTGATTCGGTGAGTGACAAGCATCGTCCTGTGCGCAGCTACGTGGTCCGGGGAGGCCGGCTTACGCATTCCCAGCAGGAGGCCATTGAAAACCTGTGGTCAGACTATGGTATTGATCAGGAACAGGGATTGATAGATCGGCAGGCCGTATTTGGTCGTGATGCCGAGCTGGTGTTTGAGATCGGCTTTGGTATGGGGGATTCCCTGGTAGAAATGGCCAGTCAGCACCCGGAACGTGACTACATCGGGGTGGATGTACATCCGCCAGGCATAGGCACAATTCTGCGTGATATCAGGGAAAGAGAGCTACAGAATCTGCGCGTCATGCAAGGCGATGCCACGATCATTCTGGACAAGTGTTTTGCTGATAATTCTCTGGACAGGATACAAATCTACTTTCCGGATCCCTGGCATAAAAAGCGCCATAACAAACGTCGCCTGATTCAGCCTGCTTTTGTGGCAGCGCTGGCCGGCAAGCTGGCTGAAGGAGGGGTTTTGCACCTGGCCACTGACTGGGAAAATTATGCTGAGCAAATGATGGAAGTAATGTCCGCATCGCCGTGTTTCTCAAATGTTTCAGGGGAAGGAAATTTTTCAGGGCAGCAGGAGCGGGTTGAAACAAAGTTCGAGCGACGTGGACGCAGGCTTGGGCACGGGGTGTGGGATCTTATATTCGTTAAAATTCCCGATGCAAAACCGGCCGTCTAGTTATTACGAGCGGCTACTGACGGCTCCAGAAGCGATGACCGTTTTCGGCGAGCCAGTTGCGTAACTCCTGAAATTTCGGGCACACACTTTCTACCGTTGCCCAGAATCTTTTTGAATGATCCATGTGCCGTAAATGGCTGCATTCATGCACTATCAAATAATTGATGACTTCTTTTGGCGCCATCATGGCAAGCCAGTTGTACTGAATGGTGCCATTCTGGCAACAGTGCCCCCACTTTGATTTTGTCTTTCGAAACACCACCTTTTTCAGTTTATGCTCAACACCCAGTTGCGCGGCGACTTTCCACGATTCGCCGGTCATATATTCATGGGCCTTGTCCTTTAGCCAGTTGTTAAATAACAGCTCAAGTCTTTCAGGCGAATTTTTGCGGGAATAGATAAACAGAAAGTCGCGGGTAACCCTGACTTCCTGACTGTCGCTGATCAGGACAACAATGGTTCGGGGCCTGCCCAGATAGGTAACTTCGCGGCCCTCAGCAATAACCAGACGCTGGCGGAAATGTCGCTTTTGTCGTTCGAGCTCCTCAAGAATCCAGTTTCTTTTTTCAAAAACAAACTCGTGTATCCACTTGGTGGGAGCATTCCTGGGAGATCTTACTTCTACTTTCCCACTTTTCACATAAATCACCAAAGATTTGCGCTTTGAGCGAATAATTTCAAAATTAAATGGAAAAGTGGGGTTTAGGTTACAAATATCACGCATTTCTTAACGATTTAACCAATTCTCTGCTGCCAGAAACCTCAATTTCAAGGGCTAGTTGTAATAATTTTCCAATTTCACCTTCAGGGAAGCCTTTTCTCTCAAACCAGAGCAAATAGGCTTCAGGAAGATCGATAATCATTTTGCCCTGATACTTGCCAAACGGCATCGGGGTGTTAAGAAGTTTGAGTAAGAAATGCTTGTCGGCAACGGCGTCTTCCATGGTCGTTAAACGGTATTTTCATGCAATGTGAAAAAAACGTTTTCCTTGATCATTAGCTTGTTCGGCAAAGCATGAAAAACCCAGTGACTTTTAAATCGGGTCTGGCCAGCTAAACGAATTGCCTGGAGACTTGATGGTGTCAATCCAGTCTGCTTTCTCATCATCATTTCCTGAAAATATAAACTGGTTTGTCCTGCGTGGTACTTTCACTGTCTTGCAGGGAATAGTATTCGAAAGCGAATTGTTGCTCAATAAAATGAGAGCATCCAGGTGAGTTTTTTTAAAAAATTATTTTTCCTTATTTCACCAGAAAGCGAAATGGTTTTTTTGAGTAAACAAGTTTGTCGTCTACGCTATAAGCGGTAAACACGAGAAACTCCCCGGGGAGACCGCTAAGGCCTTCGACCACAGAAATCAGCTCTGTTCCTGACAGAGAATTTCTCTCCTCCAGTGGTAGCAGATCAGCAGCTTTACCGCTCCATGATTTGAAGCGCCCCTGATTGTTTCTCAGGAAATAGCGTTCGTTATTATAGACAATAACGACATACAGGGCGCCTGGCTTGCCTATATCATTTGAGTCGACATCAATACTCTGGTTGATGGAAATACGATCGCTGAGGCTATAGTTACTGGTTGTTGTAAGAGAACCGTTAACGATGGCGCGAGTAAACATGGCTGCGTTTGCGGATGACTTGTCAGTGACTAACGTGATAGACGGATAACGTTCGCTTCCTAGTAGCGGACGGTCAAAAGGAAAGGTTTCATTGGCCACGCGGGGGTCGGTAAGGGCATTGGTAAGGAAGTCCACCACCTGTGACTGTTTCTCGGGAGCATCGCCCAAAAAATTAATCTGGTTTATACGAATAGTTTTCCCGGGGTTTTCCGGGTCAGGTATGGATGAAAGACCGTTACTGAATATAGTGTGCCTGGTATCGTTTGTACCGGCATTGTAGAAATTGATGGCATCCTGAACATCTGTAATCCAGCCAACATGGGTAAGTGCTTTCCTTAAACCCGCATTACGCAGGGAAGGGACTTTAAAGAGGGCAAAATCTTCTGATCGGCCGGTCACTGCCTGCAAGCCATTATCATCAAAACGTGAGCGCAGACCGGTTCTGGCAAAACTGTTATTGGTAAACAGTGGCGGGATATGACAGTGACTGCACACTGAACCCCTGAATAATTCCCAACCTGCAATCTGGTTCTCAGTCATGGCTGAAGTATTTCCCATGACATAATCATCAAAGGGTGTGCGATCAGGCAGCAGGGTGCGCTCATAGGTCGCAATAGCCATGGCAATACGCACCGGAGTTATGTCGGAATCTCCGAATGCCTGCTGAAAAAGAACAGAATAATCAGTATCCCCCTGCAAAGCGTTGGCAATATCAGATGGTAAGTTGCTGGCCAGCGCAAGCGGTGTTGCCGTTGCAAGTTTGCTGGTGACTTCATTCCAGTCCCGATTGATATGCCCCATTTCAACACTGCTGAGCACCGGAATTAATACCTGACTTTCCAGAGCGGCGCCACTGCTTATGATTACTTCATCGGTCAATGGATCGATCAGTTGATTACCTGCGCGGCCATCCCAGAATAGTGAATCATCAAACATAGCCGTGAAAATGGACTGTGATGCGCGTCGGGTCACCTGGGGAGCGAAGCCAAAATTTCCCTGTTTCAAAGCCTTTAAGTCTGCGCTATAGAGAGGGGTGCCGGGAGAACCAATGGTTTCGTTGCCGGTATCAAGCAGTCGGTCTGGCCCAGGATGCCGTGCCAGTCTGTTATCTGCACCACCGTCTGCCGGTTTGTGGCAGGTGCCACAGGCTACACTGTTATCGGTGGAGAGCTGCTCTTCCCAGAACAGGATTTTGCCAAGAATACGCTTGCTCTCGGTAACGGGATTTTCTGGTGGAAAGGGAATGTCGCCCAGAACCAGATTCTGATCCTGGGCGAAATTAAGCGGCGCAATTGTGATCAGCGACAATGTTGTCAGTAAAAAGCAGAAGATAATCAGGTGACGCATTGCGCTATTATACCCACTGCTTTTCAGAGGCAGACTTTTTTTGTTTTAAGCCGCTTTTTCCCGGCGTGTTCGCAATATCTGACTGACTGCATTGAGCAGGGCATTCACAGAAGAGGTAACAATATCTTCGTCAATGGCTATGCCGGTAAAGCGCTTGCCTTCATATTTAACCTGAAGATAGGTTACTGCATCGGCATTGGCGCTCTGACTCATGGCATGTTCACCATATTCAAGAATTTGCAGGTTCATGGCGAAAGTGCGTTCCATGGCATCCATAAACGCTTCCAGCATGCCGGCACCTGCACCTTTTACTTCAAAGGGCTGGCCATCAAGCTCTATGACACCCGAGATGGTTTCATGCTCTGCTTTTTCAATGGAAAAGCTCTTCAGCAACAACGGCGAGGGCAGATCAAGATATTGTTTGTGGAATAACTCCCAGATCTGGTCTGGCGCAATTTCCTGGCCTGAGTCCTCGGCAGCTTTCTGAACCACGCGGCTGAATTCAATCTGCAACCAGCGTGGTAACTGGAAGCCATATTTGGATTCCATGACATAGGCGACACCGCCTTTGCCTGACTGACTGTTAACCCGAATAACATCCTGATAAGTCTGTCCTACATCTCGCGGGTCAATCGGTAAATAGGCAATATCCCAGGTGTCCCCTTCCTTGTAGAGATTCAGACATTTTTTTATAGCGTCCTGATGGCTGCCCGAAAACGCAGTAAAGACAAGGCTGCCCGCATAGGGGTGGCGGGGATGCACATCAATCTGGGTGCATTCCTTAACTACGGAATTGATGTGATCCATGTCGCTGAAGTCCAGCTTTGGATCTATGCCCTGGCTGTACATGTTCATGCCCATAACCATGATATCCAGGTTGCCGGTACGCTCACCATTGCCCATTAAAGTGCCTTCCACGCGGTCGGCACCTGCCATCAAGCCAAGCTCTGAGGCAGCGACGGCGCAGCCGCGGTCATTGTGAGTATGCAAACTCAGAATAATGGCATCGCGTTTTTGCACATGGCGGCTAAACCACTCGATCTGATCGGCATAGACATTGGGTGTGGCCATTTCGACAGTTGAGGGCAAATTGATAATCACCTTGCGCTGCGCAGTGGGTTGCCAGACGTCGTTGACTGCATCGCAAACCTCCACGGCAAATTCCATTTCTGTTCCGGTAAAGCTTTCCGGGGAATACTGGAAATGCCAGTCGGTTTCCGGTGCCTGTTGTGCACACTCGAGAACACTCTTTGCACCATTCACTGCAATATCAGTGATCCCGGCCTTGTCCATTTTAAACACATGATCACGCTGAATGACGGAGGTCGAATTGTACATATGAATGATGGCCTGCTTGACCCCCTTGAGTGCTTCAAAGGTGCGCTGGATCAATTGAGGTCTTGCCTGAGTCAGTACCTGAATAGTGACATCATCCGGAATTTTGTTTTCCTCGATCAGCCAGCGCACGAAATCGTAGTCCGGTTGAGAGGCTGCCGGAAAGCCAATTTCGATTTCCTTGAAGCCTACGTCCAGCAGCAAGGCGTACATTTTGCGTTTCTGGGAGACTGACATGGGCTCGATCAGAGCCTGATTGCCATCGCGCAGATCCACGCTACACCAGGTCGGTGCGCGTGTGATTACCTTGTCCGGCCAGGTGCGGTCGGGCAGGGCAACGGGAGGAAATGCCTTGTACTTGCTGTGGTCGTAATTTTTCACCTGATACCTCTTTACCTGTTTATGAAGCTGTCCTGAGTTGTGTCTGAAGCACTCTGGCGCGCTGGCCTGACTTCAGCTTCTTTTACTCAGGCTGCGTAGTGTACAGGAATCTTTGTGAATAATTATTGCGAATATCGCAATAATATTTGATTAAATAGAATATAAATCTAAATAAATAGAAAAATATAAAATATAATGCTAAATATTCATTTATTGCTGATATTGAGAGGTAGTGCTAATGCAGCTCGATCGTACCGACAAGCGCATTCTTCGCGAACTGCAGCGCAATGGCAGGATGAGCAATCAGGAGCTGGCCGAGAAGGTTGGACTTTCGCCTTCGCCCTGCCTGCGCCGGGTAAAGCAGCTGGAGGATGAGGGTATTATCAAAGGTTATGTTGCTCTGGTGAATCCGGCCATGTTGGGCTTGAAAATGATGGCGCTTATACAGATCAGGATGGATCGCCATACCCCGGAGCGCTTTGAGGAGTTTGAAAAAACCATCAGGGAGTATTCCCAGGTGATGGAGTGTATTCTGATTACCGGCCAGACCGCAGATTACCAGGTCAAGGTGATTGTGGAAGATATGGAGCAATATCAGGACTTCCTGTTAAACAAGATTACTCCCTTACCCGGAGTATCTGATGTGCATTCCAGTTTTATTCTGCGCCAGGTGGTCTCCAGCACAGCCTTGCCTATTGAGCTCACAGCTTAATTGACAGGCTATACTTCCATGGCAGCATGACGGCCTGACTTCCTTGCTGTAAAATTCACCCCCCAACGCAATCTGCAGGAATCTGACGTGGCCAGTATTTTTACCAAAGTAATAAACAGGGAGATCCCCGGGCATTTTGTCTGGGAAGACGATCTTTGCATTTCCATAATGACCATTCAGCCAATTCGCAAAGGGCATCTTCTGGTCATTCCAAAAGCGGAAGTCAACCACTGGGATGATGTGCCCCAGGCAACAGCCACGCATTTGATGACGGTATGCCAGATAATTGCCAAGGCAATAAAAGCGGTTATTCCCTGCAGCCGGATTGGTGTTTCCATTGTCGGTCTGGAAGTACCCCATACCCATATTCACCTTATTCCCATTGATACCTTTGGCGATCTGGATTTCAAAAATGCCCGGGAAATGTCAGAGGATTTGCTGGCGGCAACGGCGGCAATTATTCGCGAAGTGCTGGTTGCCGGAGGCCACCAGGAAGCCAACATCAGCACTTCCTGAGAAATGTCACCACCTTAAAACAGGGAAACATGCTACTTGTCTGACAGAGATACATTATTTGCCAGTGGCCTGCCTAATGAACATTTTGTGTTCGACGAAAAGGTAGCCGCGGTTTTCCCTGATATGATCAACCGCTCTGTTCCGGGGTACGCTACCATCATTGCCATGATTGGCACGCTGTCTGCGCAATACGCGCGAGCTGATAGTGTCTGTTATGATCTGGGCTGTTCGCTGGGGGCCGCAAGCCTGTCCATGCGCCATAATATTAGGGCTGAAGGTTGCTCTATCGTTGCTGTTGATAATTCATCCGCCATGGTGGAGGGTTGCCGGCAGGCAATAGAGCGCGACAGTGCACAAATCCCTGTCGATGTGCGCTGCGAAGATATCCTCGACACAGCGGTCGGTAATGCCTCTATGGTGGTGATGAATTTCACGCTGCAATTTGTAAAGCCCGAGGCGCGCGATGCGCTCCTGGTGCGAATATACGAGGGCTTATTGCCCGGTGGTATGTTGATTCTGTCGGAAAAAATACTTTTTGAAGACTCAGACCTGAACGATCTTTTTATTGAAATGTATCATCGTTTTAAAGAGCAGCAGGGTTATTCCAAACTTGAGATTAGCCGCAAACGTGCCGCTCTTGAGAAAGTTCTGATTCCGGAAACCATTGCTGATCATGAGAGGCGTCTGAAAAATGCCGGCTTTGAGACATTTGATGTCTGGTTTCAGTGCTTTAATTTTGCCTCCATTGTCGCAGTCAAGTCCCATTAATTTATAGTTGCCTTAAAACCACAGCGGATACTCCATTGCCTGAGCCTATTGAAAATCTGGTGAATTATTCAGAACTGACTTCCTTTCTTGAAGATACCCGGTTCTCACCCATTATTGAAAAACTTCCAAAGAATTTTCTGACAGCATTCAATCATGGCGATTTTGCTGGCTGGGTCGAGGCACTTCGGGAATTACCTGACATAGAACCGGATTCATGGGATTTACAAAACCATGTTCGAATTGGCTCCGTTGCCCAATGTGATGATAGTCAGCGACAGCAATTAAAAGAGACGCTTCTGAAGATTCACCCCTGGCGCAAAGGACCGTTTGAGCTGTTCGGTCTTCAGATGGACACAGAGTGGCATTCGGACTGGAAATGGGACAGGTTAAAAGGGCATATTTCGCCATTGGCAAACCGGAATGTGCTGGATGTGGGTTGCGGTAATGGTTATCACTGCTGGCGCATGGCGGGGGAAGGCGCCCGCTTTGTTCTCGGTGTCGACTCCCACTTGCTGTTTACCATGCAATATTGGGCTATTCGGCAATTCCTGAAAATCCCTCCTGTATTTGTCGTCCCGCTGGCCTTGGAAGATTTGCCTGCAGGATTAAAAGCCTTCGACAGCGTTTTTTCCATGGGCGTGCTTTATCATCGGCGCTCACCGTTTGATCATCTCTATGGTCTGAAGGATTGTTTGCGCCCGGGGGGTGAGCTGATACTGGAAACCCTGGTGATAGACGGGGTGAAAGGCATGACCCTGCTACCCCAGGGACGTTATGCCCGAATGCCCAATGTCTGGTTCCTGCCCACATGTGACACCTTGCACGAATGGCTGGAAAAAGCCGGATTTCGGAATATCAGACTGGTAAATGTCAATACAACATCCATCGAAGAGCAGCGCACCACAGAATGGATGACTTTTGAATCATTGCCGCAAGCGCTCGATAAAAATAACCCGGCAATGACTATTGAGGGCTATCCGGCACCAATGCGGGCGGTGTTTGTCGCCCAAAAGCCATAAAAGGCCAATTATTTCTTTAGTATTGTGTCAATTTCCTCTACAATTTTGCATTTTTCTTGCACAGTTGATCCACAATTAATCTCGGTGCACATCATCAAACTATGAGGAAATTTTTCTTATAGCGCTTTAAATAAAGCATATATAGCAAGCATCAGCCAATACGAGACAGTGTTGATTGGTAGCTAAAAAAGAATTAAGGACACTAGTAAAGCTTATGGCCAGACCACTACGTATCGAATATCCCAATGCTTATTATCATGTCATCAACCGTGGTGAAGAAGGGGGATCAGTTTTCCCCGGGCCTAAATACTTTCAGGTATTTCTGGATTGTATTGCCGAAGCTGGTCAACGCTTCAATGTTGATATTGTTTGTTATTGCCTGCTCAGGAATGAATACAATCTGGTTATAAAAACACCAGAGGGAAATCTCAGCCGTTTTATGCGTCAGGTTGATGGGCTGTACACGCAGCATTACCAGAAACTGAAAAAAGAAAGTGGTTCAGTTTTTAAAGCTCGCTATAAATCTGTGTTGCTACAGCCTGAAAAGTACTTGTTAGGTGTGTCCCGCTATATTCATAACCTTCCCAGGAAAAATAAAACCAGACCTGAAACCTGGTCATGGTCATCCCTTGCCGCGTTTACCAACAAGGCAAAAGCACCGGCCTGGCTAAATCGGGAGGAAGTGCTTTCCCTGATGGCCCCCGGGGCGCGTCTGAATGCACGTTATGGTGCTTATGTTGCCCAGGATGTGGATGCCGAACTGACGCATTTTTATGGCAAGAAAAATTTACTTTCGATTCTTGGTGATGAGCGATTCAGAAAACGGGCACAGGCTAAACTTGTTTCGGGAAGCGCAAGAGGCAAGTCCAAGGGGCCGCAGGCAAGATTGCGTCCTTCGATAAAAAAGGTTGTTACTGCCGTTGCTGCACAATTTAAAGTCAGTGAAAAAAGTATCTACCAGGCAGCGCGTGGTCCTGGCTCCAGGAATCTGCCGCGCTGGACTGCGATGTATCTGTGTCAGGAGCTTGCCGGGGTTACCTTGCAGGATATTGCGCAACGTTTCGGCTTGAAACGCTATGGCACAGTCTCGACAACCATCGGAAAGCTGAAGCAGGAATTTATAGATTCCCCCAAAAGTTATACAGCAGTTAAAAAGTTGCGTACGCAACTGTCCCCCTGAATTTCGCTGTCTAATTAACGCTTGTTTTTACTGTTATGGGCTTTACACTCCTGTGTAAAGTCCTTACCTGCCCTAATACCCGGGTTTACTGAAAATGAGCGTGGCCAAAGAAAGCAAAAAGCATGATCGTCCCCTGGAGCTCGGGTCATTTTTACGTGAACTGGAAAAGGCCGGACGTATCAACAAGAATCAACTTGATGATGTTGCTTCACGCCGTCGCACCAGCGCACAACAGAAAGCTCACCTGCTCCTTTTTATTGCCGAGCAGAACCTTGATGACCAGAAAAATCCTGGACAAAAGCTCAATCTGGAATCACTGACACGATTCCTGGCAGAGTGGTCCAATCAGGATTACTACCATATTGATCCCCTCAGCATTGATGCGTCAAAAGTTACCCAGGCGATGTCCTATGCCTTTACCCAGCGCCACAAAATCATGGCGGTGGCTATTACTGCCAACGAAGTTGTTATCGCCAGTGCCGAGCCGCTTGTGTGCTCCTGGGAAGAAGACCTTATTCATGTGCTGAAAAAGCCGATCAAACGAGTGGTTACCAACCCGGTTGAATTACAGCGTATGACTGAAGAGCTCTACCGCCTGGCAGCCTCCATTGATATGGCCACGACCGGTGGCAGTTCATCCAGTACCGGCATTACCAATCTCGAGCAGATGCTGGAACTTGGCACACTCAAGGATCCTGAAGCCAATGATCAGCATGTGGTTCGCATTGTGGACTGGCTTTTACAATATGCTTTTGAACAACGGGCAAGTGATATCCATATAGAACCGCGGCGAGAAGTAGGTAATGTCCGCTTCCGTATCGACGGTGTGTTGTACACGGTTTACCAGATTCCGATGCAGGTTATGAATGCGGTAACCAGTCGATTGAAAATTCTGGGGCGTATGAATGTTGCCGAAAAACGCAAACCCCAGGATGGTCGCCTGAAAACCAAGAGCCCGGAAGGCAATGAAATTGAGTTGCGACTTTCCACTTTGCCCACTGCCTTTGGCGAAAAAATGGTGATGCGGATTTTTGACCCGGATGTCCTGTTGCGCTCCTTTGCCGAGCTGGGATTTGATGATCAGGACCTGCAAAGCTGGCAGACCATGATTGCCAAAAAAAATGGCATCATCCTTATCACTGGACCAACAGGTAGCGGTAAAACCACAACGCTGTATTCCACACTTAAGACCCTGGCCACCAAGGAAGTCAATGTCTGCACAATAGAAGACCCCATTGAAATGGTTGAATCCAGCTTCAATCAAATGCAGGTACAGGAAAATATCGACCTGACCTTTGCCGGTGGTGTCAAAGCATTACTCAGGCAAGACCCTGACATTATTATGATCGGTGAGATCAGGGATCTGGATACAGCCGAGATGGCAATTCAGGCCGCCCTTACCGGTCATTTGGTTTTATCTTCCCTGCATACTAATGATGCGCCCACGGCCATTACCCGTTTGCTTGAACTTGGAGTGCCTTCCTACCTGGTCAGGGCAACCCTTGTTGGTGTGGTAGCACAACGGCTGGTCAGAACCTTGTGTCCCCATTGCAAGAAACCGACGCAGGTCGATGCCGAAGTCTGGGATGTGCTGGTCAAACCCTGGACTGTACCCTTGCCGAAACAGGTTTATGAACCCGCAGGTTGTCAGGAGTGTCGGGAAACCGGTTTCAAGGGCAGACAGGGAATCTATGAAGTCATGCCTTTTTCGGATGCATTGCAGGAATATGCAGAAGACAAGAGTGATCTGCCAAGACTCAGGCTGCATGCCTATAAAGAAGGTATGCGCAGTCTCAGGCTTAGTGGCGCTCTCAAGGTTGCTGCCGGACTGACAACCATTAACGAGGTTCTACGCGTTGCTCCGGAGAGTCGATAGACTTGATTACCCAATTGCCAATATTTGTTAAAGCCATGCCTGGCAGAGATGCTTTTTGCGGTGCTGATTATAGTGAAAGTGATAACAGACATATTCAGGCAAGAGCATAGCAGCGCATGAAGATTCTGATTATCGGTCCTTCCTGGGTTGGCGACATGGTGATGGCGCAGAGTCTGTTTATCACACTGAAACAGAATAATCCTGACGCCGAAATTCATGTCCTTGCGCCGGCCTGGTGTAAGGCCCTGCTTGACCATATGCCGCAAATCAGTCGCGCCATTGAAATGACTATCGGCCACGGTGAGATGGCGCTTGGCAAGCGCAGAGCATTAGCCAGATCACTGAAGTCCGAGAGCTATGATCAGGCCATCGTGCTTCCCAATTCATTCAAGTCTGCACTTATTCCCTGGTTTGCCGGCATTCCGGTAAGAACAGGCTGGCGGGGTGAAGCACGAAGCTGGTTGCTAAATGATTGTCGGGTACTCAGTAAACAATCCTATCCTCTGATGATAGAGCGTTTCATTGCCCTGGCTTACCCGGATAAAGCGCCCTTGCCGTCTCCCTTGCCGCGCCCCTGCCTGAACGTTAATGCAGACTCTCTTGCGCCGCTGTTGGGAAGACTGTCACTGGATACCCAAAAGCAGGTGCTGATTCTTTGTCCAGGGGCAGAATTTGGTGAAGCAAAAAAATGGCCGGCATCAGGTTATGCTGCTGTCGCCAGTCACTGGTTATCCCAACATGGTCAGGTCTGGATTATGGGATCGGCCAATGACAGCACGGATGCGGAAAAAATTATCAGCGCTTTACCCGGGCAAAGCATTAGACATTGTGTTGACCTGACCGGTAAAACTTCCCTGGGGGAAGCGATTGACCTGATGTCCTGTGCCAGCCGGGTGATTAGCAATGACTCCGGCCTGATGCATATTGCTGCGGCACTGCAGCGGCCCCAGGTTGTAATATACGGTTCAACTTCCCCCGCTTTCACTCCACCATTAGCAGATAAAGTAGGCATAGTTTCCCTGGGGCTTGCGTGCAGTCCCTGTTTCAAGCGCACCTGCCCGCTGGGGCATACCAACTGCCTGAAATTACTTGAACCTGAACAAGTCATTCGCTCGTTGCAAGAACTGGATTCCCAATGAAAGTCGCGCTGGTATTGTTTAACTGGTTTCCCCATGGCGGTTTGCAGCGTGACTGTTTAGGTATAGCCAATAGTCTGGTTAAAAAAGGGCTTGAAGTAGACGTCATATGCATGAGTTGGGAAGGTAGTGTTCCCGAGGGTATCAACCGTGTGATTCCTTCCTTCGAAGTCAAAAACAAAGTGGCGGCAAGAAAAGCTTTTGCGGAATTTGTCTTGCAGGTTACTGCAGAAGAGGACTACGTGTTAGTGCTTGGGTTTAATCGCCTGCCCGGCCTGGATTACTATTTCGCTGCAGATACCTGCTTTGCCTGGAAGGCCAAGCGGGAACGAAACTGGTTATACAGACTGGCACCGCGAAGTCGCCAATACCTGGCGTTTGAAGAGGCGGTTTTTGGTGAGCAAAGCGACACCAAAATATTAATACTCTCCCCGGGTCAGAAAAAAGAATATCTCGCCTGTTATCCCAAGGTCGCGAATCGCATGATAAATATTCCTCCCGGTATCGACAGAAACCGTATGGCCGGTGAAGATGCCCGAGAGCTCAGACAATCGTTGCGCCATGAGTTTGGTATTGGCGATGAGCAGTTGCTGGTGTTGCAGGTAGGATCCGGGTTTCCGATAAAAGGTGTTGAGCGTTCTCTGGCGGCGCTGGTCTCTTTGCCGCAAGCGCTAAAAGACAGGACAAGACTATTTATAATTGGCAGGGATAATTCGCAAGACTATGAAAAAATTGCTGCAAAAAAGGGCATAGCAGCACAAGTCACCTTTTTTAAAAGTCGTGATGATTTGCCGCGCTTTTATCAGGGCGCCGATCTACTGTTGCATCCTTCTGTGAAGGAAAGTGCGGGCATGGTTCTGATCGAGGCTATTGTCGCTGGATTGCCAGTACTGACAACGGCCTCCTGTGGTTATGCTTTTCATGTCAGACAGGCACAGGCCGGCGTTGTCATTAACGAACCATTCAGTCAGCAAACGTTAAATGAAACACTGCAAACAATGCTCGACAGTGAAGATAAAAGCCGCTGGCGCAACAATGGTATTGCTTACGGACAACAAGAGAATCTCTATGATATGCCGGATGCAGTAGCAGCGATGCTGCTAAACGCGATCAGGGAGTCCAATGATGACAGGTGACGTTTTTATCAGGGAAGACCTGCAGCCATACCTGCCAAAGGAAAATGTATTTGCGTTTATAGCCGGGATGAAAGGTGAAGAATTTCGTGCGCTTGAATCCCGGCGCACTATCGCTGTCGATCTGGGTGGCAAACGTTACTTTGTCAAATATCATCGCGGTACCCCCACTGCAGAAATTCTGAAAAACCTTTTGCAGCTGCGCTTGCCGGTGGTCAGTGCCCGCAATGAATGGCTGGCTCTTTCACGCCTCGATGTCCTGGGTATAAAAGTGCCGCACATAGCTGCTTATGGCAAGCGTGGCCTGCTACCCCAGACATGTGAATCCTTTATTGTTACCGATGATGTTGGCACCCAGGAAAATCTTGAAGATCTTACTCGTGACTGGCACAGCAAGCCGCCAAGGTTTACTGAAAAGCTGGCCTTGATCAGGGAGGTTGCTGCCATCAGTCGTCGCATGCACAGTAATGGCATCTGTCATCGTGATTACTATATCTGCCACTTCATGGTTACCGGCAATGTCGCGCAGGCTGGCGAAGATGGGCAAACACTTACGCTGATTGACTTGCATCGCGCGCTTGTAAAAAGAAACCTGGAGCGTCGCTGGGTGATCAAGGATATCGGCAGTTTGTATTTCTCGGCAATGGATATCGGCTTGACAGCGCGCGACCTGTTTCGTTTTGTGCGCTTGTATTCGGGGATGTCTGTGAAAAAAGCGTTAACCCGGGAGCGCGATTTCTGGGAGCAGGTGCGCCAGCGTGCGAAAAAACTGAAAAGTCGGCATTCCTGACAGGGGAGGTGCTTTCAATTATCCCGTTACATCACTGGCGGTCTGCGTTCAGGGCTGCACCTGGTAGATAACAATGGCATCATCACGCTTGTTAGCAAATCTTGCTATTTCTGTTATGCCATTCATAGTGTCAAGTATTTCTCTACTGGCAGTGTCATCATGGGGCAACTCCAGCACGAGATAATCATTATCCGAGTAACGTAAAAGGCTTTGGGCAGGATCTGTTTCGATAGCATCATAGTCCGCTACCAGACCACTAAAATAGGCGACGGCAAAACTGTTAGTCTGCACCTTGCTGCCCTGTACAATATTCTCCCGTGCCCAGTCACCGGCTTGCCTGATATAGATTTTTGAATAACCGAAACTTACCAGGCTGTCTGCTGTAAAAAATATCACCAGGATGACGAAGACTATTTTAAAACGCCTGACACGTTTTTCCCGGATAGCGCGCTGGTAGAGATTATCAATTAGCAGGGGTAACAGTGTTAGCAGTAACAGTGCTGCCAGCACCGCGTAGCGAGTTGTCATGAATTGCATGATAGAAACAAACGTCAGCAGGACCAGCAAGGCGCTACACAGAAAAAATAACCAGGGCCATCGGTTTTCAGATGAAAGACTTATCCTGCCACTTACCCAGCCATAAAAGAGCAATAAACAAACAGGTGGGCTGATAGTCATTACCAGAGTACTTACTACCGTAAAAACGTAACCAAAAACAAGAACAACCATTCCCCTGCCAGTGAAGTTTTCGACTTGTTCAGAAATATGCGAAGACAGGGCCGTGTTTTGTGCTGCACCGGACAAGGTGTCCGGGTATTCGTTAAGCAAGGGCAAGTACCAGCGGTAAGTAAAATTGAATACTTCGAACAGATTGATGCCGGCCAGCGCAAACACAAGCAATATTGCCACAGCACATGCCAGCATAATGAATAACAGGGTGAGCAGGCTCGGCGTTTTGTTGTTTGCCGGGTTGAATCCGGGCAGAAGAAGTGAAAATGGTGTGATTGCCAGCAGGATCAGGCCTTCCAGTCTGAATAAAATCGCCACTGACATGGTCAGGGTCCAGCCCCACGCATTAGCTGGATTACCGGTTTTTGCAAAACGAATAAATTGCGTGAGCGCACTCAGGCATAATGCCCAATAGGCAAAATCACGAACAAGGAAGTAGCGCATTTCATTAATAGTGGGATAGCAAAGTATCACCGCGGCGGCAAAAACCTTTACTGAAGTACTCTGGCTAAATTCCATAACCAGTGTAATAAAGGCATAGACCAGAACCGCCAGTGCCAGCATATTGATGAGGTGGGCCGCATTCATCAGTCCTATTGGTAACAGGTTTGCCAGACAGGCAATCAATACTGAATACCAGTACCAACCATAGGTTGTGAGAGTGGCGTTCAGGCCCTGCCGGGGAAATAATTCTGCGGCCCGCAGATAACTGAAAGCATCATCGTTCGGGACCGGGGTGCTGGAAATAACAATAATGGAGAAGCAGCAGCTAAGGGCGATGCCAATCAGTCTGATATCAAAGCGTTGCACTACCCTGGCCAGTGAATTCATAAAGTCAGCCTGCTTCGCTTACCTTGAGGCCAGCTGCTTTTGCATACCCGGAGAAGAATACATCTCCTTCGGATTTTTCCAGAGCGAGATTCTGTAGCAGGTTAATAATTCCGATGCGTCTTTTCTTAAGGCTAATAGGCTTGTCCTCAAAAATAAAATCAGTAGGATCAAGAATGGCAAATGAATCTTCTGTGATAATAAAATGATCAGGTCCCGGGTTCTTGCAATAAAAGCCCTTGTTATGAAGTTTTGCCATAAATTTTGCCAGTTCGTGCAGGGGAACCAGCTTGCGGGGTAGCTGGCTAAGCATTGGTCCGGATGGTACAAAATAGGTGGCGGCAGACAGCTTCATCGGCGGAATGCGGAAAAAATTATCTATCGTAATGGCCTCAAATCCCTGCATGCGCAGGTTTTTCGCATGCTGATCAAATATTTTCGCCGGGTGGGGTAGGTAAGAACGTTTATTGATGGTGCCGGGATATTGACGTAACCACAGACCACTGGGTAGCTTGTAATCATAGACTTCCTGCAATTCCGCAACCTTCTGCGCGCCGGCAATAACCTGGGAGTACTGCTGTTCGCTTAGTCGATGATTGGGTGTGGTGATATTGATGTATGGGCTCATCGGTTTGCCACCGGGTTGCGTTTTGAAGCGCTTGTGCATCCACAGGTATTGCGCAGGGTAGTGGCGAATCGCTTTTTCCACCATAGTATTGATAACGCTGGCATCACTGAGCTCATTGTTCCCTGGAAAGCTGTCAGGAAAGCGGATGAACTCCATTTCATACTGAGCTGTTCGACCAATCCTGTGATGACGAACCAGGAAGGTCGCTGAATTATTTGCTTTGGCGAAGCGGCTGGCTGCGGTGATGGTAGCTGCCGGTCGGCCAAAGAAAGGCGCAAACACCGCATGCCTTGGACCATAATCCTGGTCCGGTGCGTACCAGAGTGTTTTGCCCTGTTTCAGATGGCGAAAAGCACCACGAATATCATTACGATCATAGACACCGTCACAATTGGATAGTCTGCCACGTAGCATGAACGCATCGAACAAAGCATTTCTATGGGGACGGTAGGTCACGCCAAAGGAATGAAACAGGGACAACAGGATGGCGCCAAAATCCAGAGTAGAATAATGCGCCCCTATTAACAGGATGCCTTTGCCTTCGGCTTCTGCTGCTTTAAGCCTGTCAAGGCCAATCATTGTGACCTGGCTTTTGAAGCTGTCTTTTTTACGCACCCAGCTGCTGATGGTTTCAATCAGGCCGATGCCGTTTTCCTGAAAAGATTGCTGAACCAGCGCCTTTTGTTCTCTGGCATTCAGCTCGGGAAAACAAATAGCAATATTGGTGGCGGTGATATATCGCCGCTCTTTGCCGAGCCAGTAGGTCAATTGGCCCATAATTTCGCCGGCTTTTATACGCACGGGAAAAGGCATCCACGCCAGAATAAAGAGCAGGCCCAGGCCCAGCCAGGTAGGCCAGTACTTGATGCCAATAAAGGCGCGAAAAGGAGGAGGTGTCTGCATAAATCACTTGTAAAAAAAATACAGCGGCATTGTATCAGAATCAGCAATTGGCAATGGCTATGATATGATTAGCGCCACTTTTTTAACGGGTTAATTGAATAAAAAAATGAAGCTCGAAATTCCCAAGTTTGATGCTGCACGTGTACTGGTGGTTGGTGATGTCATGCTCGACCGTTACTGGCATGGCGCTACCTCCAGAATTTCTCCGGAAGCGCCGGTGCCGGTTGTGAAAGTCGGTAATGCAGAAGACAGTCCCGGTGGTGCAGGAAATGTGGCGCTTAATCTGGCGGCACTTGGCGCGGCGGCTACCCTGGTGGGTCTGGTGGGTCTTGATGAAGCCGGTGAGGAGCTGGAAACACGACTGCGTGCGGCGGGCGTGCTTTGCGATTTCGAAAAAGTCCCGGACAAACCTACTATCACCAAATTGCGAATAGTCAGCCGTCACCAGCAACTGATTCGACTGGATTTTGAAGAGGCCTTTGACATCAGTAGCGCAGAGGCGATTAATGCCAAAGTAAGCGACCTGCTCGATGGCACAGATGTGCTTATTGTTTCTGACTATAACAAGGGCGCATTGGCCTGTGTCAGCGCACTTATTACCCAGGCCAGGAAGCACGGTGTTCGTGTTCTGGTTGATCCGAAAGGTGAAGATTTTACCAAGTACCGTGGCGCGACCTTGCTGACACCCAATCTGCATGAATTTGAGCAGGTAATGGGCGCCTGTGAAAATGAAGAGGATCTGGTGACAAAAGGCCGCCAGTTAATCAAGGAACTCGAACTGGAAGCATTGCTGGTCACCCGTGGTGAACATGGTATGAGCCTGATTCGTGCCGATGAAGCTGAGCTGCATATTCCGGCGCGGGCGCGGGATGTATTTGATGTTACGGGGGCCGGCGATACCGTGATCTCGGTTTTGGGCGCTGCCCTGGCAGCCGGGGCCGGCTTACCGGAAGCCGTGGCATTGGCTAATATAGCGGCAGGATTGGCCGTTACCCGTGTCGGTACTGTTGCCGTTAGTGGACCGGAGTTGCGCAGGGAAGTGCAGAGCGATGGAGGGTCTGATCGTGGTGTCATGACCCGTGAACAGCTTGCTTTGGTGGTAGCGGATGCCCGGGCTCATGGCGAGAAGGTCGCCTTTACCAATGGCTGTTTCGATATTATTCATGCAGGGCATGTTGGCTATTTGCAGGATGCCCGAAAATGTGGCGATAGACTGATCGTCGCCATCAATGACGATGAGTCTGTCAGACGCTTAAAGGGAGATGGGCGCCCAATTAACCCCATAGACCGACGTATGGCGGTGGTATCCGGTCTGGAGTCTGTCGACTGGGTAGTCTCTTTTTCAGAAGATACGCCTGAAAACCTTTTAGAAGAAGTCAAACCGGACTGTCTGGTAAAGGGTGGTGACTATGGCATCGAAGGGGTTGTAGGCGCAGAAATTGTTCAGCAATACGGCGGTGAAGTAAGAGTGCTGTCTTTTTTGGACAACTGTTCTACATCGGCTATTGTGGAAAAAATCAAGAAAGACAAAAAATAATATTGTAACTGCAGTCAATACACTGAATTTTTTTCCTGTTTCCCTCTAATTCCCTGACATTTTCCCCAGGGCAGCTTTGGCCAGTTTCACATTCTCTTTTAGATGAGCCGGGTTAATAGTGCCCACAATCACCGAGCTGATTCCTTCACTGCCAAACAGCAGTGACATGCTGTCTTCAATAGAGCCTGCATGGCCGCTCATCAGCCCTTTTTTAACCAGCACCCCTTTATTATTTTTACGGGCGTAATCAAGTACCGCCTGATCCTGTTGTTCCAGATTGTAGGTAATCATCACGATGTCCAGCATGGAGGCTGCCAGCAAACCGCCATTGTTGGTCTTGGTGGACATGCCAATCGCCCTGATCATTCCCTGTTGCTGGCACTGTTTAAGTGTTGCCACACAGTCGGTGTTGTTAAGAATTTCTTCGTCATTGCCATCTGAATGTATCAATACAATGTCGAGATAATCGGTATTGAGTCGCTTGAGACTTCTTTCGATACTGGCGCGGGTATGGCTTCTACTGAAATTAAAAGAGGACTGTCCCTGTTCAAACTCTTCACCGGTTTTTGTCACGATTACCCAGTCTTTTCGATTGCTCAACAGTTTTCCAAGGCGCTCTTCACTGGTCCCATAGGCAGGGGCGGTATCCAGAAGGTTTATCCCTTCGCTGTTTGCCAGTGCCAGCAGATTGATGACTGCGCTATCGTCAGGAATGGTGAATTGCTGCGGGTATTTTACTGATTGATCGCGGCCAAATTTCACCGTGCCCAGGCCAAGCGCTGAAACCTTCAGCTCAGTACCTGGTATTTGCCGCTGGAATGCCATACTCAGAGTTGCTCCCAGGGGGTGGTTGCCACTAGCGGGTGTTGCAAAAATGCGGGCGGCAACGCTGCTTTATCAGTGCTGGCGCACAAGCCCGAGTCCTGCATTCGCGCCAGTACCTGGTTGGCCAGATTAGGAGCCAGGGTCAGCTTGGTAGGCCAGCACACCATCAAGTTATTGCTTTGCGCAATACTGACATCGTCAGGGCGTTTGCCGCCGGGTTGTTTTTCCTCGGCACGATCAACAGCCAGGGTATCCCAGCTGGCGTTGGTCAGGTCACACCATGGAAACATTTCTGCGATTTTGCGTTGCGCTGTTTTGATTAGCTCTTCATCAGTCTGATGTACGCCCTGCTCGGCAATTTCACCGCCCAGATACCAAACCGGTTGCCCGGCACCATTGGTATGACTGGTAATGGTCATCTCCGGAGTCATGCTGAGCCGGTCGGATACACAATGAACATAAAGCGGTTCGCTAATGTCATGTCTGACCATTACCATGCGCAAGGGGCGACGTTGCATGGTCGTGATGGGTAGATTGAAATCCTGCATTAAGGCCTGGGCTCCGGCCCCGCAACTGAAAATATACTGCTGCGCCTGAATGCGCTGACCATTCTCAAATTCCAGGCAGTCGACACCGCCTTTGATATCGCGAACAAGCCTGGCCTGCTGCCAGTCAATGCTGAATATATTATCAGCCTGGGCCTTACTCAGGGTTGAGAGAAGCGAGGGCACATCCAGCACAATATCCTGCAGTCGATAAAGAGGACCGGAAATTCTGCCTTTAAAGAAGTCCGGGTAGTCGGCTTTTTCTACCGTGCTGACTCTGGCTTCAAGCGCCTTGCTGCCAAGAAAAGCATTGAGCCGGGATCGAATACTGTTGCGTGGCCACATATAGTAGTCTTTGGATAACAGGTTACAGCCACGTAAATCGACATCGCCTTCACCGGCAAGACATTTTTTCCAGTGGGCAGGCATGTCTGCAATAGTCGTGGTTGCGGTGGTCAGCTTTCCGCCCAGGGCATATTTGATGCCGCCATGGATCATGCCCTGACTTGCGATACTCTGACCAGTTCCCAATCGATCCTGTTCAAAAAGCCATGCTTGATAGCCTGCATTTCTGAGACGATTCAACAGCCAAAGGCCGGCAATACCGCCTCCAAAAATCAGCACATCGGTTTTCAGGGTTTCAGTCATAGGGAAATTTGTGCATAACGGGAAAGCATGACAGTATAAACAGGTTGCAGGATAAACCGGAAATTTACCGGGCTATTTTTTTCATTTCCGCCAATGGAATAAAGTTTTTAAACGTGAACCGGTTTCTTTACTCCCTTTTATTTTACCTGGCTACACCGCTCATCATTCTGAGATTGCTATTG
Source organism: Pseudohongiellaceae bacterium (assembly GCA_965661105.1). Classification (GTDB taxonomy): domain Bacteria; phylum Pseudomonadota; class Gammaproteobacteria; order Pseudomonadales; family Pseudohongiellaceae; genus Eutrophocola. The sequence continues at coordinate 13,502 of CBFICR010000028.1, read as the reverse complement.
CGATCGTTGCGTTCGCCGGCGTACCTCAAGCGCTGGTCAGAACGTTTTGCCATATATTCGACACCTGCTGGGTTTAGAAAAGCAGATATCATTTTTCATGCGGTTTCAGTGGGTGAAGTCCATGCTGCAGTGCCACTGATAAACAGACTTCTTGATAATAATCCTGAGTTATCTGTATTGGTTACCACATCAACCCCTACCGGTTCGGCGCGGGTAATGTCTTTATTGAAAGATAAGGTAGCCCATGTCTATCTGCCCTATGATTTACCTGGTGCCATCCAGCGTTTCCTGAATACTTTTAATCCTGATCTGCTGGTAATAATGGAAACCGAATTATGGCCAAACCTCATTCATGGCTGCTCTCAAAGGGGCGTCCGGTTATTGCTTGCCAATGCCCGGCTTTCGGAAAAGTCCCTGCACAACTACCAGCGCATAAAACATCTGGCCAGTAGCATGCTTGGGCAGTTGGACAGGGTAACAGCACAGTCATCAAGGGACAGCGAACGCTTGCAGTTATTGGGCCTGGCACAAGAAAAAATTATCGTCGCCGGCAGTGTCAAATACGATATGGAAATAAACTCTGCTCAGGTTGCACAGGCGCTCACCGATAAAATCAGCTTGCAAGGCAGACCTGTACTTATTGCTGCCAGTACGCGAGTGCTGGATGGGGAGATGGAAGAGAGCAAGGTTCTGCAGGCATTCAGTATGTTGCTTGGCAAGCATCCTGATCTGCTTTTGATTCTGGTGCCCAGACATCCTGAAAGGTTTGATGGTGTATTGGAGCTGGCTATCAGGCAAGGGTTCAGCTGCGCCCGTCGAAGCCGTGAAAGTGTTGCTGATGCTTCCCATCAGATTTTGCTGGGGGATTCCATGGGTGAAATGCAATATTACTTTAGTCTTGCCGATATCGCCTTTGTTGGTGGTTCTCTGGTGGCCACCGGATGTCAGAATATTATTGAGCCGGCGGCACTGGGAATACCGGTTATTACCGGCCCTTCCCTTTTCAATTTCCAGGCGGTCAGCGAAGAGCTGCTGCAGGCTGGCGGGATGGTAAGTGTCGCTAATGCGCAAGAACTTGCCGAGGTGGTGGATGGCTTGCTGGCAGATGAGGAAAAGAGTGCCGCGCTGGTGAAAGCCGCGCTGGCGGTGGTTGAGAAAAACCAGGGTGCCAGCGACAGAAATCTTAATGAAATCAGCGAACTGCTATTATTGCTGGCGCTAAGAAAAGCCGCCAGTCACTAATTTATGCTGATTATTCCAGCCAGTTATTTAAATCAATGACATCCTGTGGACTTAAAATACCGGCCGCCTGTTTCAGGGTCAGGGTATTAATCACATAATTATAGCGGGCATTGGCATAATCACGGCGGGTCTGGAACAGCGTGCGTTGGGCCAGCACCACATCGACCACATTTCGGGTACCAACTTCAGCGCCAACTTCGGTTGCTTCCAGAGCGCTTTCCGCAGAAATTATTGCCTGGGCGCGTGCCTGAACGGCAAGCACATCGGTTTCTACACTACGATAGCTGTTACGGGTGCTTTGTGTACTATCACGCTGGGTTTTTAAAAGCGCTTCCTCACTGGCATCGCGTGTGTAATAAGCCTGCCTTTTACGGGCACCATTGAGCCCGCCAGCATAGAGGGGGTAGGAAAAGTTCAGCGTAATATTGGTACGCTCGGAAGCAATCGCCGGGAAAAAGCTGAAGGGATTGGCAGACTGATTCCAGCCATAACCGGCATTAATTTCCAGGGTGGGAAACATGGAGGCACGGGCTGATTTGGCGTCTTCCTGCTTGGCAGCATAGTCAAATTCTGCCGACTTGATTGCCAGATTATTGTCCATGGCCAAATTTACCCATGCCTCGAGGGAGTCCGGGTTTATCGATTCAATGGGGAAGTCACTATTCAGACTTTCCAGGTTACTGTGAGGACGACCGGTAATGGCTTCCAGAGCCTCAAGGGTCTGATTCAGATTGTTTTCTTCTACCAGACGATTTACACGAGCCAGGTCATAATTTGCCTGGCTATCATAGACATCGGTAATGGGTATCAGCCCCACTTCAAAACGTTCCCGGGTTTGCTCCAGTACGCGTGACGCTGCATCTTCCTCAGCCTGGAAAGAGGCCAGGTTATCCTGTGAACGCAGAACATTGAAATAGGCCGTAGCCACTTTGAGGATTAATTGCTGCTCGGCCTGGGCGAGATTGGCAGCGGCCTGCCGATCGGTGTTTTTTGCAGATTTGTACGCATACCAGGCTTCAAAATTAAGTAATGCCTGGTTAATACTGAGATTATAGCCTTTGGTATTAAAGCCATTCTGGAAACTGTGGGGATCTCCAAAAGCGGTCGCTACAGCCGGGCCGGATGTATCACGACTGGTGGACCCGCCGACAGTCACCCTGGGTAACAGGAAAGAGCGACCCTGATCAATGGTGGTATGGGAGGCATTATAGGTAGCTCTTGCCTGACGGATTTCAGGGTCATTGCTGGCGGCCAGTTCAAATATCTGGGCCAGATCATCCGCCTGAACTGTTGAAAAGGGCAGGGCCAGTATCATGCAGGCCAGTGCTTTGCCAAGAAGCCTGTCCAGACCTGTCGCTACTCTGGTCAGTTTAAATTCCTGTTGTGATTTTTTATTGCCGCCCATCATTTCTCGTCCCTCGAGCAAATAAGTTAACACTATGAATACTCTATATAATTTGCAATCCTGCTAGAAAGCAAAAGAGTTGACTGACTGGTCAGTCAGTTTCTGTTTTTTTCATTGTTATGTCAAGCAGGAAAAAGAGTTCTACGTGAGCCTTCTTCCAATTGATCAATATTTCTTCCACAAAGCTTCCCGTCCCGGGCATGGTTTCCCGGGTATTGGTAATGGCGCCATTGACCGGACTTTATAAACAACTGCCATGATTTTATACAGTAAAGCATGGTTTGCGGGGTAGCCCCATATGTTTTGCTGAACATGGATTGCAAGTTGCATGATCCGGGGAGTTGAAGACTGCTCTGCAAAAGCACATCTCCTGCTCCCAGTCTTGTGAACACCACAGTGTATTTTCGACGGGTTTACGGCGCAATATTGTAACAAACTATAAAACAATAAGGCATGTGCGAATGCGATATTCCGGGTATGGAAAAAGAGCGCGCCAGCAAGGATATTTTCAGTATCAATAGCAGGGAAATTCTGCATAATAGGGGCTTGTTACGGCCACGCCAAAGTGTCGTGGTTCCTGCTTCTTGTGGTAGACAATGGCAGATTCAGCAGCATGATTTTTGATCGTGTAGGCGGGTCTTTTCTCAGCCTGTACCAGCCTCTGAAAGCCGTGGAATCGCTTCTTGTTATATCTCCTTTATTTGGATATGGTGAGGCGAGGCAAGTCGGATTATTGAGTATTTCAACAGAGTGCCTGTTAACTGCCTGAAGCAAGCTGAAGTGCCAGGTTGAAAGTTGTGAAAGTTGATTAAAAGACAGTTGAAAATTGCCTGATGGTTGTTTGGTTGGCTGATGGCTGATGGCTGATGGCTGTTGGATGGTTGATAGATAGTTAAAAGTTGGCTGAAATTTGAATGAAATTAAAAAGCTACACAATTGATTTAAGTGAACAGATGGCAGTTTGTGATGCCAACTATATTCGTTTGCTTAAATTACTTGGTAATACCCGTTCAATGAATCAGCGTATTTTTGAGCTGCCAGGCCTTGGCCTTGACGATAACAGTGAGAAAATATCCGTTAGCCTCAACGTGCTTGAGGAATTCAAGTACACCAGCACGATTTCTATTCGGCAAATATGTTCTCCGGCAAATCAGGACAAACCTAAAAAGTATGGACGGGCTTTCAATACTCCGGTAAAAAAAACAGAACTACAAAATAAAGAAGAATTAGAATTAGAACAATTAGAAAAAGTAAATGAAATAATTGAAGATGAGGGCGGTAACAGTGCAGCACATTTCAGTTCGCCTGAAATGATAATTCGTGTTTATCACGATGCTAAAACAGCCGAAGTTACCAGTTACCAGAATCACAAGTATTTCAAGGCGGTATATCCGGTACCCAATCCTCATATGTATCAATGTGATGAAAAAGAACAGCTCAATCTGTTTTTGGCAGAATGGCTGAACCTTTGCATCAATGAGGGCTTGAGCAATACGGATGAACTATATTTGGAAAAGCTGACCTGCTAATAACTGCTGGCTCCTGATTCAGGATAGGTTGAAGTTATAAGAGCAACGCAGACTATGTTTTTCATATGTTACGGGGACAGTGTGTGAGAGTAAATCAAGTTGGCTGAAGTCCTGAAAGAAAATAATAATCAGACCTTTCGCCTGGTCCAGATCACCGATTCGCATTTATTTGCTGATCGGAGCACTATTTTTGATGGTCTCAACACATATGAGACTCTGAAAGATATCGTTGCGCTTGTTGTCGCTCAGCAGCAGAACATTGAATGTATTCTTTGTACTGGTGATTTAACCCAGGACTCCTCTATTGAGGCATACCACCATTTTATTGATGCCTTATCGCCATTGGATGCTCCTCAGCTTTGGATACCCGGAAACCATGATATTCGCAGCCAGATGCAACAGGTGCTGGATCAGAACAGTATTCATCTGAGCCGCTCAGTTCAGCTGGGTAACTGGCGCATTATCATGTTGAATTCCAGTGTCGAAGGGCAGGTCTACGGACTACTTGACCAAAAAGAATTGGCAGATCTGGACTTTGAGCTGGCGGATAGCGAGCGCACTAACTCTCATGTACTTATTTGCGTGCATCATAATTGCCTGCCAGTTAAAGCAGCCTGGTTGCAGCAACACAGCCTGAAAAACAGCGATGAGCTGTTTGCCATTACTGATAAATATTCTCATGTGAAAGGCATTCTTTACGGGCATATTCATCAGGAATTCGAAGACCGGCGCAACGGGGTTAAAATTATGGCAACGCCCTCTACCTGCATTCAGTTCCATCCAGATAATGATGAATTTACTATCGATAATCAAAATCCCGGCTATCGCTGGCTTGATCTCGATCCGGACGGCACTATCAACTCAGGAGTTGAGCGAATAGAAGATAAATCCTATAACATTGATTTTGACAGTACCGGATATTGACAGGATTGATCAAAATAATATGACGACTCTGGTCTGCAATTAAATATAAAAAATTCCCTGATTTCTTAAATAACTTTCCACCCAAAAGAGTGATTCATCGTATAATCAGACGATGAAATCGAGCCTGCCGCTTATTATCTATATTCACGGATTTAACAGCTCACCTGCCTCTGAAAAAGCCCGGAATTTTATTACCTACTGTAAACAGTTCAATGCGTTCAATCTTCAAGTGCCTGCACTTTCCCATAACCCTGAAATTGCCATTGGCCAGCTGGAAAAGTTGATAAGTGATGCTGGAGATGGGCCATACCTGTTGGTAGGCAGTTCACTGGGTGGGTATTACGCCACATACCTGGCAGAAAAATATGGTTGCCGAGCGGCTTTGGTGAACCCGGCCGTATCACCGGTTAAAAACCTGGGAGAGGGGTTTCTCGGGCCACAAAAGAATCTGTATACCGGTGAAGAATATGAGTTCACCCGTGACTATGGTGTGTTTCTGGAATCATTGGACATTGATCCTCTGCAACATCCACAAAACTACCTGCTGTTGCTGCAGACCGGTGATGAAGTGCTTGACTATCATCTGGCCCTGGAGCGTTATGCCGGATCGCTGCAAGTGGTTCAGGAAGGTGGCAGTCATCGCTTTGAAGGCTTTGACAACATGATTGCGCCTATACTGGAGTTTGCCGAAAATGGCACGCTTTGTCAGGAAACCATGGCGACGATTCATAGTATTTAACAAAAAGTATTTAACTAATTGATTCACAGTTCAGGAAAGCAAAACAAGCATGAGTAAAGACTATACCTCAGATTCCATTGAAGTCCTGACCGGGCTTGACCCCGTCAGACGGCGGCCCGGTATGTATACAGATACCTCCCGGCCCAATCACCTGGTGCAGGAAGTGGTCGATAACAGTGTCGATGAGGCGCTGGCGGGTCATGCCCGTAATATCAAGGTAACCCTGCACAAGGATGGTACTGTTGAGGTTACTGATGATGGTCGCGGCATGCCGGTGGATGTTCATCCTGAGGAAAAAGTCTCCGGCGTTGAGCTGATTCTTACCCGGCTTCACGCGGGTGGCAAATTCAATAATGACAATTACAAATTTTCCGGTGGCTTACACGGGGTTGGCGTCTCCGTGGTCAACGCGCTCTCCAGTGAGCTGGAAGTCCTTGTTAAGCGTGACGGCAATTTACACCAGATGACATTTGCCGATGGCGAGAAAAAGACATCATTAAAAGTTATCGACAAGGTGGGACAGCGTAACACCGGGACCACCATCAGGTTTTCGCCGAACCCCAAGTATTTTGATTCCCCCAATATATCCATTCCCCGCCTGATTCACGTGCTACGGGCCAAGGCTGTCCTGTGTCCCGGTCTCCATATGATTTTCGAAGATCTTACGGTCAAGGAAGACAAGGCACAAAGTGAAGAGTGGTGTTACGAAGATGGCCTTACCGATTACCTGATTCAATCCACCAAGGGCTTTGAGAGTATCCCGGCGGAACCCTTTACCGGGTCCATGCAGGGAAATGATGAGGCCGTGGACTGGGCTGTGTTATGGCTGCCAGAAGGTGGTGAGTTGATCACGGAGAGTTACGTAAACCTGATTCCAACGATGCTGGGTGGTACCCACGTTAATGGTTTCAGAACCGGCATGCTGGAAGCTATCAGGGAGTTTTGTGAGTATCGAAATCTTCTGCCAAGAGGCGTTAAGCTCAGTGCTGATGATATCTGGGAGCGATGTTGTTACATCCTGTCGACGAAAATGGCAGACCCGCAGTTTGCCGGTCAAACCAAGGAAAAACTCTCTTCGCGACAAAGTGCCGTGTTTATTTCCGGAGTGGTTAAGGATTCCTTCGGACTTTGGTTGAACCAGCATACTGATGAGGGGCTGGAGATCGCCGAGATGTGCATTCACCATGCACAAAGCAGGATGCGCGAAGGCAAAAAAGTAGTGCGCAAGAAAGTCACTGCGGGGCCGGCATTACCTGGCAAACTGGCAGACTGCAGCACCCAGGATGTTGAGGCCGGGGAATTATTTCTGGTGGAAGGTGACTCTGCCGGAGGCTCGGCGAAACAGGCAAGAGACAGGGAAACCCAGGCCGTCATGCCCTTGCGTGGAAAGATACTCAATACCTGGGAAGTTGATTCCGGCGAAATTCTGGCATCACAGGAAGTTCATGACATATCCGTTGCCATGGGCGTGGATCCAGCCTCTGATGACCTGACCGGTCTGCGTTATGGCAAGATCTGCATCCTGGCAGACGCAGACTCTGATGGCCTGCATATTGCCACCCTGCTCAGCGCGCTGTTCGTGAAACATTTTCGCCCGGTGGTTGATGCCGGCCATATATATGTGGCAATGCCGCCTCTGTACCGCATCGATGTGGGGAAAGAGGTTTTTTATGCACTTGATGAAGATGAGAAAAACGGTGTACTCGACCGTATCGCCGCTGAAAACAAGAAAGGTAAGCCTAATGTTCAGCGCTTCAAGGGTCTGGGTGAAATGAACCCGCTACAGCTTCGCGAAACCACCATGAACAGGGACACGCGCAGGCTGGTTCAGCTGAATGTTGATCAGGTAGAGAAAACCGATGAGCTGATGGATATGTTATTGGCCAAGAAGCGCTCCCCGGATCGCAAGCAGTGGCTGGAAAAATACGGCAACCTCGCAGAAATTTTAGAATAGTCGCAAGTTACAAGCAGCAAGTCGCAAGGGTCGTTTGCGGCTTGAGACTTGTAACTTGAGACTCGGAATTTGAATGATTAACTATTACTGAAAGTAATAGGGGAAATTATAAGTTTATGACCGACCTGATCACATTGAACGAAGATGGCAAGGAACAGATGGCGCTACGAACATTTGTCGAGCAGTCCTATCTGAATTATTCCATGTATGTCATTAACGACAGGGCGCTGCCACATATTGGCGACGGCCTGAAACCTGTGCAGCGCCGCATTGTTTACGCGATGTCGGAACTGGGGCTCAAATCCACGGCAAAGTACAAGAAATCAGCGCGTACTATCGGTGACGTCATTGGTAAGTACCATCCCCATGGGGATTCTGCCTGCTATGAAGCTATGGTGCTGATGGCACAACCCTTTTCCTATCGTTATCCGATTATTGATGGTCAGGGTAACTGGGGTTCTCCGGATGACCCGAAATCATTCGCAGCAATGCGCTATACAGAATCCAAAATGCAGGCCTATGCCGATGTCCTGCTGGCGGAGCTTGGCCAGGAAACTGTTGACTGGAAGTTGAATTTCGACGGTGAACTGGAAGAGCCCATTATTCTTCCCGCACGCCTGCCTAATGTGCTTTTGAATGGCGGTAGTGGTATTGCGGTGGGCATGGCAACTGATATTCCACCCCATAATTTACGAGAAGTTGCGCAAGCCTGTATTCACCTGCTCGACAATCCTAAAGCAACGGTGGCGGATTTATGCCAGTTTGTGCAGGGTCCCGATTTTCCTACCTGTGCAGAAATAATAACGCCGAAAGAAGAAATTAATCAGCTCTATGAAACAGGGCGTGGGATGATTAAAGGTCGTGCGGTTTATATGAAGGAGCATGGCGATATTGTTATCACCGCGCTGCCTTACCAGGTATCCGGCACCAAGATACTGGAACAAATCGCAGCGCAGATGCAAAAGAAAAAACTGCCGATGATAGTTGATCTGCGTGATGAATCTGATCATGAAAATCCAACCCGTATTGTTATCGTGCCACGATCCAACCGTATTGATGTTGATGCCGTTATGGCGCATCTGTTTTCCACGACCGATCTGGAGAAAAGCTACCGGGTGAATTTCAACATGATTGGAATTGACGGCAAGCCACAGGTCAAGGGGCTGGTCAGTTTGCTCAAGGAATGGCTTGAGTTCAGAACAGCTACGGTCACGCGACGTCTCGAATATCGTCTCAACAAGATCAATGCCCGAATACATATTCTTGATGCATTACTTATCGCGTTCCTGAATATAGATGAAGTGATAGAGATTATTCGAACTGAAGACAAGCCCAAGCCAGTGTTGATGAAACGGTTTAGTCTCACTGATATTCAGGCGGAAGCAATTCTTGATTTGCGTTTGCGTAATCTTGCCAAGCTGGAAGAAATGAAAATCAAGGGCGAACAAAAAGAGCTGGCTGAAGAAAGAGAGACGCTGGAAGGTCTGCTGGGCTCAAAAGCCCGACTGAAAACGTTGATTAAAAAAGAAATCAAGGAAGATGCCGAGACCTATGGTGATGAGCGCCGTTCTGAACTGGTAATCAGGGAAGAAGCCCAGGCCTTCAGGGAAGAAGAGCTGATTTCGACAGAGCCAGTGACGATCATTCTTTCCGAAGGCGGCTGGGTGCGCGCTGCCAAGGGTCACGATGTGGATGCATCGACCCTGGCCTATAAATCAGGCGATAAATTAAAGCTCAGTGCTCGAGGCAAGAGTAATCAAAATGCCATGTTCCTGGATTCTACCGGACGTGCCTATACACTGGCTGCGCACTCAATGCCCTCAGCAAGAGGTATGGGTGAGCCACTTTCTGGCCGGGTTAAGCCCCCATCCGGGGCAAGCTTTGAAGGTCTGGTGATTGGCGATCCGAATGAGCTTTGTCTGGTAGCTTCAGATGCCGGTTATGGTTTTATCACCAAACTGGAAAATCTGGTTAGCAAGAACAAGGCTGGCAAGCAATTACTTTCATTACCTAAAGGCGCCAAAGTGTTGTCGCCTGCGCCAGTAAATGATTTGGAAAATTGTGAAGTAGTCAGTATTACCAATGAAGGCAGAATGCTGATGTTCAAATTATCCCAGCTGCCTGAACTGGCCAAGGGCAAAGGTAACAAGATTATTAATATTCCTTCAGCCCGGGTTGCAGAAAGAGTTGAGTTTGTTGTTGCGGTTACAGTGCTCAAGGAAGGTCAAATATTGACCGTTCATTCGGGTAAACGCTATATCAATTTGCCTTTGTCAGATCTTGAACATTATCGGGGCGAAAGAGGTCGGCGGGGCAACAAGCTGCCACGGGGATTTCAGAAAGTCGATAAGGTGGAAGTACAGGATAAATAAGGTAGTCTGAATTCAGCTTTTGGCTTATTGCCACTTTTTTCAGTATCCTTTGCCGTCCAGTATGTTTATTGAAGCAGGTCGAATTATGTCGCCTGGTTCTGGAGTCAGTCTCTCTTGGCAGATATTGATGAAACAATGAATCGGCAGGGTATTGAATCCCCGCCTGAAAAAGAAAGCGCACCTGAGTCTACAGGTGAGGCTGCTTTTGGGCGTAAAGAAAATTCTTCTCCTCATACCGTTGTTAGTTTATCCCGTCTTAATAAAATGTTGTCGCGATTGGCCGGCAACGAATTCCGCATAAGTTTGTATGTTGGAGAGCAGGTCAGCCAAATAGATGATTCTGTACTTGATGCCATGGCTCATTGTTATGCCAGACTTGCACGTGAAAAGTGGTACGAAAACTGGTCGGCAGAATCTGCAAAGGAAGAGCTGGAAAAGTACTTCAAAGCCGATGAAGACAGAATAAATATAATAAGTATGGTTTTCCGTGGCGAAGAAGTTGTTGGTTTTTGTTGGGCGTTTATTATTTCTGCGAATAACCCCGGTAATCTTGCCGCACATTTTTCATCAGCCAAACTGGTCAATAAAGATAATTTAAACGCGACAGTGGAATGGCTTGCCCAGGCTGGTGGCAAGGAAAAGCTGGTCTGTATCCGTGACCTGGGCGTTCTTAAGCAATACAAAAAAATTCGTGCGCCTCTATTATGCTCCCCCGTTTATACCAGGGCCCTTGATTTTGATTGCAAATATATTTTTCTTCGTACTCCTGTCAGCAGAGAATCGCTAGAGTGGAGTATGGGGATAGGATTTGTTCCTGTACATTATTTTGTGGTCAACCAAATGCTGTTAATGCTTGGAGATCTTGAACATAGCGTTAAGGAATATGACTTCAGGATTCTTGATTATTTCGCCGTGCAAATGGCGGCGATACTTGATCAGGACAAGGACTTCGACGCAATCATGCAGCAAACAGAATTAAATTATGAAGAAAAAATGGAGGTAATGCAGGATTTAAGCGCCAATATCGCTCATGAGATGAGAACCCCCTTGTCGGGAGTCAGGGCCAGTATGGATGGTATTGATTCCTATTTGCCGCTATTAGTGCAGACATATCGAGACCATATCGCTGACAATCCTGATACTGTTCAGGCTATCCGTGAAGAACATCTGAATACTCTGGAAAAAACCCCCGAGAGAATTGCCCTAATGGTTGACCAGGCAAATAGCGTAATTGATATGCTGTTGATGAATCTCAGGGATAATACGGTGGACAAGTCACAATACAGCATCTATTCCGCTGCAGATCTTATTCATCAAGCCCTGGATCGTTATCCGTTCAAGCGCGGAGAACGTGACAAGGTATCACTTTTGCTAAAGCATGATTTCTATTTTCTGGGTTTGGATAACCTGTTTATTTTTGTCATCTTTAATCTACTGAAAAATGCACTTTACTCAATAAACTCAGCACTGAAAGGCCAGATTACAATTGAACTAAAACCTGGCAAGGGAGTAAACCGCATAATTTTTCGTGATACCGGAGAAGGCATGGACAGGCAGGTGCTAAGTCGGATATTCGACGGGTTTTTTACAACCCGAACTGATGGTACCGGTGTCGGGCTGGCATTTTGCCGGCGCACAATACGCAGTTTTGATGGAGATATAACCTGCGTCGCTGAATCAGGTGAATATGCCGAATTCACCATTGATTTGCCGGCAACCTGAAAAAATTATGCTAATGCAGTATTTCCCGGTTAAGTGAATTATTTTCAATAAAGTCGGCATAAGGAATAACTTTCCCCTGGTAGCATTCGGGAAGATCTTCCTGCGCAAGCATGGCAACGTAATAATTGCTTGCTGAATTAATTTTGATTGCGGGATGATAATAATTTTCCCACTCTTTAATAAATGGGTGTTCAGCAGTAAGTTCCTCGGCAACTTCAGCTTCATCGAAAGCAGGAATATAGTTTCCTTGTATAACTTCGCTGATTAGTTTGTCGGAGACATTCAATTCCTTAAGGAGAATAATGTGCTGCTTAAGAGCCTGTTCGCTATAAACAATTAAGCCACGTTTTCTGCCTTTTTTATCAATCATAAGATAGCCCGTATGGGGTTGATCGATCATATAATATTCCATGCACTGGGTTTTCAATCGCAAGTCATGGAAATATTCCTGGAATTTCGCATCGGTTAAAAAAGCATCATGATGGGAAGCAATAATAGGATCTGTTATCAGCTTGTAGCTGCTGCGAAAATATTGCTCTGAAAAAACCGAGATAGTTGAATTAAGCACATTCTTCAGGCGCGGATCATGCTTGTCTATATACTGATCAATAAGCTGTTTGTTAAACGCCTTGATCGCCAGTTCCGTATCTGCCTGACCGGTTAACAGTACTTTTTTGATAAATGGATTTTTTAGTTCCATTAAAAATTCCAGCCCATTCATTTCAGGCATCGAATAATCTACCACCACTGTTGAGCTGGTTTGGAATCGATTGCCGTTATAAATTTCTTCATAAAGTCTGCCGATATCCACATGGGAAAGTGAATCGGAATCCTGGGGCCCGGTTTTGTAATTGCTGTAACAACGTTCCTGCAGCCTAACCTGTTTGTGCGAATTGTTAGCATAGTCCAGTGCTTCAGAGGCCGATTGAAACAGTCGATAGCTGAGGTTTTTATCAAGCATCAGGCTGATGCCATCAAGAAAATCAGGATCGTCATCAACCATGATCACCTGGGTGGGGAAATAAAATGGGTGGCCAACTTTTATACTATCTTCCATTGTGCTTTCCTTGCGCGCCTGTGCTTATTATCGTGTTGCCCTTTTATCTGGAGTATCGATATATCAGGGATATGGTTATAAAGTGTCATCGATAATAGTGGGCGACTGTCATAATCCTTTTAAATAAATATGCGTTATATTGAGAGCGCCATGTATTGAGTTCAACTTCCGGAACGTATCCTTTGCCTGTCAGTGTGCCTGGTCAGTTATTTTCGTTGTTCCAAGGATGTGATCGCATTGCTTTCGTATCAATTCCTTTTCGCCGGCAAAGTTGTTTGACAGAATATATGCCATAAATGAAACGTTGTCAGCGGGCATGCTGATTTCATTCTGTCCTGCAGTTTCGAATTGTTCAAACTGCATGGCCTGTGAACAGGCAGAATCGCTAATTATTAACTGATTGGGTGCACTTTTTTTACAGAGGAAATACGCGATATCTATGGTTTTTCCAAGCATTCCACACTCTTTTACATTATCACTGAAAAGACCTGGTGCCAGAAAGATATCACCGCTGTGAATAGCCATCCTGAACTCAAGTACCTGTTCACCTTTTTCTTT